>DATJQX010000168.1:0-52271 GCA_035505275.1 Streptosporangiaceae bacterium | reverse complement strand
CGGTGCGCCTCGAACCTGGCGCGCGCCTCGGCGTACTGGTGCTCCCACTCCTCGCGCTGCTTCTCGTAGCCGGGCAGCCACTCGCCGGTCTCCGGGTCGAAGCCCTCCGGGTACTCGTAGTTGCCCTGCTCGTCGTAGGACGCCGGCATGCCGTACAGGGTCGGGTCGAAGTCGTCGCCGACCGCCTCGCCGATGGTGCCCTCGTTGGCCTGCTTGAGCGACAGGCTGATCCGGCGCCGGTCCAGGTCGATGTCGATGATCTTGACGAAGATCTCGTCGCCGACCTGCACGACCTGCTCGGGGATCTCCACGTGCCGGTCGGCCAGCTCGGAGATGTGGACCAGGCCCTCGATGCCCTCCTCGACCCGGACGAACGCGCCGAACGGCACCAGCTTGGTCACCCGGCCCGGGACGACCTGCCCGATCTGGTGGGTGCGGGCGAACTGCTGCCACGGGTCTTCCTGGGTGGACTTCAGCGACAACGAGACGCGCTCGCGGTCCATGTCCACGTCGAGGACCTCGACGGTGACCTCCTGGCCCACCTCGACGACCTCACCCGGGTGGTCGATGTGCTTCCAGGACAGCTCGGACACGTGCACCAGGCCGTCTACCCCGCCCAGGTCCACGAACGCGCCGAAGTTGACGATCGAGGAGACGGTACCCCGGCGGATCTGGCCCTTCTGCAGGGTGTTGAGGAAGGTGTGCCGGACCTCGGACTGGGTCTGCTCCAGCCACGCCCGGCGGGACAGGACCACGTTGTTGCGGTTCTTGTCCAGCTCTATGATCTTGGCCTCGATCTCGCGGCCGACGTAGGGCTGCAGGTCACGGACGCGGCGCATCTCCACCAGGGAGGCAGGCAGGAAGCCGCGCAGCCCGATGTCGAGGATCAGGCCGCCCTTGACGACCTCGATCACCGTGCCGGTGACCACGCCGTCTTCTTCCTTGACCTTCTCGATCGTGCCCCAGGCGCGTTCGTACTGCGCCCGCTTCTTCGACAGGATCAGCCGGCCTTCCTTGTCCTCCTTCTGCAGGACCAGGGCTTCGATGTGCTCGCCGGTCTTAACCACGTCGTGCGGGTCGACGTCGTGCTTGATCGATAGTTCGCGGGAGGGGATCACCCCCTCCGTTTTATAGCCGATATCGAGCAAAACCTCGTCTCGGTCGACCTTGACAACTGTTCCTTCGACGATGTCACCGTCGTTGAAATACTTAATGGTCTCGTCGATAGCGGCGAGGAATGCCTCCTCGGACCCGATGTCGTTGACCGCCACCTTGGGGGTCGAGTTGGCTTGCGTGCTGCTCGTCATGTGTGGGTTGGCTCCGGATGCGGACAGGGGAATGTTTTTGGACACGCTGCAGGCCGTGCACCCCAAGATGACCAGGAGGACCTACCGGAACCAGCTCGGGCCGACCACGGCACGCCCGGCGGCCGTCAGCCGGGTCACATGACGCGATGTCATGCGGCCTGACGGAACGCACGAGTATACGGCGCAGCGTTCAGGATATGAGAGCAGGGTGGATGGGTCAATCGAGACCGGCCACAATACGGCCACGGTGTGGCCTCGTCGCGGGCAGCCCGTCAGTGGGCGGCCTCGGCCCAGCTGCGGCCGGTGCCTACCGATACGTCCAGCGGGACGCGGAGGGAGGCGGCGCCGGCCATGGCGGCGCAGACCAGGTCGTGGGCCGCGTCGTACTCGCCGGGGGCCACCTCGATGAGGAGCTCGTCGTGGACCTGGAGCAGCATCCGGGAACGCAGGCCCGCGCCTGCGAGCGAACTGTCGACGGCGAGCATCGCGACCTTGATGACGTCGGCGGCGGAGCCCTGGATCGGGGCGTTGAGCGCCATGCGTTCGGCCATCTCACGGCGCTGGCGGTTGTCCGAGGTGAGGTCGGGCAGGTACCGGCGCCGGCCCATCATCGTCGCGGTGTAGCCGTCCATCCTGGCCCGGGAGACCACCTCGTGCAGGTAGTCCCTGACCCCGCCGAACTCCTTGAAGTACTCCTCCATCAGCCCGCGCGCCTCCTCGGTCGAGATGCGCAGTTGCTGGGAGAGCCCGAAGGCGGAAAGACCGTAGGCCAGCCCGTAGTTCATCGCCTTGATCTTGGCGCGCAGCTCGGGCCCGACGTCGGCGGGCGGCAGCCCGAACACCCGGGAGGCCGTGGCGGCGTGGAAGTCGTGCCCGGACTCGAACGCCGCGATCAGCGCCTCGTCGCCGGACAGGTGGGCCATGATCCGCAGCTCGATCTGGCTGTAGTCCGCGGTGAGCAGGCACTCATACCCCGGGCCGACGATGAAGCCCTCCCGGATCCGGCGGCCGAGCTCGCTGCGGATGGGGATGTTCTGCAGGTTCGGGTCGGTCGAGGAGAGCCGGCCGGTGGCGGCGATCGTCTGGTTGAACGTGGTGTGGATCCGGCCGCCCTCGTCGGGCATCGGGATCAGCGAGTCCACGATCGTCATCAGCTTGGACACGTCGCGGTGGCGCAGCAGGTGCTCGAGCAGCGGGTGGCCGGTCTGCGCGAGCAGGCTGATCAGGGCCTCGGAATCGGTGGTGTATCCGGTCTTGATCCGCTTGGTCTTCGGCAGCCCGAGCTCGGTGAACAGCACCTCCTGAAGCTGCTTGGGCGAGCCGAGGTTGAACTCGTGCCCGACCACCGCGAACGCAGCCTGCTCGGCCGCCTTTACCTCGCCGTGCAGTGTGGCGGACATGGCGCCGAAGTGGTCGAGATCGGCCGCGATCCCGGTGTGCTCCATCTTGGCCAGCACCGAGACCAGCGGCAGCTCTAGCTCGCGCAGCAGCGCGGCCGCCTCGCGGCGTTCCAGGTCGACGTCGAGCGCTTCGGCGAGCTCGAGCGTCGCCTGCGCGCGCAGCACCAGCGCGGTCGCGGCGTCGCGCTCGTCCGAGCCGTCCAGGGTCAGCTGCCCGCCTTCGGCCTCCTCGCTGAGCTCCTTGGCCAGGTAGCGCAGCGCAAGGTCGGCCAGGTCGAAGGTGCGCTGGCCGGGCAGCGCGAGGTAGGCGGCCACCGCGGTGTCGTCGGCCAGGCCGGCCAGGGGCAGGCCGCGGGCCGCGAACGCGTGCATGGGTCCCTTGGCGTCGTGCAGCACCTTCGGGTACGCGGGGTCGGCCAGCCAGGCCGCCAGCGCCCGCTCGTCGGCCTCGGTGAGGGCTACCGGATCGATGTGGGCGCCGTTCCCGTCCGGGGCCGCGATCGCCACCGCGGTGAGTTGGCCCGTGCCGCGTCCCCAGGTTCCGGACACGGCTACCCCGGATCGTTCGGCAGAAGAATGGGCGGCCAGCCAGGCACTGACCTCATCGGGGCCGAGCAGGACCGCCACCAGGTCGAACGTCGGCTTTTCCGCCCCGGCGCCGCTCGCGGCGGGCTGGTCGGTCGAGCCGAAGGCGCCGATGAGGCCGTGCGGCAGCGTCTGGTACAGGCGGTCGCGGAGCACGCGGAACTGGAGCGTGTCGAACAGCTGGTGGATCGTCTCCCGGTCCCAGGCCGCCGGCAGCAGGTCGCCGGGCACGGCGCCAACGGTCTCCGCGGGCAGGTCGGTGAGCAGCGAGGTGAGCTGGCGGTTGCGCAGCACGCCCGCCAGGTGCTCGCGCAGCGCATCGCCCGCCTTGCCCTTGACCTCCTCGATCCGGTCGACCAGCGCGGCCAGCGAGCCGAACTCGGTGACCCACTTGGACGCGGTCTTCTCCCCCACCCCGGGGATGCCGGGCAGGTTGTCGCTCGGGTCACCGCGGATCGCGGCGAAGTCGGGGTACTGGGCCGGCGAGAGCCCGTACTTCTCGGTCACGGCCTCGGGGGTGAACCGGGTCATCTCGGTGATGCCACGGCGGGTCATCAGCACCGTCACCCGGTCCGAGACCAGCTGGAGCACGTCGCGGTCGCCGGTGACGACCAGGACGTCCATGCCCTGCTCGGCGCCCTGGGTCGCGAGGGTGGCGATGAGGTCGTCGGCCTCGTAACCGGGCGCGGAAAGCCGACGGATGCCCAGCGCGTCGAGGACCTCGAAGATCAGGCTGAGCTGGCTGCGGAAGTCCTCGGGCGTCTCCCGCCGGTTGGCCTTGTACTCGACCCACTGCTCGTGCCTGAACGTCGGCTCCCCGCGGTCGAACGCCACCGCGACGTGCGTCGGCTTCTCGTCGCGCAGCACGTTGATCAGCATTGCGGTGAAACCGTAGACCGCGTTGGTCGGCTGGCCGGTGGTCGTGGAGAAGTTCTCGATCGGCAGCGCGAAGAAGGCCCGGTAGGCCAGCGAGTGGCCGTCGAGCAGCAGCAACCGGTCTTGACCTGAGGAGTTCGGTGCGTGTGTCGCCACGCACCGATCCTATGGTCCGAACGGGCGGTGGTGGCCCCGTCCGCCACGTGTGCGGAGTTGTGATACCGGGTCGTTCCGGCGCGCCGGGTCGCGGCGGCGCTGCCGGTGGACGGCAACGGCAGCGGGTCTTCTGGGTAAATGGGTGATTACTCGCAGGTGATCACGGGTGTCGCGGCGGGCAATGGGCGCGTCAGTGGTGCCCGCCGGCGGGTAACGTGGGGACCTCGGGCCCGGGGGGTTCAAGTAGAGAACGTGTTGGCCGGGGAAGGCGGACACGGCACCAAAGGCCCCCCGGGTCCCATGCAGCTTCCGTCCCTAACGTTGATCGCGGCTGACTCGGCGTCGAGGTCGAGGCTCAGGGCTGGGGTGAGTCGGCGGAAGCCGGCATGCTGCCCTCGATGACCGCTTCTGCGACCTTCCGCATGGTGAGGCGGCGGTCCATCGAGGTCTTCTGGATCCAGCGGAACGCTTCGGGCTCGCTGAGCCCGTGCTCGGTCTGGAGCAGGCCCTTGGCCCGGTCGAGTAGCTTGCGGACCTCCAGCCGATCGCGCAGCGAGCCGATCTCGGCGTCGAGCGCGCGGATTTCGGCAAACCTGCTGACCGCCATCTCCACGGCGGGCACGAGGTCGGCCTTGGTGAACGGCTTGACCAGGTAGGCCATCGCGCCTGCGTCCCTGGCCCGCTCCACGAGTTCGCGCTGGGAGAAGGCGGTGAGGATGAGAACCGGGGCGATCCGCTCAGCCGCGATCCGCTCGGCGGCGGAGATCCCATCCAGGACCGGCATCTTGACGTCCAGGATGACCAGGTCCGGCCGCAGCGCCGTGACATGCTCGACGGCCGACTCCCCGTCGCCCGCCTCCGCCACCACGTCGTAGCCCTCCTCCTCCAGCATCTCCTTGAGGTCGAGCCGGATCAGGGCCTCGTCTTCGGCGATCACGACACGCAACGGGTTCTCGTTCACCCCACGAGAGTATCGTGATCGGGTAGATTGGTTTCGAGCCGCCTATCTTGGCGCCACCCGAGCCCCGGTAGACCAACGGCAGAGTCCGCGCTCTCAAACAGCGTGCAGTGTGGGTTCGAATCCCACCCGGGGCACTTTCCAAAAAAGGATCCGCGCGTTTCCGGTACCCGTTTTGCCGGTGCTGAACGAGACAATTTCGGTTATGTACGCTCCGGAATACGCCGTGATGCGATTGCTCAGATGGGTGCGGCCAACACGAGCCATCGCGTGCGCGAACGCCTGGCCCAGGCCCTTCCGGGAGTGCAAGCGAGCCATGAGCGCAGTCCGGCCAGGCAACAAGGTAGCATCCAGCAGCGCGCGGGCTGCGCCGAAGTAGCGAGCCGCTCGCGGCGCTGGCGAGCCGCTCGCGGCGCTGGCGAGCGCTGGCGAGCGCTGGCGAGCGCTGGTAAGAGTATCCGCGTTACCTGCTCACCAACGAATCCGGGGACATTCTCCGGTTGTGCGGCGAGACGCTGGATCGCCGCTCAGCGACCCGCATCTCCAGCGCCGCCCGCCTCTACGTCCGCGCGGGCCCGCGATCGCGCCCGGGGGGCGACGGCTGGCGCGGAATCCCATGCCGATGTCCCTAGGGCTGATGCTTACCGCCCGCCGCGCGCTTACCATCGGGTTATACGCCGGACCCTGCTCCGAAGGAGCATGAATTATGGACAGTGCGGCCAGGGACTTCCCGCCCGGTGACTTCCGGGTATCTGACGCCGACCGCGACCGGGCGCTGGCCGAGCTGGGCGAAGCCTTCCGGGTCGGCCGGCTCACGGCCGACGAATTCGACGAGCGAGCCGGGCAGGCCCTGTCGGCACGCACCGGGAAAGAACTGACCGTCCTGCTCGCCGACCTGCCCGTAGATCGCGCCCCGGCGACGGTTCCCGCCGCTGCGGAACGAGGGCTGCGCGTCCTAAGCGCCCGGCGCGTCGTCATGGTCTCGGCCGGCCTTGCCGCCATCAGCTGCGCCGCCATCGCAGCGGCGAACGCCCTGGTCGGCGGCGCCACCGTCGGCCGGGCGGCAAGCGTCCATATCGCCGTCCAGGGGGGAGGCGGAGTTAGCGGAGTTATCTGCCCGGCGGCAACCGGTAACACGTGCCTCGAGCTCATCCAAGAAATGGCGGCCCGGAACGGCCAGATCCCGCTCCCGGTCCCGCCCGACTCCGTCACCACCATCAGCAGCCCCGGCTTCGACTGGGCCGCTACCGTGACACCAGCAGCAATCGCTGTACTGCTCGTCGTGCTGATCATCTTCATGAGCGTGAGCCGCGCCCGCCGTGCCTAGAACGCGGGCCGGGGCCGGGAGGATCTCAGCGCGCGGCGTCGCGGACGGCGGCGTAGCGGTCGCGGACGGCGGGCTCGGGATCGGCCTCGTACCGCCGGGTCGCGGTCAGCGTCCAGTCCGGCGGGGCGTCGCCGGCTGCCGCCAGCCAGGCCGCCTGCCGGGCCGCGCCGTCGGCGACGTACTCGCCCGCTTCGGGTACCTCGACCGGGACGCCGAGGACCGCGGGGGCGATCCGGCGTACCGCTTCTGACCGTGCGCCGCCTCCGATCAGCAGGACGCGCTGGACACCGATGCCTGCCGCCCTGATGGCGTCAAGCCCGTCGGCGAGCCCGCAGAGCATGCCCTCGACCGCGGCCCTGGCCAGGTTCTCCGGCCGGGCGTTCGTCCCGGTCAGGCCAGCCACGGTGCCGGTAGCGGCCGGCCGGTTCGGGGTTCGCTCGCCCTCGAGATAGGGCAGCATGACCAGCCCGCCGGCGCCCGGCCTGGCCGCGAGCGCCAGCTGGGAGAGCCTGCCGAGGCCGGTGCCGAGGACGGCGGCGACGGCCTCGAGCACCCTGGCGGCGTTCAGCGTGCATACCAGGGGCAGGAAGCCGCCGGTGGCGTCGGCGAAACCGGCGATCGTGCCGGCGGGGTCGGCCGTGGGCGCGCCGCTTACGGCGAAGACCGTGCCGGAGGTGCCGACGGAGACCACGACGTCGCCGGTCTGGGCGCCCAGGCCGAGTGCGGCGGCGGCGTTGTCGCCTGCGCCGGGGCCGAGCAGGGGCGCTGGATGGCCCGGGCTGGCCGACGCTCCCTCTCCTGCTGGCTCGGCGGGACCGAGCACACGGGGGACGGCCGGTTCGCGTCCGCAGGCGCGCCGTATCAGGTCGGGCCGGTAGGCTCCGGCCGCCGGGGACCAGTAGCCCGTGCCGCTTGCGTCACTGCGGTCGGTGCGCAGGCGGTCAAGGTCGCGGCTACCCGCCAGCTGCCAGGTGAGCCAGTCGTGCGGCAGGCACACGGCGGCCGTTCGAGCCATCGCGGCCGGTTCGTGCTCGGCGAGCCAGCGCAGCTTCGTCACGGTGAACGCGGCGACCGGTACGCTGCCGACGGCATCCGCCCACTCCACCGCGCCGCGCACCGGGTCGCCCGCGCCGAGTTCGGCGACCAGTTCTGCCGCCGCCGCCGCTGATCTGGTGTCATTCCACAGCAGCGCCGGCCTGACCACGTCGCCGTGCTCATCGAGGCACACCATGCCGTGCTGCTGGCCCGCCACCGAGACGGCCACGACGCCGTCCAGGCCGCCGGCCTCGGCCAGGGCAGCGTCCAGCGCGCGCCACCAGACGGCGGGGTCGACCTCCGTTCCCGGCGGGTGCGCGCCTCGGCCCTGCCGGACCAGCGCCCCGCTGCTGGCCTCGCGGATCACCACCTTGCACGACTGGGTAGACGAATCGATGCCGGCGACCAGCGCGTTCATCGGGCGCGTAGCACGTGCTCGATCGCCAGCTGGTTGAGCCGCACGAAGCCGTAGCCGGGAACTCCGGCCGCGTCTGCGTCGAAGTCCTCGAAGGCGCTGCGGTCGGCCAGCAGCTCCGCGTAGGTCTCCCCCGGCGCCAGGGTCGGTATGCCGAGTTCAGGCACCCGGCAGGCTCGCTGCGCCTCGATGACTTCCTGGTCGGCGCAGAACGCGGCGGCGCGCTCCTTGAGGAGCAGGTACATGCGCATGTTCGCCGCCGCCGAGGCCCACACGCCTGCCTTGTCCTCGGTCCGCGATGGCTTGTAGTCGAAGTGCCGGGGGCCGTCGTAGGCGGGCCCGCCGCCGATTCCGCCGAACTCAAGCAGGTAGACCAGCGAGAAGGCGTTCATCAGGTCGCCGTGGCCGAACACCAGGTCCTGATCGAATTTGATGCCGCGCTGCCCGTTCAGGTCGATGTGAAACAGCTTCTGATGCCAGAGCGCCTGCGCGACGCCGTGCGCGAAGTTCAGCCCGGCCATCTGCTCGTGGCCGACCTCGGGATTCAGCCCGACCATCTCGTGGTGCTCGAGGCTCGCGATGAAGGCCAGCATGTGCCCGACGGTCGGCAGCAGGATGTCCCCGCGCGGCTCGTTGGGCTTCGGCTCCAGCGCGAACCGGATGCCGTAGGCGCGGTCCTGGACGTAGCCGGCCAGCGTGTCGACCGCCTCCCGGTAGCGGTCAAGCGCCGCGCGCACATCCTTCGCGCTGTCGTACTCGCTCCCCTCGCGCCCGCCCCACATCACGTACGTGCTTGCGCCGAGTTGCGCGGCCAGGTCGAGGTTGCGCATCACCTTGCGCAGCGCGAACCGGCGCACCGCGCGATCGTTGCTTGTGAACCCGCCGTCCTTGAATACCGGGTGCGTGAACAGGTTCGTCGTCATCATCGGCACCACCAGGCCGGTGTCTTTCAGCGCGGCGGTGAACCGGTCGATGTGGCGGCCGCGGGCCGCGTCGTCGCTGCCGAACGGGATCAGGTCATCGTCGTGGAAGGTGACCCCGTACGCACCAAGCCGGGCAAGTTCGTGCACCGCCTCCACGGGGTCAAGCGGTGCGCGCGTAGGGTCGCCGAACGGGTCGCGGGCTGGCCAGCCGATAGTCCACAGTCCGAAGGTGAATCGGTCAGCACGGGTAGGTTGAGCAGGCATTGGACCTCCATGAAACTTGCTGACTGACCGGCGGAGACGACGATGGTGATCGCTCACAATCTAATCGCTTCCGCGGTGCTTCGGTCGGCCTCGGGCGATCACCCGTGGTGCGCGGGTGACGTCCTTGGAACCCGCGTGACGGAGCAGGTGCGGCCTGACCAGCGGTGTCTGGGGTACGATAAGTTTCGAGCCGCGCACGTGGTAACACCGGCCAGAGCGGCAACGCAACGGGAGGCTGGCCAGGGCCAGAGGAATGGCGGTGCGATGGCTGCGGCAAGCCGCCCGTCAGCGAGGCCGGTCATGGTCGACGTCGCGCGGCACGCTGGCGTGTCCCATCAGACGGTCTCCCGCGTACTCAACGGTCACCCCAACGTCAGCCCGCAGACCAGGGCAAGCGTTCTCGCCGCGATCCGCGACCTGGGCTACCGCCCGAACGCCGCCGCCCGGACCCTCGTCACCGGCCGGACCAACATGCTGGGCGTGATCAGCTTTGACAGCACGCTCTACGGCCCGGCGTCGATGCTCTACGGCATTCAAAGTGCCGCCCGTCCCGGCTACTCGGTAGCGATCGCCAGCCTGGCCCGCTTCGATCGTGGGTCGCTGCCCGAGGCGGTGGAGTGGTTCCTCGGCCAGGCCGTCGACGGCATCATCGTGATCGCGCCTGAAACCGCCGCCGTCGAGGCCCTCAGCGGCCTGACCTCCGACATCCCGCTGGTCGCCGTGGGATGCGGGACTCACGCTCCGCTCCCTTCCGTAGCCATCGACAACCTGTCCGGAGCGGCGCAGGCGACGCAGCACCTGCTCGACCTGGGCCACGAGACGGTGCACCACATCGGCGGCCCGGACAGCTGGCTGGATGCCCAGGAACGGGTGGAAGGCTGGCGGCGGACCCTGCGCTCGGCAGGCGCCCCCGAGCCCGACCTGATCTACGGCGACTGGTCGGCGCGGTCGGGTTACGAGATCGGTCACCAGCTTGCCGCGATGCCCGAAGTGACCGCGGTGCTGTGCGGTAACGACCCGATGGCGCTCGGCCTGCTCCGCGCCCTAGCCGAGCGCGGCCGCCAGGTGCCGCGCGATGTCAGCGTGGTGGGCTTCGACGATGTCCCGGAAGCCGCGTTCTTCGTGCCGCCGCTGACGACGGTCCGCCAGGATTTCGGCGAACTCGGCAGGCGTGCCCTGCACCTGCTGATGGATCAGATCTCTGACCAGCGCAAGCTACACACAGCACGGCCGATAGAACCGGAACTTGTCGTGCGGGCGAGCGCGGGGCCGCCCGGGGGCCGCCGCCCGCCGCGCCGGTGACCCGGCGGCCCGGGGTCGCGCCGGCGGCCCGGGGTCGCGCCTGCGGCCCGGGGTAGAGCAGAATATCTTTGTGAGCGCTAACAACGCGCGGGGCGGTTACGTCGTGGGCATCGACTTCGGCACCTTGTCCGGGCGCGCCCTGGTGGTTCGGGCGGCCGATGGCGCCGAAGTCGGCACTGCCGTGCACCAGTACAGGCATGGCGTGATGGACGCCGTGCTGGCCTCCTCCGGCAGACCTCTGCCGCCGGACTGGGCGCTGCAGGACCCCGAGGACTACCTGGACGTACTCCGTCATGCCGTGCCGGCCGCGGTCGCTGACGCTGGCATCGACCCGGCGCAGGTGATCGGCATCGGCACAGACTTCACCGCCTGCACGGTGCTGCCGGTCCTGGCCGACGGCACCCCGCTGTGCGACATCTCCGAGCTGCGGGACCGCCCGCACGCCTATGTGAAGCTCTGGAAGCATCACGCCAGCCAGCCGCAGGCCGACCGGATCAACGAGCTGGCGCGCGCCCGCGGCGAGCCATGGCTCGCCCGGTACGGCGGCAAGATCTCGGCCGAGTGGGAGTTCGCGAAGGCGCTGCAGTTGCTGGAGGAGGACCCGGACACCTACCGGCTCGCGAACCGGTGGATCGAGGCCGCTGACTGGATCATCTGGCAGCTGACGGGCACCGAGACCAGGAACGCGTGTACCGCCGGGTACAAGGGCATCTGGCAGGACGGGCACTATCCGTCGCGTGAGTTCCTGGCCGCCCTGCACCCCGGCTTCGCCGGGTTCGCCGACGACAAGCTGGTCCACCCGGTATCCGCGCTCGGCGGCCGGGCAGGCTTGCTCACCCCGCGCGCTGCCGCCTGGACCCAGCTGCCGGCCGGCATCGCCGTCGCCGTCGGCAACGTGGACGCGCACGTGACCCCCCCTGCGGCGAACGCGATTGCGCCAGGCCAGATGGTGGCGATCATGGGCACCTCGACGTGCCACGTGATGAACGGCACCAAGCTGGCCGAGATACCGGGCATGTGCGGCGTGGTCGACGGCGGGATCCTGGCCGGGTGGTGGGGGTACGAAGCCGGCCAGAGCGGGGTCGGCGACATCTTCGCCTGGTTCGCCGAGCACCTGACGTCACCGGAATACCGCGAAGCCGGCCGGCGCAGCGGGCTCACCGTCCATGAGGTGCTGAGCGCCGAGGCCGCGGCGCTGCCTGCCGGGGCCAGCGGGCTCGTCGCCCTGGACTGGATGAACGGCAACCGCAGCGTCCTGGTCGACCATCACCTCTCGGGCGCCATCGTGGGCCTCACGCTGGCCAGCCGGCCGCCGGAGGTGTACCGGGCGCTGCTTGAGGCGACCGCGTTCGGCACCAGGGTCATCATCGACGCGTTCGAGGCAGCGGGCGTTCCGGTCACCGAGCTGGTCATCGCCGGCGGGCTGATGCGTAATCAGTTGCTCATGCAGATCTACGCCGACGTGACCCGCCGCCCGCTCAGCCTGGTCGCTTCGGAGCAGGCCCCGGCGCTCGGCTCGGCTATCCACGCGGCCGTGGCGGCGGGCGCCTACCCCGATGTGCCGACCGCCGCGGCCGCGATGGGCAAGATGCGCGGGGGCGCCTATAAACCAAACCCGGTGAGCGCCGATGTCTACGATCAGCTGTACTGCGAGTACGTCCTGCTGCACGACTATTTCGGGCGCGGCGCCAATGACGTCATGCACCGCCTGCGGGCCTTGCGTAACCGGGTGCTATCAAGCCAGCCTGCCGCGCCGGACGCCGAGGGCGAGCGCTGATGAGCGCGGTCGGCGACGCGATATGCCGGACCCGCCAGATCGTCGCGGACCTGCACGCGGAACTCGTGCGCAACGGCCTGGTCGCGTGGACATCCGGCAACGTCTCGGCCCGCGTGCCCGACGCGGACCTGCTCGTGATCAAGCCGAGCGGCATCACCTACGCCGACCTCACGGCCGAGACCATGGTCGTATGCGACCTGAACGGCACCAGGGTCAGCGGTGACCTCAGTCCGTCCAGCGACACCGCCTCGCACGCCTACATCTACCGGCACATGCCCGCAGTCGGCGGCGTGGTGCACACCCATTCCCGGTACGCGACCGCGTGGGCGGCCCTCGGCGAGCCGATCCCCTGCGCGATTACCGCGATGGCCGATGAGTTCGGCGGCGAGATTCCCGTCGGGCCGTTCGCGCCGATCGGCGGCGAGGAGATCGGCCGCGCGGTGGTCGCGACCCTGTCCGGTCACCGCTCGCCGGCCGTCCTGCTGCGCAGCCATGGGGTGTTCACCGTCGGCGCTACCCCGCGGGAGGCGGTGAAGGCGGCGGTGATGTGCGAGGACGCGGCCTGCACCATCCACCTGGCCAGCATCAGGGGCCAGGTGACTCCGCTGCCGCCTGACCGGATCGACGCCTTGTACCGGCGATACCAGGACGAGTATGGCCAGCGCTGATCGGCTGGCGCTTGAACCGGCCGCGCTAACTCGCACAGGGAGGCTGTGAATGACCAAGCGGAAGCCCCGGATCGGGATCTTGGGCATCATGCAGGACCTGTATGACGACATGATTCCTGGCATCGCCCGACGGCAGGAGGGGTACGCCGCCGAACTGGCCGACAGGCTGGCCGCAGTCGGCGAGTTCATCCCCGGCAAGGTGGTGAAGTACCGGGAAGACGCCGAGTTGGTCATGCGTGAGTTCGAGGATTCGGATCTGGACGGCGTGCTCGTGGTGATGCTGACCTACGGGCCCGCGATGCGCGTTGCGCGGCTGCTGGCCGAGTCCAGGCTGCCGATCTGCCTGGCTAACATCCAGCCCGAGCCCGCGGTTACCGCAGCGTGGGACATGGCGGACATGACGTACAACCAGGGCGTGCACGGCGCGCAGGACACCGCCAACGCCATGGTCCGCGCCGGGCGGCGGTTCTGCGTGATCACCGATGACTGGCACAGCGAATCGTTCCGCGCGGACGTGGGCCGCTGGGCCCGGGCCGCGGCGGCGGTGACGGCGTGGCGGTCGCTGAAGGTCGCGCTGTTCGGATACGCGATGAACGATATGGGCGACATCCGGGTGGACGAGAGCGCGCTGGTCCGCGGCCTCGGCCCGCAGATCCGCGCCGTGGCGCCCGGTGACCTGTACCGTCACATGCTCGAGGTGACCGACGCGCAGGTGGCCGAGGTGATCGCGTTCGAGGACGGCAGGTTCGAGATCGACCCGGCGCTGTCGCCGGACGAGCGCGCCGACCACGCGCGAATGCAGGTCGCCATCCAGGCCATCCTGGACCAGGGCGGCTACGGCGCCTACACCGCGCACTTCGACGCGATCGGCGAGGACGGCCGGTTCACCCGGCTGCCGCTCGCCGCCGCCTCCACGCTGATGGCCTCCGGCTATGGTTATGCCGCCGAAGGCGACGTGCTGACCGCCTGCCTGGTCTCGGCCGGTCACACGCTGATCGGTGATGCCCACTTCACCGAGATGTACGCGATGGACTTCCCCTCCGACTCGGTGCTGATGAGCCACATGGGCGAGGGCAACTGGAAGATTGCCCGTACCGACCGGCCGGTGCGGCTGATCAAGCGGCCCCTCGGCATCGGCAGGCTGGACGACCCGCCGACGTTCGTGTTCCAGTACCAGCCGGGCCCGGCCACGCTGGCCACGCTGGTGAATCTGGAGGGCGGCCTGTTCCGTCTCGTAGTCGCCGAAGGCGAGAACCTGGACAGCCTGCCGCTGCCGAGCCTGGAGATGCCCTACGGCCAGTTCCGGCCTGCTACCGGACTGCGCCAGTGCCTGAATGGATGGCTGGCGGCAGGCGGGCCGCACCACGAGGTGATGAACCTCGGCCACCACGCCGCGTCCTGGCGCGTCTTCTGCCAGCTCGCCGGCATCGAATTCGTGCAGGTGTAGGCCCGGCCATTACGCGCTCCGCTGGCGCTCCTGCAGGGCACGGCGGTATTCCTCGATGACGATCTCGTTGAGTTCGGTGACCGAGGTGTCCTTGCCCGGCTTGTCGAACGTGATCTCGCCCTGCTGCAGCAGGTTGACCCGGTCGCAGATGTCCAGTACCTGCCCGTAGTTGTGCGCGATGATGATGATCGACACATCGCCCCTGCTCTTCAGGTCCTGGACCAGGCTCAGGATCATGGCCGCCTCCTTGGCGCCCATGGCGGCCAGTGGCTCATCAAGCAGCAGGATCTTCGCGGCGCTGAACACCGAACGGGCCACCGCGATGGCCTGGCGCTGGCCGCCGGAGAGCGCGGCGACGTCGGTCTCGACGGACGGGATGTGCACGCCCATCTCGTCCAGGTACTGCCGCGCAAGCCGCTTCATCGCCCGGTTGCTGAGCAGCAGCCCGCGGACCCGTTCCCGGTTGAGGAACATGTTGTGGTAGACGCTGAGCTGATTGACCAGCGCCAGGTCCTGGTAGACGACGTCGATCCCGAGCGACCGGGCGTGATCGACCGATTTGAGCGTGACCGGATGGCCATCGAGCAGGATCCGGCCGGAATCGGGCGGCTGGAAGCCGCACAAGATCTTGATGAGGGTCGACTTGCCCGCGCCGTTGTCGCCGAGCAGGGCGAGTACCTCCCCGCGGGCCAGGTGCAGGTTCACGTCGCGCAGAGCGGTCAGGGCACCGAAATGCTTCGAGATGTGCTCGGCTCGCAGCACGTCCGTCCCGCTGGCCTGCGGCGCTTCCGCCGTCATCGTTTTATCCTCCCCCCGGCGCGCAGCCGGGCAAGCTGGACGCTGGCGATCATCGAGATGAGGATGGCGCCGCCGAAGAAGATCTCCAGCGGGTAGGCGCTGATCCCAAGCACCGCGAAGCCGTCCTGGAGAATCGTGAGGACGGCCGCGCCGAGGAATGCGCCGATCATGGTGCCGGAGCCGCCGAGCATCGAGGTGCCGCCGAGGACCGCGGCGGCGACCGCGTAGAACATCGGCTGGTAGGCGGCCCCGCCGGAGAACGTGTCGATGACGTTGGTCTGGAACGCGATCTGGATGCCCACGAACCCGCCGAGCACGGCGGTGATCATGAAGTTCCCGTACTTGATCCGGGCGACGTTGACGCCGGCCTCGGCCGATCCGAGCTGGTTGCCGCCGACCGCGATCGTGTGCAGCCCCCACCGGGTCCGCCGCAAGAGCACGTGGAACAGGGCGACGAGGGCGACCGCCCAGATGATCTCGGCAAAGGCGTAGGTGCCGAGCCAGTGGCCGATGCCGAGCACCTGCGGCGAGACAGGGGCCTGCTCGCCGTGGGCCATCGTCAGGATGAGGCCGTAGAGGACGAAGCCGGTGCCAAGCGTCGTGATGAACGACGGCACCCCGATGGTGACCGTGATAAACGCGTTGACCCAGCCGATCGCCGCCGCGCAGACCAGCGCGAGAATGATCGCGAGGATGCCCGGCACGCCGTAGTACTGGATCAGGAAGTACATGATGAACGGCGTGAACGCGTAGATGAATCCGACCGAGATGTCGATCTCACCGCAGATCAGCAGCAGCACCTCGCCGAGCGCGATGATTATGATCGGCGCCGCGATCTGGCCGAGGTTGATCAGGTCGGCCTTCTCGAAGAACACGGCCCGGCCAGTCGAGGAGATGACGCCGAAATAGAGGACCAGCAGGACCACGACCACGAACACCGTCAGCTCGCGCTGGCGCAACAGGAGGGTTCCCAATCCCCGCAGGAGTCGCCAACTGCCGTTCTCGCGCGCCGGGGATCCCGGGGGCCTTCCGGCCACAGCCGGAGTACGCTCGGCGGTCTCGCTCACTTCGGCCGCTCCCTTCGGTGTGCTTGCCGTCCGCACGCACGGCGCGCCGACGCCGGAAACCTGGGCCCGTCCACAGGCCCAGTATCCGACGCCGACGCGCCACGATCGAGTCAGGACTTCGAACCCCGGCCCGTCACGTGCTCGTGGTGGCGACCGGGCTGCTGATGGGGCCGGACCGCGACACGAGGGTGGGCTTGGTGGCGCCCGTCGAGCCCTCGTACGTGGTGCTCGTCGAGAGGTACTGGCCGACGGAGGCCGAGTCCACGAAGGTCAGGCCGGTGTCGGTGTCCGGCGGGAGGACCAGCCCGCCGGTCAGGTTGAACATGTACAGGTACAGCGTCGGCAGGAAGCCCTGCAGGTACGGGTCCTGGTTGATGGTGAAGTCGAGCTGGCCGGCCTTGATCGCGGTCAGCGTGCCCGGGGTGAGGTCGAACCCGCCCGCGTAGATCTTGCCCGCGAGGCCGAGGGAGGCGAGTTGCGGGCCGAGCAGCTCGGTCGAGCCCGCGTCCACCGCGAACGCGCCCACCAGGTCCGACTTGTTGGCGAGCAGGAAGGCCTTTTCTGGCGGCCCCTCGACCGCCGTCGACGCCCCTGTCGCCACCATGCTCACCTTGTAGCCGGCCGGGGTGAGCACCGAGGCCGCGCCGTCGTAGCGGGGCTGGATGTTGGCCGTGCCCGGGGTGGCGATGAAGATGACGACGTGTCCGGGCTTGGTGTTTTGCAGGATCCGCGTTCCCATCTGCTGGCCGGACAAGTAGAGTGCCTGCCCGACGTAGCAGAGCCGGTTGGTCCCTGGCGTCGGGACACCCTTGATGATGGGACCGTCGGCGTTGTAGCTGACCACGGGGATGCCGGCGCTCATCGCGGCCGCCACGGGGGTGGCGAACGTCGTGTCAGTGGGAACGGAGTTGATCACCGTGGTGGCGATCCCGCTCGCCCCCGCGGCAATCGCGGTCCTCATGTAGGCGACCATGTCCGCGTCGATGGAGTTGTCCGAGCCGCCCCACTTGGGCGTGGGCAGGTTGAGCAGCGCGGCCGCGTCCTTGAACCCGAATATGGTAGGCACGAAGAACAGGTTGGTGGTGACGTGGTTGTCGAACCAGAACTGCCACCTCGGAGTCGACGGGAAGTCCCCGGCGACCGCCGCCGCGTGACCGCTGGAGCTGGTGCTGGCACTACTGCTGGACGTGCAGGCGCTCAGCAGAGCCGAGGCCGCGGCCGTCGCGCTGACCAGGCCGGCGCCGGTAAGCAGCTTCCGGCGTGCGAGCCCGTCTTTCATGTTGAGCGTTTGGATTGCCTCATCGACCTTCGGGTCGACTTTTCCCATCGCGGCCTCCAGTCACTTTTCTAAGGCCGAAGGCCAGCAGTGCCGCTGGGCCTTGCGGCGTTCCCTATCGCTAAAGGCGACCCCCAATAACGGCGAGCAGGTCCCTGCCTTAGGGCCGTGGCACGCTACAGAAAGAACGGCGACAACCTCCGCCGAGGCCAGGGCCGTTAAATTTGTGAGCGCTCACACCGTTGAACGATACGACGTCGCGGCGCTAAAAGCTAGATCACCGGATTGTAGACACCGTCGAAACTAAGGCCCAAAGTTTCGCTGAGCCGCACGCTTCTCCGCGTGAAGCCGGATCACTTCGGACCGTGGCGCAGTCAGGATGCCTCGGGCGCGGCGTAAGGGATCAGGATCGCCGTGATGTTGTCGGCACCGCCGGCTTGGACGGCGAACTGCACCATGTCGACCGCGGCGGAGAGCGGATCGTTCAGCGCCTTGGGCAGGGCGAGTTCGGCCAGGTCTGCGGCCTCGGGCAGGTAGTTCCACAAACCGTCAGAGCACAGCAGCAGGATCCCTGATCCGGGCGGCTCGTACTGGTCGACGTGCGGCGCGCGCTTGGGATCCCCGTCGAGGTCGGCCGCGTCCCCGCCCAGCCAGCGGGTCAGCACGTGGGCGTGCGGCGAGGCCATGGCGGCGGCCTCGGTGGCCAGGCCCGCCTCGACCATTCCGCCGGCTACCGAATCGTCGCGGGTGAGCTGGTGGGACTCATCCTCAGGCAGGGTCAGCCAGTAGGCGCGACTATCACCAAGCCAGCACAATGTCACAAGCCCGGGGGCTGCCACGGCCGAGACGAAGGTGGTCGCCGATCTGTCGTGTGAGGCCTCGCCCAGCTGGGCCACCGACTCACGCCCGGCCCTGACCGCGGCCTGACAGGCCTCGATCAGGTCCCGGCCGTCCCGGACCGCTGCCAGCAGGACGGGCAGCGCCGCCTGCGCGGCCGCGATTGACGCCTCGTCGGGCCGCGGCGAGGACGAGACGCCGTCGCAGACCACGGCCACCACTACCGGGCCGTCGGCGGTCACCTCGCTGGCCAGGGCCATCGCGTCTTCGTTGCGGTGATGCCGCAAGCCGCGGTCACTGACTCCGGCGGCGTTGCCGAGATCGACCTCGGCGTGATCGCGCGAGGGCGTCACGTTCGTCATGTGCATACGTTAGTGCCTTGCGTCGCCGCGAGCCCAGGGGCCCCGGGCAATAGCTGCTGCTAACCGCGCTGAACAATCAGCCGCTCTGCACCGTGATCACGGTCCAGGCGCCGAGGTTGATGCGGTCCCCGTCGTGCAAGGGCACCGGGTTCCCCGTCGGTATCGGGGTTCCGTTGACGCGGGTGCCGTTGGCAGAGCCCGGATCGAGTACCGACCAGCTCCCGTCCGGCTGGGCGATCAGGACGGCGTGCAGCCTGCTGATGCCAGGGTCGGCGGGCGGACCGGTCAGGTCGATCTCCGGGTCCAAGCCGCGTGACACGCTGCGCCGGCCGATCTGCACCTGGCTCCCGGACAGCCGGAACCGGCGCTCTGCACAGTAGGCGGGGAAGTCTATGGCCTGCCCCTCCGGGCCGCTCTCGGCCCGGACCATGTCGTAGTAGTCGCGATCGGAAGACACGACGGCGGTCCAGGTGACCAGTGCGTAGGGCGGCGCCGGCCGGGTCGACGAGTCCAGGGCCGGCGGGGGCGGGTACGGCGGGGGCGGGGGCGGGGGCGGGGCTGACTGGGACGGAAACGGCGGGGGCGCCTGGGACGGGGCCGGAGGGGGCGTCTGGGTCACGGGCAGCGATAGCTCGGTCGGAACCGGCGTCTCGGGCGGACGGGAGATTACCGGTGCGTCCCAACTCACCGACGGAAACGGGGTTCCTGACGAGGCTGGCGTTGCTGGAGGGGCCGGAGACACCGGCGGGACCAGAGGTGCGGACCGCAAGGGAGCGGGCGGGACCAGAGGTGCGGGCGGCGCCGGTGGTGCGGGCGGCGCCGACGGAGCGGCCGGCAGCGACGGCACGGGGGGCTTGGCGGCGGCGAAGCTGAAGCCGCACGACTCGCAGAACTGTCCGACTCTCCCGGTGCCGCACACCGGGCAGAGCTGGTCAGGGCCCGCGGCCTGCGGGAAGCTGCCGGCGGGGGCGCCTAGCGAAGCGCCGGGCACGGCTCCGGCGGGGGGCGACGGAGCGGCAGCCCGGCTGAGGATACGCATGCCGCATACGTCACAGAAGTCGTCGCTCGCCGAGTCATGCCCGTTGGGACATACCGCCATCGCCCTCTCCTCCCCGCGCCGCGGCCGCTACTTCGTCGCCCGGACGGTCTTGGTTGACCTGGTGTCGAGGGCCATCTCGTCCGCGTCCTCGACCTGCCTCTTCAGCCGTACCGTCCCGGTACTCACGTCGACGACGTCCACCACCTTGGCCAGCAGCCTGGCGGTGTCCTCGTTGCCCGACTGGTGCGCCAGCGCCACGGCCCGGCCCAGCTTGGCCGTTGCGGTCTCCTCGTCGCCCTGCTTGCGCGCTTCCAGGCCCTCCTGGATCGCACCGGCGAGCTCGGCCTGGCCGGTGTAGTGGGCCACCCGCAGGTTGATCTTCGTGGACAGCGCCTCGTCGTCGGTCCAGATCGCGCGGACCAGGCCCTGCCCGAGTACGTCTTCGCCGGCAGGCGAGCTGGCCACCAGGCTCACCCGGGCGGCGAGCATTTCCTGCCCGATTCCGGCCGGGGTGACCTGGATGCCGACGTGGTAGTCACGGCTCTCGCCGGGCCCCCACGCGCCGGTGGGGTAGTCACCCGCCTGCGGGCTCCGCGACGTGCGCCTGGAGGTCAGGTCATCGACCGCCGGCGCGACCTGCTTGACGAACGCGACGGCCGCGTGCTGCGGGGTCCAGACGCGGAGCGCGACGTCGGCGACCTGCTTGCCCATCGCGTTCTGCATCATGGTCGCGAAGTCGGCGGCCAGCCCGGACGGGTCGGGCACGATGTCCACAGAGCCGAGCAGCGCGGTCGATATCCTGCGCAGCTCGCTGACCTCCCAGTCGGTGCCGACACCGCGGCAGTCGCAGCTGAAGACGCCCTCGCACTGACCGATCGCCGCCGCGAGCTGCTCTGCGGTCTCGTGCTGGTTCTTGCCGTCGGTGAGCAGGATGGCGTGCCGCAGCCTGGCCGGGTAGGCCGCGAAGATCTGCCTGGCCAGTCCCAGCCACTGCCCGATGGCCGTGCCGCCGCCGGCCCGCAGGCCCGCCACGGCCTGCTTGGCGGCGGCCCGGGACGCCGGGTCGGCGACCGCCATGGTGCCGTCGGGGGGGAACACCGGCCAGGCCAGGTTGGTGCCCGCGATGACCGCGAACCAGGTCCCGTCGCGGATCACGTCCACGGCGGCGGCCGTGGCCGCCTGGGCTTCGGTGATCTTGGTGTGCGGGTATTCCATCGATCCCGAGCAGTCGATGAGGATGAGTTCCGCGTTTGCCGTCGGGCCGGTGGCCGGACCGGGGCTTGAGAACCCGGTGGCGTTCGCGGCCGACGCGACGGTGACGATGGCGCTGACGTCGCGCCCGCCCTCGGGCACGTACAGGTTCTGGTCGACGTCGACGGTGAAGCCGGACACGGTCATGGCTGGACTCTCCTCGGTAACGTCGCCGACCCGGCGGGCGGGAAGGGGATCAGGACCACGGTGATGTTGTCTACGCCCCCGGCGTCGAGCGCGAACTTCACCAGGCTGGCGGCAGCGCCGAGCGGGTCGCTGAGCGCCGCAGGAAGGGCAAGCTCCGCGAGGCCCGTCGCCTCGGACCGGTAGTTCCACAGCCCGTCCGAGCACGTGAGCACGACACCGGGCCCAGGTGGCTCGAACCGCGTCACGTGCGGCTCCGGGTCGGCGAGATCGGCGCCGAGCCAGCGGGTGATCACGTGGGCCTGCGGGGAGGCCATGGCCTCAGCCTCGCCCATGGCGCCCCGTGCGACCAGTTGCTCGGCCACCGAATCGTCCTGGGTCAGGCGCGTAGCCCCGTCACCGCCTGTGGCGGGAAGCCAGTAGGCGCGGCTGTCACCGAGCCAGCACACGGTAACCGCATCCCCCGTGACCACGGTCGAGACGTACGTGGCGGACGGCGCCTGACCCGGCGAGCCCAGCGTGGTGAGGGCCCGGTACGCCGCGCTCACCGCGGCCTGCGACGAGTAGGCCGGGTCCTCGCCGCGCCGCGTCGCGGTCAGCAGCACCCGGACCGCGGCCTGCGCGGCGGCCAGCGACGCCTCGTCCGGGCGGGGTGAACTGGACACTCCGTCACAGACCACGGCGATCGCGACCTGGCCAGCGGGGGCCGCGGCGGTCGCCAGGGCCATCGCGTCCTCGTTGCGCCGGTGCCGCAGGCCCCGGTCGGTCACGCCCGCCAGCAGCCCGAGGTCGAGTTCGGCATGGTCGCGGCCGGAGGGCACCCTGCGGCCGCACGACTCGCAGTAGCCGTCAGGGCTGATCGTGCCGGGCGGGGCCGACGGGTCCACCGAGCATACCGGGCACTCCGGCGTGTACCCGGGGGACGCGGTGCTGACGATGGCCGGGGGGAGTTCCGCGCCGCAGGATTCGCAGAAGCTGTCCGTGGCGCCGATGGGCTCACCGCAGGTCGGGCAGGTGCCACCGGGCTCGCCCGGCCCGCCCGTCACGTCAGCGTCCCGGGCCGGATGGCGTTGGCCAGGTCGACAAGCTCGATCCCGCGGGTGTCGTTCGGCGTCAGCCGGGCCAGTGCCCGGTACGTGCGTTCCAGCCCGAAGCGGACGGCGCGGGCGTTCGGCTCGCAGCCGAGGGTGGGGCCGCCACCGGCCGGCTGCCCGGAGGTCCACAAGTCGAGCGCGGCGCGCAAGACCTCAAGGCTGAGCTGCTGGTGCCGCATCTCGTCCAGCGCCAGGTGCACCAGCCGCCCGTAGCCGGCCGACTCCCCCGTCTTACGGTCCGCGTGCTGGACGAAGTTGTAGATCCGGACGATGTTTGGATGCTCGACCTCGGCCAGGAACCGCCGTTCGGCCAGGGCGGCCGCCATCGCGTCGGGGCCTGCCGTGTTCAGCAGGCCCTTCGGGACCACCCATCGGTCACTGACGTTGCGGTCCTTGGCGAGGTAGATCCAGCCGAGCCTGCCGTGCGCCAGGCAGCCGAGCACCTCGTACTGGCCCGCCACCAGCTCACCGCGGGCCAGCTTGGGGCTGAACGAGAACCGGGTGCCGCAGTCCCGGCAGAAACCGTCGGCCAGGCCAGGACGGCCGTCCCGGCTGCGCCCAACGGGCTGGTCGCAGGTACCGCAGAAGCGCTTGCCCTCCGCGACCTGCGGACCTACCAGGATGGCGCTGGCCGGATCGCGGTACGCGACGGGTGGTAGGTCCGCCAGGCCCGCTCCGAGCCTCCCGCGGGCGGACCGGGCGGAACCCGCACTCCCCGAGGCTGGCACCGGGGCGGGGGTCCGCCGGGCGGCGGCCAAGCCGCAGGTCGTGCCGTAACCGTCTTGGATGGTCCCGTCGCAGCCGGGCTGCGTGCACCGGACCATGGCCGTGGTCATCGCGGCTATCCTCCTAGCGCCAGGACGGCTTGCTGGTAGCCGGTCACTGCCTCGGCGGCGGCCTCCAGGTCACAGGGCGCCGTCCAGAGCAGCCCGTGGGCGCGGTCGTAGCGTTCGGCCAGGCGGGCGTCTTCCGCCGCGCCGAGCCGCGCCGCCTTGGCCTGGTAGGCGCCGAGCAGCCCGCGCAGCTCATCACGCCTGCTGACCAGGGCGGTCAGGTACCGCTCGGCGTCACGGAAGCTGGCCGTGGCCTCGGCCAGGTCGCGGTCGGATTGATCAAGCTCGGACGCCAGCCGGGTCCAGCGCCCGCTGTCCAGCAGCGCGCCGAGGTTGGCCAGCCTCGCCGAAATGTCGGTGACCGGAGAGGGCGGCGCAGGCAGCGACGCAGCGGTGATCTTCGCCTCGGCGCGCCGCCAGGCGGCGGCCGCGTCCTCGCCCGCGGCGCGCGCCACGGCGGCGGCCGCCGACACCTGCGCGATGCGCTGCCGGGCGTCGTCGCGGAGCCGGAGGAGCTCATCGACCTGCGTCACCGTAGCCGTGACCCGTTCGGCCAGCCGTTCCGCGCTCGAGGCATCGACCTTCCCCGGGGCCGGCCCGCCCAGCCACAGGGCGAGCGGATCGGTGTTCAGCGTGTCGCGCAGCTTGGCCAGCTTGCTCTCGGCCGCCGCCACGTTCGCGGTGAGCGCCTCATCGCCGAACGAGGCCGCCAGCGGCCTCACGCGGGTTAGGTCGCTGGCGATGGAGTCGAGCCTGCCCGTCATCTCGTTCCACACCTGCTCGGCGCCGGAGGTCACCTCGGTGATGTCGGCGAAAGCGCGCCGCATCCTCGTCACGGCCGCGACCAGGGTGAGGGTTTCGCGGCCCGAGTCGGCGAGATCACGCCCGCCAAGCGGAGCAGGTCCGAGGGCCACCTCGATGGACGGCCCCGTGAGCAGGGCGTTGATCGCCGCTAGCTCCTTGGGCCCGAGATTCCTGGTCACCGCTTCGCCGGCCCGGTCGACCACGGCCGAGTAGGCTGAGAAGATCTGCCAGAGCCGGCCTAGCGCGACGGCGGTCAGGTCCCAGCGGCGCTTCGTCTGCCCGGTGAGCGCGGCGCCCTCCAGCAGCCGCTTGCCGAAGCTGCCGTCGAGCTCGAGCAGGTTCGCCTGGATCGCGTCGCGCTCGTCGACCGCGGCCTGCACCACGGCAGGGGCCCGGTCCCTCGTCAGCACCTGCGCGGTCATCGGTACTCCGCGAGCCGGCGGGACAGCCCCCAGGCGCAGCCGATCGCCATCAGCAGGGCGAGCACGATGACGCCCGCTTCCAGGCCGGTGAAGGCGTCCGCGCCTGCCGTCGCGTTGCCGGCGAACACGCCCTGATCGGTGTTGATCGCGGCCCCCAGGTCCGCCGCGGCGACCGCGATGTCGCGCTGGTAACGCTGCCGGTCCGCGAACGGGCCGATCCGCCTCCGTCGCCGTGCACGGGCCGCGCGCCCCGGCGGCGCGGCCTGCCCTTGAGACGGGTTGCTCGTTGCCGTGGCCGTCATTGCCAGCCCGCCATGCCCGCTCCCGTCATCGGAACTGACGCACCATGACGTTCTCTATTTTGCCTGCCACTGACCGCTACTTGGCGCAACCTGCCTAGCCGTGGTGCACGGTGATCACGGTCCAGACGCCGAGGTTGATGCGGTCGCCGTCGCGCAGGCGGATCAGCTCCCCGACCGCGATCTCGCGCCCGTTGAGGAGCGTGCCGTTGGCTGAGCCCGGGTCCAGCACCGACCAGCTACCGTCCGGTCCGGCGATCAGGACCGCGTGCAGCCGGCTGATGCCCGGGTCGGCGGGCGGGTCGGCCAGGTCTATCTCCGGTTCGAGTCCGCGTACGGCGCTGCGCCGGCCGATGCGCATCTGCCTGCCCTCGAGCCGGAATCTCCGCTCGTTGCTGAACGCCGGAAACGTTACCGGGGGGCCGGCCAGGGATCTGGTTTTCTGCATCCGGTCGTAATACGCCCGGTCGGAGGCAACCAGGATGGTCCAGGTGGCCGGGGTGAAAGTCGGCATCGGCGCGGTGGGAGTCGGGGCCGCTGGCGACGGCGGAGCGGGCCACGCGGGCGGTGCCGGTGCGACCGGTGAGGGTGGAGAGGGTGGAGAGGGAGACGAGAACGGCGGGGCCGTGCGGGCTTCGGACGGCGCAAGCGACGAGGGTAGCGGCGGCGAGGAGACCGGCTCGGAGGAGACCGGCTCGGAGGAGACCGGCTGCGAGGACCAGGAGTATGAGTCGCTCGCGGCGGTGCGGTTACTGTCTTCCAGGAACAGGGTCTCGTTCGTGAGCGGGATGTCATCCCGGCGCGCGGCCTCGTCCGGGCTCAGGGTATCGTCCGCGGGCGCGGTCTCGTCCGTGAGCAGGGTCTCTTCGGCGAACGCAAGCGCTCCAGCCGGCGCGGGCTCGTCCGGGGACGCGGGCTCACCGGCAACCGCGGGCTCAGCTTCCTGCATGTACCCGGCCAGACGCCCGGGCTCGCCGGCTGACTCTAGCTCATCTTCCGGCGCGTACTCGCCCACGGGGGCGTACTCGCCGATGGACGCCGACTCACTCGGAGGCGCTGGCTCGTCGCCAGGCGGGAGATCACCGGACGGCGCGGGGTCCTCGTGGGGACCGAACCCGTTGGCGGGAGCAGGCAACTCGGGCTCGGGCGGGGCCGTCCAGGACCGGGAGAAGTAGGTCGCGGGCGGGTCCTGCGGCGCGGCCGGGTCCGTGAACGGCGGGGCGTACGGCGCCGCGGGCGGCGAGTAGGAGGCCGGAGGCGGCGGGAAGAACGACGCGGCAGAAAGCAGGGGCGGGGACGCCGACTCGAACGCCGCGGCCTGGGGCGACGGCGGCGCGGGCGGGGAAGGCGCAGCGGGCGGGGAAAACGCAGCGGGCGGGGAAGGCGCAGCGGGCAGGGAAGGCGCAGCGGGCAGGGAAAGCGCGGCAGGCGGGGAAAACGCAGCGGGCGGGGAAAGCGCGGCGGGCGGGGAAAGCGGCTCGGGCCAGTCCTTGTGAGTCGACTCGGGCCGGGCCACCGGCGGGAATAGCGACTCCGGCGGACCGCCCGGTGCGGGCGGGCCGGGCGGGTCAATCGGCGGGAACAGCGACTCCGGCGGCCCGGCGGAGAACGACCGAGGATTGGACGGCGAGGCGTAGGGCCGCGCCGCGGCGTACGACGCCGGTCCGGCCAAGGACGGGGATCCCGCGGAAGACGCCGGTCCGCCGGGCGGCGGTCCGAAGGGTGACGGCGACCGGGCGGGAGACGCCGGTTCGGCGGGGGGCGGCGGCTCGGCGGGCCAGGGCGGCGCGGGGTAGGCAGCCGGCGCGGCGGACGGCGGCTCGGCGGGCCAGGGGGGCGCGGAGTAGGCAGCGGGCGCGCTGGACGGGAGGTAGGGCTCCGCCTCCGTCAGGGGGGCGAACGGACGGCGGCCCCAGAATCGGTAACCGCAGTCGGGGCAGAGCTGGCCGGTGCTCAGCGCGCCGCATCGCGGGCACGCCACGGCCGGACGCGCTGGCTGGCCCGCCCCGCCGACGTGGTGCTTGCCTGCCGTCCGCGACGGGTCGGCCGGGGATCGCCTGGCGATGTGCTTGCCGCATACGTCGCAGAACTCATCGCTGGCCGAGTCGTGGCCGTTGGGACATACCGCCATCGCCATAATCTGCCCGCATAACGCTAGACAATGCCAAGATCCGTCTATCTAAGGGTATGGCCGTGATCGCGGTTTTCCTGGCCTTTTGTCAGCTTCCGGGCTCAGGACAGCGGCCGGGCGGTCGGCGGGATGGGCGCGGGCAGCGCGGAAGTCCCGCTCAGGTAGCGGTCCACGCCGGCGGCGGCGCTGCGGCCCTCGGCGATCGCCCAGACGATCAGCGACTGCCCGCGCCCCATGTCGCCCGCGGCGAACACGCCGGGGACCGACGTGGCGTACGACGCGTCGCGGGCGACGTTGCCGCGTGCGTCGAACGCCACGCCGAGGTCGGTGAGCAGGCCCGGTCGTTCGGCCCCGGTGAAGCCCATCGCGAGCAGGACCAGGTCACATCCCAGCTCGCGTTCGGTGCCCGGGACGGGGTCGAACCCGGCCGCGTCGGCCAGCCGCAGGGCGCGCACCCGGCCGGCGTTGTCGCCGGCGAACTCCAGCGTGGTCACCGCGTAGGCGCGCTTGCCGCCCTCCTCGTGCGCGCTCGAGGTGCGGTAGATCATCGGGTAGAACGGCCAGGGCTGGTGGGCGGGCCGCGACGCGGGCGGCCTGGGCATGATCTCGAGCTGGGTCACCGACGCCGCGTGCTGGCGGTGCGCGGTGCCCAGGCAGTCCGCTCCGGTGTCGCCGCCGCCGATGATGACCACCTGCCGGCCGCGGGCGCTGACCGGGGGGTCGGCGGACTCGGTCACCGCGCGGTTGGCGAGCGGCAGGTACTCCATGGCCTGGTGGATGCCGGCTAGGTGCCGCCCGGGCAGCGGCAGGTCGCGCGGCACCCGGGCGCCGCCGCACAGCACGATGGCGTCGAACCTGACGCGCAGCTCGGCGGCGCTGACGTCGGTCCCGGCCTGGACACCGCAGCGGAACTGCGTGCCTTCCGCGCCCATCTGGGCCAGACGCCGGTCCAGGTGGCGCTTCTCCAGCTTGAACGACGGGATGCCGTACCGCAGCAGGCCGCCGGGCGCGTCGTCGCGCTCGAAGACGGTCACCGCGTGCCCGGCCCTGGTCAGCTGCTGGGCCGCCGCCAGCCCGGCCGGGCCCGAGCCGATCACCGCTACCGTGCGTCCGGACAGGACCGCCGGCGGCCGGGGCACCACCCACCCGGACGCGAACGCCTGGTCGATGATCTCCACCTCGACCTGCTTGATCGTGACGGGATCGGAGTTGATCCCGAGCACGCAGGCTGACTCGCACGGCGCCGGGCAGAGCCGACCGGTGAACTCGGGGAAGTTGTTCGTGGCGTGCAGCCGGTCCGCGGCCTCGCGCCAGTCGTGCCGGCGGACCAGGTCGTTCCACTCCGGGATCAGGTTCCCCAGCGGGCAGCCGCTGTGGCAGAACGGGATGCCGCAGTCCATGCACCGGCCCGCCTGCCGCTCGAGCCGGCCGGGCGGGAACGGCTCGTAGACCTCACGCCAGTCGAGCAGCCGAACGTCGACGGGCCGCCGGGCGGGGGTTTCCCTCGGTGCGGAGAGGAAGCCCTTCGGGTCGGCCATGGCGCGCCTCACCCGTGCGCCGCGGCCATGACGGCCTCGTTGACGTCGCGGCCCTCGCGCTCGGCCTGGGAGGCGGCGGACAGGACCCGCTTGTAGTCCTTGGGCATGACCTTGGTGAACCGGCCGGGGTCCCAGCCGGCCAGCAGGCGCGCCGCGACCCTGGAACCCGTCAGCGCGTGATGGCGCTCCACGACGTCGAGCAGGAACCTGACGTCGGACCCGTCCGGCGGATCGAGGTCCACCATGTCCGTGTTCACCCGGCGCGCCGACAGGTCGAGCACGTAGGCGATGCCGCCGGACATGCCGGCCGCGAAGTTCCGCCCGACCGGGCCGAGGATCACGACCCGGCCCCCGGTCATGTACTCGCAGCCGTGGTCGCCGGTGCCCTCGGCGACGGCGAGCGCGCCGGAGTTCCGCACGCAGAACCGCTCCCCCACCAGGCCGGACAGGAAGATCTCGCCGCCGGTGGCGCCGTAGCCGATCACGTTGCCCGCGATGACCTGCTCGTGCGCGGCGAACGGCGAACGCGCAGGCGGCCGCGCGACGAGCCGCCCGCCGGACAGCCCCTTGCCCAGGTAGTCGTTCGCGTCGCCCTCCAGCCGCAGGGTGATGCCGCGCGGCAGGAACGCCCCGAATGACTGGCCCGCCGACCCGGTGAACGAGACGTCGATCGTGCCGTCGGGCAGCCCCTCGCCACCCCAGCGCCTGGTCACCTCGTAGCCCAGCATGGTGCCGACGGTCCGGTTGACGTTCCTGATCGGCAGTTCGAGCCGGACCGGGTGGCCTTCCTCCAGCGCCCCCTCGGCGAGGGCGATGAGGGTGTGGTCCAGCGCCTGGTCGAGCCCGTGGTCCTGGGCGCCTGTACACCGGGTCGCGGCCCCCGCAGGCAGCGGCGGCGCGTACAGCACCGGGGACAGGTCGAGCCCGGAGGCCTTCCAGTGCTCCACCGCGAGCGCCGCGTCGAGCAGGTCCACCCGGCCGACGATCTCCTCCAGGGTCCGGAACCCTAGCGCGGCCAGGTACTCGCGGACCTGCTCGGCGATGAACTCGAAGAAGTTCACCACGAACTCCGGCTTCCCGGTGAACCGGGCGCGCAGCTCCGGGTTCTGGGTGGCCACCCCGACCGGGCAGGTATCCAGGTGGCAGACCCGCATCAGCACGCAGCCCGACACGACGAGCGGCGCGGTGGCGAAGCCGAACTCCTCCGCGCCGAGGAGCGCGGCGATGATCACGTCCCGGCCGGTCTTCAGCTGGCCGTCCGCCTGCACCACGATCCGGTCGCGCAGGTTGTTGCGCAGCAGGGTCTGCTGGGTCTCGGCCAGCCCGAGTTCCCACGGCGCGCCCGCGTGCTTGATCGAGGTCAGGGGCGCGGCGCCGGTGCCGCCGTCGTGCCCGCTGATCAGCACCACGTCGGCGTGCGCCTTGGACACCCCGGCGGCCACGGTGCCGACCCCGACCTCGGCCACGAGCTTGACGTGCACCCGGGCCGCCGGGTTGGCGTTCTTCAGGTCGTGGATCAGCTGGGCCAGGTCCTCGATCGAGTAGATGTCGTGGTGCGGCGGCGGCGAGATCAGCCCCACCCCCGGCGTGGAGTATCGGGTCCTGGCGATCCACGGGTACACCTTGTACCCGGGCAGCTGGCCGCCCTCCCCCGGCTTGGCGCCCTGCGCCATCTTGATCTGCAGGTCGTCGGCGTTGACCAGGTACTCGCTGGTGACCCCGAACCGCCCGCTGGCCACCTGCTTGACGGCGGACCTGCGGCGGTCGCCGTTGGGTTCGGGGGTGAACCGGTCCGGGTCCTCGCCGCCCTCGCCGGTGTTGGACCGCGCGCCCAGCCGGTTCATCGCGATGGCCAGGGTCTCGTGCGCCTCCGCCGAGATCGACCCGTAGGACATGGCCCCGGTCGCGAAGCGCCGCACGATGCTCGAGACAGGCTCAACCTCATCAATCCGAACGGGTGGTGGTTTCTCTCCTGCGGCATCCGCAGTGTCCACGCCGCGGATCCGCAGCAGCCCGCGCAGCGTCAGCAGCCGCCTGGACTCGTCGTCGACCAGCGAGGTGTACTCCTTGAAGATTTCGTACCTGCGGCCGCGCGTCGCGTGCTGGAGCTTGAAGACGGCTTCCGGGCTGAACAGGTGCGGCTCGCCCTCGCGCCGCCACTGGTACTCGCCGCCGGTGGCCAGCCGGCGGTACTCAACGCCGGAGACAGGGGCGGCGCGCCGGCTGATCTCGCCGGCCAGGGCGTCGAAGCCCACGCCGGACAGCCGCGACGTGGTGCCCGCGAAGCAGGTCTCGATCACCTCCTCGCCCAGGCCGACGGCCTCGAAGATCTGCGCCCCGGTGTAGGAGGCGACCGTGGACACCCCCATCTTGGACATGATCTTCAGCAGCCCCTTGCCGAGCGCCTTGAGCAGGTTGGCCTCGGCCTTCTTCTCGGTGACTCCCGCCACGACGCCGCGCCGGACGAGGTCCCTGACCGACTCGATGGCCAGGTAGGGGTTGACGGCCGCCGCGCCGTACCCGATCAGCAGCGCCACGTGGTGGCACTCGCGCACGTCCCCCGCCTCGACGACGAGTCCCGCCATGGTCCGCGACTTCTCCCTGATCAGGTGGTGGTGCACCGCCCCGGTCAGCAGCAAGGACGGGATGGGGATGGTGTCGGGACGATCGGCCGTCACACGGTCGGAGAGGATGATCAGGCGACCGCCGGAGGCGATCGCGGCGGAGACCTCGGCGCAGATCTCGGCCAGGCGGTTACGCAAGGCCTGACCGCCGCCGCGCGGGTCGTACCGGCCGTCCACCACGCAGGCGGCCAGGCCCGGGAGGCTGCCGTCGTCGTTGATGTGGATGATCTTGGTCAGGTCGTGGCTGCTGATCACCGGGTACGGCAGGACGATCTGCCGGCAGGACGCCGGGACCGGCTGGAGCAGGTTCTGCTCGGGCCCGGTGATGGTGCCGAGCGAGGTGACGAGCTCCTCCCTGATCGCGTCCAGCGGAGGGTTGGTTACCTGGGCAAACAGCTGGGTGAAGTAGTCGAAGACCAGCCGCGGCCGGTCGGAGAGCACGGCGAGCGGCGTGTCGGTCCCCATCGACCCGATCGGCTCGGCCCCGGTCTGCGCCATCGGCGCCAGGATGACCCGCAGCTCCTCTTCGGTGTACCCGTGCATCCGCTGAGACGCCACAAGGTCGGGGTCAGGCGCGCGGGAAACTGAGGGGTCGGGCAGATCATCCAGGTGGACCAGGCCGGCGTGGAGCCAGGCCTCGTAGGGGTGCTCGGCGGACAGGGCCGCCTTGACCTCTTCGTCCTCGACGATGCGCCCGGCCGCGGTATCGGCCAGGAAGACCCGGCCCGGCTGGAGGCGGCCCTTCCTGGTCACGGTGGCGGGGTCGAGGTCGAGCACGCCCACCTCGCTGGCCAGCACGACCAGGCCGTCGCTCGTCACCCAGTACCGGCCGGGGCGCAGCCCGTTGCGGTCCAGGACGGCGCCGATCACCGAGCCGTCGGTGAACGCGATCAGCGCCGGGCCGTCCCACGGTTCCATCAGCGCGGCGTGGAACTGGTAGAACGCGCGCCGCCGCGGGGTCATCTCCTCGTGGTTCTCCCACGGCTCGGGGATCATCATGAGCACGGCGTGCGGCAGCGACCGGCCGCCCAGGTGCAGCAGCTCGAGGCACTCGTCGAAGCTGGCCGAGTCGCTGGCTTCCTCGTCGAGGATGGGGAACAGCCGGTCGAGGCCACGCCCGTCGGCCGAGGCGGGGATCAGGTCGCTGGCCAGCATCGCCTCCCTGGCCCGCATCCAGTTGCGGTTGCCCCTGATCGTGTTGATCTCGCCGTTGTGCGCCACGTACCGGTAGGGGTGGGCCAGCGGCCACGACGGGAACGTGTTGGTCGAGAACCTGGAGTGCACGAGGGCCAGCGCCGAGCGGTACCTGGGATCGGACAGGTCCGGGTAGAACGGCTCGAGCTGCGGCGCGGACAGCATCCCCTTGTACACGATGGTCCGGGCCGACAGGCTGGCGAAGTACGCGCCGGCCTCGTGTTCGGCCCGCTTGCGCAGGCAGAAGGCCATCCGCTCCAGCTCGAGGCCGCGCTGCCCGCGCTGCCCGGCGACGAACAGCTGGACCAGGTCCGGCCGGACCGCCAGCGCGCCGGCGCCGCAGGCGGTCGCGTTATACGGGACCTCGCGCCAGCCGAGGACGGTCAGCCCCTCGGCGGCCGCGAGGCGTTCTATGGTCCGGGATACCACCGTTCGTTCGGCATGATTGAGAAAAGCCAGGCCGGCCGCGTACCCGCCAGCCTCGGGCAGCGGGAAACCACATGCGGCGCGGAAGAACTCGTCGGGCACCTGGGTGGTGATCCCCGCCCCGTCGCCGGTGTCTGGGTCGGCACCCTTGGCGCCGCGGTGGTCCAGGTTGCACAGGACCCGCAGGGCCTTGGCCACCACGTCGTGGCCGGCGCGGCCGGACAGGTCCGCGACGAAGCCGACGCCGCACGCGTCGTGCTCGTATCGGGCGTCGTAAAGGCCAGCCGCCATGCGATCTCCTGTCGTCCGAATACGCCTGTCAGGTGCGTTCGGGACGACACTGGCCCTGTTACGAGGACATTACATCACCCGGGGAATCGTCTACGAAAGACACCGGGCCCGCTTTGGGCTGAAGCCGGGGTGCGGGCGTCGGCTTGGGCCTGGTGAAATACAGCGCGGCGACGGCCAGGACGAACAGCACAGCGTCCTCGAGCGCCCCGTACCGGACGCCGAACAGGCGGGTCAGCGGGCCGATCCGGGCGAGCTGGGCCAGGAAGGAGCCGGCCGCGTACCCGGCCGCGGCGAGCAGGAACGTGCGCGCGCCGGACAGGGCGAACCGGCGGGCCACCCAGATCACGGCCAAGCCGACCACAAGGTCCCACAGCGCCTGGTACAGGAAGAGCGGCTGGAACGTGGCGAAGTTCTCGTAGCCGGGGTCCCGCCGGGTGGGCGAGATCTGCACCGCCCACCACCACGACGACGGCGGGCCGTAGAACTGCTGCTCCCACCAGTTGCCCAGGCTGGCCAGGGCGAGCCCGAAGGCGACGGCGGGCGCGGCCGCGCCCGCGACCGGGCCTAGGTTCAGGCCGGCGCGCCGGCAGGCGACCCACGCCCCCGCGGCGCCGAGCGCCACCGCGCCGGGGACGCCGAGCAGCGCGACCCCGACCGTGGCGGCGTGCCAGAGTCCCGCGATGGCCTTGAAGTCGTGCTTGCCGTCCACGAGCACGGCGTGGACGACGGCGCCGGCCAGGCCGAAGGGGACCGCCCAGGCGGCCACGTCGAGGATGACCCCGTTGCGGTTGCCGGTGTGCCGGTACCTCCGGCTGGCCACCACGATGGCGACGACGATCCCGGCGACGACGCACAGCGCGTAGGCGTGGACCGGCAGCGGTCCTAGGCGCCACGACGAGCGCGCGGGGCTCGGAATCGACGCGAGCGGCACACCGGGGACATTACCGCGTGTTCCTGTGGACACCGTCAGACAGTTCGGCGGCCAGGTCCCTGACCCCGGCCACGCCTGCGGCGGGGTCTTCTGCGTAGGCGGCGGCGAGCACCCGGCGGACGAAAGCGGTACCCACGATCACGCCGTCGGCGTAGGCGGCCACCTGCTTGGCCTGCGCGCCGTTGCTGACGCCGAGGCCGACGGCCACGGGGAGCTCGGTGTGCTCGCGGATCCGCTCGACCAGGGCGGGCGCGTCGCTGCTTACCGCGTCCCTGGTGCCGGTGATGCCCATCACCGAGGCGGCGTAGACGAAGCCGCGGCAGGCCTGCGCGATCGCGGCCACCCGGGTGTCCGTGGAACTGGGCGCGGCCAGGAACACCCGGTCGAGGCCATAGGTGTCGGAGGCCTCGAGCCAGGGCCCGGCCTCCTCGAGCGTCAGGTCCGGGGTGATGAGGCCAGACCCGCCCGCCTGGGCCAGGTCGCGGGCGAACGCGCCCACGCCGTACCGGTCTACGGGATTCCAGTAGGTCATGACCAGCGTGGGAACCCCGGCCGACGCGAGCGCCTCGACCGTGCGGAGCACGTCGGCGACCCGCGTCCCGCTGGTCAGCGCCCGGTGCACGGCCTCGGCGATCACCGGGCCGTCGATGAGCGGGTCGGAGTACGGCAGGCCGATCTCGAGGACGTCTGCCCCGGCTCCGGCCATGGCCAGGGCGGCCTCGATGGCGTCGCTTACGGAGGGGAACCCGGCGGGCAGGTAGCCGATCAGGGCGGCCCGGTTCTCCGCGTGGGCCTGGGCGAAGGCTTTCGTGACCGCGCTGGTCATAGGCCGAACCACTTGGCGGCGGTGTCCACGTCCTTGTCGCCGCGGCCGGACAGGCTGACCACGATGAGCCCGTCCGGGCCCAGCTCGCGGCCGACGTCGAGGGCGCCGGCCAGGGCGTGCGACGACTCAAGGGCCGGGATGATGCCCTCGGTGCGGCACAGCACGTCGAAGGCGTGCATGGCCTCGGCGTCGGTCACGGCGCGGTAGCTGGCCCGGCCGGTCTGCATCAGCCAGACGTGCTCGGGGCCCACTCCCGGGTAGTCGAGCCCGGCCGAGATGGAATGGGTGCCCTGGGTCTGGCCTTCGGCGTCCTGGAGGACGAAGGTCCGCATGCCGTGCAGGACGCCGGGAGATCCGCCGGTCAGCGTCGCCGCGTGGCGGCCCGTGTCCAGGCCGTCGCCGCCGGCCTCGCAGCCGATCAGGCGGACCCGGGCGTCGGGGATGAAGGCGTGGAAGATCCCGATGGCGTTGGAGCCGCCGCCGACGCACGCGATCACCGCGTCCGGCAGCCGTCCGGTCTGGGCCAGGACCTGCTCGCGCGCCTCCTGGCCGATCACCCGCTGGAAGTCCCTGACCATCATCGGGAACGGGTGCGGGCCGCCCACCGAGCCGATGCAGTAATGCGTGTGCCCGACGGAGGCCACCCAGTCACGGAACGCCTCGTTCATCGCGTCCTTGAGCGTGCGGGTTCCGGTGGTGACCGCGATGACCTCGGCGCCCAGCATCCGCATCCGGGACACGTTCAGCGCCTGCCGGTGGGTGTCCTCCTCGCCCATGTAGACCGCGCAGTCCAGGCCGAGCAGCGCCGCCGCCGTCGCCGTGGCGACGCCGTGCTGGCCGGCCCCGGTCTCCGCGATCACCCGGGTCTTGCCCATCCGCCTGGCCAGCAGCACCTGGCCGAGCACGTTGTTGATCTTGTGCGAGCCGGTGTGGGTCAGGTCCTCGCGCTTGAGCAGGACGGTGCACCCGCCCGCCTCCTCGCCGAACCGGTGCGCCCTGGTCAGCAGCGTCGGACGGGCAGCGTAGCCGTGGAGCAGGCCGTCGAGTTCGGCACGGAACGCCGGGTCCGTTCGGGCGTGTGCGTAGGCGACGGCCAGTTCGTCGAGCGCCGCCGTGAGCGCTTCCGGGGCGAACCGCCCGCCGTACGCGATGGCCTGCCCGTCCGGCCCGCCTGCCACCGTGAAGTGCCCGAGGGTGTCGGGCACGGGGGCGATGTCGGGCTCGGCGGGCCGCGCGGGCGGTTTAGGCGCCTTGGGCGGTTTGGGCGGTTTGGGATCGGCGTCGCTTGGGCTCATCCGCGCTCACCGCGGAGCGCGGGGTGCGAGCCCGCGGTCACTAGGTCGGCCACGGCCATGCGCGGGTCTTTCTCGCTGACCAGGCTCTCGCCCACGAGCACGGCGTCGGCGCCCGACGCGGCGTAGGCGAGCAGGTCGCGCGGCCCGCGGACGCCGGACTCGGCGATCTTGACGATCCCCTCGGGGATCTGGCCCGCGACCCGGCCGAAGATCCCCCGGTCCACCTTGAGCGTGGCCAGGTTGCGCGCGTTGACGCCGATCACGGTGGCGCCGGCGTCGACCGCACGGTCGAGTTCGGGCTCGGCGTGGACTTCGACGAGCGGCAGCAGGCCGATCGATACGGCCCGCTCGACCAGCGAGACCAGCGCGCTCTGCTCAAGCGCCGCGACGATCAGCAGGATCACGTCCGCGCCGCGGGCCCGCGCCTCCCAGAGCTGGTAGGAGCTGATCACGAAGTCCTTGCGCAGCACGGGCACCTGCACCGCCCGGCGCACGGCGTCAAGATCCTCCAGCGTCCCGCCGAACCAGCGCGGCTCGGTCAGCACGCTGATGATCTTCGCGCCGCCGGCTTCGTATTCGGAGGCCAGCGCGGCCGGATCGGCGATGGTGGCCAGCTTGCCGCGGGACGGGCTGGCCCGCTTCACCTCGGCGATCACGCTGACGCCCTCGGCCTTGAGCGCGGCCATCGCATCCCGCGGTGACGGCGCCCGCCGTGCCATCTCCTTGAGCTGGTCCAGAGAGACACGCCGCTGCCGTTCGGCGAGATCGGCACGCACGCCGTCAAGGATCTCGTCGAGCACACTCACGCGGTTCGATCGTCTCCTGTCGTCGGTACTGTTGCGCCACCGATGGTAGCCCGGCCGCATGGGGCCATCCAGAACTGCCCCCCTGGGTTGCACTCCATCTCCAGGTTGCGCAGGTTAGTCTTGCCGTCTTGGTCTTGCCGTCTTGGCCTTGGCGTCAGCCACCGCGCCTGCCCTTACCCGCTCCTTTCCGGCTTTAAGCACGATCCTGCCACTGCGGGCGGCCCGCCGGTCACCGGTCCAGGATGTAGCCGACGCCGCGGATCGTCCTGATCACGCAGGTATCCGGGTCCGGCCCGAGCTTGGCCCGGAGCTGGGCGATCAGCACGTCGGCGGCCCGGTCGCCCGTACCGTGGCGGCCTGCGGCCGCGAGCAGCTGCGGCCGGGACAGGACCCGGCCAGGGCTGGCCGCCAGGGTCGCGAGCACCGCGAACTCGGTCGGGGTCAGCGGTACGCGGTGACCGCCGGCCACCGCGGACCGGCTCGCGCGATCGAGCCGCCAGCCGCCGGGGTCCGGCTCGGCGGGTGGTGGCCGTCCCGGCCCGGCGGCCTGGGTCGCCGCCCGCGCCTCGACCTGTGCCTCCGCCTGGGCCAGCACGGCGCGGACCATCGTCACCAGCTGCCGGGGGCTGAACGGCCGGGCCAGCCAGCGGCGCTGGCCGTGGACGGCCAGGCCGCGGGGGCGCGGGCCGCCTGAGCCTGCCGCCAGGAAGATGACCGGGGTCCGCAGGGCGCGGCGGATCCGCCTTGGATCCAGGCCGGGCATGGTGAGGTCGATCACCGCGGCGGCGTCGGGGCCGCCGGTCAGCTCGGCCAGCGCCAGCGCCGGGCTGGTGACCAGCCGGACGCGCAGTCCGTCCCGGCGCAGGTAGCGCGCGGACATCTCGGCGACCTCGGGCTCGTGCTCGGCGAGGAGGACCGAGACGCGCCGGGCGTCAGCCGGGGAGCCGGCGTCAGCCGGGGGTCCGGTCACCGGACAGGTCCTGGCGGTCCGTTCCGTCCTCGACCGTGGGGTCCAGGTCCCGGCTGAGCGACTCCCAGATCGTCGCGGAATCGGCGCTGGCGCTGGCGCTGGCGGACACGGTACGTTCCCGTTCGAACCGGGTCGACATCACCGGCCAGCGCGGGCCGCGCCACGCGGTGGCCAGGCCGGCTAGCACCACCGCAACCGCGCCGCAGACCGCGACCGCGCGCCAGGGCGTCCCGGTCATGACGGCGTGCCCGGCCGCGCCCGTCAGGATCAGCACGTGCGCGGTACTGCCCGAGGAGGTACCGCCGGTGGTAGACCCGCCCGGGGCGCCAGACGCGGCCTGCGCCCGGGCCGCCGCGAGTACCGCCGATGCGGTTACCGGGGCGGCCGCGGCAGCCGCCGCGCCCGCGCCGAGGATCGCGAGCAGGACCCCGGCGACGCGCCTGGCCAGCGACCGGGTGGCGATGACCGCCGCCAGGCAGGCCAGCGCCGCGAGCGCGAGCGCGCTTGCCAGGGGGACAAGCTGCTGACCGGAGACGGCGATGTCCTGCGCGGGCAGCGGGTGCGGAGCCGTGAAGACCCCGTGCGCCCAGGCCGGACGCACGGCCAGGACGATGAGCCCGGCTCCTGCCGCGCAGACCACGAGGACGAGCACGAACTGACGCGCTGGGTTCCCTCCGCTCATGACCGGGTTGCCCGCTCCACTGGACTCCCCTGGACGGCGTTCAGCACATCCGCGTCGAAGCAGGTCCGGTCGCCGGTGTGGCAGGCCGCGCCCACCTGGTCCACCTTGACCAGGAGAGCATCGCCGTCGCAGTCGAGCGCGACCGACTTGACCCATTGCTGGTGCCCGGATGTCTCGCCCTTGACCCAGTACTCCTGGCGGCTGCGCGACCAGTAGGTACACCGGCCGGTGGTGAGGGTGCGATGCAGCGCCTCGTCGTCCATCCAGCCGAGCATCAGCACCTCGCCGGTGTCGTACTGCTGGGCGATCGCCGCGATCAGCCCGGAAGCGTCCCGTTTCAGCCGCGCGGCGATGGCAGGATCAAGCATCGCTGCCTCATTTCGTCATGACTTCAGTCAGGGTAGCAACGGCGCCTACCATCAGCAGGTGACCTACTCCCGAGACGAGCGCCTCGCGCTGTGCGCGCTGCTGGACAAGACAGGCCCGGACGCGCCAACGCTGTGCGAAGGGTGGACCACCGGTGACCTCGCCGCGCACCTCGTGCTGCGCGAACGCCGGCCCGACGCCGCGGCCGGCGTCCTGGGCGGCCCGCTGGCCGGGTACACGGCCCGGGTGCAGCAACGGATCCGGGACCGGACGCCCTTTGCCGACCTGGTACGGATGATCAGGTCCGGCCCGCCGATGACGTCGTTCATGGCGATCCCGGGCATGGACGAGCGAGCCAACCTCGTGGAATTCTTCGTGCACCACGAGGACGTGCGGCGCGGCGCGCCAGGCTGGGAGCCCAGGCAGATCGACAGCGGGGAGTCGGACCAGCTCTGGCAGCGGCTGCGGCTGGCCAAGTTCATGCTCCGCCGGGCCCCGGTAGGCGTCGAACTGGCCCGGGAGGATACGGGAGCAGACGGTCGCGCCTACCGGATCACGGCGAAGAATGCCACCCCCGTAGTGACGGTCATCGGCAGCCCGGCGGAACTCACCATGTGGGTGATGGGCCGCACGGGCGCGGCGGGCGTCCGCTTCGACGGGACCGACGCGGCCGTGCAGCGGCTTACCGGGGCCAGCGCGCGGTAGACGCCCAGCCCGGGTTGACGGGCCTAGCGGCCCATCTCGCGCTTGAGCCTGGCCAACTCGTCGTCAACGTCCTGCGAGCCCTGCCTTCCGGGCTGGGGGGTCACGGGCTCGATGTCGGCCCGCGGCAGCGGCCTTGAGTACTCGCTGTAGTCGGGCTCGCGGACCTGCTTTTCCTCCCGCTTGCCCGAGACCTGCTTACGGGAGCGCGCCATCTTGACGGCGACGACGATCGCACCGACCACGGCCGCGGCGATCACCAGGTCGAGAACGGCGTGAATGACGAACCCGATGATCCAACCGCCGACCAGGAACGCGATGAGTATGCCGACGCCGATGGCGGCGACCTTGAACCAGTTCATCTGCCGCATCCTCCTTCGAGAACGCCCCCGAGCACCAGCACCGAACAGATGCCCTACTGGCGAGGTTACCCGTCCCGCCGACGGTTCGGAACGAGCACCACTGCCGAACTTACCCGTCCCGCCGACGGCTCGGAACGAGCACGGCTCCCGAACTTACCCGTCCCGCCGACGGCTCGGAACGAGCACGGTTGAATACTCTATGGCCATGCACGCACTCGGCATTGACATCGGAGGCACCGGCATCAAGGCCGCTCCCGTCGACACGGACACCGGGAAGCTGCTCGCCGCCCGGCAGAAGATCGACACGCCGCACCCGGCCCTGCCGGATGCGGTGGCGGGCGTGGTGAAGGAGCTCACCACCTCGTTCGGCTGGTCCGGACCGGTGGGCATCACCTTCCCCGGCGTCGTCACCGACGGCGTGACCAGGACCGCCGCCAACCTGGATAAGTCCTGGATCGGGGTGAACGCGGCCGAACTGTTCGGCAAGGCCACCGAGGACCCGGTCCGGGTCCTCAACGACGCGGACGCCGCGGGCGTGGCGGAGATGACGTTCGGCGCCGGGGTCGGCGAGCACGGCACGGTGCTGATGCTGACGTTCGGCACCGGCATCGGCAGCGCGCTGTTCACCCGGGGCGTGCTGGTGCCGAACACCGAGTTCGGGCACGTCGAGATCCGCGGCCACGACGCGGAGTCGCGCGCCTCCGAGCACGCCAAGGAGGCGCACGACCTGAGCTGGGGCAAGTGGGCCGAACGCGTCGAGGAGTACCTCCAGCACATAGAGGCGCTGCTCTCGCCGCACCTGATCATCGTCGGCGGCGGGATCAGCAAGGAGTCGGAGAAGTGGGTGCCGCGGCTGACCGGCATCCGCGCCCGCATCGTCCCCGCGGCCCTGCTCAACGACGCGGGCATCGTCGGCGCCGCGATGGCCACGGCCAGCTCCGCGGTTCCCGACACCTCGGGAGCGACCGGTACGGGCCACTAACCCCCGCACGGGCAGTTTCAGCGGACGGGGTGACCCGCGCTGCGCAGGGCGCCCTTGACCTCGCTGATGCGCAGGGTGCCGAAGTGGAACACGCTGGCGGCCAGAACCGCGTCCGCGCCGGCGGCGACGGCGGGCGCGAAGTGGCCCAGGTCGCCTGCGCCGCCGCTGGCGATCACGGGCACGGTGACCACGGCCCGCACGGCCCGGATCAGCTCCAGGTCGAACCCCGTCGTGGTGCCGTCGGCGTCCATGGAGTTCAGCAGGATCTCGCCCGCGCCGAGCTGGGTCGCCTGGCGGGCCCATTCCACCGCATCGAGCCCGGCCCCGGTCCGCCCGCCGTGCGTGGTCACCTCGAAGCCGCTCGGGGTCAGCCCGGGCGCGGCCCGGCGCGCGTCCACCGAGAGGACGACGCACTGCGACCCGAACCGCTGCGCCGCCTCGGCCAGCAGTTCCGGCCTGGCAATCGCGGCGGTGTTGAGCGAGATCTTGTCGGCCCCGGCCCGGAGCAGCCGGTCCGCGTCCGCGACGCTGCGGATCCCCCCGCCCACGGTCAGCGGGATGAACACCTGCTCAGCGGTGCGCCGCACCACGTCGTCCATGGTCTGGCGGCCGTCGCTTGACGCGGTGATGTCCAGGAAGGTCAGCTCGTCGGCGCCCTCGGCGTCGTAGCGGGCGGCCAGTTCCACCGGGTCCCCCGCGTCGCGCAGCCCGCGGAAGTTCACGCCCTTGACCACCCGCCCGGCGTCCACATCCAGGCACGGGATGACCCGCACCGCGACCGTCACCGTGCCGCCTGGCGACTCGGTCTCACCATGCTCTCCTCCATCTCCAGTCACATGGCGCAGCAGGTGAAGACCAATGGTTGTGACAACGTCCCGTGTCTTCCGGGTAGGTTGTCACATTCATTGAGTCGTCTGGGGGGTTATGGCTACTTCGGCGAGGGCCTGTTCCAGGGTGAACGCCCCCTCGTACAGGGCGGTGCCGATGATGGCACCTTCCACGCCCAGCGGGACGAGCGCGGCCAGGGTGCGCAGGTCGGCCAGGCTGGACACTCCCCCGCTGGCTACCACCGGCGCGGACGTGCGCCCGCACACGTCCCGCAGCAGCGACAGGTTCGGGCCGCGCAGCGTGCCGTCCTTAAGTACGTCCGTGACCACGTACCTGGCGCAGCCGTCGGCGTTTAGCCTGTCCAGGGTCTCGTACAGGTCACCGCCCTCGGCGGTCCAGCCACGGGCGGCCAGCCGGGTGCCCCGGACATCCAGGCCGACGGCGACCCGGTCCGCGAAGCGCCCAATGACCGATCGCACCCACTCCGGGTTCTCCAGCGCCGCCGTGCCGATGTTGACCCTGGCGCAGCCGGTGCGCAGCGCGCGGGACATGGACTCCTCGTCCCTGATGCCGCCGGACATCTCGACGGCGACGTCCACCCGGCGCACCACGTCCGCCAGCAGGTCCGCGTTCGACCCGCGCCCGAAGGCCGCGTCCAGGTCGACCAGGTGGACCCACGACGCCCCGGCGCGCTGCCAGCCGAGCGCCGCCTCGATCGGGTCGCCGTACTCGCGCCCGCTGCCCGCCACGCCCTGGACGAGGCGGACCGCCTGGCCGGCGGTGACGTCGACCGCGGGCAGCAACTCCAGCGCTTTCATAGCGTCCCCAGCCAGTTCGCGAGCAGGACGGCGCCGGCGTCGCCGGATTTCTCAGGGTGGAACTGGGTCGCGGCCAGCGCGCCCTGCTCGACGGCGGCGGCGAACCGCTCGCCGTGCTCGGTCCAGGAGACCAGCGCGCCCGCCCCGGCCAGGTAGTCCGACCCGGCGGCCCGGAGCGCGTAGGAGTGCACGAAGTAGAACCGCGTCCCGGGCGGGATCCCGGCGAACAGCGCCGAGCCGGGCGCAGCCGACACGGTGTTCCAGCCCATATGCGGGAGCACGATCGCGTCCAGCCGGTCTACCGTGCCCGGCCAGGCCCCGCAGCCTTCGGTCCAGGCCCCGTGCTCCACCCCGGCGGAGAAGAGCACCTGCATGCCGACGCAGATGCCGAGCACCGGGCGGCCGAGCTCGAGGCGGCGCGCGATCAGCTTGTCTCCGCCCACCACCCGCAGCCCGGCCATGCAGGCCGCGAACGCGCCCACGCCAGGCACGACCAGCCCGTCGCACTCCAGGGCGTCGCCGGTGTCCGCGCTCACCTGCACCTGCGCGCCGGCCCGCTCAAGCGCGCGCTGCGCGGAGCGCAAGTTCCCCGACCCGTAGTCGAGCACGACCACGCGCGGCACTTTAGAGCACGCCCTTGGTGCTCGGGATGCCGCCCACCCGGGGGTCAGGCGCCGCGGCGGCGCGCAGCGCCCGCGCTACCGCCTTGAACTGCGCCTCGACGATGTGGTGCGGATTACGGCCCTCGACGACACGCACGTGCAGGCAGATGCCGGCGGAGGTGGCCATCGACTCGAAGAAGTGCCTGGTCAGCGTGGTGTCGTAGGTGCCGATCAGCGGCGCCATCCCGGACGGCTCGTGGTGCACCACATAGGGCCGCCCGGACAGGTCCACCGCGACCTGGACCAGCGTCTCGTCCAGCGGGACCAGCGCGTCGCCGAACCGCGTGATGCCCGCCTTGTCGCCGAGCGCCTCGCGCAGCGCCTGGCCGAGGGCGATGGCCGTGTCCTCCACCGTGTGGTGCGCGTCGATGTCGGTGTCGCCCTTCGCCCGCACGGTCAGGTCGAGGCAGCCGTGCTTGCCGAGCTGGGCGAGCATGTGGTCGAAGAACGGGACCCCGGTGCCGACCTCGACCTTCCCCGTGCCGTCGAGGTCGAGCTCGACGAGGATCTGCGTCTCGCGGGTAACCCGCTCGACCCGCGCCGTCCGGTTGGTCATGACTGTCCCCCGCCGAGCACCTCGTCGAGCGCCGTCCGGAACGCCGCCATCTCCTCCGGCGTCCCGACCGAGACGCGCAGCCAGCGCGGCGGGCCGACCTCGCGGATCAGCACGCCGCGGTCGACCAGCTCCTGCCAGAGGAGGTGCCTGGACGCGAACTCGCCGAACAGGACGAAGTTCGCGTCCGAATCGGCCACGGTCAGACCTCGCCGCCTGAGCCAGGCGACCAGCGCGTCCCGTTCGGCCCGCAGGACGGCCACGGTCGCCAGCGGCTCGGCGGCGTGGGCGAGCGCGGCCCGGGCCACCGCCTGGGTGACGGCGGACAGATGGTACGGCAGCCGGACGAGCAGCAGCTTCTCGATGACCTCGGGGGCACCGGCGAGGTAGCCGAGCCGGGTGCCGGCCATGGCGAACGCCTTGGACATCGTCCGGCAGACCACGAGGTTCGGGTAGCGGGGCAGCAGGCCAAGCGCGCTCGGCGACCCCTCGCGGGCGAATTCCGCGTACGCCTCGTCCACCACCACCAGGCCGGGCGCCGCGTCGCAGATGGCCTCGATCACGCTCGGCGGGGAGGAGGTGCCCGTGGGGTTGTTCGGCGAGGTGAGGAACACGACGCTGGGCTGCGCGCGGGCGACCGCGCCCGCGGCCCGGTCGCTTTCCAGGCCGAAGTCCTCGCCGCGGTCCGCGGCCACCCATTCGGTGCACGTCACCGTGGCGATCAGCGGGTGCATGGAGTAGCTCGGCTCGAACCCGAGCGCCCGCCGCCCGGGGCCGCCGAAGGCCTGCAGGACCTGCTGGATGATCTCGTTCGACCCGTTGGCCGCCCACACGTGGCGGGCGGTCAGCCCGTGCCCGAGGTAGTCGGCCAGGTCCTTGCGCAGCTCCACCGCGTCCCGGTCCGGGTAGCGATTCAGCGTCCCTGTCGTCTGCGTCACCGCGTCCGCGATCGCCCGCTGCAGCCGCGGGCTCGGCGGGTACGGGTTCTCGTTGGTGTTCAGCCGCACGGGTACGTCGATCTGCGGCGCGCCGTACGGATGCAGGTCCTTCAGATCATCCCGAACGTGCGGTGGCGACACCTTCACGACACCATCCCGTGGTCCCGCGGCACCCTGACCCGGACGGCGGCTACGTGCGCGGCCAGGTCCTCGGCGCCGCCGAGCGCGTCGATCAGCGGCGCCGTGGCGGCCAGCGCCTGGCGGTTGCACTCCACCACGTTGACCAACCGCAGGAACGGGAACACGGACAGGCCGCTGGTGTGCCGCGCGGTCCCCCCGGTCGGCAGTACGTGGTTCGAGCCGGCCAGGTAGTCTCCCAGCGACACCGGCGAATACGGGCCGGCGAACACCGCGCCCGCGTTGGTGACCCGCGCGGCCAGCTTGGCGGCGTCCCTGGCCTGGATCTCCAGGTGCTCGGGCGCCCACGCGTCGCTGACCGCGAGCGCCGCGTCGAGGTCATCGACGAGGACGCACGCGGACTGGCCGCCCAAGGCGGCTTCTACCCGCTCGCGGTGCCTGGTCGCCGGTACCTGCCGGGCGAGCTCTGCCGCCACGTTGCCGGCCAGGCCCGCGTCGGGGGTGACGAGCAGGCAGGCGGCCAGTTCGTCATGCTCGGCCTGCGCGATCAGGTCGGCCGCGACATAGGCGGGGTCCGCGCTCTCGTCGGCGATGATCGCCACCTCGGTCGGGCCGGCCTCGCCGTCGGTCCCGACGACGCCGCGCAGCACGCGCTTGGCGGCGGCGACGTATACGTTGCCCGGGCCGGTGATGACGTCGACCGCCGCGCAGTCGGCGGTGCCGTAGGCGAACATGGCCAGCGCCTGCGCCCCGCCCGCCGCGTGGACCTCGCGCACCCCGAGCAGGGCGCAGGCGGCCAGCACGGACCGGTGCGGCAGCCCTCCCTGGTCGGCTTGCGGCGGCGACGCGACGGCGATGGACTCGACGCCCGCGGCCTGTGCCGGGACGACGTTCATCACCACCGACGACGGGTAGGCGACCAGCCCGCCCGGCACGTACACCCCGGCCCGGCCGACCGGGACGAAGCGGCCGGTGACGGTCAGCCCGTCGGTGACCCGGGTCACGATCTCCGCCGGAAGCTGCGCGCCGTGCACGCGCCTGGTGCGGCGGACCGCCTCTTCCAGGGCGCGCCTGACCTCCGGGTCCAGCCCGGCCAGGGCCGCGTCCAGCGCCTCGGGCGGTACCAGCGTGGTGGCCAGGTCCACCCCGTCGAAGCGCGCCGTGTACTCGCGCACCGCCTGCGCGCCGCGCTGCCTGACGTCATCGCACACGGGTCGGATCCGCGCCACGGCGGCCTCGACGTCGGTGGCGGCGCGCGGCAGGACGCCGGCCAGCGCGGTGCGGCTCAGGTCACCCGGCGCGCGCCCGCGCAGGTCGATACGGGAAATCACGTGCCTAGTCTACGGAGCGTGCCCGTCGTCGGCCGGCCATCCCGGCTGGGCGCCTTGAGGTCCGACGACGCCGGCGAGCGGCTGGTTCGAGCCGCGGGAACCGGTCTCGGCCATCAGGACGACGACCGAGGTGAGCAGGGGCCAGAAAACCAGCGCGCTCTTGGCCCCGAGCGCCAGCGAGGAGTTGAAGTAGGCTCCGACCTGGCTCGACGCGAGCAGGTGGTTATACGTCCCCAGGCCGATGTTGCTCCCGACCCACAACGCGACCAGGGCAGCGGCCAGCGCGCCGAGCACCAGGCCCGCGGTCGCCGGCCAGCCAGCCCGGCGGATCAGGATGGTGTAGCCGAGCACGCCGGTGATCAGCCCGCCCACCGCGCCGATCAGGCAGAACCAGGCGTCCGCGACGATGTACGCGCTGGTTTCGACGTTGACGACCTGGGCCTCGCCGCTGGCGACCTCCTGCAACAGCGCCCGCGGCGCGACCGCGGCCCAGATGAGCCCGGCCACGACGCCGAGTACCGCGCTGCCCGCGAGCCCAACCGCGAACGCCGCCAGTCGCCCCTTCGTCGGTCCTCCCTCAACGCCGGATTCGCTCCGGGGACGATCGTACCTGTCCATGCCCCCCGCCCTGGGCACCGCGGGCAGGCAGTGACACGATAGAGCCGTTTAACCCCGCCCAACCGGGGGAGTCGGACGTGTGATTCGACCCCCACGGGAGGTAATCATGTCCACCGGTGCGATCATCGCGATCGTCGTCGTCATCGCCCTCATCGCCGTGGCGGCGGTCGCCATACCGCAGCTACGACGGGCCAGGATGCGTCGCCAGTTCGGTGCCGAATACGACCGTCTGGTCAAGGAAGTGGGCACCAAGAAGGCCGACGCCGAGCTTTCCGCGCGGCAGCGGCGGGCCGACGAGCTCGGCATCCACCCGCTGTCGGCCGAGCAGCAGGCGAGCTACGGCGCCGACTGGCCCGCGGTCCAGGAGCGGTTCGTGGACGCGCCGGCCGAGGCGGTATCCGCCGCTGACGCGCTGATCTGGGACGTCATGCGGGCCCGTGGCTACCCGGCCGACGACCGCGACGCCAGCATGGAGGCGCTGTCCGTCTACCACGGCGACCCGCTGCAGGGTTACCGGCGGGTCCGCGAGGTAGAGCTGGACTCCGCGGCCACCGAGGATCTCAGGCAGGCCCTGATCCGGTGCCGCGCGCTGTTCGAAGACCTGCTCGGCGAGCAGGCCGGGACCGCGGACCGGCGCGAACTCACCGCGCGCAGCGGCGCCCGCACCGCGGGCACGGAATGACAGTCGTCCAGCAGGAAGGGTGATCTCATGACGCAGGACCAGTGGGGCCAGCCGGCCAACCCCGGCTACGTGGTCCGCGGCGAAGTGGTACCGAACGACGAGCCCACCGTGCCCCCGGCGGGTCAGGTCCCGCCGATGACCCACTTCCAGAAGGTGGCCTCGCGCGCCGACCAGGCCGACCCGCCGACCGACCAGGAGCCGGACGAGACGCCTGAGGAAGAAGAGGAGGGCGCGGTGAGCAGTCCGGATGCCGGGCAAAGCGACTACTGGGATGTGGGCGAGGATGAGGCTACCGAGGACCCCGCGGCCGGGGACCCGGCGGCCAGGACGGACGAGGACACCTCGGCCAGCGTCAGCGAGCCGGCCACTGACCCCGGCACGGGCCCCGGCACGGGCCCCGCGGCCCCGGCCGAGGACGCGGCGGCGAGCATCAGCGTACCGGCCACCGAGCCCGGCGCCGACGACTCATCCCCAAACGGACACGAGGCCACGGACCCCTCGATGACGCCGGCTGGTGCCACGTCGCGATCGGCCGGGGAGATCCAGACCGTCCCGATCCCCCTGGCCACGGCGTCGGCTGGCGACCAGGGGCGGCACGCGGCTCCGGCACTTGCTGAGCCGGAAACCGAACCGGAACCGGAGGCGGAGCTTCGTCCCGGCCAGTCCGGAACCACGCTCCCGCTCGGGGAGAGCGGGTACGCAAGCCTGATCCCCGATGCGGGGGACGTTCGGGCGCAGTGGCACCGGATACAGTACAAGTTCGTCGATGACCCCCGTGTCTCGGTGACCGAGGCAGCCGACGCCATCGCGCAGGTGGCCGCGAGGCTTGAGGCCGCCATCGCCGAACGGCAGCGGGGGCTGCGCGGCCGCTGGGACAGCGCCGGGACGGTCGACACCGAGACGCTGCGCGAGACGCTGCGGATGTACCGTTCGTTCCTCGACCAGCTGATCGGCCCCGAGCCTAGCTGACGCAGGCCGGACCGAGTAGCTGCTTCAGATCGCCGATCAGGGCGGCCGAGGCGGCCACGCGGAGCTTGTCGTCAAGTCGCACGATCGTGGTGCGCTCGGGACCGCGAAGACGCAGGTGCACCTGCGTCGGCCCCGGGTGGGTGACCAGCACTTCCCTGAGCCGCTCCACCACCGGCGGCACGCACCTGGCGACCGGGAGGGACACCACGAAGGGGGCGCCGTCCGCCACCGAGGTGTCGGGGACGGTCAGGTCCATGGCGATCAGCTTGGGCACGTCGTCCCTGCGGTCTACCCTGCCCTTGACTACGACCACCGCGTCCTCGGTGATCGAGGCGGCGTACGAGGAGTAGGTCTGCGGGAAGAACAGCACCTCGATCGCCCCGGCCAGGTCCTCCAAGATGGCGGCCGCCCACTGGTTACCCTGCTTGGTTACCTTGCGCTGCACCCCCGACAAGATGCCGCCCACCCGGACAATCTGCGCCTCAGGACGGTCACCACGAGGTCGTTCGGCATCATCAGACATCAGCTCAGCAAGAGAGCAATCGCTCTCTGCAGCGAGGATGTGCTCAATGCCGAACAGCGGGTGGTCCGAAACGTAGAGCCCAAGCATCTCGCGCTCGAAGTTCAGCAGCGTGGGCTTGTCCCACTCCCCCGCCGGGATGGGCACGTCGAAGACCGCCTCGGCCTCGGCGTCGTCGCCGAACAGCGAGTCCTGCCCGATGGCCTCGTTGCGCTTGACGTCGATCACGGCGTCGACCGCCTGCTCGTGCACAAGCACCAGGCCCTTGCGCGCATCGCCGAACGAGTCGAACGCGCCCGCCTTGACCAGCGACTCGATGACCCGCTTGTTGCACACCACCAGGGGGACCTTGCGCAAGAAGTCGGCGAAGCCAGTGAACCCGCCCTTGGACTTGCGCGCGGCAATGATCGCCTCGACCACGTTGGCGCCCACGTTGCGGATGGCCGTCAGGCCGAACCTGATGTCCCGACCGATCGCGGCGAACGTCGCCACCGACTCGTTGACGTCGGGCGGCAGCACCTTGATGCCCATCCGCCGGCACTCGTTCAGGTACAGCGCCGACTTGTCCTTGTCGTCGGCGACGGAGGACAGCAGGGCGGCCATGTACTCGGCCGGGTAGTTCGCCTTCAGGAACGCGGTCCAGTACGCGATCAGGGCGTACGGGGCGGTATGCGACTTGTTGAACGCGTACCCGGAGAACGGGACGAGCACGTCCCAGATCGCCTTGATCGCCTGGTCGGAGTAGCCGTGCTGCCGGCAGCCCTCCTGGAACGGGACGTACTCCTTGTCCAGGATCTCCTTCTTCTTCTTGCCCATCGCGCGGCGCAGCAGGTCGGCCTGGCCGAGCGAGTAGCCGGCCAGGATCTGCGCCGCCTTCTGCACCTGCTCCTGGTAGACGATCAGGCCGTAGGTGGGCTCGAGGACCTCCTTGAGCGGTTCTTCCAGCTCCCGGTGGATCGGGGTGATGTCCTGCCGGCCGGTCTTGCGCAGCGCGTAGTTGATGTGCGAGTTGACGCCCATCGGACCGGGCCGGTACAAGGCGTTCACGGCGGAGATGTCCTCGAAGTTGTCCGGCCGCATCATCCGCAGCAGCGAGCGCATCGCCCCGCCGTCCAGCTGGAACACGCCCAGCGTGTCACCGCGGGCCAGCATCTCGTAGGTCGGCTTGTCGTCAAGGGGCAGGCTCAGCAGGTCGATCGATACTTTCCGGTTCTTCTCGATCGACGCGATGGCGTCGGCCATGATCGTCAGGTTGCGCAGGCCGAGGAAGTCCATCTTCAGCAGGCCGAGGTTCTCGCAGGTCGGGTAGTCGAACTGCGTGATGACCGCGCCGTCGGAATGCCGGGTCCAGACCGGGATGTGGTCGGTCAGCGGTTCGGCGGACATGATGACCCCGGCCGCGTGGACGCCGGGCTGGCGGATCAGCCCCTCGATGCCGCGCGCGGTGTCGATGACCTGCTTGACGTCGGGTTCGGCCTCGTACATGGAGCGGAGCTCCGACGTCTCGGCGTACCGCTCGTGCTTTTCGTCGAAGATCGCCGAGAGCGGGATGTCCTTGCCCAGCACCATCGGCGGGAACGCCTTGGTGATCCGGTCCCCCAGCGCGTAGGGGTGGCCGAGTACTCGGCAGGAGTCCTTGATGGCGGCCTTCGCCTTGATCGTGCCGAAGGTGACGATCTGCGCTACCCGGTCCGAACCCCACTTCTGGGTCACGTACCTGATCACGTCGGCGCGCCCGCGCTCGTCGAAGTCCACGTCGATGTCGGGCATGGACAGGCGTTCGGGATTGAGGAACCGCTCGAACATCAGCCCGTGCATGATCGGGTCCAGGTCGGTGATGCCCAGCGCGTAGGAGACGATCGAGCCCGCCGCGGAACCGCGGCCAGGGCCGACCGCGATCCCGTTGTTCTTCGCCCACATGATGAAGTCCGCGACCACGAGGAAGTACCCAGGGAACCCCATCTGGCAGATGATCTTGATCTCGTATTCGGCCTGATTTTTTCTCTGCTCGTCGTAGCCGCCGGGATAGCGGCGGTCCATGCCCTTCCAGACCTCGGCGGCGAACAGATCGGCCTCGGATTCGAAGCCCTCCGGGAGCGGGAATCGCGGCATCAGGTTCCGGTACTCGAACATGCCGGTGGCGTCGACCCGGTCGGCGATCAGCAGCTGGCTGTTGCGGCAGCCCTCCTGCCACAGGTCGCTGCCGTCCACCCGGTACATCTCGGCGGCGGGCTTGATGAAGTAGCTGCTGCCGTCGAACCGGAACCTGTCCTCGTCGGCCAGGGTCTTGCCCGTCTGGATGCAGAGCAGCATGTCCTGCGCCTGGGCGTCCTGCTGCCGGGTGTAGTGCGAGTCGTTGGTGACGACCGGCGGAATGCCCAGCTTCTTGCCGATCTCGACCAGCCCGGCGCGGACCTGGCGCTCGATGTCCAGGCCGTGGTCCATCAGCTCGAGGAAGTAGTTTTCCTTCCCGAAGATGTCCTGCCACTCGGCGGCGGCCTTGAGGGCCTCGTCGAACTGGCCGAGGCGCAGCCTGGTCTGCACGTCACTGGACGGGCAGCCGGTGGAGGCCATCAGCCCGCCGACGTGCGCCGCGATGAGCTCCTTGTCCATCCGGGGCCACTTGATCATCCAGCCTTCGGCGTAGGAGCGTGAGGACAGCCGGAACAGGTTGTGCAGGCCTTCGGAGTCCTTGGCCCAGATGGTCTTGTGCAGGTACGCGCCGTTGGCGGAGATGTCGTCTTTCTTCTGGTGCGGCTGGCCCCACAAGACGCGCTGCTGGCTGCCCCTGGCCTCAGGCGCGACGTACGCCTCGATCCCGATGACCGGCGTGATGCCCGCCAGCTTGGCCTGCCGGTGGAACTCGGCGGCTCCGAACAGGTTGCCGTGGTCGGTCATGGCCACGTGAGTCATGCCAAGTTCGGCGACCTCGGCGAGCAGTTCCTTGAGTCGGGCGGCCCCGTCAAGCATGGAGTACTCGGTGTGCACGTGCAGATGGGCGAACGGCTCACCGGATCCCGCCATGACGAACCGCCTCCCTCAGCGCACGCCGCACCCCGCCACTCCCGGGAAGGGCGGCGCGCATGGTCATCAACCGGTGTTGCTTACCCTAGCGCGGCTCGGCCCCTCCCGCCGGTCTGCCGCGCCGGCCTCATCGCCTGGACCTGGCTGCCCCGGCGCAGAGGTTCGATACTCGTAGTTCTTTGCCGCAGTCCAGGCGAACGGGTTTACGCCCCAAGGCGACGGTTGGAACGGCTCGGGCTGGTCTTGGGGGTCCGGGCGTTGCTGGTCGGCGGGTTGCTGGTCGGCGGGTTGCTGGTCGGTTGATTCTGGCCGCTGGGCCTGGTCGCGCTGGCGGGCCCGGAGTCCTGCGTTGGCTAGGCAGACGTAGATGGCGTGGTCCAGGTCGAGCCGCTCGCCGT
>DATJQX010000167.1:0-32628 GCA_035505275.1 Streptosporangiaceae bacterium | reverse complement strand
CCGACGCGGAGCTCATGCACCTGTCGACGGTGGCGGGCGGCATCGTGGCCGAGGCGCACGCCTACCTGGCGCACGGCGGGCCGGAGAACCTGCGGCAGCTGGCCAGGTTCCTGTCCGACGCGATCGAGCTGACCGGCGAGGGGTTCGAGCCGCCGATACCGATGCCAGTGTGGGGCCTGCTGGACCGCCCCGCGGCGCCCGATGACTCACCGGGGCCTGTCGTGGCGATCTTGTACTACCGGGCGCATCACGTGGCGGGCAACACGGGCTTCGTGCACGCGCTCGCCGACGCCGTGGCGGCGGCCGGCGGGCGGGCGCTGCCGGTGTTCTGCTCCTCGCTGCGCACGGCCGAGCCCGCGCTGATCGACGCGCTGCGGGCCGCGGACGTGGTCGTCGTGACCGTGCTCGCGGCCGGAGGGACGCTGCCTGCGGCGGCGGGCGCGGGCGGCGCGGATGACGAGTGGGATACCGGCGCCCTGGCCGGGCTGGACGTGCCGATCCTGCAGGGCCTGTGCCTGACGTCGTCGCGGGACCAGTGGGCCGAGAGCGGCAGCGGCCTGACACCGCTGGACGCCGCGACGCAGATCGCGATCCCCGAGTTCGACGGCCGGCTGATCACGGTGCCGTTCTCGTTCAAGGAGACCGGGCCGGACGGCCTGGCCAGCTACGTCCCGGATCCCGAGCGCACCGCCCGCGTCGCCGCCATCGCCGTCAAGCACGCGCGCCTGCGGCACATCCCGCCGGGGCAGCGGCGCATCGCGGTCATGCTGTCGGCGTACCCGACCAAGCACGCCCGGATCGGCAACGCGGTCGGGCTGGACACGCCCGCGTCGGTCGTCCGGCTGCTGGCCGCGATGGCCGATGCTGGCTACGACATCGGCGGCGACGAGCTTCCCGGCGTGGCCGCGGGCGACGGCGACGCGCTCATCCACGCGATCATCGCGGCCGGCGGGCAGGACGAGACGTGGCTGACCGACGAGCAGCTCGCGGGCAACCCGGTACGGATCAGCGCCGGTGACTACCGGGCCTGGTTCGCCACCCTCGACGCCGGGCTGCGTGGGGCCGTGATCGGGCACTGGGGGGAGCCGCCCGGGGAGCTGTTCGTTGATTCCAGCCGCGACCCGGACGGCGAGATCGTGCTGGCGGCGCTGCGGGCGGGCAACGTGGTGGTGATGGTGCAGCCACCACGGGGGTTCGGCGCGAATCCCGTCGCGATCTACCACGACCCGGACCTGCCGCCGAGCCACCACTACCTCGCCGCCTACCACTGGCTGCGCGAGGTGTTCGGGGCGCACGCGGTCGTGCACGCCGGCAAGCACGGCAACCTGGAGTGGCTGCCAGGCAAGACCGCCGCGCTGTCGGCCGGCTGCGCCGCGGACGCCGCGATCGGCGACATCCCGCTGGTCTACCCCTTCCTCGTCAACGACCCCGGTGAGGGCACGCAGGCCAAGCGCCGGGTGCACGCCACCCTCATCGGTCACCTGATCCCGCCCATGGCCAGGGCGGAAAGCTACGGCGACATCGCGCGCCTTGAGCAGTTGATGGACGAGCACGCGCAGATCGCGGCGCTCGACCCGGCCAAGCTGCCGGCCGTCCGGGCGCAGATCTGGACGCTGATGCAGGCCGCCAGGCTCGACCACGACCTCGGCCTCGACGCGCGCCCGCACGACGCGGAGTTCGACGAGTTCCTGCTGCACGTGGACGGCTGGCTGTGCGAGATCAAGGACGCGCAGATCCGGGACGGGCTGCACGTGCTCGGCGTCGCACCGGCCGGCGCGGCACGGGTTGACCTGGTCCTGGCCATCCTGCGGGCCCGGCAGATGTGGGGCGGCCAGGCGCAGGCTCTCCCCGGCCTGCGGGAGGCGCTCGGCCTGCTCGAGCGCTCCGGCGACCGTGTGGACACCGACCAGGCCGAGGCCCGGGCCCGGGCGCTGGTCGAGGCGATGGAGTCCGTGAGGTGGGACCCGGCCGCGGTCGAGGGAGTCGTCGCGGCCACGCTGGGAACGGCGGCGCCCGGGGTCGCCGAGGTGCTCACCTTCGGGGCCACGGAGGTGGTGCCGCGGCTCGCGGAAACGGTGAACGAGATCAGCCGTACCCTGCACGCGCTCGACGGCGGGTTCGTCCCGGCCGGGCCGAGCGGCTCACCGCTGCGCGGGCTGGTGAACGTGCTGCCGACCGGGCGCAACTTCTATTCGGTCGACCCGCGCGCCGTGCCGTCCCCCTTGGCCTTCCAGACCGGCCAGGCGATGGCGGACTCGCTGCTCGAGCGGTACCTGGCCGACACCGGGACCTACCCCCCCTCGGTCGGCCTGTCCGTCTGGGGCACCGCGTCGATGCGCACCTCGGGTGACGACGTCGCCGAGGTGCTCGCGCTGCTCGGCGTCCGCCCGGTGTGGGACGAGGCGTCCCGCCGGCTGACCGCGCTCGAGCCGGTCCCGCTCGGCGAGCTCGGCCGGCCGCGGATCGACGTGACCGTCCGGATCAGCGGCTTCTTCCGGGACGCGTTCCCGCACGTGGTGCAGGCGCTGGACGACGCGGTCCGGCTCGTCGCCGGGCTTGACGAGCCCGACGAGGACAACTACGTCCGCGCCCACGCGCGGGCCGACCTCGCGGCGCACGGGGACGAGCGCCGCGCCACCACCCGGATCTTCGGCTCCAGGCCCGGCGCGTACGGCGCCGGGCTGCTGCCGCTGATCGACGCGCGGAACTGGCGCGACGACGCCGACCTGGCCGAGGTGTACGCCGTGTGGGGCGGTTTCGCGTACGGCCGCGGCCTCGACGGCAGGCCGGCGCGCGACGATATGGAAACGGCGTACCGGCGGATCGCGGTGGCCGCGCACAACACCGACACCCTCGAGCACGACATCGCCGACTCCGACGACTACTTCCAGTACCACGGGGGGATGATCGCGACCGTCCGGGCGCTCACCGGCCGGGCGCCGCGCGCGTACGTCGGCGACTCCACCCGGCCGGACACCGTCCGGACCCGATCGCTCGCCGAGGAAACCGCGCGCGTGTTCCGCGCCCGGGTGATCAACCCGCGCTGGGTCGAGGCGATGAAGCGGCACGGGTACAAGGGCGCGTTCGAGCTAGCGGCGACCGTCGACTACCTGTTCGGCTACGACGCGACCGCGGGCGTGGTCGAGGACTGGATGTACGAGAAGCTAGCCGAGACCTACGTCCGCGACGAGCAGACGCGCGAGTTCTTCAACCGGTCCAACCCCTGGGCCCTGCACGGCATCGCCGAACGGCTGCTCGAGGCCGCCGACCGCAAGCTCTGGGACGCCCCGGACCCCGGCACGCTGGCCGCGCTGCGGCAGGCGTACCTGGAGACCGAGGGCGACCTGGAAGACCGCTGATACCGGCCGGCATGTCTCGCGGTTCGGTCACGAGCCGTCCGCGGGCAGGCCGAACGCTGATGGGTGCAGCCATTGGGCAATGGCCAGCACGGCTTCGGCGTTGCGCGGGCTGGGGGTGACCTCGTCGTAGCTGAGCGGCAGGAAGCAGTGGTTCTTCACCGCAGGAAGGTTCTTGGAGGCGGCGAAGGTCTCCAGGAACTTGATTTTCTGGGGGACCGTCGGGGTGCCGTAGTTGTTGATGATGATGCACTGCGGCTGGGCGCGCACGACCTGCTCCCAGGAGACCGAGGTCCAGCTCTGCATGAGCGAGCCGAAGATGTTGGTGCCGCCGGCCAGGCTGATCAGCGCGTTCACCTCGGCCAGCCCTGGACCGGTGAACGGTGCGGACTGGCCGCTGTCGTAGTCGAACACGGTGACGGGCTTGAGCCCGCCGACCTTGGCCCGGACCGCCGCCACCTGAGCCTGCATGCCGGCGATGACCTGCTGCGCGCGCGCCTGGACGCCGAAGATGGCGCCGAGGTTACGCAGGTCCTGGTAGGTGTCGTTGATGCTGACCGTGTTGATGCCCGACTGGACGTGGGCACAGGACTCGGCGAGCACCAGGGTCTTGATGCCGAACTTGGCGAGGTACGCCGGCGTGTCGTCGGTACCGGTCTGCAGCCCGTAGTTCCAGCCTGCGAACAGGAAGTCCGGGCGCAGCGCGATCAGCTCTTCCAGTGTGAAGTAGTTGTCGGGGTCGGCATCGTGAACCTTGCTGAACCCGGCCTGGTACTGGGGTGGTATCGGCTGGCCGACCGGGCCGTCGCCGACCGCGCCGAAGGTACCGACCATGTGCGATTCCAGTCCGAGGGCGAGCATGTCCTCGGTGGTGTTGATGTCGTTCGATACCGCCCGCTGCGGCGCGCGGTCGTAGGTGACCGGGACACCGCAGCTGGTGACGGTAACGGGGTACTTGGAGCTCGGCCGGGGCGATGAGGCAGCAGCCGAGGTGCTGCTGCTACTGCTGCTGCTACTGCTGCTGCAGGCGGCCAGCCCGGCGGCCATGACAAGCGCGGCGGCGGTTATGGCGTGGACGCGCCGGGCGCGTGAGCGCGCCGTGTGGCCAGAGCCGTCATTTCGCTTCACGGGGGATCCTCTGGGTGATCGTGGGTGGCGGGCTGGACGCGGCGCGGGATCAGGTGCGGCGTCCCGGTATCGGGGTGCTCGATGACCAGGACATCGGCGCCGTAGGCCGCCCGGATCGTCCCGGGCGTGAGCACCGAGCCCGGCGCCCCGCTTGTCACCAGCTCCCCGGCCCGGAGCACGTAGATGACCTGGCAGAACAACGCGGCCAGGCTCAGGTCGTGCAGGGCCGCGAGCACGGTGACGCCCAGCCCGGCGACGAGTTCGAGGATCTCGACCTGGTTGTGGACGTCGAGGTGGTTGGTGGGCTCGTCCAGGATGAGGTGGTCTGCTTCCTGGGCCAGCGCCCTGGCGATGAGGATGAGCTGCTTCTCGCCGCCGGACAGGGTGTTGAAGCGGCGCTGGGCCAGCTGCTCGCACCCGACGCGCTCGATCGCGTGGTCGACGATGCTGCGGTCGGTGCCGGTGTCGCGGTCGAAGGACCTCTTGTGCGGGGTCCGGCCGATCATCACCATCTCCCGCACGGTGAAATCGAACTCGCTGGTGGACTCCTGCGTGACCACCGCGATGCGGCGGGCGGCGTCCTTGGGGCGCAGCGATAGCAGGTCAGATTCGTCCAGCAGGACTCGCCCGGCGGCCAGCGGGTGCACCCGGTAGATCGCCTTGAGGATCGTGGACTTCCCGCTCCCGTTCGGCCCTACCAGCCCGGCGAATTCGCGGTCGCGGACGGCCAGGTCGATCCCGGTGACGATGCGGCGCCCGGCGAGGTCGACGGCCAGGCCGTCCAGCTGAAGGCTCACTGGGTCGCGCCGTACAGGTAGGGGCGGCTGCGGATCAGGACGATGAGGGTGGGCGCGCCGATGAACGCGGTGATCACCCCGATCGGCATCTCCTGCGGGGCGACGATCGTGCGAGCCAGCAGGTCACCCAGGACCATGAACGAGGCGCCGAACAGCACGCCCGTGGGCAGGACCCGGCGATGATCCGAACCGACCATGAGGCGGACGATGTGCGGCACGACCAGGCCGACGAACCCGATGATCCCGCTCACCGCGACCGCGACCCCGGCGATCAGCGACGTCACCACGAACAGGTTCCGGCGCAGCCGGCGCACGTCAACGCCCAGCGACGCGGCCGGCTCGACGCCCATGGCCAGGGCGTTCAGCGCCCGGCCCTGCGCCAGCAGGTAGACCATCGCTGCGGCCAGCGCAAGGGCCGGAATGGGCAGCTGGTTCCAGCTGGCCAGGCCGAACGAGCCCAGCAGCCAGAACAGCACCGACTGGGTCGCCTGCGGGTTCCCGCGGAAGATCAGGAAACTGGTCACCGACTCGAACAGCGCGGACAGCACCACCCCGCACAGGATCAGCTGGGTGGGCGCCAGCCCCCGGCCGGACCGGGAGACCAGGAACACCGCGGCCATCGCCGCCAGCGCGCCGAGCACGCTGCCGATCGAGATCGCCCAGACGCCGAGCGAGGCGAACACCCCGAGCAGCAGCACGGCGGTGGCGCCGACGCTGGCCCCGGACGAGACGCCCAGCAGGAACGGATCGGCCAGCGCGTTGCGGACCAGGACCTGAACGACCGCTCCCGCCGTGGTCAGCGCCGCGCCGACGACGGCCGCCAGCAGCACCCTGGGCAGCCGGATCTGCCAGACGATGATCCCGGCGACGGTGTTCTCCGGGTGACCGGCCAGCCCGCCCGCCACCACGTGCCAGACCATCACCGGGCTGAGCGGGACCGATCCGATGGCCACACCGAAGGTCATCGTCGCGATCAGCAGGACAGCACAGGCCGCGAGGACGACCGCCAGCGGCGCGCGATCACGCCACCTGATGTCCGGCCGGCGACGGCGGAAGGCGGTCCGGCCGGCCGGCGGCCCGGCGACGTCCCGGTCTGGCCGGGCGGCAGGTCGGGCCGGGTCAGCCCGAGTGTCGTCCTCGCTCACTCGCCCGTCCCCCTCTTGGATAAAGGGGGGACGCACGAGCCGTCCCTCCGCCGAGGACTACTTCGCTGATGCAGGTCAGGCGACCGGGCTCGCCCCCGTGGGGGACCACCGTTGCGGGACAGCGCCGGGATCTCACCGGACTTCGCTGGTTCTGCACCTGCCCGGGCCGTGCTCGGCCTAGGGCAGCGACAATGTAAGGCCCGCCGGGCGCGATGTCAAGGAACGTGCCGGCGGCGGGCGGCTAGGAATCCTGGGTCCACGGCTGGGTGAACCCGACCGGGTCCCGGTCGGTGTAGCTGGCGATGCGGATCGGGAAGCCGGTCGCGTACGCCTCGATCATCTGGCCGTTCCCGATGACCAGGCCGACGTGGCCGGGAGAGGCGGGCGTGCCGTCGGCGCCGGCGAAGAACACCAAGTCCCCCGGCTGCACCTGGGAGGCGGGGATCCGCGTTTCTGTGGCCCACTGCTCCTGCGAGGTCCGCGCGATGTCGACCCCGGCGGACCGGTAGGCCATCATGACCAGGCCGGAGCAGTCGAAGGCGTCCGGCCCGGTGGCGCCCCACTGGTACGGCTTGCCGAGCTGCAGCTCCGCGAAAGCGATGGCCGCGGCCGCCGCCTGGTTCGGCGCGTTGACCGTGCCCGCTCCCCCGGCCGTCGAGCATCCGGCCGCTGAACTGCCCGAGGGCATGTTGGCCGACACCACGGAATAGTGTCCGCCGGCGTAGACGCCCGCGTAATACAGCACGCTCTGCACGTAGGACTGCAGGTGGTTGTAGGAGAAGATAGCCGCCGCCGGGTTGGTCTGAACCTGGAACTCGAGCAGGTACTTCGCCGCGCCCGCGATCGCGTCGGCGGGGTCGTAGACGCTCGCGTCGGGGCCGCCGTCCTCGTCGGTGGCTACGCCGTCGACGGCCTCGCTGGCCGGGTGGACCGGCGCCCCGCCCCATTGGTTGCCGGCCGCGCCGCCGATCCCGATCTGCATCGGCCCGGCCGCGCCGAACGCGTTCGACCCGCTGTGCACCCCCGGCAGGGTGGTCTGGCCGTTGTCGCTCTCCACGGTCCCGATTCCGGCCAGGATCGTCCACGGCACGCCGTACTGCTGGCCGACGCGCTGGTACCAGTAGAGGTAGCTGGCGGGGATCGACTTAGCCTGCCCGCCCGCGGGCGGCTGCCCGGCCGTGCCCGTCTGCTGGCCCGAGCACCCGGCGCCCGCCGCGAAGAACATGCTGGTGCCGATCAGGGCCGGCACGGCCAGCAGGCCGAGCAGGAGGAGGCCCACGACGCCGATGATGACGATGATGAGGATCCGGGGGGATCCTTGAACCCTGCGCGGCCCTGCACTGCCCTGCTTCGTCTCCTGGAACAAGAGCCTGGTGGTCATGTATTGCCCGCTGACTCCAGCTCGATGTCACTGACCTGCCAGGCGGCGCCTGAGCCGGTGACGGTGACCGCGTACTGCGTGCTGCCGTTGGTGGTGGCCCCCCCGCTGACCAGACGCTGGCCCGCGGTGATGATGAACGTCAGGCTGGAGGGACCGAACGCGCGCAGCGATTCGATCACCGCGGTCCCGGTGGAGACCTGTTTCTGGTCGGTCCTGAGCGTGGCCACCCCCTGGGTGGCGTAGGCGCTCCGCAGCGTGGCGGCGAGCTCGCCGGTGATCAGGCCGCCCATCTTGGCGACATACGCCGACGGGCTCTCTGTATAGGCGTACGTGTCGTAATCCACGCCGAACCGGGTCGCCACCGAGGCGGCGTCGGCCAGGTCCTGCTGGGTGAAGGGCAGCCAGGCGTAGATGTTCACGCCCTCTTGCGGGGCCGTCACCACCGGGGGCGGGGCGGACGCGGTAGCCGGCTGGGTGGAGGCGCTGACGGCCGCGGTGGGCGCGCCCGCGGCGTGGCTGTGGTCATGCGAGCGGGTCAGCGCCGGGACGACGAGGTAGTAGCCGAGCGCGGCCAGGACGACGACGATCAGGACGAACGCTGCCTTCTGCTGGCCAGGGCTGAGATCCATGGTGACCGCCTGCTATTTATCCCGCCGTATCGGGCGTAGCCAGAACGGCATGGGTGATGGTTCATCGGTAGTGCGTCCGCCGGATGGCTGGCCCGACGCCGGCGGCTCCGCCGGCGCGGGCGGCCTCGGCCTGGATCCGCCGGGCGCCGTGGTCCGGCCGGCCGACGAGCGCTGGCGGGTGCCGCCGCCGGACCATCCGGCCGACGGCCAGGCCGAACTGGACTGGCCCGGTGCGGACCCGGCCGTCCCGCCCCCCCCGCTGAGGGGGGCGGCGGCTCGTGCTGAGCCGGTCGAAGTGGTGCGGGACCGCGGGCCGGTGGATCCCGCGAGCCCGGCGGCCGGGCGGCCGGTTCCGCGCGACCAGCCGGAGGCAGAGGCCGACGACCCATTGCCGCCGGAGGCGGACCTGGGCGGCAGGTCCAGCGGCGGCGCGGTACGGCCGTTGCCGCCGACGCCTTCGGGCGCGGACCGGCCCCGGGCCGTAGCGGCGGCGGTGCTGGCCAGCCTGCGGGAACCCGAGCCCGGCTCGCCGTCCCCGTCTACCGCGGGCGGGGCGTCGGGACGGAAGCGCGATGCGTACGCATCGCCCGCCGCACCCCCGGCGGTCCCGGCCTCGCCGGACCCGACGGCCCGGGCGGCGGCCGCGGCCGCTCCGGGACCGCCCGCCACCCCGGCGGCCATCGCCGCCGCCGGGCCGGGATTGCGCCGCGCCCACCGGGCGGCACGGTAGCCCGCCACCCCCGGGATGGCCACGCTGGCGGCGTCGAGCGTCGACCTGCGGAACGTGTGGCTGGCCTCGCGCAGGCTGTACTCGGCCCGCTCCTGAGCGCCGAGGCTGCCGTAGCCGACGGCGGAGAACAGGTGGGTGAACGGCTTGCGGTAGACGAACACGGCCACGCTGACCAGCGCGATCATGAGGATCTTGAGCGCCCAGGGCAGCGCCGCGTCGGACGTGCCCATGATCAGCGAGTAGCAGTACAGCAGCACGGACAGCACGATCGCGATGGCCACCTGTTTCAGCAGGACGCCGACGAGCATCTCGAACCAGCGGATCGCGATGATCCGGCCGAAGCCCGGATGCGTCCCGATGATCAGGAAGACCGGCCCGACGACCAGCAGGAGCAGGAAGCCGAGTTTAAGCACGATCAGCGTCAGCGCGATGAGCAGGATGAGCAGTCCGGCGACGAGCGCGGCGAACATGGCGGCGAACGCGATCTCCAGCCTGGTGGTCCACTGGTTGCCCTGGAACAGGGGGTAGATACCCGGGTCGTTCTGCTGGATGGAGTTCGCGATCCCGGTGTACGTGGCCTGCTTGGCCTGGATCAGCGCGGTGCTCGGGGTCTCGTTGGCCGCGATCGCCTGCGACCACAGCAGCTGCCTGCCGTAGGTGTTGACCACGGTCGGCTGGCCGTTGCCCGTGGAGTAATTGGTCGTGCCGAGTTCCCCCCACAGCCACGGCTTGCACACCAGGACCGACCACAGCTCGTTGGCGTTCTCATCGACCAGGCCGTTGCCCGAGGTGAAGGCGTAGCTACCGGTGACGCTCTGCGGGTCCCCGGCCTGCACCGGCAGGCAGTTGCTGCTGACCGGGGCAGGCAGCTTGGAGAAGGCGGCGTTGAGCACGCTGGTCGTGCCGTTGGCGACGGTGGTGCCGATGCCGGTGAAGTCGGCGGGCCTGCCGATCAGCGCGATGGCGGCGGTGGCGGCGACCACCATCCAGAGCGTCCCCTCGATGGTGCGGGTGGCGCGCTTGCGGATCAGGCCCTGCCAGGCCAGCCAGATCGCGCCGAGGATCACGACCGGGGCCAGGTAGGTGAAGTAGATGGCGTTGCCGAGTGCGGTGATGAGCTTGTCCACCGCGTTCTGCAGCCAGGTGAGGATGCTGTTGCCCGCCGCCGACTGGTAGACCGTGATCGTCACCCGGTCCAGGGATTTGGCCGCGTCGAAGACCATGCCGGCCACGTTGTTGCCGATGAGCGAGGTCATGTCCGAGCACTGCAGGCCGTGGGCGGCCCAGAACTGGCCCGCGATGCCGTAGTTGTCGTACAGGGTCTTGCCGCCCGCCGCCGCAGCGGGCGGCTCGATCATCGCGTCGATGCCGCCGGTCGCCGGCTCGGGCTCGGGCAGCGAGGGCTCGCAAATATTGTTCAGGTCGCCGACGATCCCGCTCGAGCCCGCCGCGCACAGCCCGACCAGCCCGCCGATGTCACCGATGCCGGGAACCTGGCAGACCCCGTCGGGCAGCGCGGGCGTGAGGTCCGCGGTGAGGACGGCCGGCGGGCGGGCGGCCGGCGCCTTGGCCGCCCGTGCCACAGCGGCCCGCCGGGCGGAGGCCGGGGCGCCCCCGCCCGGCGAGTGCACGGCCGCCAGCGCGGGACTCGCGGTGGCAGCCAGGGCCGCCGCGATCAGCAGCACCCATAGCGCCCAGCGCATGGCGCGCCCGGGTGACCGGGAGCCGGCGCGGCCGTGCGCGCGGCGCTGGAGGGGGGCTGGCGAGACAGGCATCGGGGGGGACTCCTGGTTCTGCTGCTTACGACGACGCCCCGGCGGCCGGGGCGCCGGCCGCGGGGCGGCCGGCCTTCATCGGGTCCGGCCGGGCACGCCCGGCCCGGGTCGGGTTGGTGTCGATCCAGTCCTTCAACTCGTCGGAGACGAGGTCGATCCCGATCCGCCCGGCCCGGTCATCGAGATCCCTGAAGATGCACTCGCCGTTGCCGAGCGCGCGCAGGACGGCCTTGTGCTCATCGGAGGGCGCGACTCCGAGCAGCGACATGACGTTCGCTACCTCACCGCGCTCCGTCGACCGGAACGCGAAGACCCCGGACAGGCAGTTGGTGACCTGCTCGTTGAGCAGGTCACCGGCGTTCTGCGAGACGAGGATGAGCGCGGTGTTGCGGGACCGGCCCATCCTGGACACCTCGGGCACGAGCTTGGCGCCCTCGGGGGTAGACGTGATCGCCCATGCTTCGTCCAGGAAGATGGCCTTGGGCACGGTCCGGTCCAGGCCGAGCAGGAGCTTGCGGGCGAACTGGGAGACCAGGTAGAGCAGGGCCACGGAGAGCCGCTGCTCGTAGGAATAGTCGTCCCGGCTGACGGTGGTGTCGGGCAGCGTGAGCCCGGCCAGGGTGAAGACCGTGGTCCAGCCCTCCGCGTCGATCTGCTGGCCGACCGAGGGAGCGAAGCAGAGCCTGGCCAGGCGCATCTCAGAGATGGACCGCATGACCGCGCCGGTGTTCTTCCAGGCGGGATCCTCGGCCGCCTCGAGGAACCTGACGACCTTGCCGAGGCTCGGCCGTTCGGTCCCGGCCACCGCGCCGACCGCCTGGATCATGGCGCTCTCGCGTTCCTCGCTCATCCTGGGCAGCAGCAGCCGGAGCGTCTCGGTGGCCATCGTCCGCTTCTCCGCCAGGTCGACGCCGAAGGAGAACGGGTCCAGCAGCCCGGGCGCGGCCGCGCCGAGGGGCAGCACGCGGGCCTTCCTGCCCTGCCTGCTCAGGTATTCCACCAGCGATTCGGCGTCACCCTTGGGGTCGATCACCGCTACCGTGGCGCCGCGCAGCGCCAGCTGGTAGATGAGCAGCATGGCGAGGGTGGTCTTGCCGCCGCCGGGCTCGCCGGTGATCGCGATGGCGGTCGGCCGGTTACGCGCGGCGGCGAGCAGCGGATCGAAGTGCACGATGGACCGCGCCCGGCCCAGGGTCTCCCCGATATACGGCCCGATCCAGCCCGACCCCCCGTCGATGCGGTCGCCCAGTTCCACCGTCGCCGTCGGCACCCCGCCCGCGATCGTGTACAGGGGCTGGCGCTGCACGTAAGAGCTCAGCCGGATCCGCTCGCCGGGCAGCGACTCGCACAGCAGCGAGAACTGGTCACCGGTCGAGTTGACCACGTCGATCCCGATGTCGCGGTAGTGCTCGACGACCGCCTCCACCCGGCGTACGCACAGGTCCCTGGTCGGCGCCGTGACCATCAGGCGGTGCCAGCCGTAGACGAACGGCAGGCGTTCCTTGGTGATGCCGTGCTCGAGCATCCGGGCGGCGGCGATCTGCTCCGCGAGGGCGATGGGCGCCTCCGCCCCGGCCTCCCGGATATGCGCGTCCATGTCACGCGCGTGCGCGAGGCGCCGGCCGACGTCCTTACTGGCCTTGGCGGGCGAGATGAGCTTCATCCGGGAGCTGATCTCGACCGGGAACGGCAGCGAATCGGCGTAATGCAGCCAGGGCTCCCCGTCGGGGAAGGACATCACGTCGGGGAACCTGGCGAAGGAGACGAAGGCGGCGTAGGACTTCCCGGCCGTCTGCTCCAGGCAGAGCACGGTCCGCCCGTTGTGCACCTGCCCCTCAAACAGGGCGTCGATCTCCCCTGCGCCCCACCGCCTGCGTTTGGTCGCGGACGGCGCAGGCTCGCCCGTCGTCGCCATCAGCGTGTGCCTGACCAGCCACGCGATCTCACCGGAGCTCGCGTGCCTGGCCGCGAGCGCGCTCGCGTTCAGCGCCCGGCCCAGCCGTTCAGCTGAGTCGGTCCACTTGCTGATCTCCGTGGAGCCGACCGCCTCGTCGGTGAGCCCGAGCCCGCGCTCACCTTTGCCGTACGTCCCCACGAGCTGGGACAGCACCCCGCCCGACAGCTGCGCTCGCATGCCCCGCTGGCCGAGCCGGACGCCGAGGTAGATCTCCTTGGCCCAGAAGTCCTTCGCCCAGACGTGCTGGTAGGACTGCTCAAGGTAGTCCCGCCAGCCCGGGCCCCCGTCGGAGGTGGCGTCGAGCCCGGTCGCCCACGCGTGCGCCGGGTAGGACCGGTGCGCAATGCGCAGGTGAATCTCGGCGTCGGCCATCCTGATCGCGGCCAGCGCGACGGTGATGTTCGTCGCCAGGGCCTCCCGCTCCTCCGGCGTGGTGAACTCGTAGGAGACCGAGGGGATCCGGTAGTAGGCCCAGGCGTGGGTGTCGGTGAGCAGGATGCGGTCGTCGAAGTACCGCAGGCCCAGCCGGGCGCGTCCCCGGGAGGTCCGGGAGCGGCTGGACCCGCTAGTGCGAGTGCTCACCGGGGCTCCTTCCCGGCACGGCGGCTTCCCGGCCCGCGGCCAGGCCCGAGACGATCACGCCGGCCAGCGCGGTGTAGGCCAGCCTGGTCTGCGGGTGCAGACTGGAGAGCCCGTCCAGGTGCACGGGCAGCTGGTCGTCGATCGGGACCCGGACGATGGCCCGGCACCGGCGCTTGGCCGCGGCTTCGGCCCGCAGCACGTCCTCGCTGGGGCGCCTGCCCACGCCGTTGATCACCGTCACCGATCGCGCGGCGGCCTCGCCGTAGCCGTGCGCGCTCAGCCACTGCTGAGTGTTGGCCAGCGCGCCCGCCGCATCGGGGGTCACGGGAGCGACCAGGACGAGCTGATCCGCCACCGACAGCGCCCGGGCCAGCCGCGACGGCGCCGGGTCGATCATGGTCAGCGGGTACTGCGCGGCCAGCGCGCTGGCCAGCCGCTGGTAGTCATGGCCGTCGAGCACGTGCCCGGCGGTGCCCGGCCGGTCGCCGATCACGTCGAGGCGGGCCCCGGACGGCCCGCGGGCGGAGCGCGCCCGCCAGTCGCCCCGGGGCGGGCGCGTCCCGGAGTCGGTGCGTCCGGCGGGGTCCGGTATCTCGCCCGCGAGCAGCGCCGCCACCGAGGCGGCCGGCGCGACGCGCGCCGCCAGCGACGTGCCGCCGGGATTCAGGTCGAGCGCCGCCACGGGAGCCTCCCGTATGGCGGCCAGGATGAGCCCGGTCATCATGGCGACCGTGGACTGCCCGGCACCGCTGGTGCAGCCGAGCACGACGATCAGGCTGGGACCGGCCAGCGGCAGCCTGGCCCGGTCGCGATCCAGCGTCTGGAGGTCCCGCTGGCCCGGTCCCTGGCCGCCGGTGACGACCTTGACTCGCCGGCTCCAGCTGGCGTCCGCGCTGCTGCCCGGGCCGCTGAGCGCCCGCTCGACGGAGGGCAGCGGACGGTCACCTTCGAGGTCGACGAACAGGGCCGCCACCCGGGCCGCCACGGATCGCCCAGGCCGGCCGGCTGCGGGCGTGGCGGCGGGCACAGGCGCGGAGTCCACAGGTGCTGGCGCCGGAGCCGCCGCCGCGACCGGATCGCGCACAGGCCCGGTCTCTGGCCCGACGGCAGGCTCTGGCCCGGGGCCGGGGCAGGCGGTCATTTCGGGGAAAGCGGTCGCTTCGGGAAAGGCGCTTACCTCCGGGAAGGCTCCTACCTCGGGGAATGGGCCTGCCTCTGGGAAGGTGACCGGCTCGGGCGCGGCGGCCGGTATCGAGAAGGAACCGGTCGGCGGTGGCCAGGCGGGCGGGCCGGGCGGCAGCCCGTCGGCTAGGACGGCCGGGACGGGCGGGCCGGGGTCGCGAAGGTCCGGCCCGGAGTCGTGCGATACCTCCAGGGCCCTGGAATCCTGCCGCCGCTCGGCCGAAGGGACCGGCCACGCGGACTGCCTGGCGTCTTCAGAGCCCGGATCGCCGGCCGGGGCGTCCGGCTCCGCCTGGCCGGGCCACGGCCGACCCGCCGTGGTGCTGCTCGCGCCTGTCGATGCCGTCGCTCGCTGCGGCACGGGCACGGGCGTGACCGCTCTCTCGGGCGCCGGGGCGGGGGTTGACACCGGCGTCATCGGGGTCATGGGCGGGGTTGATCTGGCCGCCGCCGGCTCGGCGGTCACCGGAACGGCGACCTGAGCCGTGGACGCGGCCGGTACCGGAACCGGAACCGGAGCAGCGGCCCGGCCGGCCGGGCGCGCTGGCGCGGGCCGCGTGGTCTCGCGGAGCCTGGCTGGTCCGCGGGACTTGGCCGCCTTCTCCGTCCGGCTCTTTCCCGCCCGGGCCTGCGCCGGACTCCGGTGCCACACCCTGGCCGACAGCGCGATCTGGTCCTTCTCCGCGAACGGCGCCATCCGGCACCAGGTCCTCGGCTCGGAGACGTACCGAAGCTGCGAGCTGACCAGTTCAGGCAGCCGCTTGTTCTCGATGACCGGCCGGGTGGTCAGCCAGGTAAGCAGTCCAGGGGGCAGCACATAAAGCCAGACCAAGTTGTGGTTAAACGGCAATCCGATCGCAACAAGGAAAACGACGTAGGGGACCGTGATCCCCGCGAATACCGCAATCCAGGTGATCGGCAGCGGCGCGGGCAACCGGAAATCGTAGAGCTTGTACAGCCGCTTTTCGATCCGCCAGATATTCGTATAGGTGGGAAGATCCACTGCGGGGGCGCTCCTTCGGGGCCGGACGGGGTCAGTGGACTCCGAGCGCGTTGGCGATGCCGGTGGCCAGCGTCCGCACGATGTCGGGGGTGTAGAAGACGACCGCGATGGCCACCGCGAGCACCAGGAACTGCACGAACCGGGTGATCTCGCGGGTGAACAGGAAGAAGATCGCCACGATCCCGACGATGCCGAGGAACAAGGGCCCGAACAGACCCTGCAGGTAGGTAACCAGGCCCTGCGTGCTCAGCGCCACCGGAACCATCGCAGCGGTGAGGTGAGAGTACATAAGGCGTCCCTTCCGGGATCAAATGGGCATTCAACGGGTGCTGCGATCCGGGCACCGGACGATCGGCTGGGAGCGAGCCGACCGGTCCCGAGCCCGCGAGTAACGAGCTTGCTGGCAGCGGCATCGGGCCAGGCGGAAGCGCCATGAGCGCATGCGGGCATGACGACGGCAGGCGTCACTGCCCAGCTCATTTAGCTCCCACCGCCTCAGTCGACGCGCTGATTTCATTTACATACCATTTGCCGCTTTGCAGGTCGACGACCGACATGCGGTATGACATGGCGAGTTTTGCGACACCCGCGGAAGCCTGGCTCGGCACCTGCCAAATGACGGTTACAGATATGTCTCGCGTGGCGCCGCCTGGCGGCACGTCGAGGCTGGCGATCGAGCCGAACGCCACCGCGCCGCCCAGCCCGGTCAGCGACACCCCGCGGGCCGTGAACCGGCTCAGCGCCGCGCTATCGCCGTCGGCGTAGGCCTGGAAAAAGGCCGGGAGTTCCGTGAGCAGCTGATTGCGCGCGACCGGGTCGGAACCGCCGGCCACCGCGGGCGGTGGCGAGACGGGCGCGGGCGCGGGCAGCCAGGCGGGCTCGCCCGCCACCACGACGCTGCCGGATGAGGCGATGACCGGGACGCCGAGCTCCATGAGCTGGCCGTTGACCGTGGCGAGCAAGGTGACCACGGCGTGCTGCCGGTCCTGGACCGCGATGCCGGCGACCTGCTCGGACTGCAGGCTCAGCTGCCCGGTGCCGTTCCAGCCGAGATCCGGGTTGGCGGCCGCGACGCTCGCCGGCAAGAACGCCGCGAGTTCCTGCTCGCGCTGGGCCTGAGTCGCCGGGCTGAGGTTCAGGTAGACCTGCCCGAACTCCGACGCGTAAGCCTCGGCGAGGGCGACGGGAAACTGGCCCCGGGCGGCGCCGGCCGAGGAGGCCCCGTCGGCCGGCGCCGGGCCAGCCTGGCCGAAGACGATCGCCGTCACCCCGCGGTAGGCGACGACCAGCAGGGCCGCCCACAACACCGCCCGGAACGGCCAGAGCCGCCACCGGCCGCCCGAACCACTCCAGGCGCGTCCGGGCAGTGGATCGAGATCGAGCAGATCGGCCTGGCCGACCGGCGTCCCGGCGCCAGCCGTCACCGGACGGAGCACCGGCCTGGTCGATGAGTAATCGCGCCGATGCGTTCCGTTACCGGAATTAGGCCCGCGAAACATCGCACCTCCGCGCGTATCCGCCCCGGTCAGGAAAGGAGCGGTCCGTCCCTTCGCGCCAGCCTCGCGCCCTATTGTGCAACGCACGGACGCGGCCGACATCTGATGGAACGCAGCGGACACGGAATGGGTTCAATCAGATTCGGAACGTATTCAGGCAGACTAGCCCGTTACGTCCGGTCCGCCGCGTGCAGACTGCTGGGCAACGGTGGCGCGGCACCGGCCTACCTCGATCCACTGAGGTATCAAGTCCGGGTTGGCGCCCGCCGCGACGCAGTAGCGAGCGGCGGCCTCGGCCTTTCGTTCCTGACTGGTCTCCCGGTAGAAACCGATGAAGAGCCCGGCCACCTCGGCCAGCAGGTCGCCGCGGTCGCCGGCTATCTCCCTCAGCTCTTCCACCGCTGCGGCGGTCTCCGCCGCGGTCGGTTCCCGCCTGGGCGCGTGCCGCCCGGCGGCGCCGCTCAGGCGGGCCACGGTCAGCTGGTCGGTCTCCGGTCCGGCGATAACCCCCATGACACACGCTCCCCGCTGAGGCGCCAGCCGATGCGGCCGGCGTACCATGGTTCGGTATAAGACGAGTACATAAGCTAAGTATCAAACACAGATACGATTATGGCAAGTAGCTACCATGGACTCGAATATAGCAGCGTCACGGAGGCCAAAGTTGCACAGAGAGGAGTCGATGGATTACTGTCCGGAATCAGATGGCTTGCCAGTGGGGGGAAGCGACGTGAACTCGTGGTGGTGGCTGCCGATTGGCCTGGCCGCCTGGTTCCTGGTTTCGCTAGCGGTAGGGCTGCTCGTCGGCCCGGCGCTCAGGCGCGCCTCTGAGCCATGGGACGATCCCGTCGCGCCGGTACTCCGGCCGGCGGATCCGGCAAGCCGGACACCGGCACGACGACCGGGTCCGCTACAGCTCGAAGCGGGACTCTACGAGGACCCGATCCGCCCGCTAGCCCGGTTATCTGCCGCATTACGCCGACCCGCGGCACCCTGACTGTCCTGGTCGTTCATGGCGAGCTCCTGGTCGCGCTTGGCCGGAGGTCGGTGCACGGGCACGGACATGGTCGCCGTCGCCGACGGCCGCGGCGATCGCCTGGACGAGCCGGGCGCCGGCGGCGAACGAGCCGGTACGGAAGACCGCGATGGCGCCGTCGCCGACGACCCGCCAGTCGCGGGTTCGGCCGTCGGAGTGGAAGGCGCGCATGGTGACAGGTTCGGTTATGGTCGCTCCCCGGTGCTGCCGTCGACGGATTCGCGGACGCGCTAAACGTTGAAGCGGAACTCTACGACGTCGCCGTCGCGCATGACGTAGTCCTTGCCTTCGATGCGGACCTTGCCCGCGGCGCGGGCGGCCGGGAGCGAGCCTGCGGCCATCAGGTCGTCGAAGGAGACGACTTCGGCCTTGATGAAGCCGCGCTGGAGGTCGCTGTGGATGGCGCCGGCCGCCTCCGGCGCCGTCGCCCCCGCCTTGATCTCCCAGGCGCGGGTCTCCTTCGGGCCCGCGGTGAGGAAGGTCTGCAGGCCGAGCGCGCGGAAGCCGGCCTGGGCCAGCTGGGCCAGCCCGGGCTCGCCGAGACCGGCCTCGGCGAGCAGTTCCGCGGCCTCTTCCTCGGGTAGCTCGGTCAGGTCGGCCTCGGTCTTGGCGTCCAGGAAGACCGCCTCGGCCGGGGCCACGAAGCCGGACAGGCGCTCGCGCAGCTCGTCGTCGCCGAGTTCGCCCACGTCGCAGTTGAAGACGTACAGGAAGGGCTTGGCCGTCAGCAGTTGCAGTTCGCGCAGCGCGTGGAGGTCGATGCCCGCGGCGGCGGCGCCGGTGGACAGCGGGATCTCGCGGAACAGCAGTTCCTGCGCCGCGGCCGCGGCCTCGGCGACCTGCGTGCGGACGGGGTCCCGGCCGGATTTGGCTTCCTTGACCAGCCTGGGCAGGGCCTTCTCCAGCGTCTGCAGGTCGGCGAAGATCAGTTCGGTGACGATCGTCTCGATATCGCGCTCTGCCGACAGGTCACCGTCGACGTGACTGACGTCGGGGTCGGCGAACAGGCGCACCACCTGGCAGATCGCGTCGGTCTCGCGGATGTGCGCGAGGAACTGGTTGCCGAGTCCCTGGCCCTGCGAGGCACCGCGGACCAGGCCGGCGATGTCGATGAACCGGACGCTGGCCGGGACGATGCGCGCGGAGTCGTACAGCTTGGCCAGCTCGGCCAGGCGAGGGTCCGGGACGCCCACGACGCCGACGTTCGGCGTCGTGGTGGCGAACGGGTAGTTCGACGCCAGCGCGCCCGCCCGGGTCAGCGCGTTGAACAGGGTGGACTTGCCGACGTTGGGCAGGCCGGCGATGCCGATTGACAGGCTCACCCGCGCGAGTTTAGCGCCGCGCGGCCGGAGCCCGGCCGGGCGCGGAAGCGTAGCATGGTGGACACGCAAGCGAAGCCTTGGGCGCAGGAGGCGGCCATGACGCTGCGACCACGGCGGAACGTGGTGCTGTGGCGCCAGTCCGCTGGCCCGGCGGGCCGGTGCGGCGCCTGGCGGGTCACGCGCACCACGCGGATCCCCAGGTGGATGCGTACCGGCGCGGTGCTCACGGTCATCGGCCTGATGGCGCTGGCCCGCGGCGCGTGGGCGCGCCGGCGGCAGCTGCTGGCCGCGGCGGCGCTCATCGCGGTCGGCGTCGTGATGCGCAGCGGCCTGGGCGCCATTCTTCTCCTCCCCGGACTCATGCTGCTGATGTCTGCGCCCCTCGTGAATGCCCCCGCCAAGGGGCGCCGGAAGCTGGAGCGGGAGCTGGCCGCTTACTCGACCCCGGCCGAGCGGCGCGATCTCGAGGCGACCCTTGACCAGTACCCCGACGACGTGACGCGTGAGCTGCGTGACATCCTCGCCAGTCAGGCGACGGCCGCCCGCCGCCACCGGATTCCCGCGGTCGGGCGGCGCTGACCGGGACGGGTACCACTGGGCGTTCGGGCAAATAGAGCCGTTTGGAGCTCGACAGGTGTCAGCGAGCTGACACGAATTGTGTCGAACAGCGGACTGACGGTCACCGCGCGATCGGGCACGCTGGCGGCTATCGCATCCCCGAGGGGGGCCCGCCATGGACGAATTTCTCGCCGCCTACCCGGACTACGCCACCACCTCCCGGCTGGACGAACTCCGCGCTGCCGAGTACGCCTACCTCGACGCCTGCGGCCACGTCTACCTGGACTACACCGGCGCCGGGCTGGCTGCGGACGCTCAGCTTCGCGCGCACGCGGAGCGGCTGCGCAGCGGGTGCTTCGGCAATCCGCACTCGGAGAACCCGGCCTCGGCGGCGTCCACCGCGCTGATCGATCGGGCCAGGGCCGCGGTGCTCAGGTACTTCAACGCCTCGCCGCAGGAATACGTGGCGATCTTCACCCCGAACGCCACGGGCGCGTGCCGTCTGGTCGGCGAGGCGTACCCATTCCGCCCCTGGTCGCGCCTGCTGCTGACCGCCGACAACCACAACTCGGTGAACGGCCTGCGGGAGTTCGCCCGCAGGCGCGGCGCGCCGGTCAGGTACGTCGGCATGTCGCCGGGTGACCTGCGGGTCGGCGATGCCCACGTCAGCGATGCGCTCGGGCGCGGTATCGGCCGCAGGCGCAGGCCGGGCCTGTTCGCCTACCCGGCGCAGAGCAATTTCAGCGGCGTCCAGCACCCGCTGGCCTGGGCGGACCGGGCCCAGGCGGCCGGCTGGGACGTGCTGCTCGACGCGGCGGCCTTCGTCCCGACCAGCCGGCTCGACCTCAGCGAGGTCAAACCGGAGTTCGTGACCGTGAGCTGGTACAAGGTGTTCGGCTACCCGACCGGGGTCGGCTGCCTGCTGGCCAGGCGCGATGCGCTCGCCCGGCTGCGCCGCCCGTGGTTCTCCGGCGGCACGATCTGGGGGGCGAGCGTGCAGGGCCGGTGGCACCGGCTCACCGACGACGAGAGCGCGTTCGAGGACGGCACGCTCAACTTCCTCAGCATTCCCGACGTCGAGACCGGCCTGGCCTGGATCAGCGACATCGGCATCGACACGATCCACCGGCGGGTCGGCTGCCTCACCGGGTGGCTGCTCGGCTGCCTGGCCGGCCTGAAGCACGGCAACGGCGCTCCGCTGGTGCGCATCTACGGGCCGCAGGACGGGACGGGCCGCGGCGGGGCCGTGACGTTCAACTTCCTCGACGCCGGGGGCGCGGTGATCGACGAGCGCACGGTGGCGCGGGACACGAGCGCGGCGGGCATCTCGGTGCGCACCGGTTGCTTCTGCAATCCCGGGGCCGCGGAGCGGGCGTTCGGCCTGACCGGGAAGGCGCTGCGCGGACCGTGGCGGCGCGGGCGGCTGCGGCCCGACCTGAAGTCCGCGGATGACTACCTCAGCCTGCTCGGCCTGCCGACCGGCGGCGCGGTCCGGGTGTCGCTCGGGCTCGCGTCGAACCTGTCCGACGTCGAGCGGTTCGTCGACTTCGCCGAGCAGACCTACCGCGACCGCGAGCCGGATAGCGCAGGCCTCGCGCCGCGGCTGCGCTGCTGATCGCGCGGCGGCCGACCCGGAGGTCGCGCTCTGCGTTCGGCTGAAATCCAGCGCCCCCTGCGTGTCGGGGCCGGGGATCCGGCCGCAGGCTGCCAATACTGGGATCATGTCGTTGCTTACGGGCCTGCTGCTCGGGATCGTCATCGGGGCCGTGATCGGATATCTGTTCGCCCGCGGGCGGCTAGCGGACCTGACCGGACGCGCCCGCGCCGCCGAGGAGCGGGCCCTGATGATCGAGCGCGGGGCGCAGGAACGAGCCGCGCTGGTCGACACCCAGCTCGCCGAGCGGTTCCAGGCCATGTCCGCCCAGGCGCTCGACGCCAGCACCTCGCGGTTCCTCCAGGTCGCCGAGGGGCGGCTGCAGGCCGCGAACGCTAACGCGTCCACCGAGCTCGAGACCCGCCGCGCGGCGGTCGAGCACCTCGTGGGGCCGTTGAAGGAAACCCTCGCCCGGGTCGAGGAACAGCTGCGCGCCTCGGACGAGGCCAGGACCCGGTCCCACGCCGCGCTCACCGAGCAGGTCAGCATCGCCCGGCAGACCTCCGAGCAGCTGCGGGCGCAGACCCAGGCGCTGGTCACCGCGCTGCGGCGGCCGGAGGCCAGGGGCCGCTGGGGCGAGCTGCAGCTGCGCCGGGTGGTCGAGCTGGCCGGGATGAGCCCGCGCTGCGACTTCGACGAGCAGGTCACGGTGACCGGCCCCGACGGCACGCAGCGCCCGGACATGGTGGTGCGCCTGGCCGGCGGCAAGAACATCGTGGTGGACTCGAAGGTGTCGCTCGCCGCCTACCTGGAGGCGGCGGAAAGCGAGGATGACACCGTGCGCGCGGCCCGGATGGACGCGCACGCCAGGCACCTGCGGGACCACGTGGACCGGCTGGCCGGCAAGGCCTACTGGGCGGCGCTGAGCCCGTCGCCGGAGTTCGTGATCCTGTTCATCCCCGGCGAGGCGTTCCTGGCCCCCGCGCTGGAACACGACCCGGCGTTGCTGGAGTACGCGCTCGCCCATAGGGTGCACATCGCCACTCCCACCACGCTGGTCACGATGCTTCGCACCGCGCAGTACGCCTGGCAGCAGGAGGCGCTTTCCGAGAACGCGCGCGCCGTCTTCGACCTGGGCCGCGAGCTGTACGACCGCCTGTCCGGCCTCGGCAGGCACGTCGACCACCTCGGCCACGCGCTGACGAAGGCCGTATCCGCCTACAACCAGACCGTCGGCTCCCTGGAGAGCCGGGTGCTGGTCAGCGCCCGGCGGCTGAACGGGCTCGGCGTCGTCGACGGGGACCTCGCCACGCCGGCCCCGGTGGAGGAGACGGCCCGGGAGCTTTCCGCGCCTGAGCTGGTGTCCGGCAGGCCCGCGGAGCTCGAGCCCGCGGACATCCCGCCCGCGGGAGGCTGGCCGGATGGCTTTGAGCCGGCGGATATCGCGGCGGCGGACCTGGGCCTGCCCGCGGACCTGGGCCTGCCCGCGGACCTGGTGCGTACGGCGCGATGACACCGACCCAGACCGGTCGCCCGGTTCCGCCGCGACCCCGGACCGGGACCCCGGCCGCGGCGCGAACCCGGACGGGAGCCGCGTATGCCGCGCGCACGCCCGGGCGGACCGTCCCCGGCCGGCCGCCGCGGCGGCTCGAGCCCAAGGGGGCATTCCGGCTCACCGGCCGGGGCGCCGTCGTAGCGCTGTTCCTGCTGTGCTTCCTCAGCCTTCTGACCGGCTGGAGCGTGCTCGCCGACGCCGCGTTTCTGTGCGGCTGCGGTGTCGTCACGTACTACACGAAGTTCGGCGGGCTGCGGACCGTCGTGGTGTGCCCGCCGCTGGTCTTCCTGGCCGGGTGCGCGTGCGCCGAGGCGGTGAGCGCCTCGGGCAAGTTCGCCTTCGCCGAAGGGATCCTGGTCACGCTGGGAACATCGGCGCCCTGGCTGTTCACCGGGACGGCGCTGGTCATCGTGATCGCCCTCGGCCGCGGATTCCGGCCCGCGATCCCCGGTCTGACCAGGCGCGCGCGGTAGCAACCTGACCGTCGCGCCGCCGTCAGCTGGCGATGCCGGGCCCGTATTCGCCGGGGCCTGTGCGTCACAAGCCCCGCATATCGGGGCCGGTGCGTCACTAGCCCCGTCCGTCGCGGCTGGGGCCGCAAGCCCCGGGCTCAGGAGCGCGGCGCGGCCCCCGAGGCGCGCAGCTCGCGCGGTAGCGCGAAGGTCATGTGCTCCTCGACCGCCTCGACTTCCTCCACCGCGCCGAACCCGTGGTCGGCCAGTTTGCGGAGCACCGAGGCCACCAGTTCCTCTGGCACCGAAGCCCCGCTGGTCACGCCGACCGTCGTCACCCCCTCCAGCCAGCGCTCGTCCAGCTCGCCGGCGTCGTCGACCAGGTAAGCGGCGGGCGCGCCGTGATCCTTGGCCACCTCGACGAGCCGGACGGAGTTGGAGGAGTTCGGCGAGCCGACGACGACGACCAGCTCGGCCTGGCCCGCGATGACCTTGACCGCGGCCTGGCGGTTCTGGGTTGCGTAGCAGATGTCATCGCTCGGCGGGTCGAGCAGCGCGGGGAAGCGTTCGCGCAGCAGGCTGACCGTCTCGGCGGTCTCGTCCACCGACAGGGTCGTCTGGGAGAGCCAGACCACCTTGGCCGGATCCCGGACCTCAACCTGCGCCACGCCGTCCGCGCCGTCGACGAGGCGGACGCTGGCCGGGGCCTCCCCGGTGGTGCCGACGACCTCCTCGTGCCCGTGGTGGCCGACCAGCAGGATGTCGTAGTCCTTGGCGGCAAACCGGCGCGCCTCGTTGTGCACCTTGGTGACCAGCGGGCACGTGGCGTCGATCGCGTGCAGGCCGCGGCGCTCCGCGTCGTGGCGGACCTCCGGGGCGATGCCGTGGGCGGAGAACACCACGACCGAGCCGGGCGGCACCTCGTCGACCTCCATGACGAAGATCGCGCCGCGGGCTTCAAGCGAGCTGACTACGTGCGTGTTGTGCACGATCTGCCTGCGCACGTACACCGGCGGACCGAACTTGCCCAGGGCCATCTCGACAGCCTGGACGGCCCGGTCAACCCCCGCGCAGTAGCCGCGCGGCTTGGCGAGCAGGACCCGTCGTGAAGTTCGGTTTGAGACAGTCTGCTTTGGCTGGTCTGTCACGGCTCCAGGTTAAGTCATGCCTGCCGGCCCGGTTGCCGGGCGTACCCGCCTCTGTTGCGGTACGGCCGCGTTAGGCGCGAAGATTACCGGGCAGGAAACACGCGCTGACTAACAGCGACCCGCGCCCGGAGCCACCGGGAATCCCGCCCCGGGCGCTGCGAGAGACCTGTCCAAGGGAGATGGTGACATGCGCGTGCCGCAGGTCAGTGAGCGCATCAAGGAAGCCCCGGCGCAGGCCCTGCGCGGCGTCTTCGCCGGGATCGGCCAGCTGCTGCTCTACACCGACAAGCTGAGGAACAAGGCGCCGTTCGGCCAGCACGGCCCGTACGCGCGTGCGCCCGGCGAGGCGCAGCCGGCCACCCCGAGCACCGAGCCGGCCGAATCCGTCCCGGACGTTACCGCCGCTAGCGCGCCTGCCGACCGGGACGCGGCGGCGGAACCAGCCGCTCCGCAGGCCCCGGAGGCCGCGAGGGCCTCCAGAGCCCCGCAGACCCCGGCCGCCCCCGAGACCCCTAAGCCCCCTGCGGCTAAGCCCACTGCGGCTAAGCCCCCTGCGGCTAAGCCCCCTGCGGCAGCCAACGAGATCAGGGACTTCGACAAGACCGGCAACGTCCGTCTGATCACCGCAGACCAGGCCCGCGCAGACGACGAGCCGCCGGCCGCCGCGCCCCTGACGGAGGCCGCCGCCGCGCAGGCCGTTCGGGCGACTGCGGCGGAGAAGCAGGCACCCGCGAGCGCCGCCGAACCCGCCGGGGGAGCCGGGGATTGCGTACCTCCGCTGCCGAACTACGACGAGCTATCCATCGCCTCCCTGCGCGCGCGGCTGAGGAACCTGGACGTCGCGCAGGTCAGGGAGCTGGCCGAGTACGAGAAGGCCCACGCGGCCCGCGCCGACGTCATCGTCATGTTCGAGCGTAGGGTCGCCAAGCTGGAGGCCGACGATTAGTGGCGCTCGAGACATCGGCTGATGCCCCCGTTCCGGTCCGCACCGTCCTGGCGAAGGTCGGCGAATGGATCGGCCGGCTCGGGCGGATCTGGGTCGAAGGGCAGATCGCCGAGTGCACCCTGCGGGGCAGCACGGTGTTCCTGACCCTGCGCGACCCGGTCGCGGCCGTATCCGTGCGGGTCATCTGCACCCGGCAGGTGTTCGATGCGGCCGAGCCGCCGCTGCCGGTCCCGGCCGACGGCGCGCGGGTGGTGATCTGGGCCCGCCCCGATTTCAACGCCAACCGGGGCTCGTTCGCGCTGACCGGGCTGGAGATCCGCGCGGTCGGCGTGGGCGAACTGCTCGCCCGCCTGGACAGGCTGCGTCGCCAGCTGGCCGCCGAAGGCCTTTTTTCTGCCGAACGAAAACGGGTTCTCCCTTTCCTGCCCCGTGTCATCGGCCTCATCTGCGGACGTGATTCGGCGGCAGAGCGCGACGTGCTCGGCAATGCGTCCCGGCGCTGGCCCGCCGTCAAGTTCCGCGTCGAGCAGACAGCCGTGCAGGGGCCGTACGCCGCCGCGGAGATCATCGACGCGATCGGGCGCCTGGACGCGGATCAGGACGTGGACGTGATCGTGATCGCCCGCGGGGGCGGCTCGCTCGAGGACCTGCTCCCGTTCTCCGACGAGGCGCTGATCAGGGCGGTGGCCGCGTGCCGGACCCCGGTGGTGAGCGCCATCGGTCACGAGCAGGACACCCCGCTGCTCGACTACGTGGCCGATCTCCGCGCCTCGACGCCCACCGACGCGGCCAAGCGCGTGGTCCCCGATGTCGCCGAGCAGCTCGCGCTCGTCAGCCAGCTCCGCGACCGGGCCCGCCGGGTCATGGCGGGCTGGCTCGACCGGGAGACGGCCTGGCTGAAGGCAATCGCGTCCAGGCCGGCCCTGGCCGATCCGGTCCGGGAGGTCGAGCGCCAGGCCGAACGCGTGGACGCCCTGCTCCAGCGGGCCAGGATGTCGCTTGACGTGAGCCTGGCCAGGGGCAGCGACGATCTCGTGCACACCCGGGCCCGGCTGCTCGCCCTGTCGCCCGCCTCGACGCTGCGCCGCGGCTACGCGATCGTGCAGCACGAGAACAACGGCGTGGTCCGCAGTGCGGCCGAGGCCGACCCGGGCGAGATGCTGACTGTCCGGTTCGCGGCGGATCAGCTCGCCGTGCGCGTGTGCGGCGATTCCGATGACAGATAGGGTTGAGGCCGTGACGGACGGCGGCGGCGCCGCGCCCTCGGAGGCGCTGTCTTACGAGCAGGCCCGGGACAAGCTGGCCGCGGTGGTCAAGCGCCTGGAGGCGGGCGGCCTGACCCTGGAGCAGTCGCTCGAGCTGTGGGAACGCGGTGAGCGGCTGGCCGCGGTGTGCGGCGAGTGGCTGGACGGCGCCCGGGCCAGGCTGGCCGCCGCCATGGCCAGGCAAGACGACTCCGCCCCGGCCGGGGCCGCGGATGACGCCCCCTTCTGACGCCGATCGGCTCCCACCGTGAGGTTTGCCCGCCCGGCCGTAGGGCAGCGGCATGCCAACGTGGAAGCGAGGCAGGCGCCGTGAACCCAGTCGAGAAGGCGCTCCGGAAGGTAGACCAAACGCAGCGGCGTTTCACGCCGATGGCGTTCGTCTTCGGGGTGGTGAAGAAGTTCGGTGACGACAACGGCGGCGTGCTGACCTCGAACATGGCGTACTCGGCCTTCGTCGCGCTGTTCCCGCTGCTGCTCGTGCTGACGACGATCCTCGGCCTGGTCGCGTCGGTCGACGCGACGTTCAGGACCGATGCCCTGAACGCGGTGGCCGGCCAGGTCCCGCTGATCGGCCGTACCCTCACCGAGAACGTGCACCAGCTGAAGCGAGCGAGCGTGATCGGGCTGATCGTGGGCCTGATCGGCTTGATCTGGGGCGCCACCGGCCTGGCTCAGTCCGGCCTGTTCACCATGGAGCAGGTGTGGAACCTGCCGGGACCGGCCAGACCCGGCTATGTGCCGCGGCTCGGGCGCGCGCTGCTGTTCCTGGTCCTGCTCGGGGCCGGCGTGATCGTCACGACGGGCTTGACGAGCCTCGATACCTACGTGTTCAAGGGCTTCGGGTTGGACGTCCTCGCCGTGCTTGTCGCCGCGGCCTTCAACGTGGGCATGTACACCGGCGCCTTCCGCGTGCTCACCCCGAAGGGAGTGCCGACCCGCAACCTGATCACCGGGGCGATCACTGGCGGCATCCTGTACACGGTGCTGCAGACACTCGGCGTCTACCTGCTGCACCATTACCTGCACAGCGACTCCGCGTACGGCGTGTTCGCCACCGTGCTCGGCCTGCTGGCGTATATCTACCTCGCGGTGGAGATCACCCTGTACAGCGCGGAGATCAATGTCGTGCTGGCGCGGCGGCTCTGGCCGCGGGCTCTGGTGCAGCCGCCGCTCACCGAGGCGGACCGGGTCAGCATGGCGCTGCAGGCACTGCAGAACCAGCGGCGTCCCGAGCAGCACGTCGAGGTCACATTCGACGACCGTGACGGCCAGGCGGCCGGGCCGGCCTCGACGCCGCGGACCCCGGACGAGGTTGCGCCGCCCGCGCACCCGCCGCGAGCCCGCGTCCGGGCGCAGCGTTCCAGGGCCGCCACGTCGGCGGGTGGCGGAGGCTCCGCGGATTCCGGTCCCGGCTCAGGCGGCCCTGACTCAGTGACGCGGTAAGCCAGGGACCGCCCAGCGACCGCTGCGTAGGATCGCTACAGGCCCAGTGGGAAGGAAACCGGCGATGACCGCGGAGCAGCAGGCGCCCGAGGCGGCCAGCCACGCCCCGGACCGCAACCTGGCGCTTGAGCTGGCCAGGGTGACCGAGGCCGCGGCGATGGCCGCCGCCCGGTGGGTCGGCCGGGGTGACAAGAACGGGGCGGACGGGGCCGCGGTGAACGCGATGCGGACGCTGGTCAACTCGGTGTCCATGCGCGGCGTCGTGGTCATCGGCGAGGGTGAGAAGGATCACGCGCCGATGCTGTTCAACGGTGAAGAGGTGGGCGATGGCACCGGCCCGGCCTGCGACGTCGCGGTGGACCCGATCGACGGCACGCGGCTGTGCGCCAACGGGATGTCCAACGCGATCTCGGTCCTGGCCGTAGCGGAACGGGGCTCGATGTACGACCCGTCCTCGGTGTTCTACATGTCCAAGCTGGCCACCGGGCCCGCCGCCGCCGACGTGGTGGACATCACCGCTCCCCCGGCCTTCAACGTCGCCGCGGTGGCCAAGGCCAAGGGCGAGTCGCCGCAGGACGTCACGGTGGTGATCCTGGACCGGCCGAGGCATGCCGAGCTGATCACGCAGGTCCGCGGGACGGGTGCCAGGATCCACCTGATCACCGACGGCGACGTGGCCGGCGCGATCATGGCGGCCCGCGAGGGCACCGGCATCGACCTGCTGCTCGGCATCGGCGGCACCCCCGAGGGGATCATCGCCGCGTGCGCGCTCAAGTGCCTGGGCGGGGTCATCCAGGGCCAGCTCGCGCCCCGCGACGACGCGGAGCGGCGCCGGGCCCTGGACGCCGGGCTTGACCCCGATCAGGTGCTCACGACCGATGACCTGGTGGCGTCCGACGACGTGTTCTTCTCCGCGACCGGGATCACCGACGGCGAGCTGATGGCCGGGGTCAGGTACCGGTCCGGCGGCGCCACCACTCATTCGCTGGTGATGCGATCGCGGTCGGGCACCATCCGGAGCATCGCGAGCGAGCACGCGCTGTGGAAACTGCGCGCCTACTCGTCGGTCAACTTCGGCTGAACAAGCGGAAACGGCGTGGCCGCGGCGGCGTGCGCACGATCACCTCGCCGCCGAGCACCAGCGCCCTGACCTCGATCACGGCGGCGCCTGGACCGGAGGGCGGCGGGGTCTTCGGCACGCCGCGGCGCCTGCCGAGCACCGTGTGCCCGGTCACAACCACGGACACCCCGTCCGGGACGACGATGCGCAGCCGGCCCCCGACCACCGTCGCGTACAGCCGCACGCGGCTGGCCTGCAGGATCGCCTGGGTGAAGTCGACCTCGACCTCGCCGAACATGGCGGTCACCGTGAGGGTCTCCGGGACGACCCAGCGACCGTCCCGGCGGGCCGGCCCGAACACGCCGGAGATCACCCGGCCCGCGTCCAGGCGCACGGGCTGCGCCGACGGCGCGGCCAGGTCGGCGGTCAGCTCCGCGAGCTCGCCGAGCGTCCGTGCCGCCATGGCGCGCTCGACTCGCTCGGCATGCTCCGCCGCGGTGAGCCGCCCGTCGGCCGCCGCCTCGGCGAGCAGCGCGAGCACCCGGTCCCGGTCAGCGTCGGACGCCCGCAAGTCACGGGGCGCCGGTCGTGGGCTCATGGCCCGAAAATACTCCACTTCCGCGCCGGTGCCGCCGTAGCTCCGGGCCCCACCAGGGAGGGCATGTCCGGCGTCGGCTGTACGTGACGGGGTAAGACGTGCTACCCATTTGTGCATGACCGACGGAGCGATTGACACGGTGATAGGGCAGGCCAGCCAGGACCAGGTCCGGCTGGTGCGCTTCATGTACGCCGACCACGGGGGGATCATCCGCGGCAAGGCGGCCGGCACGGAGCACCTGCGCGAGCGGATGGCGAGCGGCATCGGGCACACGGTGGCGATGATGGCCATGAACATGCTCGACCAGCTTCAGCCGGTCGCCGGGATGGGCCCGGTCGGCGAGGTCCGGATCGTGCCCGACCCCGACACCTTCGTTCCGCTCCCCTACGCGCCGGGCGCCGCCGCCATGCTCGCGGACCTGGTCCGCCCGGACGGATCGCCGTGGGACGCCTGCCCGCGGACGTTCCTGAAGGACGCCATCCGCGAGCTCGCCAGCGAGGGCTACGCGATGCGGGCCGCGTTCGAGCCCGAGTTCACGATCGGCCGCCGCGAGTCCTCACCCGCCGGGCCCTCCATACCGGACCGGCTGATCCCGATCGACGACAGCCTGTGTTACTCGGTGACCGGATTCCACCTCGCGCACGACTTCACCATGGAACTCGTCGCGGCGCTCGAGGCCCAGGGACTCGTCGTCGAGGCCTACTACCCCGAGCTCGGCCACGGCCAGCAGGAGATCTCCATCAGGTACGCGGACGCGCTGCGCGCCGCGGACAACCACGTGCTGTACCGGGAGACCGTCCGCGGCGTGGCGTTCCGGCGGGGCCTGTGGGCCAGTCTCGCGCCCAAGCCCATCCCCGACCAGGCGGGCAACGGCACCCACCTGCATGCCTCGCTCACCGACCTGCTGCCCGACGGCGCGCCCGGAGGCCGTAACGTGTTCGCCGACCCGGCCGACCGGAACGGCCTGTCCCAGGTCGGCTACCACTTCATCGGCGGGCTCCTGGCCCACCTGCCCGCCCTGGTCGCGCTGACCTGCGCCAGCGTGAACAGCTACCGCCGGCTCGCGCCGCAGATGTGGGCCAGCGCGTACAGCTGCTACGGGATGGACAACCGCGAAGCCGCGATCCGGATCTGCTCCCCGCTGCGCGGCGACCCGGGCAGTTCGGTCAACCTGGAGCTGAAGCCCTCCGATTCGAGCGCCAACCCGTACCTGGCACTCGGCGCGTTCATCCACGCGGGCCTGGACGGGATCCGCGGCAAGCTCGACCCGGGGGAGCCGGTCAACGTCGACCCGGCCACGCTTACCGACGCCGAGCGGGCCATGGGCGGCACCCACCGCCTGCCCGCCTCGCTCAGCGCGGCGCTGGACGCGCTGGCCGGGGACGAGATGCTGATGGACGTCCTCGGCCCGCTGCGCAGCACGGCCTACCTGACCGTGAAGCGTTCCGAGGCCGCCCACTTCGCCCACTCGACCGACCCGTACTACGAGTGCTACCAGCACTTCACCAAGATCTAGAAGGCCCGGTCCAGGGAGCGACCGGCGTAGGCGGCCCGTCACGGGCACTGCTCGCAACCGGATCGCCAGCGGCTATGCCAACCAGCCGCCCTCGGCCGGGGATTGACAGGGCAACGGCGCCCGCTTCATGCTGAACCGGTCATCAGGTGGGGTTTGCCGGGCCCGGACGCGGATCGGCCAGAAGCCCCGGGGAGGGACTGCCTCCGGCCGGGTGCTGGAATCAGGGCGGGCGATGGGTGGGGGACCTGATGGCGCGAGAGTGGGATGTCCCGGGTTATACCGAGGTGAAGGTGCTGGGCTCGGGCGGGTTCGGCGAGGTGGTCCTGGCCCGCCATGACGCCTCGGGCACTCGGGTGGCGATCAAGTACCTGCTCGGTGAGCTGCTGGCCGATCGGGAGTTCGCGGAGTTGTTCCGGGCGGAGGCGGCGGTGCTGGCCTCCCTGGATGACCCGAACGTGGTCCGGCTGTATGAGTACGTGGAGTCGCCGTCCGGGGCGGCGATCGTGATGGAGCTGATCGACGGGGTCTCGCTCCGCGACATCCTGGCCCGGCAGGGAAAGACGACGGCCGAGGCGGCACTGATCGTGCTGCAGGGATCGCTGCTGGGGCTGGCCGCGGCGCACCGGCGGGGGGTGGTGCACCGGGACTACAAGCCGGAGAACGTGCTGATCGACGGGGCCGGGGCCAGCAAGCTGACCGACTTCGGCATCGCGGCCCGGGCCGGGGACAGCCCGATCCCGGCCGGCACGCTGAGCTACGCGCCGCCTGAGCAGTTCGGCGGAACCCCGGCCACCCCGGCCAGCGACGTCTACGCGGCCACCGCCACCTTCTACGAGTGCCTGACCGGCAGGCCGCCGTTCACCGGGGACACCGCCGAGCGGCTGCTCTACCAGCATCTGTCCGAGCCGGTGCCGCTGGAGCCGGTGCCCGAGCCGCTGCGGCCGCTGATCGAAGCCGGGCTGGCCAAGGACCCC
>DATJQX010000166.1:0-24293 GCA_035505275.1 Streptosporangiaceae bacterium | reverse complement strand
CGGGTCGACCGTGACCACGGCCCGGGCGATCAGCTGCGCGATCTGGCCGTGGGTCGCCCCGAGGAGCCGATCGGCGATCAGCGCCTCGGCCTCGGCCGCGAGCTCATCGGTCAGCACCCCGGTGGCGTCGGCGATGATCCGCGCCTTGCCCAGGCTGATCACCCCGGCGTCCAGCGCGCGGGCGGTCCGGGGCAGCCGGGCCTCCAGGTCCCACGCCAGGCCGATCAGCGCGTCGGCGGCGCGCTTGGAGATGCCCAGTTCCAGGGCGACTTCCTCGGTCAGGTAGCCCTGCCATGCCTCGGGCAGGCCGCCCGGCTGCTTCGGCCCGAACCCGGGGACCGGCCGCGCCCGGATCAGCGCCCGGACCACACCCAGCTTGGCCGACGCGCACCACGACTCCAGCGCGTCCCACCGGCCGAGAACGTCGAAGGCCTCATCGTCGCTCAGCCCGGCGCACCGCCGGTCCGGGCCCGACACCCGGTCCAGGACCTGGGCCACCGCCAGGCTGGGGCGCGGCGGCCCGCCCTGGCCGCCCTGGCCGCCGCCGGGCAGCGGGCCGCCGGCGGGGTCGTCGTCCTGCCCGCCGCCCGGTCCCGGCCATGCCACCATAGACTGCCTTCTGTTCGACTTTCTGGTCCCCTCTTCCCGTCTTCGAATTCTATCGTTGACGGCTGACATTTTACTGGTAACACACCGGAATCGCACGGATTTTCGGGTATGATATCGGCATGCTCACGTATACGCCGCCTGGGTGGCCGGCGGGGGTGCACCCGCCGGGCAGCGAGGAGTTCGAGTCCACCGCGGTCACCTGGCTGCTCGACGTCGTGCCGCCCGATTACCGCCTGCACGGGGTGCTGCGCCGGCATCCGGTGGCGCTGGCCTGCATGGCCAGGCATCACACCAAGGCGTGCGTGGAGGGCGCCCGGCAGGGTTACCGCACCGCGAGGACGGAACTGGCCGGCGCGTTGCCGCCGCACGCGATCGATACCGTGCTGGCCGCCTACCGCAAGGAGGGGGCCAGGCTCGCCGCCACTGACCGGGCCGTCGGCCTGGTCGAGCGTGCGCTGCGCGGCGAGGTCTTCGCGCCGAAGATGCAGGACAAACGGGCCGCCGCGGCCGGCTGAGGGTGGCGTCTTGGCTGTACGACAGTAGTAAGACCGAGGCGGAACGTGAGAGTATGGCACCAAGCTAGCCGGGGGGCAGCAACATCCGGGGCAGCGGAGGAAGTGAGCCAGTGCTGCGTCAGGCCAGGATCCTTCTGGTCGACGACCGGCCCGAGAACCTTGTCGCGCTCGAGGCCATCCTGGCTCCGCTCGACCAGATCCTGGTGCCGGTCCGGTCCGGCGAGCAGGCGCTGCAGGCCGTGCTCGACGAGGAGTTCGCGGTGGTCCTGCTCGACGTCCGCATGCCGGGGATGGACGGCATGGAGACCGCCGCCCAGATCAAGCTCCGCGCCAAGAACCGAGACGTGCCGATCATCCTGCTGACGGCCGGGGCCGCGCCGCCCGAGCAGTCCTTCCGCGGCTACGCGGCCGGCGCGGTCGACTACCTGGCCAAGCCGTTCGACCCCTGGGTCCTGAAGGCCAAGGTGTCGGTGTTCGTGGACCTGTACCTGAAGGCCGGCGCGCCGCCGCCTCGGCCGTTGCCCGACCAGCTTTCGGTCCCGCTTGGGGCGATCGAGGAGACGGTGGCCCTGCTGAGGCGGCTCCCGGCGGTGGTCAAGGACAGCGAGGCGGAGGCCACGGCGGCCCAGCTAGCCCTGCAGGTCGCGCGACTGCGCGACATCCTTGAGGCGTTCGGCGACGGCTGACGCCGAAGGCGCCGACCAGCCGTCTCCGGGCACGTACCGCCTGACCACCCGGGCCGGGACGCCCGCCACCACGCACCGGTCGGGCACGGTGCCGCGGACCACCGAGCCCGCCGCGACCACGACGTTGCGGCCGATGCACGCGCCGGGCAGGACGACCGCCCCGGTGCCTAGCCAGCTGCCCGACCCGATGCGGACGGGCGCGTTCAGCGGCAGCTGCCGGCCGATCGGCTCGTCGGGGTCGGCGTACCCGTGGTTCTGGTCGGTGATGTAGACGTACGGCCCGGTGAACACGTCGTCCCCGATCTCCAGGCAATGGTGGGCGACGAGGTGACTGCCCCGGCCGATGACGCAGCGGTCGCCGATGCGCAGCACCGGCGACGGCCCGAGATCCTGGCCCGGCACCATCCCGGCCGACATTGTGACCAGGGGACCGAGGAGGGTGCCCTCGCCGATCGCGATCCAGCGCTCCCCGAACACCGACCCGGTCGGGAAGGCGGCCATCGATCCCGGGCCGAACGCGGCAAACCGCCGGCCGGCCGGGGTATCCGCGGTCACCACCCCGGCCCGCTGGAACGCCTCCCACCCCCAGTGCACCAGCCGCCAGCGCTGGCGGGCCAGCCAGCGGCTCCGGCTCACCGGCTAGCCGAAGCGGCCAGCTGACCGCAGGCGCCGTCGATCTCACGCCCCCTGGTGTCCCGGACCGTGACCGGTACGCCGTGGTCTTCCAGACGGCGGACGAACTCGCGCTGCGCGGCGGGGCGGGACGCGGTCCACTTAGACCCGGGGGTCGGGTTGAGCGGGATCAGGTTGACGTGCGCGAGCCGGCCAGCCAGGAGCGACCCCAGCAGGCCGGCCCGCCAGGCCTGGTCGTTGACGTCGCGGATCATGGCGTACTCGATCGAGACGCGCCGACCCGTAGCGGCGGCGTAGTCCCACGCGGCGGAGAGCACCTCGGCGACCTTCCACCGCCGGTTGACCGGGACGAGCGTGTCCCGGAGTTCGTCGTCCGGGGCGTGCAGGGAGACCGCGAGGGTGACCGACAGGCGCTCGGCGGCCAGCCGGGTCATTGCCGGAACCAGGCCCACCGTGGAGACGGTGACCGAGCGCTGCGAGATACCCATGCCGTCGGGCACCGGCTCGGTGAGCCTGCGCACCGCGGCGACCACGTTCGGGTAGTTGGCGAGCGGCTCGCCCATGCCCATGAACACGACGTTGGATACCCGCGCCGGGCCGCCCGGGATCTGCCCGTCGGCAAGCAGGCGGGCGCCCGCCACGACCTGGGCCACGATCTCGGCCGCGGACAGGTTCCGGGTCAGGCCGGCCTGGCCCGTCGCGCAGAACGGGCAGGCCATCCCGCAGCCGGCCTGCGACGACACGCACATCGTCACCCGGTCCGGGTACCGCATCAGCACCGACTCGACCAGCGCCCCGTCGAACGCGCGCCACAGCGTCTTGCGCGTGGTCCCGTCGTCGCACGACAGGTCGCGTTCGGCGGTCAGCAGGCGGGGCAGCAAGGCCTGCGCCAGCTGGTCACGTGAGGCGTGCGGGAGGTCGCTCATCTCCTCCGGCCGGTCGGTGAACCGGCCGAAGAAGTGCCTGGACAGCTGGACCGCGCGGAACGCGGGCTCGCCGAGCCCGGCGACGACCTCCCGGCGCCCGGCCAGCGGCAGGTCGGCCAGATGGCGCGGCGGCCGCCTGGACCCACGGCGTTCGGTTGTCGCCGGCTCCAGGGTCAGCGGCACCGGACCGGCCGGGTTTGCGCGCGCCACCGGATCCGCGGCGGCGGGCGGGGAAGGGGGCACTACGCTCCGTTCGGGATAAAAGAAGGTCCTGTGGCTGCCACAAGACAGGATAGGGTGCCGGATCGGTGACCCAGCTCACCGGTATTGGAGATGGGGGTTTGAGCGGCGCGTCAATGTCAGTAAATTTCGTTCATGGCGATGTCGCACCGTGAGCCGGGCGGGCAGGGTAGCCCGCGGCCGCCGGTCACGCTGCTCGAGAGTTTCAGCCCGTACGGCAGCCGCAAGGTCACCGTCGAGTACGACGGCCTGACCACGGCCGCGTACCTGCACGACGATACCTCCGCGATTTCGGCCACGTGGATCGCCAACCACCGGCCCGCGCCGCAGGCCACCGACCAGACGCGAGTCGACGCCGGCCGGGCGCCGCTGATGCCCGCCGCGCGGACCAAGCACCCCGCTGGCCGTCCGCCGCTGCAGCCGGAGGCGCTCGAGGCGCTGTGGTTCGAAGAGGGCGACGGCGTGGCCATCCTGGAGAACGGGCGCCCGGTCGCGGTGATCGCAGGCTGGTCCGACATGGACCGCGGGATGCCCGGGTACAGCAGCGACGTCATCGGCCAGACGCCGTTCGGCTGGTCGCTCGACGACGCCATGGAGGGGCTCGCGCCCCGGATCGAGCGATCGCGGGCCTACTGGCGCTGGCGGGGCTCGCCCGGCGGGTGGAGCCAGTTCCAGCAGGCGCTGCTCGGGCACCTGCTGCCCAGGCTCGGCCCGGGCCGGCACTACTGGGACTCCTCGGCCGGCCAGCAGCCCACGACCGGCGTGACCGAACGGCCGCCGGCGCCCGGCCGCCCGTACACGGTCCTGTCCACCGTGGGCATGAGCTGCCAGCGGATGCCGGTGGTGGAGCAGGTCCTCGACGACCCGAGCGCCTACGCGAGGATCGAGCTCGCGCTGGCTACCACGCTGCCGAGCGCGCAGGCCGCGCGGGTGTTCCTGTGGCTCGCCACCTACCCGTGGCACGCGGTGACCTGGTTCGGGCCCGGCCACAGCGTCCGGTGGTACCACGACGCCTCGACGTTCCCGCTCGGCGGCGGGGAAGCGGTGCTGCTCCTCGACTCCCCCGGCTCGCTGGCCGGTCCCGAGCCGCCGGACCTGTCCGGCTTCGCGTTCGGCGGGGACCCGGTCCGCTGGCTGTGGATCGTGCCGATCACCGAACGGGACCGGCAGCTCGCCAAGGAGCGCGGGTCCGCCAGCCTGGTCAGCCGGCTCGTCGCGCAGCACAGGAGCTGGGTCGTCGGCTAGCGGGACCCGGGGGGACTCCTCCCGTGAGCGGGGAACCGAGAGGGTCCGTCCCCCCGGGCCGTTCAGTGGACGTGCAGGTTGACGCCGAGCAGGACCAGCCACCAGAGGAATACCGCCAGCAAGGCGCTGATGGCGGTCTTCAGCCAGGCGAGGGTCGCGTACCCCCGATCCCAGGCCACGACACAGCCGATGACGATGTAAATCAGGACGACGAGGGACCTGAGCCGGAACATGACGCGCTCCTATCACGCGGCCACGACTTGCCCGGATCAGCTGCCCACGCGGGCGCCCGGCAAACTAGCGGGCGGGGATGAACACGTACAGGAGCAGCCACACCACGGGGGCGGCGACCAGGAGGGAGTCCAGCCGCTCCAGGATGCCGCCGTGGCCCGGCAGCAGCGTGCCCATGTCCTTGATGTCGAGGTCCCGCTTGATCATGGATTCGACCAGGTCGCCGAGGATCGCCGCCAGCACCGCCGCGGCCCCGGTGATCAGCCCCTGCCAGGCGTGGCCGTGCAGGAGCAGCGTCACGCACAGCCCGCCCGCCGCCAGACCCGCCGCGACCGATCCGGCGAAGCCCTCCCAGGTCTTCTTCGGGCTGATGACGGGCGCCATGAGGTGACGGCCGCGCCGGCCGAGGGTGATCCCGGCGAAGTAACCGCCGATATCGCTGCTGATCGCCAGGATCACGAAGGTCAGCACGCGCCGGGCGCCGTCGGAGGGGACCAGCATGGCCGACACGAACGAGGCCAGGAACGGAACGTAGATCGTCGCGAAGATGCCCCCGGTCACGTCCTTGACGTAGCCGGAGGTGCCGCCGGGCAGCCGCCAGGCCAGGATCACGGCCACGGTCAGCGCGAGCGCGGCCAGCGCCCAGCGTGATCCCAGCCAGTACATGCAGGTCACCACCGCGGCTCCACCTGCCGCGACCGGGATCACCGGGATGTTGATGTCGCGCTTGGCGAAGGCCCCGGCGAGCTCGGCCAGCCCGACGGCCAGGGCGATCCCCATGTACAGCAGGAAGGTCGCCCTGACCGTGAACAGCGTGAGCACCGCGAGGCCGCCGAGCACCACGCCGACCGCGACGGCGGCCGGGAGATTGCGCCCGAAGGCGCTGGCCTTGGGGGCCGGCTCTTCTCTTCCGGGGGGACCCACCTCCCCGGACCCCCCTCGGGAACTCCCCCCGCCCTCGCGGGCGCCTCGCGGCGAGCCCTCCGGTGGACCCGCTCCGGGATCAATCCACAACTAGACCTCGAGGAGTTCGGCTTCTTTGTGCTTGAGTAGCTCGTCCACTTGCGCGACGTAGGTCTGGGTGAGGTCGTCGAGTTCGCGTTCGGCCCGGCGGACGTCGTCCTCAGGCGCGTCCCCCGCCTTGATCATCTTTTCCAGGGAGTCCTTCGCGTGCCGCCTGATGTTCCTGATCGCGACGCGGCCGTCCTCGGCCTTGTGCCTGGCGGTCTTGATGTACTCGCGCCTGCGCTCCTGCGTCAGCTCCGGCAGCACGATCCTGATGATGGTCCCGTCGTTGTTCGGGTTGACGCCCAGGTCGCTGTTCCTGATCGCCTTCTCGATCGCCCCCAGCGAGTTCTTGTCGAACGGCTGGATGACGACCATCCTCGGCTCGGGGACGTGGAAGGAGGCCAGCTGGTTCACCGGGGTCTGCGTGCCGTAGTACGTGACCGTGACCTTACTGAACATGCCCGGATGGGCGCGGCCGGTGCGGATGACGCTGAACTCTTCCTTGGCGACCGAGACCGCCTTGTCCATCTTCTCCTCGGCTTCGAGGAGCGTGTCATCGATCATTGTTCGGCTCCGTTGTGCTGGCAGTGCCTAAGCGAGCTTAACCGTCCGCCCGGCCTTCGTCCGCATCGTCGGGGTCCCAGCCGTGCTCCGGGTCGAAGCGGGCCACCAGCGTGCCGACCGGCTCGCCGCGGATGGCCCGGACCACGTTCCCCTCGCCCATCAGGGCGAACACCACGATCGGCATCCCGTTGTCCATGCACAAGCTGACCGCCGTGGCGTCCATCACCTTCAGCCCCCGGCGAAGGTACTCGGTGTAGTCCAGGCGATCGAAACGCACCGCGTCCGGCGTGGTGTGCGGGTCCGCGTCGTACACCCCGTCGACCTTGGTGCCCTTGAGGACCGCGTCGGCTCCGATCTCGAGGGCCCGCTGCGCGGCGGCGGTGTCGGTCGAGAAGAACGGCGCGCCGAGACCCGCACCGAAGATGACCACCCGGCCCTTCTCCAGGTGCCTGATCGCCCGGCGCGGGATGTACGGCTCGGCGACCTGGCCCATCGTGATGGCGGTCTGCACCCGGGTCTCGACGCCGAGCTTCTCAAGCACATCCTGAAGGGCCAGGCAGTTGATGACCGTGCTGAGCATCCCCATGTAGTCGGCCCGGGCCCGGTCGATGCCCCGCTCGGCCAGCGCCTTGCCGCGGAACATGTTCCCGCCTCCGACCACCGCGGCGACCTGGACGCCATCCTTGACCGCGGCGATGATCTCCGCCGCCAGGTGCGCGACCACGTCCGGCGAGATCCCCAGGGGCTCCTTGCCCGCGAACAACCCGCCGGACAGCTTCAGCACCACCCGGTGCCAGGCCCGGTGCTGCCCGGCATAGGGCAGGGACTCGGACTCCGGCACCGGCATCAGGCCTGGCCGACCTGGAATCTGGCGAAACCGAGGACGCCGAGGCCGTGCTGCGCCAGGACCTGCTTGACCGTGGTCTTCTGGTCCTTCACGAACGCCTGCTCGGTCAGCACGACGTCCTTGTAGTACGCGTTCACCCGGCCGTCCACGATCTTGGGAATCGCCGCCTCAGGCTTGCCCTCGTCCCGCGTGATCTGTTCGGCGATCCTGCGCTCCTTCTCCACCACGTCCGCGGGGACGTCCTCGCGGACCACGTAGAGCGGGCGCATCGCGGCGATCTGCTGGGCGAGGTCGCTGGCGACTTCGGCGTTCTCCTTGTCGAGCTGGACCAGGACGCCGATCGTCGGCGGCAGCGCCGCGTCGGTGCGGTGCAGGTAACTGGCCACGTAGCCGCCCTCGAAGCGGGCGAACCGGCCCAGCTCGAGCTTCTCCTTCAGCGACGCGCCTGCCGACTCGATGAGCTGCTCGACCGTGGTACCGGGCTTGGCCTCGGTGGTCAGCAGCGTCGGCTTGTCGTTCACCTGGGCGTCCAGCGCGGTCCTGGCGATCTCGGCCGCCACCTGCTGGAACAGGTCGGTGTTGGCCACGAAGTCGGTCTCGCAGTTGAGCTCGACGAGCACGCCAGCCTGCGTCCCGTACAGCTGCGCGGTCACCAGGCCCTGAGCCGCCGTACGCGAGGCCCGCTTGTTGACGTCCTTGGCCCCCTTGACGCGGAGAAGCTCGACCGCGGCCTCCAGGTCGCCGTTGGCCTCGTCCAGCGCGTTCTTGCAGTCCATCATGCCGGCGCCGGTTTGCTCACGGAGCCGCTTGACGTCAGCGGCAGTGAAATTCGCCATGTCCTCGTCTCTCACTCAGTCTCATCGGTTGCTTCGGCTTCGGCGATGGCTTGCAGGTCGTCGGCCTCGTCCGCAGCGGCGTCTGCATCGCTGGTGATCGCGGATTCGGCCTGGATCTCCGGCGCGGCTTCTGCCACGGCCGCGGCCACTTCCGGGGTGTCGGCGAGAACCGGGGTGTCGGCGACGGCCGGTGCGTCGGCGAGGGCCGGTGCGTCGGCGAGAGCCGGGGTGTCGGCGAGGGCCGGTGCGTCGGCGACGGCCGGTGCGTCGGCGACGGCGGTCGCTGCGACCGGCCGGGAGCCCTCGAGCAGCTCCCGCTCCCACTCGGCCAGCGGCTCCTCGGCGGCGAGCTGGTCACCGGACGGCTTCTCGTCACCGGCGGCCGCGCCCGCCCGCGCGATCAGCCCTTCGGCGACCGCGTCGGCCACCACCCGGGTCAGCAGCGCGACACTACGGATTGCGTCGTCGTTGCCGGGGATCGGGTAGTTCACCTCGTCCGGGTCGCAGTTGGTGTCCAGGATCGCCACGACGGGGATGCCGAGCTTGCGAGCCTCGTTGACCGCGATGTGCTCCTTCTTGGTGTCCACCACCCAGATCGCGCTCGGCACGCGGGCCATGTCCCTGATCCCGCCGAGGGTCCGGTCGAGCTTGTCGTGCTCGCGCCGCAGCTGCAGGAGCTCCTTCTTGGTCATGCCGGAGCCGGCCACGTCGTTGAAGTCGAGCTCCTCGAGCTCCTTCAGCCGCTGGAGCCGCTTGTAGACGGTAGAGAAGTTGGTCAGCATGCCGCCCAGCCAGCGCTGGTTCACGAACGGCATCCCGACCCGGCGCGCCTGCTCGGCGATGGCCTCCTGGGCCTGCTTCTTCGTGCCGACGTACAGGATGGTCCCGCCGTGCGCGACGGTCTCCTTGATGAACTCGTACGCGCGGTCGATGTAGTCCAGCGACTGCTGGAGGTCGATGATGTAGATGCCGTTGCGCTCGGTGAAGATGTAGCGCTTCATCTTGGGGTTCCAGCGCCTGGTCTGGTGGCCGAAGTGGACACCGCTCTCCAGGAGCTGCTTCATGCTGACGACCTGAGCCATGAGGGCACGGTCCCTTTCGTTCGTCGCGCCGCGTGCGTGTCCGGTTTTGCGGCCTTCCGGTTGTCCGGTGTCCGGCCGCGGCGCTGCTCGGTTGGTTGCCTGGTGCCCGCGGGTTGACGCGCCTGCGGCCGGCCTTGCGGCCGGCGGACCGAGCGGCGCGTCCCGCCGGGAAGCGATCTACTCGCCCCGGACAGCTAGCGGGCACGCGATTTAGCCGCCAAGCGCGCACCCGGCCGGGCACGGCTGCGGCGACCGTGTCCAAGAATACTTGACTTGCGTGAGTGAAGCAGTTTGTTATGCCCGGGGGTGAGCCTGGCGGTAGCTGGACTTGAGGCGCTCGATCGATACGTGCGTGTAGATCTGCGTGGTCGCGGGCGAGGCATGACCCAGGATCTCCTGAACGCTGCGCAGGTCGGCGCCGCCCTCGAGCAGGTGCGTGGCCGTGCTGTGCCGCAGCCCGTGGGGGCCGGTCTGCCTGGTCGTTCCTGCCTCACGCAGGCGCTCGTGGACGACCCGGCGGGCGGTGCGCGGGTCCAGGCGGCGGCCGCGGACGCCGAGGAACAGGGCGGATCCGCTTTGCGTGGTGACGAGCGCCGGGCGGCCCGCGTCCAGCCAGCGGGTCACCGCTTTGAGCGCAGGCAAGCCGACCGGCACGGTGCGCTCCTTGTCGCCCTTACCCCTGACCCGGACCGTTCGGCGGGTGTGATCGAGATGGCCAGCCTCAAGCCCGCACAGCTCGCTGACCCGGATGCCGGTCGCGTAGAGCAGCTCAAGCACGGCGGCGTCGCGCAAGGCGACCGCCGCCGTGTACGCCCCGGGCGCGGCCGCGGCCTGGCGAACGGACTCGTCAAGGCTCGTCAGCACCGTTCGCATCTCGTCCTGGCGCAGCACGTGCGGGAGGGTCCGGCGGGGCTTGGGCGTGCCCAGCTGCGGACCGGGGTCGGTAGCCAGCCAGCCGCGGCGGTGCGCGAAGGCGGTGAAGGTCCTGGCCGCCGCCCCGCGCCTGGCCAGGGTGGTCCGCGCGGCGCCGGAGGTGTGCTGGACGGCCAGCCAGCCGCGCAGGTGGGCAAGCCCGAGGTCGCCTGGTTCCTCGACGCCCTGGCGGCAGGCGTGCTCGAGCAGCGACCTGACGTCGCCGGCGTAGGCGCGGACCGTGTGCGGGGACAGCGAGCGTTCGGCCCTGATGTAGCGCTCGAAGGCGGTCAGCGCCTCGGCCAGCGGCGGCGGCAGCGGGGCCTGCGGCGGCAGCGGGGCCTGCGGCGGCTGCGGGGCCTGCGGCGGCAGCGGCCGGTCGGTTGGCTGGCCTGCCGCCTCGGCGGATTGCGACCTGGCGCGCGTCATGGCCTTTAGTCTGCACCGCCACCGATGTTGTTTCGCGCTTGCCACGCAGGGCCCCGGGCCGGTCGTGCCGCCTGGGCCGGTCGTGCCGCCTGGGCATTTGATCGCGAGTAATTTCGTATCGCGACACGCCGATCGAACTGAAGTTTGACATAACGATGGTCCTTACGGCAGCGTGGTCCATGCGTTCCGCGACCTTGCCGCGGGGGCCGCGGGACGCGCTAGGACTACCCGCCCGAGAGAAGGATCCAGCATGGGTCAGAAGACTGTCCGATTCAGCGACCTGAGCGGCCAGCTCATCCTGGAAGACGACGCCCTGGCACGCATCGTGGTCCAGGAGCACCCCGAACTGGTTGACGGCCCGGTCGAGATCGAGGCGTTGACCGACGAAGCCAAGGTCATCGAACAGGCGGCCCTGCGGGTCGTGGTCGTGGACCTGTACCTCCCCGACGACTACGAGCCGAGGCGGATCACGATGGACGCCGCCGCCTTCGAAGAGCTGGCCAGCCAGAAACCGGTCAGCGAGATGCTCATCGGCGCGCGGCCCGCCAGGCGCGGCGCACGAGCCGCGGCCAACGGGAGCCCGCGCAACGGCGGCGCCGACTACGCGAGCCTCCAGCACGCCGGGCAGCCGCACAAGGGCAAGACCACCGACGCCGAGAAGCTCCTCGTCCAGGAGCACTTCGACGAGATCAACGAGCGGCTGGCTGCGCAGGGGCACCGGACGCTGAGCCTCGATGACCCGGAGCATGTCGAGCGGTACGGACTGGAGCACCTCGCCGCCGAGCGCGGCCTCGAGGTGGCGTGACGCCGCCGTCCTGACCGGACGCCGGCCCACTGCAGCGGGTCGCTGCGGTGGTCCGGGCGGGAGTCAGGCTGGCGCCCGACCGTGATCACCAGGATCGGCACGACCACGATGGCGATCTCGGCGCGGATCAGCCGGGTGTTCTGCGGTACGAGCGTGAGTGCACAGGCGCCAGCCCTGATCGCAGCGTTCGACGAAGCCGCAGCCGGCCAGCAGCCCGAGGCAGCGCAGCACGGTATCGAGGTCCAGTCCCGCTTCCACCGCGAGCGTGGCGGTCCCGGCGCCGCCCCTGGCGGGAAGCGCGTCGAGCACCCTCGCGCTGTCGGGATCCAGCTCGTCGCGCGACGGCGTGTGGTGTGCGGACCGTGACGCGGACGCCGGTCCCCCGCGGCCCGCGCAGGCCGGTATGTCCGCGGCGCCCAGCGGTGAGAGCATTTCGATGATGTCGGCGGCGCAGGTGACGCACGCGGCGCCCCACTCCCTGATGATCCGGTGGCACCCGGCCGACTGCGCCGACGTCACGGGGCCGGGGAGGGCCATGAGCGGCCGGCCTAGGTCGGCGGCGTGCCGCGCGGTGTTCAGCGCGCCGCTCCGCTCGCTTGCCTCGACGATCACGGTGCCGCAGGCCAGGGCGGCGATGGCCCGGTTGCGGACCAGGAACCGCAGCCGCGCGGGACGACAGCCTGGCGGCCATTCGCTGATCACCAGGCCGCCCGTGGTGATGTCGGCGAGCAGGTCCGCGTGACCCGCCGGGTAGCTGTAGTCGACACCGCAGGCCAGGACGGCGATCGTGGCGGCTCCGGTAGCCAGCGCGCCGCGGTGTGCGGCAGCGTCGATGCCATACGCGCCGCCCGAGATGATCGTCCAGCCCTGCTCGCCGAGGTCGGCGGCGAGCTCGCCGGCGACGTGCGCGCCGTATCCGGTGCAGGCCCGGCAGCCCACCATCGCCACCGACCTCAGGCAGGCCTCGCGCAGGTCCGCGCGGCCGCGCAGCCACAGCGCGTACGGCCGGGCCTGGCCCAGTTCGTCCAGCCCGGCGGGCCACTCGGGATCTGTTGGGCAGACCAGCCTGATGCCGTCGCGGCCGGTACCCGCGAGAGCCGAATCGTCAGGCAGCCCGGGCAGGCGGGCCCGCCAGCACACTAGCGCCCGCTCCAGCGCCTTCCTGCTCGCCGGGCGGTCGCCGCATCCGAGCCCGATCCCCGGCAGCATGTCCGCCTTGATCGCGGCCAGGATCTCGGCCGGCTCGCAGATCTCCAGCAGGGCGCCGAGGGCCGGGTCGCCGGGCTCGGCCAGGTAGGTGAGGGCGGCCCTGGCGAGCTCCTGCTCACCGGGCCGCCGGCCCCGGCTCACCGCCGTACCCCGAGCCACAGGCCCAGCGCGGTGTTGCACTCGTCGGCGGTCGGCCGCGGCTTCCCGGCCAGGTCGGCGATCGTCCAGGCGACGCGGATGACCTTGACCACGCCGCGCGCGCTGATCTGCCCGCGCTCCAGGCAGCGTTCCACGACGGCGAGCGACCCGGGCGCAGGCGGCCAGGCCCGGCGCAGCTCTGATCCAGGGATCTCCGCGTTGAGCCGCCATGGGGTGTCCCGTAGCCGGTGGGCGGCGCGTTCCCTGGCCCGGATCACGCGCAGCGCCACCGTGTGGCTTGACTCGGCGAGGTTCCTGTCGTTCAGCAGTTCCTTGCGGCCCACCGGCTCCAGCTCGATCTTGAGGTCGACGCGATCGAGCAGCGGGCCGGAGAGCCGTCCCAGGTACCGCCGGCGCGCGGCGGGGCTGCAACTGCAGCCCTCGGCCGGGCCGGCGGCCTTCGCGCACGGGCACGGGTTGGCGGCCAGGATCAAGGTGAACTTGGCCGGGAACCTGGCGGTGACGCCGGACCTGGCCACCACGATCTCGCCCGCCTCGAGCGGCTGGCGCAGCGCGTCGAGCACGTCGCGGTCGAACTCGGGCGCCTCGTCGAGGAAGAGCACGCCGCGGTGCGCCAGCGACGCGGATCCCGGGCGGATGAGGCCGCTGCCACCGCCGACGATCGCGGCCTTGGTCGCCGTATGGTGCGGGGCGAGGAACGGCGGGTCGGTCAGGAGCGGAACCTGCGGCGGGAGGGCGCCCGCCACCGAGTGAATAGCCGTGACCTCCAGCGCCGCCGCGCGGTCCAGGCGGGGCAGGATGGTGGGGATCCGCTCGGCGAGCATCGTCTTGCCCGCGCCTGGCGGCCCGAGCAGCGACAGGTGGTGGCCGCCAGCCGCGCACACCTCCGCGGCCCGCCGCGCCGTCGACTGGCCCAGCAGCTCCGCGAGGTCGGGCGCCGGCAGCGATCGCGAGCCGGTAATCGCCTGTTCGGGGAGGGTCCTGCCGGGGCCTGCGACCGAGCCGCTGGTGAGGCGCCCGCCGCTGAGCTCCCGACCGCCCTCGAGCTCGGCCGCGGGCTCGCCATCGTGCAGGCCGGGCGTGCCGCGCAGCCAGTCTGCCGCCGCGGTAAGGCTGCCGACCGCGATTACCCGTACGCCGGGCACCAGGGCGGCCTCGGCGGCGTTCTGCGCGGCCACCACGACGGTGCCGAACTTCTTGTCAGCCGCGGCGGCCACCGCGGGAAGGACGCCTCGTACCGGGCGCAGCCGCCCGTCGAGGCCGAGTTCGCCGAAGAACATCACCCCGTCCACCGCCGCCCTCGGCACCGTGCCCGCTGCGGTGAGGATGCCGACCGCTATCGCGAGGTCGAACCAGCTGCCTCGCTTGGGCAGGCTGGCCGGTGAGAGCCCGACGGTGATCCTGCGTTGCGGCCAGGCCTCGCCGCTGTTGACGATGGCCGCGCGGATCCGGTCCCGCGCCTCCCGCAGCGCGGTGTCGGGCAGGCCGACCAGGATCATCCCGACCAGCCCGTTTGCGATGTCCGCCTCGATCTCGACCACGTGGCCGATCACGCCCACCAGGGCGACCGAGTGCGTCCGCGCGAGCGGCACGGCTAGCCCACTCCCCGGACATGCTCGATGGTGAATCCGCCCGTCCCCTCGTACACCAGGCCGACCATGTCGATCCGGACCTGATCGAAGCGCACGCCGTGGGCATTCAGCCACTGCACCGCCAGCCTGCGCAGCCTGGCGAGCTTGGCGCGGCTGACCGCCTCCAGCGGGGTGCCGTAGCGCGTGGAAGTCCTGGACTTCACCTCGCACACCACCAGCACGTGACGCTCGACCGCCACGATGTCGATCTCGCCGTCCGCGCTCCGCCAGTTGCGGTCGAGGATCCGCAGGCCGCATGAGGCCAGGTACTCGGCCGCCGCCTGCTCGCCGGATGCGCCAAGCACGTCCTTCGCGCGCATCGCCATCACCTCCGGCTCCCAAGATCGCCGCCGGCGGGCAGGGCCCGCCGGCCGGCTTTCCTGCCCGTGGACGACCGCAGAGCGGTGGACGTGCCGGTGGAAACCGGACCGGAAATGTCGGTGCGGGATGGTTGAATCCGGCCGGGGTTTTCTACGCCAGGCGGCCGGGCCCGGGCGTTAGCGGGGTGCGCGGGTCAGTTCGGCGGGGAGGATGGAGCCGACCCATGCGTCTACCCGCACGCCGCGGTGGACGAGCCGCTTGCGGAGGGTGGCCTCGATAAGGAATCCGGCTTTCTCGGCGACGCGGAGGGAGGCGGTGTTGCCTACCTCGCAGCGCCATTCGACGAGCTCGGCGCCAAGAGCGGTGAACGCCCAGCGGCATGCCGCCCGCGCCGCGCTGGTCGCGACGCCGCGGCCACGGGCCCCGGGATCGGTCCAGTAGCCGATCTCGGCAGCGCCTGGCTGGCGCAGGTTCAGGCCGACCCGGCCGAGCCGGGCGCCGGTGGCGGTGTCCTGGACGACGAACTCGGCCCGCTGCCCGCTGTCCCAGCCGGCCATGGCCACCCCGTGGACGAAGAACGCGGCGTCCTCGATCCGGTAGGGCGCGGGCACCTGGACGAACTGCTGCAGCGCCGGGTCCTGCGAGACGTTAAAAACCCAGCCGGTGTCGGCTGCGGTGAAGGGCCGCAGGGTCAGCCAGCCCGCGGGGATGGTGGGAGCCTCCATTGCAACAGTGTGCCCTGCGGGTATCAGACTCCTGGCCCGGCCGGCACCGGTGCCGGCCGGGCCAGAGGGCGGAATTCGCTAGGACTGCCCGGACGGCCCGTCATCGGGGTGTGGGCCGTGATCGGGAATGCTCGTGCAGGTAAGGGGCGCACCGGCGACGATGAGCGTGAACGAGATCTCACGGTCGTTCGGGTCCTGGCGGTAGCCGATGCTGAGCTCCGTCCCGCTCGGGATGGCCGAGCCATTGATCACGATCGGGCCCGGGCCGGCCGGTTTCTGGCCGGGCGCGAGGGTCTGAAGAGGCCGTCCGGGCAGCACCACCACGGAGCCCACGCCGGGGGCGGGCTGGACGGCCGTGCGGCAGAACTCCCCGGCCGTGACCAGGGCCGGGATGCCGTGTGCCGCCAGCGCCTGGCGGACCGCGCTGGGGTCGACCACCTGCCCAGAGTTCAGGGTCAGCGTCGTGGTGCCGTCGGGGCCGGCGGCGACCGTGAACGCCGCCAGATGGACCCCCGGCACGCTGCGCTGTGGCGCTGCTTCGTGCTGCGGACCTGCTCCATGCGGCGGCGCTAGCCTGGCCGAGCCGCCGCCGCCGGTCAGGCCGACGACCAGCGCGGCGCACGCCCCGGCGGCGGCAACGGACAGCCCGGACACCCCGGCCAGGCGGCGGCGGTGGCGCGCGCGGCCCCTGGCCGTGATGGCCTCCAGGCGCGGCGCCGCTGGCATGGGCAACCCGGAGATTGTGTCGCGCACGGCACTCAGCACGGCGCTGTCGTTCAGTTCGTCATTGTCGTTCATCAGTCGACCTCCGTGGCCTGAGATGGGGAAAGTTCGTGACGCAGCGTCGTCACGGCCCTGGACAGGTGCACCCGGACCGTTACGGGGGCGATCCCCAGCTGCGCGGCGATGGTGTCGATGCCCAGGTCGAGGAAGACGCGCAGCGCGATCACCTCGCGCTGGCGATCCGGCAGGTGCCGTAGCGCGGCCAGCAAGGCGGCGTCCAAGCCGTCGTCCACGTCGCTGAGGACCGCGGTGTCGTGGCCTGCCAGCGGCAGTTCCCGGATGCGCCTGCGCCACCACGACGCCCCGGCGTTGAGCGCGGTACGCACCACCCACGCCCGGGGGGCCGGGTGACGGCGGACCTTGCGCCACGACAACCACGCCCTGGCGAACGCCTCCGCCACCTGATCTTCGGCTAGCTGCACGTTGCCCGTGCTCGCTACCACCGCCCGCAGGCACGGGCCCCAGCTGGCCTGGAAGAACTCGGCGAACTCCGTCCGTTCGTGACTCACAACCCTTTAACCCACAAGCCCCGGCGTTCTGTTTACCTGGCCCCGGTCGCGCCCCGTCGCGCCGCACAGCCCGAGCCGATGCCACGGCTTGCCGCCGGGTCCCTCACCATCTTGCCCGTGGCAGGCCCGTGGCAGGATGGTGAGCATGGCGGAGCTTGATGCCAAAGCCGACCTGCGCCGCTACCTGCAAGACGCGCGGGACGCGCTGGTCTGGAAGCTTGAGGGCCTGTCCGAGTACGACATCCGCCGGCCCCTGGTCCCGACCGGGACCAATCTGCTCGGCCTGCTCAAGCACCAGGCCGGCGTCGAGATGGGGTACTTCGGCGACACGTTCGGCCGCCCCTGCCCCGACAAGCTGCCCTGGGACGAATCAGACCCCAACTCGGACATGTTCGCGGCGGCGGACGAATCACGCGAGTTCATCACCGGCCTGTACCGGCGGGCCTGGGCCCACTCGGACGCCACGATCGAGGCATTGCCGCTCGACGCCGTCGGCCACGTGCCGTGGTGGCCGGCCGGGCGGAACGAGGTCACGCTGCATCATGTCCTGGTCCGCATGGCCACCGATACCAACCGGCACGCCGGTCAGGCCGACATCGTCCGCGAACTCATCGACGGCGCGGCCGGCCTGACAGCCGGGTGCGACAACCTCCCGCCTGGTGACCGAGCCTGGTGGCAGGCTCACCACGACCGGGTCGACCGCGTCGCCCGGGAAGCCAGCCGCAACCGCGGCTAACGACACCTGCGCACCCGGCGGCGGGGCAGCGGAGCGCGGGTCAGCTCACGGAGCCGCGGTTGTACGGTGGCCGCCCGGGCGGCTGCTCGGGGCGCGGCCCGGCCTTGATCGCCGGAACCTTGCGTTCCACCGCCTTCTTCCCGAGCTCGAACTCCTCACCGTGGTGGCTCACCGTCATCGGGTCGCCCTCGATCAGCTCGTACTTGGCCCGGTCGAGGGCGATCGTGACGCGCAGTTTGCGGCCGCGGTAGCGCATCCGGAACGTCAGCCCCGTGATCCCGTCGGGCAGCCGCGGGCTGAAGGCCAGCGGGCCGTACCCCGCGCGCATCCCCCCGAACCCCGCCACCAGCGCCATCCACGCCCCCGCCAGGGAGGCCATGTGGACGCCGTCGGAGGTGTTGTGCTCCACGTCCCTCAGGTCCATGAGCGCGGCCTCGGCCAGGTAGTCGTGGGCGAGGTCCAGCTGGCCGACCTCAGCGGCGATCACGGCCTGCGTGCAGGCCGACAGCGAGGAATCGCGCACGGTGAGCGGCTCGTAATAGGCGAAGTTGCGGGCCTTCTCCTCGGCGGTGAAGGCGTCCGAGCGCAGGTACATGGCCAGCACCAGGTCCGCCTGTTTGACGACCTGCTTGCGGTAGAGCTGGAAGTACGGGTAGTGCAGCAGCAGCGGGTAATTCTCCTCGGGGGTGTTCTTGAAGTCCCACTTGGCGTAGTGGGTGAACCCGTCGTGCTGCGGGTGCACGCCGAGGCGCTCGTCGAACGGGATGAACATCGCGGCCGCCGCGTCGCGCCACAACGCGGCCTCCTCGCTGGACACGCCGAGCCTCTCCGCCTCGTCCGGCAGCCGCGCCGTCGCATCCGCGGCGGCGGCCAGGTTCCGCTGCGCCATCAGGTTGGTATAGACGTTGTTGTCCTTGACCGCGCTGTACTCGTCGGGCCCGGTCACGCCCTCTATCCTGAAGTGACCCATCGGGTCGTGCTGGCCGAGTGAGCGCCATAGCCGCGCCGTCTCGACCAGCAGCTCAAGTCCGAACTCCTGCTCGAACTTGGCGTCTTCGGTGGCGTCCAGGTAGCGGAGGACCGCATCGGCGATGTCGGCGTTGATGTGGAACGCGGCGGTCCCCGCGGGCCAGTAGCCCGAGCACTCCTGGCCGCGGATGGTCCGCCACGGGAACGCCGACCCGGCCAGGCCCAGGTCGGCTGCGTGACTCTTGGCTTCGGCCAGCACCATGTGCCGCCAGCGCAGCGCGTCGGACGCGGCGGACGGGTGGGTGTACATGAGCACCGGCAGCACGAACGTCTCGGTGTCCCAGAACGTGTGCCCGTCGTAGCCGGTGCCGGTCAGCCCCTTGGCCGCGATCGGCCGGTACTCCGCCCGTGCGCCCGCCTGCAGGATGTGGAACAGCGCGAACCGCACCGCCTGCTGGATCTCGGCGTCGCCCTCGACCTCCACGTCGGCGCCGTCCCAGAACTCGTCGAGGTACTTGCGCTGCTCGTCCAGCAGGCCCTGGAAGCCGGTCAGGTGGGCGGCGGACAGCGCGCCGCCCACCTGGTCGACCAGGGCGGGCCTGGACCGCTGGCTGGACCAGCCGTAGGCGCAGTACTTCACGATGGACAGCTGCTCGCCCTGGGCCACCTCGGTCGCCACCGTGGTCCGGGCCAGATCGGCGTAGGCCTCGGTCCGGATCGCCATCTTCTTCGGGCCCGTAATCTCGTGCGACATCCCGGCCGCCATCCGCAGCCCGCTGGCCCTGGTCCTGTGCACAAGCAGCCCCCGCGACGGCGGGCCGTCGTAGGCCAGATGCTCCTCGCTGACCAGCGGAGCATCCAGGATGGCCGCCAGCCGCGGATCGTTGCCCCGCTTGGGCAGCTCCTCGTTGGTGACCAGCTCGGACTGCACCACCAGCCGCAGCGTCTGGTCCACCGGCTCGACCGTGTAGCTGATCGCGGCGATCGCGCGCTGGGTCAGCGACACCAGCCGCACCGAGGTCACCTTGACCCTGGCGCCGGCCGGCGAGGACCAGTCGACGGTCCTGGTCAGCGTGCCCGCCTGCAGGTCAAGGACGCGCTCGTGGGAGTTCAGGGTGCCGTACCTGATGTCGAAGGGCTCGTCGTCGACCAGCAGCCGGATGATCTTGCCGTTGGTGACGTTGATGACCGTCTGCCCGGCGTCGGGGTAGCCGTAGCCGGCTTCCGCGTAGGGCAGGGGCCGGACCTCGTACATGGAGTTGAGGTAGGTGCCCGGCAGGCCGTACGGCTCCCCCTCGTCAAGGTTGCCGCGCAGCCCGATGTGCCCGTTCGACAGCGCGAAGATCGATTCGCTCTGCGCGAGCAGGCTCGGGTCGAACTTCTTCTCGACGAGCCGCCAGGGCTCCGTCCCGTACGCGGCATGGTTGATCATCGGGCGCCCTTGTCCTGGTCGAGGAGTTCCGCTACGTCTTGCACCACGATGTCCGCGCCGTGCTCCCTCAGGGCCTGCGCCTGGCCGACCCGGTCCACGCCGACGACGAGGGCGAAGCCCCCGGCGCGGCCCGCGGCCACTCCGGCCTGGGCGTCCTCGAACACCGCCGCCTGCTTCGGGGTCACGTGGAGCATCTGCGCCGCGGCCAGGTAGGTGTCCGGCGCCGGCTTGCCGCGCAGGCCGCGCTCCTTGGCGACCACCCCGTCCATCCGGACGTCGAACAGGCCCGCGATGCCCGCGGAATCCAGCACCAGCTGCGTATTGGCGCTGGCTGAGACGATTGCGGTGGATATTCCCTTTTCTTTGACCGAACGAATATAGGTGATCGTGCCTGGGTAAACCTGGACGCCCCCGGCGGCTATCTTCGCGAGCACCAGGTCGTTCTTCTTATTGCTGAGGCCGTAGATCGTCGGCGCACCCGGCGGGTCGTCCGGGGTGCCCGCGGGCAGGTGGATGCCCCGGGACTCCAGGAACGACCTGGTCCCGTCCAGCCTCGGCTTGCCGTCGACGTACTCGTCGTACTCGGCGTGCGGATCAAACGGGACGAACGGCGTGCCGGTTTTGGCGGCGTTCTCGCGGAGGAAGTCGTCGAACATCTCCTTCCAGGCCGCCGCGTGGACCACGGCAGTCTGGGTGACCACCCCGTCCATGTCGAACAGGCAGGCTGAAACCCCGTCGGGAGCCCGAACATGCCGCCTCCGCGGAAAGTTACGCCGGGAAGTCCGGCTTGTCCTGTGGGACTTCGAGGTCGGCCTTCGCCAGTTCCTCGATGTTGACGTCCTTGAAGGTAACCACGCGCACATTCTTGACGAACCTGGCGGGCCGGTACATGTCCCAGACCCACGCGTCTCGCATCGTAACCTCGAAGAAGACCTCACCGTTGTCGCTTGACCTGACGTTCAGCTCGACGTCATTGGTGAGGTAGAACCGGCGCTCGGTCTCGACCACGTGGGTGAACAGTCCGACCACGTCGCGGTACTCGCGATAGAGCTGAAGCTCCATCTCGGCCTCGTACTTCTCCAGGTCCTCCGCGCTCATGAGTCCATTCTCCTCTCGTTCCCCGCGGATGCACCCGCCAGGCGCGCCGCGGAGCCCGCCGCGGCATCCTCCAGATCCATGGCATCTGCCGGATCGAGGTCGGCCATCAGATCCATCGGGTCCACGGGGTCCATCGGGTCTATAGGGGCGGCGGGGTCCAGCGGGACCGCCGCCGCGCGCACGTTCACGAACGAGTACCGGTGTGCAGGGCATGGCCCGTGCTCGGCCAGGGCACGTTCGTGCTCATCGGTGTTGTACCCCTTATGACGGTCGAAACCGTACCGGGGATAACGTTCATGCAGGTCCCGCATCATCCGGTCGCGGGAAACCTTGGCCACCACCGAGGCGGCGGCGACCGAGGCCGTGACCCGGTCGCCCTTCCACACCGCGAGCGTGGGTACGCCGAGGCCCCGGACGGGGAAACCGTCGGTCAGCACGTAGCCCGGCTGGCAGCGCAGGCCCGCGAACGCGCGGCGCATCCCCGAGACGTTGCACACGTGCAGTCCGATGGCATCGATCTGGTCGGCGCCGATGACCACCACGTGCCAGTCCAGGGCCCAGCGCAGCACCTCGGCGTAGGCGTCTTCCCTGGCCGCGGCGGTCAGCAGCTTGGAGTCGGCCAGCCCGCGGATCCGCCGGATGCGGGCCGGGTCGAGGACCACGGCGGCCACCACGAGCGGCCCGGCGGACGCCCCGCGGCCCGCCTCGTCGATGCCCGCCACCGGGGCGAACCCGGCCCGGGCGAGCACGGTCTCGTACGCGGCCAGTCCCGCGTCACGCCTGGGCGTATAGCCCGGGTACCTGGGGTAGGCGTTCCGGCCGTGGACGGCTGAGGCGACAGGGACCGGAGGTGCCACGAAAGACGCAGAGGCCGGGACGGTCGACGGGTCAGGGCCGCTGATGGCCGGCGCACCAGGATGGCGGGTCATGACACTCCGCAGCGTACGCCAGTTACGGCGGTCACGCGGACCGCGCCGGGCCTGGACCGCCGCGCCGTGATCGGGACGGCGGGCGGACCCTAGGCCGCGGCTCACGTCAGGTGACAGGCGGCTGCCCACCGGGGCCGTCAGCGCTGGCCGACCCGCCACGGGCGGAGGTGGCGGCCTGTCCGTCACCGGCGGAGGCGCCCCGGGCGCGGCGCCGGGCGACACCGAGCCTGACCCGGCGCTGCATCCAGGTCAGCGGGAGCGCCGCCGCGAACCCGAGCGTCAGCGGCAGCGCCGGACCGCTTGGCTCAAGGCGCGCCGACAGCACATCGGAACCATTCACGCTGGCCGCGGCCGACGAAGCCGCGGCCGACGAAGCGTTGAGGGCCGGCTGCTGGAACGTAGAGGGGATGGGCAGGATCCGCCAGCGGCTCGGCGGCCAGATGATGACGAACGCGCGGCCGACTACCGCGCTCTCCGGGATCGTCCCGCCGCCCGGATCGCCCTGGTGCAGCCGGGAGTCGTCGGAAACGAGCCGGTTGTCCCCCATGACCCACAGCCGGCCGGGCGGCACGACGATGTTGAACTTGATCTCGGAGGGGGCGGAACCGGGATACAGGTACGACCCCTCGTTCAGCGCAACGCCGTTGACGGTGATCCGGCCCTGGGCGTCGCAGCACACCACGTGGTCCCCGGGGATCCCGATGACCCGCTTGATCAGGATGTCTCCCGGTTTCCCGAAGCCGAACATGCTGGCAAACCCGTCGTAGAACTGCTCGAAGACGTTGCCGGGCACCGGCACCGTCCCCGGATCCCACGAGCCGTCGCCGTTGAAGACCACGATGTCGCCGCGGTGAATGTCGCGGAGGTGGTAGACGATCTTGTTGACCAGGACGCGGTCGTTGATCTCGAGGGTGTTCTCCATGGAGCCCGAAGGGATCCAGAACGCCTGGACGGCGAAGGTCTTGATCAAGACCGCGAGCACGAGCGCGATCACGACGAGGATCGGCAGCTCGCGCCAGAACGACCGCTTGGCCTTCGGCTTGCGCCTGGCCCGGCGCCCGCCGGAAGCGGGCCCGGCCGTCGAGGAGTCGTCGCCCGCGGACCCGCCGGCCGCGGCGGCACCGGGTGCGTCCTCGCCCCCGCCCGGTCCCTCCTGGTCCGCCCCGGGGCCCGCCGCCCCCACCGCCCTCCACGACCCGGTATCTGACCGGTATACCTGTCCTCGGTCCCGGGCTCCGTACGCGTCGTCCTGATCCGAACCGCTCACCGGTGCCCACGCCCCTCGTCGACCTTCAAAGTCACCCTGTCGAGCTTAGCGCCAACGAGTAGCTACGGGTCACGCCCGGCGACGCCGGCGAGCGAGGAGCAACGGGGTGCCGACTACCGCGACCGCGCCCGCCGTTCCCGGCACGGGGAAGGCCGCCACGGCCGCCACGGCGGCTCCGCCGACGCGGACCGCTACCCCGCCGGCGCCGAGCGCCGACGCCGCCGCGGCACCACCCTGCAGCGCGGCCTGTTTGAACGTCGACGGGATAGGCAGGTCGCGGATTTCCGAGGGCGGCCAGATGACCATGAACGCCCGGCCGACGACCTGGTTGACGGGAATGGTGCCGTAGCCGGGATCGGTCTGGTGGTAGCGCGAATCTCCGGAATCGCTGCGATGGTCGCCCATGACCCACAGGCGCCCGGCCGGCACGATCACGTTGAAGCTGAAGGCCGAGGGCGCGTCACCGGGGTACAGGTAGGAACTCTCCTGGAGCGGTACGCCGTTGACCGTGACCTTCCCGTCGGTGCAGCACGCCACATGATCGCCGGGCAGGCCGATCACCCGCTTGATGTAGTACGTCTGGCTGCTATGCAGCCCGATGGCCGAGAGCACGTCATCGAACGCGCGCAGCACGGGGTCGCTGGGGGCGGGCGGCGCTTCTGGTCCCCACGAGTCCTGGCCGCTGAACACGATGACGTCCCCGCGGGCGATGGGGCGGAAGCGGTAGACCAGCCGGTTCACCAGGACACGGTCGCCGACCTGGAGGGTGTTCTGCATCGACACCGAGGGGATCTTGTACACCTGGACGACGAACGCCTTGACCACCAGGGTGAGGGCGATGGCGGACACCACGATGATCAGGAGTTCGCGCCAGAAGGGGCCCCGCTCCCGGCCCGAGGGCTTCCTTCCCCGTGAGCGGCGATGCTGGCCCGCGCGGTGCTGACCAGGACGGTGCTG
>DATJQX010000165.1:0-26858 GCA_035505275.1 Streptosporangiaceae bacterium | reverse complement strand
TGCTGTGGATCGACCCGCTGGACCACGCGGTCACGCTGCTGCTCGTGGCCATGGGCGCCGGGGCGGTCATGCTAGCGGGTGCCTACGCGCTCGGCACGATCAACCGGTGGCGGGAAGGCGGGTGGCCCTCCGCGGTGTACGCGTCGTCGGGTGTCGCCGGAACCACGGTGTTCCTCGGCGCCGGCGTCATGGTGGGCGGGTGGTATTTCCATCACGGCCTGTTGCTCGCCGGGGGCGGGCTTTTCGCCCTGGCCGGGCTGGCGCTGGCCGCCGCCGGGTTCCTCGCCGAGGCCGGCGGCGGCGGCGCGGGCCGCATCCAGGCCGCGGTCGAGGTTTTCGACCTGGTGGTCCGGCTGGGCTCAAACGTGGTGTCATTCACCCGGCTCGCCGCATTCGGCCTGACGCATGCCGCTCTCGGCCTGCTCGTGTGGGAGGGCACCCGGGCGCTGTGGCATCGCGGGGGGTTTCTCGCCGCGGCGGCCGTGGCCGTCTTCGCGGCCGGCACCGCGCTGGCGTTCGGCCTGGAAGCACTCGTCGCCGCCATCCAGGCTCTCCGCCTGGAGTACTACGAACTGTTCTCGCGTGTCTTTGTTACTCAGGGCCGGCCGTTCAGGCCATGGCACGTACCGACGGTAAGCGGCCTGACCGATTTCGCGGGGTTCCCCGCAACTCGTACGGAAGAGGAGAGCACATGACATCCGCATGGGTAGCCGGATTGCCCCTTATCGCCGGGGCCGTCGTGCTGGCGCGCGTGGTCACGCGGCGCGGGCGGTCCGGGATCTACATCCTGGCCGGGATCGGCGCCCTGCTGATGATCGGCGCCGTGCTACTGCTGGTGGCCGCGCTCACCGCCGGGCCTGCCGGGGCGGTCGTCGCGGCCGGCGCGGCCAAGGCCGCCGTGGCGACGTCCGGGACATCGTCGAACACGGCCGCATTGCTCGGCGCGGCGATCGCGGTCGCCGGGTCGACCATCGGCGCTGGCATCGCCGTCGCCTACGCGGGCGCCGCGGCCCTGGCCGCCATGAGCGAGCGGTCGGAGTTGTTCGGCCGCGCGATGGTCATCGTCGGCCTGGCCGAGGGAATCGCCATCTACGGCCTGATCATCGGGATCCTGCTCATCGGGAAGGCATGAGATGTCCGCGGCCGCGGTCATCGGCGAGTCGGCCCGCACGGCGGGTTTCGCCCTGGCCGGCGCGCTCGTCTTCCCGGCGGAAAACGCCGATGAAGCGCACGCGGCCTGGTCCTGCCTGCCCGCCGATGTCGCCGTCCTGGTCCTGACCCCGCGCGCCGCGGCCTGGCTCGGGACGGCTCCCGGGGCGCGGCCGGACGTGCTGATCGCGGTGATGCCGTCATGAGCGACGACGTGGAGCGGGCGCTCGCGCCGGTCTGCGCGTCCCTGCTGCGCGGAGCCGAGGCCGAGGCCGGCCGTATCCTCGCGGAGGCTCACGCCCAAGCCGACTCGATTGTGCAGCAGGCCCGGAGCGGCGCGGCCGAGACGGTCGGCCGAGCCCGGGCGCGAGGTGAAGCCGACGCCGCCCCGGCTGCCGCCGCCGAGCGCAGCCGGGGGCGTGACCAGGCCCGGTCGATCATCCTCGGCGCCCAATCAGAGGCCTACCAGGACCTGCGCGCTCAGGTCCTCAGCGCGGTCGCCAGCCTGCAAACCGAGCCCGGCTACCAAGGGCTGCTCAGCCGGCTCGTCACCATGGCCACGCGGGCGGCCGGCCCGGCCGCGGCGGTCACGGTCCGGCCGGAGGGAGGCGTGGTGGCGCGGTCCCGCGACATCGTGGTCGACTGCACCCTGCCCAGGCTGGCCGGCCTGGCCGTCGACCAGCTAGGAGACCAGGTGCGGGAACTATGGACACCGTGACCGCCGGCCCGGCGCGAATCGTCAGGGTGAACGGGCCCCTGGTGGAGGTGACCGGCCTCGCCGGGGTCGCCATGTACGACATCGTCGAACTCGGCGAGCACCTGTTGCCGGGTGAGGCCGTCGCCATCAGGGGCGACGTGACCACCGTCCAGGCCTACGAGTACACCGGCGGCCTGGCGCCCGGTCATCCCGCCCGGTCGCGCGGCGAGCCGCTGTCGGCGCGCCTGGGCCCGCACCTGCTCGGCGGCATCTTCGACGGGCTGCTCCGCCCGCTGGCCGGCGCACCCGCCTGGCTCGAGCCCGGCTACCCGTTCCGCGCCGCGGACGGCCAGGAATTCGAGTTCACGCCGCAGGCCGAGATGGGCGCGGCCGTCGGCGAGGGCGCCATCCTGGGCTCGGTGAGCGTCTCCGGCGGCATCGGCTACCGGGTACTCGTACCGCCCGGCGTGCACGGGACCGTAGAAAAAGTGCGCGAGACCGGCCCGGCACCCGGCGACGCAATGATCGCCACCGTGTCGGGCACCGACGTGCACCTGACCTCGAGCTGGCCGGTGCGGCGCCCGCGCCCCTACCGCCGCCGGCTCGACGCCGCCGCGCCGCTGCTCACCGGGCAGCGGGTGATCGACGTGCTGTTCCCCGTGATCAAGGGCGGGAGCTGCGCCGTTCCCGGCGGGTTCGGCACCGGCAAGACCCTGCTGCTGCAGCAGATCACGAAGTGGTGCGACGCGGACGTGATCGTCTACGTCGGCTGCGGGGAACGCGGCAACGAACTCGCCGACATGCTGGGCGAACTCACCGGGCTCGACGACGCGCGCACCGGAGGCAAGCTGGCCGCCAGGACCGTCGTCATCGCCAACACGTCGAACATGCCGATGATGGCGCGCGAGGCCAGCATCTACAGTGCCGCCTGCGTCGCTGAGCACTTCAGGGACATGGGACTGAACGTGGTGGTGATCGCGGATTCGACCTCCCGATGGGCGGAGGCGCTGCGCGAATTCGCGTCCCGCAACGGGGACCTCCCGGCCGAGGAGGGCTATCCGGCCAGCCTGGCCTCCGCCCTGGCCGCGTTCTACGAACGGGCCGGCCGCGTCGTCACCAGCGGCGGGCGCGAGGGCTCGGTGACGATCATCGGCGCGGTCTCCCCGGCGGGCGGCGACATGACCGAACCGGTCACCGCCTATACCCAGCGCTTCGTCCGCAGCCTGTGGTCGCTGGACCGCGACCTGGCCTACGCGCGGCATTACCCGGCCGTTTCCTGGTCCGGATCGTTCTCCCGGGACATCGACGCCGTCGCCGCCTGGCAGGCCGGCGCCGGCGATCCCGGCTGGACCGACCGCAGGACCCGCCTTGCCGCGCTGCTCGCCGAGGCGGACCGGCTCAGCTCGCTGGCTGAGCTCATGGGCGCGGCCGCCCTGCCGCCCAGGGAGCGGGCCACGATCCTGGCGGGGCGGCTGGTCAGGGAGGGCCTGCTGCAGCAGAGCGCGCTCAGCCCCGTCGACGCCTCCTGCGACTCGGCCAGGGCCGCCGCCCTGGCCGACGCGGTCCTGGCCGTGGCGGAGCGGTGCCGGGAGCTGGCCGACGCGGCCGTGCCCCCGGCGGCCCTCGAAGAAGTGGACTTCTCCCCGATCCTGCGGGCCCGGGAGGAGGCCGTGACACCCGACGACGTCGCGGCCAGGAAACAGGCCATGCTCGACGGCCTCGACGGCCTGCTCCAGCGCGGCCAGGATGGAGGCGCGGAATGACTTCCTGGGCGCAGCGCGAGTACACCGGGATAGCTGAGCTCCGCGGCCCGTTGATGGTCGTGCGCGGCGTGGACGGAGTGGGGTGGGACGAGTTCGCGGCGATCCGGATGGAGAGCGGGGAAATCCGGCACGGGCTGGTCCTGGAGGCCGACCGCGACCTGGCCGTAGTGCAGGTCCTCGAGGGAACCGACGGCATGCGCCCGGAGGGGACCAGGGTCGCGTTCAGCGGCGCCCCCTTGCGCATTCCCGTCGGGGCGGACTGGCTCGGCCGGGTGTGCAACGGCCGCGGCGATCCGATCGACGGAGGGCCGCCGGTCACCGGCGATGTCACCATGCCGGTAGCTGGCTCCCCGATCAATCCCGTGCTGCGGGAGCCGCCCGCCGAGCCGGTACTGACCGGGATCTCGGTCATCGACTCGCTGACCACGCTGGTGCGCGGCCAGAAGCTTCCCGTGTTCTCGGTGGCAGGCCTGCCACATCTCGAACTGGCGGCGCAGCTGGCCGCCCAGGCGTCGGTCGGCGGCGAGCCCTTCAGCGTCGTGTTCGCGGCGATGGGCCTCACCCACGCCGATGCCTCGGCCGTCCGCGTCGTGCTGGAGGAGCGCTCCGCGGCCGGCGAGCTCGTGCTGCTGCTCAACCTCGCCGACGCCCCGGTCATCGAGCGGATCCTGACGCCGCGGCTGGCGCTCACCGTGGCCGAGCGGCTGGCCTTCACCCTGGGCCGGCACGTGCTGGTCGTCATGGCCGACATGACCAGTTACTGCGAGGCGCTGCGCGAGGTCTCCGCCGCGCGCGGGGAGATCCCGGCCCGGCGCGCCTACCCCGGGTACCTTTACAGCGACCTCGCCTCGCTGTACGAACGGTGCGGTCGCATCCGCGGCCTGCCGGGCTCGGTCACGGTCGTGCCGGTGCTGACCATGCCGGCCGGCGACATCACCCACCCGGTCCCCGATCTCACCGGGTACATCACCGAAGGGCAGATCGTGCTCTCGCCCGACATCCACGCCCGTGGCGTGTACCCGCCGGTCGACGCGCTGTCTTCGCTCTCGCGGCTGATGCGGCATGGTGCCGGTCCCGGCCGGACCAGGGATGACCACCTGGACGTGGCCGCCCAGATCATGGCCTCGCTGGCCGCCGCGCGGCACGCCAGCGAGCTGGCCGAGCTGCTCGGCACCACGGCCTTGAGCCCGCTCGACCGGCAGTACCTCGACCTCGCGACCGCGTTCGAGCGCGACTTCATGAACCAGGGACGAACCGAGAACCGCGGCCTCGAGGAGAGCCTGGCCCTTGCCTGGCGGGTCCTGGCGGCGTTGCCGAGGAACCAGCTGACCATGCTCTCGGCCCGGTTCCTCGACGCCTACTATCCCGGCGGCGGCGAGCCGTGAGCCGTCGGGGGTTCACCGTGCCGCCAGGTCGCGCCGGACGCCTCTGGCTGACCGGGCGCCTTCAGCTCGCCCGGCGCGGCGCCGACCTGCTCGACCGTAAGCTCCGGATCCTGCAGGCCGAGCTCGCCCGGTTCCGCGAGGCGCAGGCGCGGGCCGCGGCGGAATGGGACCGCTGCTGCGCCGACGCCGAGCGGTGGCTCCTGCGGGCCTGCATGCTCGGCGGCGAGCGGGCCGTCAGGCTGGCCGCCGACGGCCAGCTCGCGACGGTGACGATCCCTTATGCCGTCACCATGGGGGTACGGCACCCGGCCAGTCCCGCCTGCGTCAGCCCCGCCGCCGCCACCTGGGACGGCCCGGCGTTGACCCAGACGCGGCGGGCCCACGCCGCCGCCCTCGCCGCCGCGGTCCAGCACGCCGCCGCGGCCGAGGCCCTGCGCGTCCTGGAGGTCGAGGCACTGGCTACCCGGTACCGGCTCCGCGCGATCCAGGACCGCTGGATTCCCCGGCTCGAGCAGGCCCTGGCCGAGGTGACGCTGGCCCTGGAGGAGCAGGAGCTAGCGGACGCCGCGCGGCTGCGCCTGGCCGTCAGCCCGCGCACCTCCGGTTAGGGCAGCCCGACGTAGCCGTGGCGGCTCTTCCACAGGTAGTACTTCTCGAAGGCGAGCTTCATCGCGTGGACCTGAGGCCCGGGGATCATCACGCCGCCCTTGCGCGGCGGGAGCATGTGGTCGGCCAGGATCAGCACGCCGTTGTTGCCTGCGTCCATCATGCAGACCGCCGCCATCTCGCCGAACTCCTTGTGACTGCGCGCCGGCTCGCCCTTGATCGCCGCGATGATGTTGCGGGCGGCGACCTTGGCCATGGACTCGACGGGGAACCCGGTCTTCGGCATCCCGACGGGCACGGCCGTGACCCAGGGGACGGGCACCTGCGCGGCGACGCCGACCGCGTAGATCTCCGGGTAGGCCCTGGACTGGTATGTGTCCTCGACCGGCACGTAGCCGTTGTCGTCGGCGAGTCCGGGGGTGGCCCGTATGACGTCCTGCCCGGCGAAGGGCGGGACCACCATGGCGTACCGGTACGGAAGCCGGGTACCGTCGGCCAGCTTGACCTGGTCGCCGGTGACCTCGTCCATCGCCATGCCGGTGATGGCCGTGACGCCTTCCTTGTGCAGGAACATCTTCAGCAGCTTCTCGCCGCCCGGTAGGCCGCCGATGCCGAAGTGGCCGAGGAAAGGTTCGGCGGTCACGAACGTCAGCGGCACCAGGCCGTGCAGCTTCATCCTGCGCAGCTGGTAGGAGGTGTTGAACAGGAACTCGTACGCCGCGCCGAAGCAGCTCGCGCCCTGGGTCGCGCCGATCACCACCGGGCCCGGGTCGTCCAGGAACTTGGCCCAGGCGAGGGCGGCCCGCTGGGCGTCGGCGAGCGTCGTGATCGTCTGCGCGTAGCCGTCGGGACCCAGCCCTGGCAGCACGTCGAACTTGTTCCGGTATCCGGTCGCGATCACCAGGTAGTCGTAGCACCAGCGGGCGCCGATACTGGTGGTGACCGTCCGGGCCACCGGGTCGATGGCCGTCGCCTGAGCGTGCACGAAGCCGATGCCGTGCGCATCGAAGACGGGCCGCAGCGGGAACGTGATCTGGTCGGCGGTGCGCTTGCCGAACGGCAGCCAGATCAGTGACGGGTTGAACAGGAAGCGGTCAGCCGCCGATACGACCGTTACGTCGACGTCGTCACCTAGTTCGGCCTTGGTCTCCAGCGCCGCGGTGAGCCCGCCGAAGTTCCCGCCGATCACCAGTACCAGCTTGTTCCCCATGACAGCTCATCTCATTTCACGCCGACGCGTATAAAGCTCCGACGATCAGCATCGGCCTGCGCCGCCGCCCCCGGCAGGGTCGGTGGTTGGCGATGCGCGGGTCTTTCGTCCCTTGTCGTGCTCGCGCCCCGGGTGCAGCGTCAAGAGAGTAGGGAGTGGTGCAGATGAATGCCGACGACACCGCGCTCATCCGGGACGATGGCGCCTCACTGCGCGCCGGCCGTGGCGAACGGGGCAAGATGCGGGCCTCTGACGCGGACCGCGACCGCGTTGCAGAACGTCTCAACGTGGCCTACAGCGAAGGCCGGCTGTCCAAGGACGAGTACGACGGCCGCCTGGAGGCCGCCTTTTCCGCGCGTACCTACGCGGACCTGGACCAGATCGTGGCCGACCTGCCTGCCGCCCGGCCGGGGGCCGGGGTGACCCAGGTGACCACGATCAACGGGCTCGCGATCGCCAGCCTCGCCTGCGGGCTCGCGCAGTTCGCCCTCGGGCCGCTGGCGACGATCCCAGCCATCGTGCTGGGCCACATGGCCCGGCGCCAGATCAACCGCACCGGAGAACAAGGGGCCGGCCTGGCGCTCGCGGGTCTGATCCTCGGCTGGGCCGCGGTGATCCTGGGCATCCTCATCGTCGTCGCGGCCCTAGCTGCCGGGCTGCACGGCACCATGCAGATGCAATGAGCAGTCCCGGACCATCCCGCGGCGTCACCGGTCCGGCTGGCTGTCGCCGGTGGCAGGCACCGTCGCAGCGCTGTAGCTGAGGACGGGACGAAAGGCCTCTTGAGATCGGCGGCCCTTTGGGATAAGCGTGAGGTCGTGACCGGTGAGGGCGGGAAACTCGAGAAGCGGATGGTCGTGGAGTACGGCATCACGCTGGATGAGGTCTGGCTGCCGCTGCCCATGCTGCGGCGGCTGCGGACGCACGGGCCGTGGGACGCGCCGTTCACCGAGGCGAGCGCCGACCAGGAGCGGGTGCTACTGGCTCACGACCTGGCCGAGCGGCACAACCAGGCCGGGCTGCACCGGGGAATCGGCCTGTCAGGGTTCCTTGACGCGATTCCGTTCGAGCCGACGGTCCCGTTCCGCAAGGTCACCGGCGACCAGGCAGGCCCGCCTCCGGGGGGGCGGTGAACCGCCGGATACCTGGTCAGCCGCGCGATGTAGACCGGCCCGCGCCGGGGAGCATCGGCAGGCTCAGCCCGGGATGCCGCATCACGGCCTCGGCTCGGCTCCGGCGTGATCGTCTTCCTCACCGGTCCGGGAGGGCAGCGCGAGCAGGGCGATGAGGCACCCGGCCGCGGCTACGCAGGCGCCGGTGGCCAAGCCCAGGTCCATCCCGCTGACGAAGGCGGACCGGGCTAGGTGGCCGAGTTCGGCGCCGAGGACGCCGCCAAGGCGCTGGGCCACGCCGAGCGCTCCGCCGAGTGAGCCGAGGATGGTCTGCAGGACCGGCCGTGGCACGTGGTACGGCACCAGGGCGGTGGTGACCCGGTCCTGGTACCGGGTGTTCAGCAGGCTGCCGATCACCGCGACCCCCAGCGCCCCCCCGATCTGCAGGAACGCGCCGTTGGTGGCGGATCCGACGCCGGTGTGCCCGCCGGGCAGGGAGCCCATGACCGACTCGGTCGCCGACGGGATGGTCAGTCCGGCGCCTACGCCGAGCATGATCATGCCGGGCAGGATGCCGGTGTAGGCCGTCGCCGCTGAGGCCGCCGATACCTGCCACAGGCCCCCGGCGATGACCAGCAACCCGGCCGCCACCGTCAGCTTGGTCCCGATGACCCGGACGAGAACGGTGGAGAACGGCGCGATGACCGCGATGGCCCCGGCCGCGGGCAGGACCCTGATCCCGGCCTGCAACGCCGAGTAGCCGAGGCTGAACTGGAGGTACTGGGTCAGCACGAACAGCGCGCCGAACAACCCGAACATGACCATGCCCACCGAGGAGACCGCGGCGGAGAACCTCCGGCGGCGGAAGAACCAGATGTTCAGCATCGGGTGCGAGCTGACCCGCTCCCAGGCGGCGAAGGCGCCAAGCACTGCCAGGCCGCCGGCGCCCGCCCCGATCACCAGAGGCGACGACCAGCCGCGCACCGGCGCCTCGATCAACGACCACAGCACCAGGCCGAGCCCGGCGATAGACAGCAGCGCGCCGACCACGTCCGGCGGCAGCGCGGCCGGGTTTTTCGAGTCGGGAATCAGCGGCAGCGCGAAGACCACGCCCAGCATTGCGATCGGCACGTTGATCAGGAACACCGACCCCCACCAGAACCTGGCCAGCAGCAGGCCGCCGACGATCGGGCCGAGCGCGATGCCAAGCCCGGTGGTCGCGGCCCAGACGCCGATCGCGCGCTGCCGCTCCGCTGGGTCGCGGAACATGTCGGTGATGATGGACAGCGTCGAGGGCATCATCATCGCCCCGCCGATGCCCATGCTGGCCCGCGCGGCGATCAGCACGCCCACCGAGCCGGAAAACGCCGCCCAGGTCGACCCGGCGGCGAAGGCCGCCAGGCCCGCCAGGAACACTCGCTTGCGGCCGACCCGGTCCGCCAGGCTACCCGCGACCAGAAGCAGGCCGGCGAAGACCATGACGTAGGCATCGACGATCCACTGAAGCTCAGTGGTGGTGGCGTGCAGGTCCCTTACCAGGGTGGGCAGTGCCACGTTGAGCACTGTGTTGTCAAGCGTGACGATCAGCAGCGAGACGCACAGCACGGCTAGGGCGAGCCACCTGGCGGGTGACGGTCCCCCTGCTCCCGGTCGCGCCGCGGGGCTGTTGCGGGTGTGGATAGTCATGGCGTCAGCCCATATGGTGGCGACCGCGAAGACTAGGGCCGAAAGGCCGGGCATAGGTCCCGTTCGGGTGCTGGTGCCTCTTCAGCTGGCGGGTCCGGCTTCGGCGACCTCGCCTCTGCGGCCGGGACCTGAGTCATGGCCGGGGCCGGCCTTTGGCCCTATCGGCTCCCAGCGGCAGCGGTGATCCTGGCCTGGACCGGGGATCATATGTCCCGGTCCGGCGTGAAAGGCCGCGCCCGAAAATAGGAGAAGGGCTGGAACGATGAAGCACATCACAGGAACGGCGCTGGCTGTCGCGTGCCTTGCCGCAATAGGCGCGGCTCTGCTCGCGGGCAAGGATGACATCCGCAAGTTCCACCGCATGCGCAGCATGTAGTGCGCGCGCCGTCCCAGCGAATACCTAAATCGCTGGGGTGGACTGGGCAATTCGAGCAGAAGGCGGAACGGCCATGAAATTGATAACCGCCATCGTCAGGCCGGAGAAACTCGACGAACTGATACCGGCCTTGATCGGCGGAGGGGTCCGCGGTGTGACCGTGACCGATGTCCGGGGTTTCGGGCAGCAGTACGGCGGGCTGGTCGGCAACGCCGCCAGGGCCACCGGCCGAGCCGGCGAGCACATGGTCGTGCTCCTGGCGAAGGTCCGGCTGGACCTCGTGGTGCTCGACGACGACGCCGACACGATAGTCGAGGTCATCGCCAAGCACGCCCGGACCGAAACCATCGGCGACGGGAAGATCTGGATAACACCCGTCGACGGCGCCGTTCGCGTCCGGACCGGCGAACGGGATCGTGCCGCTGTGTGACACGCCGGCCGGCCCCAGCGGAAGATAAGCCGCGGAACCTAGTCTTCGCGCTTGCCGCGCATAATGACGGTCGGGCACGCCGCATGATTCGCGCAGTACTGGCCGACCGAGCCGAGTAGCGCCTCGGCCAGCCCCCGGTGACCCCGCGAGCCCACGACGAGCAGGTCGGCTCCGTCGGCGGCGTCCACCAGCACCTCCCCGGCGGGGCCCTTCACCACACGCGGGCAGACCTGGACGTCCGGGTCGACGGCGGACACCTCGGCTATCGCCTCGCTGAGGACGGTGAAGGCATCCTCCTGGTAGTCGGGCATGTCGGATGCAGGGACCCAGCCGACCCCAGCCGGGATGTGCCAGGCGGTCACCGCCTCCACCACCGCTCCGGTCAGCTCCGCCTGGTGAATGGCCCAGCGCAGCGCGGCCTTGGACGACTCGAAGCCATCCACCCCGACCACGATGCGCCGCTGCTCACGGTTTTGCCTGTTCTTCATGGCGAACCTCCTCAGGGTCCAGGTGCCGATGACGTAAGGGCCTCGAGCCCGTCGCGGGCGGCGTGCGGGTCGAGATACTGGCCGCCCAGGGCGTCGGGGCGCAGATCACGCCCGAGCTGGTAGACCAGCGGGATGCCGGTGGGGAGCTCCAGCCCGGCGATCCGGTCGTCCGGGATGGATTCAAGGTGCTTGACCAGCGCCCGTAGCGTGTTGCCGTGCGAGACGACGAGCACGCATCCTCCGGTGCGCAGATCGGGGACGATCGCGTCGTACCAGTAGGGCAGCAGCCGGGCGGAGACGTCCGCGAGCGATTCGGCGCGCGGCAGCACGTCGGGCGGCAGGGCCCGATAGCGCGGGTCGGCGGCCTGAGCAGATGCGGCCGCCGCATCGAACGGCGGGGGCGGCACGTCGTAGGAGCGGCGCCAGAGCATGACCTGCTGCTCGCCGTACTGCTGGACCAGCTCGGCCTTGTTCCTGCCCTGCAACGCCCCGTAATGCCGGCCGTTCAGCCGCCAGGACCGGCGCACCGGGATCCAGTCGCGGTCCGCGGCCGCCAAGACGAGCTCGGCGGTGCGGATCGTGCGCCGTTGCAGGGACGTGTGCGCGAAAGCCGGCAGCACGCCGTGCCCGGCGAGCATCGCCCCGGCGCGTGCCGCTTCCCGTTCGCCTTGCGCGGTCAGGTGGGCGTTCGCCCAGCCGGTGAACACGCCGGCCGCGTTCCATTCGCTCTGCCCGTGGCGCAGCACGACCAGGCGATAAGGAAAGCCGTGCGTGGTCATGGCTCTTCCAGGACGGCCAGGCCGGGCAGGACCTTGCCGCGGATGAACTCCAGGCTGGCGCCGCCGCCGGTGGAGATGTAGCCGAACGCGCTGTCGGGGAACCCCAGGGTGCGGATGGCCGCGCCGGTGTCGCCCCCGCCGATCACGGTGAACGCCTCGCTGCGGGCCAGCGCCGAGGCGATGGCCCGGGTGCCGTCGGCGTAGGGGGCCAGCTCGAAGACGCCCATCGGGCCATTCCAGAAGATCGTCCTGGCACCGTGGATGCACGCCTCGAACAGCCTGACCGACTCGGGCCCGATGTCCAGGCCCATCTGGTCGGCCGGGATGGCATCAGCGGCGACGACCTCGTGCGGCGCGTCAACGGACCGTTCGGCCGCCACGACGACGTCGGGAGGCAGGATGATCGTCTTGCCGGCCCGGGCGGCCAGGTCCAGGTAGCTGCGAGCCAGGTCCGCCTGGCCGGCTTCGAGCAGGGACGTGCCGACCTTGAGGCCCCGGGCGGCAAGGAAGGGGAAGGCCATGGCCCCGCCGACCAGGATCCGGTCGGCCATGCTGATCAGGTCGCCGATCGCGTCGAACTTGTCCTCGACCTTCGCGCCGCCGAGCACGACCACGTAGGGCCGGCGGATGTCCGCGGTGAGCCGGCGGAGCGCGCCGACCTCGGCCTGGACCAGGTAGCCGGCGGCGTGCGGCAGCCGAAGGGCGATGTCGTAGACGCTGGCCTGCTTGCGGTGCACGACACCGAACCCGTCCGAGACGTACAGGTCAGCCAGGGCCGCGAGCTCGTCGGCGAACAGGCCCCGCTGCGTGTCGTCCTTGCTGGTCTCCCGCCCGTCGAACCGCAGGTTCTCGAGCATGGCCAGGCCGCCGGGCCGCAGGGCGGAGACGGCAGCCTGCGCAGACGGGCCGGTGACGTCGTCGGCGAGCGTCACCGGGCGGCCGAGCAGTTCGCTGAGGCGGGCCGCGGCCGGCGCGAGCGAGTACCTCGGGTCGGGCTTGCCTGCCGGGCGGCCGAGATGAGCGCAGACGACCACCTTGGCGCCGCGTTCCAGCAGGGCGGTCAGGGTCGGCACGGCGGCCCGGATCCGGCCGTCGTCGGTGATGCGGCCGCCATCGAGCGGCACGTTGAGGTCGTCGCGTACCAGCACCCGCTGGCCTGCGACCGCGAAGTCATCGACTGTCTTCATCACGAGCTCCTTCGTCCCGACGGACTCCACCTTCCAGCCTGACGCCGTCGCCTGCCCCGCAGTCAGGGCCGTTCGCCGCCGCGGCGGGGGACCTTGGTCGTCACCTGCCTGATGCTGACCTTCCCGGCGGTCTCGCGTCAGTTCGCTGACGCCGAGGAGCCCGAACGGGCGATCAGCCTGAGCCTGGTGGCTTGGAGCCGCCCGGCCAGGACCCGGCTGATCCGCTGGGTGAGCTCATACCCGAGCCCGGGGTCGGCGGCGCAGCGCTCCCGCACGGTCGGCGCGTCGAACTCGAAAGCTTCCACCGCGGTGGCGGCCACCGCGCCGAACGCCCACTTGTACGGCGGGAACAGCCACGACCAGCCAAGCAGCTCACCCATGCCGACGGTCTCGATGATCACCGGGCCCTCGCCCGGAACATGCAGGTCCAGCCACACGTGACCGCTGCGGATCAGCCAGAAGTGGGTGGCGTTGCCGCCGTCCTCGAAAAGCCTGCCCCTGGCCGGGAAGCTGACGTCACGGGCAGCCCCGACGAGCACGCTCAGCTGGTCAGGGGACATACCGCGCAGGAACGGATGGGCCGCCAGAGCCGCCGCACTGATCTCGACCATGCCTCATCACCACCTAGCGTCTCGTTTCGCTGGGCTCAGCGTGGCGGCCGGGCCGGCCTGCGGGAAGTGCCGTAGGTCATTGACCGCCGGGACCATAGGCAGGCGACGCCGGCAGAGCGCTGCGCGGTCTACCAGACCAACGTCCCGGCCGGATAGGCCGGACGCCACTCGCCGCCGGACTGTGCGCCGCTGAGGCTGGCGGTAGGTGAGGCCACCCCGTGGCACGTGAGAGAAACCGAGGAGGTGAAGCGGCGCCCGCAGCCCAAGGCCGGCCGGCGGCGCCGTGATCCCGATGAGCGTGAGCTACATACCCAGGCAGGAGCCAGTGAGGTACCCGGGGCGGCACGAGGATCACGCACCACAGCGTGACGATTGGGCCTGGCCTTCACCGCCGGATCCGGGTGACCTGAGCAAGCGGATCGCCCGGCGGCGCGCGGAGCTGCGGCTGAGCGCCGCGCAGGTGGCCGCCCGCGCCGGCATGAGCGTTCGGTACCTGGAGTACCTGGAGCGATACCCGGCCCGGCCGAGCGGTGCCTCGCTGCGCCGGCTCGCCGCCGCGCTGCGGACTACGCCAGCCGTCCTGCTCGGCGCGGGAGCCCAGGCGCCTCCCGGATACGGCCGCCTCCCCGGGTTGCCGGTGGTCACCAAGCTGACGCCAGCCGAGTGCCATCGGCTGATCGCGGCCGGCGGCGTCGGGCGGATCGCGTGCGGCACGATCTCGGGCCCGGTCGTGCTCCCGGTCAACTTTGCCGTGGTGGAGGCGACCATCGTCGTCAGGACCGGCGAGGGCAGCATCATCGATGGCCACGCCGGCGAGCAGGTGGCCTTCGAGGTGGATCACATCGACGAGGCGCTCAGCCAGGGCTGGAGCGTGCTCGTCCGCGGGCCATCACACCGCGTCGCTCACCCCGCCGAACTCCGGCGCGTCTGCCGGGACGCTGACCTGTGGCCCTGGCCCGGCGGCGACCGCGACGCCTACGTCCGCATCATGCCGGACAAGATCACCGGCCGCCGGATCGAGAGTCGCTGACCCCTCACCTCGTAGCACGAGCGGGGCCGCCCCTCCGGGCGGCCCCGCTGGCGTCAGGTCGGCTGCACCTAAAGCTGCCCGCCGACGAGGGCGGCAAGGTCGGCCAGCCGGCAGGTGTAACCCCACTCGTTGTCGTACCAGCCGAACACCTTGACCAGCCTGCCCGACGCCTGGGTCAGCTCCGAGTCGAACACGCACGACGCGGGGTCGCCGATGACGTCGCGGGAGACGATCGGGTCGGTGCTGTACCGCAGGATGCCGCGCAGCGGGCTCTCCTCGCCGGATGCCGCCGCGGCGAACGCCTGGTTCACGTCCTCGGCGGTGACCTCCCGGCTGAGCACGGCCGCGAGGTCGGTCAGCGAGCCGTCCTCCACCGGGACGCGGACGGCGACCCCGTCCAGCTTCCCGGCCAGGGCCGGGATGACCTCGCCGGTGGCCCGGGCCGCGCCGGTCGTGGTCGGCACGATGTTGATCGCCGCCGACCTGGCCCGCCGCAGGTCCTTGTGCGGCCCGTCGATGAGCATCTGGTCCCCGGTGTAGGCGTGCACCGTGGTCATGAACCCCTGCTCCACGCCGAACGCATCGTGCAGCACCTTGACCATCGGAGCCACGCAGTTGGTCGTGCAGGACGCGTTGGAGATCACGTCATGCCGCGCCGGGTCATAGGCGCGGTCGTTGACCCCGATGACGACGGTCAGGTCGACGCCCTTGCCGGGAGCGGAGATCAGCACCTTCCGCGCGCCGCCCTTGAGGTGCAGGGCCGCGCCGTCCCGGGTGCGGAACTTGCCGGTGGACTCGACGACGACATCCGCGCCGAGCTTCGCCCAGTCGATCGCGGCGGGGTCGCGCTCGGACAGGACGGCGATGGGGGTCCCCGCGACGATCAGCGAGTCGTCCGTGTGCTCTACCGGGCGGCCGAGCCGGCCGTAGGTGGAGTCGAAGGCCAGCAGGTGCGCCAGCGTCCTGGCGTCGGTGATGTCGTTGACCGCCACCACCTCCAGGTCCGGGCGCTCCAGCGCCAGGCGCGTCAACGCGCGCCCGATGCGGCCGAAGCCGTTGATTCCCACTCTGACAGTCATGTGAGCTTCCTCCTCATGGGTGCTTCCGCCAGCAGCCTGGACGGGCCAGGCCGGCGGCGGGTAGCGCCAATGGGCATCAAAGTCCGGGACCATCGGCCCTTGGGCCGTGAGCAGGCAGGCACAAGGTCCCAGCCGGACCGGGAGATCGGCCCCTGGTCGTCCCCTCTGGCGCACGCGATGGTGGATGCGCACACCCGTGCCGACCACGTGAGGTGAGATCGATGCGAGCACCGCGGGGACCCAGGAGCACCGTGCTGGGCAGGCTGCTGCGCGGACGGCGGCCTGACCGCAATCCGCTGCGGCGCGGATCAGACCGGGCCGAGACCGTCATGCTGGGCGTACTGCTGGCCGCCTTCCTGGCCGGCGCGCCGTTCGCGGCCCGCGCCGCGGCAAGCTGGACCTACGCCACGTCTGCCCGGGAAGCGCAGGCCCAGCGAGCGGTCATCCATCAGGTCCAGGCGACCTTGCTGCAGCCGGCGACACCGTGGAACGTCAGCATGGGCGGATCCGAAGCCGAAGCCCGGTGGCGGGCGCCGGACGGTCAGCCGCGTACCGCTGAGCTGATGGTCCCCGCCGGCGCGCTGGCCGGCAGCACGGTCACGGTGTGGACCAACCGGGCCGGCCAGCTCACCGATCCTCCGCTGGAGCACAGCCAGGTCGTGGGCCGCGCAGACATGTCCCAGGCGCTCGCCATCGTCATCCTGGCCGTCACGCTGACCATCCTCGGCTGGCTGGGCCGCCGAGTCCTGGACCGGCGCCGGCTGGCCGGCTGGGATGCGGACTGGCTGGCCACCGGCCCGCGGTGGAGCTCCCGGCGGTAGCGCCCGCGTTCTCGGTGACGGAGGTCCCGGGCGGTGATGACCTCTGCCCGTGTCGCTGGCACCCGACCCGGCCGGACATTCTTTGGTGGAAGCTCATCGGCCGCCTAACCCGGCCCCGCCAGTAAGGAAGTGAGCACGATGGCGCGCAGCGACACCTACCTCGACGCCATGCTCCGCCACCTTGGCGCCGCGTACTACGAGTCCCTGCACGGCAGGGCCACCCGCACCGACGTGGCCCGCGCCCTGGACACGGTGGAACAGCACATGAACGAGCCGCCGCCGCACCCCGTGCCCGCCCGGCCCCGCCCCGTGCCGCACAACGGCCAGCCGCGGCACCTGCGGTGGGCCCGCCGGGTCAGCGACGTGATGACGACCTCGGTGGTGACGGTCGACCGGATCACCCCGTACCAGGAGATCGACCGGCTGCTCACCGAGCACCGGATCGGCGGGATGCCGGTGCTGAAGATGGGCCGGGAGGTCGCTGGCGTGGTGACCGAGGCCGACCTGATTGCCGCGGAGGACGAGACGAACCGGCGGGTCCGGATGGCCACCTCGGCCGGCCGACGCCGGCTGCTCCGCAAGCAGCCACCGGTGAGCCTGACCGCCGGGACCCTGATGACCGCCCCGGCCATCACCATCGGACCGGACGCGACCATCCCGGCGGCAGCGCGGCTGATGAACACGCACCACATCGGGAGACTGCCGGTGGTCGACAAGTACGGCAAGCTGGCCGGCATCATCAGCCGCCGCGACCTGCTCAGCGTGTTCCTGCGCCCGGACGCCGACATCACCCACGACGTCCGGCAGGTTCTCGATGAGATCCCGGCCGCCGACCCCAAGGACGTCACCGTGGCCGTGCACCACGGAGTGGTGACCCTGACCGGGACGATGCGAACCGAGCCGGGCGATATCCGCGACCACATCTCGCTCGCGCTGCGCCTGATCTGGGATATCGACGGCGTGGTCGACGTCGTGAACAGGCTGGGCCATGCACCGTCGGCCAACCCGGTCGCCACCTCCTGACGGGCACCCGGCCGCTCCGCCATGGCAGCTGAGGGCGAAGGTCCCGGCAGGCCGGGCAGTCCGCCCCTGGCCGACCAGCCCGTACGCACGGGAGCGTGGACACCACGAACCGTAACGCTCTGCAGAGGTGAGATTCATGAAACCAGAAACCGGCACCAAGACGGAAAGCGCCGTGTCTGGCGTGCTCATGGCGGCGTTCATGGCCGCTTCCCCGTTCGTCGCGATGGCCGCCGGCCGGTGGGCTAACGCCGTGCTCTCGCGTAAGGCGGAGGCTCAGCGGTCTGCCCTCCGCCAGGTCCCGGCGACTCTGCTGCGGCCGGCCCGCCGCCAGGGCACGCCCGCGCACTGGAGCCTGCCGGACGGGACGCTTCGCACCGGCTCGGTGTCCGCCCCCGTGGGGGCAGCGGCTGGCAGCAAGGTGATGGTGTGGGTCAACCAAGCGGGCAACCCCGCCGATCCTCCGATGAAGCAGACCCAGATAGCGGATCGCGTCGAGCTGGCTCAAGGCTCCGCCGCCGCGGTCTTCGCCATCGGGCTGGCCGCGATCGGACGGCAGGCTCGCCAGAGCCTGGACAGGCGCCGGATAGCCGCATAGGACAAGGAAGGGGCGTACAGCATGAGCGAACGGATGAGCACACCGGCCCCGGCCGCGGAGGAGATCGCCAGGTACGTCGCCGCCGAAGCGGTCTGGGCGCCATCGGTACACAACACTCAGCCGTGGCGGTTCGTGGCCGACGGCCAGCAGGTCAGCGTGTACGCGGACGCCGACCGCGGGCTGCCGGTGGCCGACCCGGACGGCCGCGAGATGATGATCAGCTGCGGCGCCGCCTTGTTCAACGTCCGCCTCGCCCTGCGGTCCCTCGGGTACGTTCCGCAGGCACGCGTGCTGCCCGATCCGGGCCAGCCTGCGCTGGTGGCGCAGGTGAGCTGGGGGGAGCGCGCTCCGGTCAACGAGTTCGAGCGGCGGCTGAACAGCCAGGTACGCAGCCGGCGGACCCATCGCGGAGCATTCGACCCTGATCCCCTACCGCACGGCATGCTCGCCGCGCTCCGCACGAGCGCCGCACGAGACGGGGCGGCGCTGCGGATTATGGCGGACGACGGGCGGCGGGCCACCCTGGCGGCGGTCGTGCAAACGGCGGAGCGGCAGCAGCGGCTGGACAGCAGGCACGTCGGGGAACTGGCCAGGTGGACTCCCGCGCCGGGCAGCCTCCGCGGCGACGGCGTGCCCGCTACGTCCTACCCCGCGCGGACCGAGCGTACCGACCCGTACTTCCCCGGCCGGGACTTCGCCCGCGGTCACGGCTGGGGGGTGCCGCCGCTCAGCACGGCCGTGGGTCACCGCGCCGCCGGCGTGGTCGCACTGCTGACGACGGCGGGCGACCGCCCGGCGGACTGGGTGAACGTCGGGCACGCGTTGCAGCGGATCCTGCTGACCGCGAGCACCTGCGGGGTCGCGGTGGCGCTGCACAGCCAGCCGACCGAACTGCCCATGCTGCGCGCGTTCCTCAGGACCAAGCTGAGCAGCGGCGCCTACCCGCACCTGGTGCTCAGGATCGGGATGGTGACCCAGGCAGCAGTCAGCGTGCGCCGCGATCCCGATGACGTCCTGTTCTCATCCGGCGGCCAGGTCAGCCTCGCCCGCGCCTGACCGGGATGCCGGTCAGGCGGCGGCCTGGGCGGGCTCGCCGCGGATGATCAGGACCGGGCAGTGCGCGTGGTGGACGCAGTACTGGCCGACCGAGCCGAGCAGCGCCTCGGCGAACGCCCCGTGACCGCGACTGCCGACGACGAGCAGGTCCGCGCCTGACGCGGCGTCCAGCAGAACCTGTGCCGGATGGCCGTTGACGACGCGGCTCGTGACCAGGTGCTGGTCCCCGGGCTCCACTTCCTCGCCGATCACCGCTTCGATGGTCTTCTTGGCCTCTGCCTCGAAGTCGCCCAATTCCTCCACGCCGAGGGGTACCCAGCCGTAGCCCTGCACCAGCACCGGAATATCCCAGGCGATGACGGCGTCGACCGTCCCGGCGGTGAGCGCGGCCTGCCGCACGGCCCAGCGCAGAGCCTCCCGCGACGACGGAGAACCATCCACGCCGACCACGATCCTGGGCGCGCTCTTCATGACCTCTGCTGACATCAGGACCAGATCCTTCCGCGTTTTGTCCGTCTGGCCGTTGTCCTGTGCCCAGGATCACGCCTCGGGCCCGGGGTCACGTAGGGCCCTTTCTCATTTCTCGTTAGTGACCAAGGTCCCTGGCTGCCCGCTTCTCGTGACTCGATAGTGGAGCGGGAAGCGAATGCGCTTTTCCTGGCAAAGAGCTTTCGAGCAGAAGGGTGAGGGCCGTGTATGACAGGATTCTGGTGGCCGTGGACCATTCGGAGCTGTCCCGCCGGGCAGTGCTCGCGGCACGCGATCTCGCCCTGCTGTCCAAGGGCGAGGTATGGGTCCTGCACCTGAGGGAACGCGAAGCGGGGACAAAAGGCCTGTCAGTGATGGACGAGACCGCGCAGGACTCCCGCGGCGTGGTGGCGGAGGCGGTTGAGGCACTGGCCCGGGCGGGCGTGAAAGCGCAGGGCGAGATCAGGAACACCGTGTACGGTTACGCCGCACGCGAGATCGTCGCTGACGCGAAGGATCATGACGCCGACATCATCGTGATGGGCTCGCGCGGGCGCGGCGACCTGGCCGGGATAGTCCTGGGCAGCACGGCGCACAAGGTCATTCACCTGACCGACCGGCCGGTCCTGGTCGTCAGGTAACGCCGCGGAGCCGGTGGACGGCAGTACGCCAACGGGCGTAGATTTCAACGCACGTAGAGTTCAATACGTGTTGACTTATGGAGGCCCGGCGTGTGGGCGATGGTCGTCAAGGAGTTCCGTGAGCTGCGGCGGGACCACCGCACGGTGGCGATGATGATCGTCTTGCCCGTGGTCCTGCTGGTCGTGTTCGGCTACGCCGCCAACTTCAAGGTTCACGACATCCCGACCGCGGTATTCGGTCCCGGCGCCCGCCAGGCGGCCGCGTTGCTGCGTCCGCCGACGTTCCGCGTCACGCAGGTCGATACCGCCGCGGGCGAGTCCGCCGCCCGGGTCCAGCTGCGCGACGGACAAGCTGTCGTGGCGGTCGTGACCGGCGGCGGCGGCCCGCTCGTGCTGCTGGACGGTACGCAGCTGTTCTCGGTCGAGACCGCCGAAACCGCCCTGGCCAGCGCGGTGCCGACCGCCGCGCCCGGCTCGCCGTCACCCCGGGTGCAGATCCTGTTCAACCCGGACCTGACCACCTCGTGGGTGATGGTCCCCGGCCTGGCGGGCCTCATCCTGGTCTTCATCGGGACGCTGATCACCAGCCTCGGCGTCGTAAGGGAGCGGCAGTCCGGCACGCTGGAACAGCTCGCGGTGATGCCGTTCCGCGCCTGGGACGTCATCGCGGGCAAGATCGCGCCGTACCTGATGGTGGCCGCGGTCGACCTCGTCCTGGTCATCGTGATCGGCATGAGCGTCTTCCACGTCCCGTTCGCCGGCAACGTCGCCGTCTTCGCCCTGGGCGCGGCGCTGTTCCTGCTGGTGACCCTGGGCATGGGCGTGCTGATCTCGACCGTCTCGCAGAACCAGGGGCAGGCCATCCAGCTGGCCTTCATGATCTTGCTGCCCCAGGTGCTGCTGTCTGGGCTGATCTTCCCGGTGTCCTCCATGGCGGCGGGCGTGCGGTGGATCTCCTACATCCTCCCGCTCACGTACTTCATCCAGATCAGCCGGGGCGTGATGCTCAAGGCGGTGCCGATCTCGGCCCTGGGGGAGCCGCTCGGGCTGCTGGCCGTGCTGGCCGTGGTCGTGCTCGGCCTGGCGGTCATCAGGTTCCGGCGTGATCTCGCGCCGGCCGGGCGCACGAAGCAGGCACGGGCAGTAGCCCGCGCCGGGGAGCCGGCCGCGGCGTGAGATGGGGGCTGGAGGACGTCGACGTCCGCCGCGGCCGGAACGTCGCCCTGGCCGGGGTCACGGTACCGGCCGACCCGTCCCGGATCACGGTCGTCATCGGCGGGGACGGGGCAGGCAAGTCCACCTGCCTCGAAGCGCTGACCGGCCTGCTCGAACCCGCCGCTGGAGCCGTGTACCGTCCCGCGAAGGAGCGCATCGGGTACGTCCCGGCCACCGCCGGGCTGTACGCCGACCTGACCGTGCAGGAGAACCTCGGCTTCTCCGCCGACGCCTACCGGCTTTCCGGCCGCGAGCGCAGCCGGAAGGCGGCGGAGATCCTGGACCGGACCGGGCTGTCCGGCGCGCGGCGCCGGCTGGGCGGGCAGCTGTCCGGCGGGATGCAGCGCAAGCTGGCCGTCGGGCTGGCCCTGCTCCACTCGCCCGAGCTGCTGGTTCTCGATGAGCCGACCACCGGGGTCGATCCGGTCAGCCGCGTGGAACTGTGGCGCCTCATCGGCCAGGCTGCCGCGGCCGGTACCGCCGTGGTGGTCACCACGACCTACGTGAACGAGGCCGCCCGCGCCGCTACCGTGATCCTGCTGGAGGCCGGGAAGGTTCTCGCGAGCGGCACGCCGGATGACATCCTGAGCGGTGTCCCCGGAGCGGTCGGCCGCGCCGCCGGGGCCGGCCGCCCGACGCCCCTGTCCTGGCGCAGAGGCCGCAGCTGGCGGGTCTGGGCCCCGGCAGGCAGGCTTCCGGACGGGGTGCAGCCGGTCCAGCCCGACTTCGACGACGCCGTCGTCATCGCCGCGCTAGCGGGGGAGGGGGGCTGATGGCCGCGCTCGCCGAGGCCCGCGGGGCGTCCAGGCGCTTCGGCGCGTTCACCGCCGTGTCCGGAGCCGACCTCGCGGTCACGCGCGGCGAGGTCGTCGGCCTGCTCGGGGCCAACGGCGCGGGCAAGACTACGCTCGTCCGCCTGCTGCTGGGCCTGCTGCGGCCCAGCGACGGCGCGGTCCTGCTCTTCGGCGCCGCTCCGTCGGTCTCGTCCCGGCGGCGGGTCGGCTACGTCCCGCAGACGCTCGGCCTGTACGCCGGGCTCACCGTGGCCGAGAACTGGGCCTTCACCGCCACGGCGTTCGGCAACTCCGGCGCCCCGGTAGCCGCGGGCATCGCCGCCTGGCGGAACGAGCTGGCCGGAAGCCTCCCGCTCGGCGTGCAGCGCCAGGTCGCGTTCGCGGTCGCCCTCTCCCATCACCCGGAACTGCTGATCCTCGACGAACCGACGTCCGGCGTCGGGCCGCTGCGCGGCGCGCGGCTGTGGGATGACATCCGCCAGTCCGCTGACCAGGGGGCAGGCGTCCTCGTGACGACCCACAACATGGAGGAAGCCGAGCAGTGTGATCGCCTGGTCGTGATGGCGGGCGGGCGCGTCGTGGCGCGGGGCACCGCTGCGGAGATCATCGGCGACCGCACCGTGGCGCAGGTGCGCTGCGACGACACCACTCGCGCGTTCGCCCTGCTCGACGCCGGCCACCTTCCGGTGCAGGCCCACGGCACGACGCTGCGCGTCGGCGCGCCGGCAGCGGCCGTCTCCGGGCTGCTTGCCCGCGGCGGCGTCGACGCGACCATCGAGGTCGTCCCGGCCAATCTCGAGGAGGCGTTCGTGGCCATGGTCGCGGGGCAGGAGGCGGCGTGAGCCGGACCGGGCGGCGCTCGGGAACTCCGGGCACCCGCGAGGCGATCCTGACCGCTGCCCGCCGCAGGTTCGCTACTCGCGGGTACGATGCGACGTCGCTGCGCGGTATCGCCGCCGAGGCCAAGGTGGACCCGGCGCTCGTCATTCACTACTTCGGCACCAAGGAAGGGCTCTTCGTCGCGGCGACCGGCCTGCCGGCCGGGCTCTCCGCGCTGTTCGGAGGCCTCGTGGCGCTACCCGAGGAGGAGCGCGTCCCGGCCCTGGTGCGCGGCTACCTGCACGTCGTCGACAGCGACAAGAGCCGCAACGCCATCCTCGCCCTCGTCCGCTCGGCGGTATCCCACGACGGGGCCGCCGCCATGCTCCGCGAGTTCCTGGCCGCGGAGCTGCTCCCGGTCATCGCCCGGCTGACCGGCCGCCCGGACGCGCGCCTGCGGGCCTCCCTGGTCGCGGCGCAGCTGATGGGGATCGCCATGCTGCGCCACGTCATCAGGCTCGACCCGCTCGCCCGGGCCAGCCCGGACGACATCATCGCCCTGGTCACCCCGGCCATCGATGAGTACCTGCGCCCGCCGGCCCGCACGTCGTTACTCCCGCGGGAGCGTCAGGCCGTTCAGCGCCCGCCCGGCGCGCGCGATCCGCTCGCTGTCCCACTCGACGGCGGGGTCGGCCTCGAGGAACGCGGACGCGACGCCGGCCAGCCCCAGCGCGGGCAGGGACCACTCGTCCCTGGTGACCGCCCCGGCCGGCCGGGCCTCCACCCGGCGCGTGGCGATGTCAGGGGTCGACAGGGCCATGATGACCAGACCGCGGATGGCGGCGTCGAGCAGCGTGGCGACGATATCGAACGTGACCCCCGCATCGGGCCGCAGCCGGTATCCGAGCAACCCGGCCAGCAGCTCCCAGGCCCGCGCGACCCGGGCCCGGTGTTCGCGCTCGGACTCGGCCAGCGCGGCGCCAACCTGGTCGCGCAGTTCGCCATCGGCCAGGCTCATGAACGTCGCGTGCAGGGCCAGGTACGTGCGCCATCCGGCTGACTCATACAAGGTCTGGAAGTCAAGCAGCGATAGCTGGCGGAACAGCTCCATGACCAGCCCGTGGCGGAGCTCGGACGTCTCGAGCCAGTCGAGGTGGTCGGCCGCGATCCGCCTGATCATCGCCAGCTCGTCCTCGACGATCGTGGGGGTGGCGGTCTTGGCCAGCTGTTTCACCAGGTCACTGATGAACAGGTCCTTGTAAGGCCAGCGGCGGTAGACGGCGCTCCGCGAGACGTCGGCGTCGCGGATGACGTCCTCCAGCCCGATGTGGTCCAGGCTCACGGTCAAGCCCGTGCGGTTCACCATGGCCGCGGCCGTCCGGAGCATCCGCTGCTCGGTCTCCTCATCCGACAGCCGGCGCCGCCTGCGGCCCAGCCCGGTCGGCGGTTGCGAATGGCTCACCACCACGGCCCCCTAGTTAGGACTTAAGACTCTACGTTTCAAGTTTTACATCTCTCATTCTTACACATATCTACCGAACGAACGGCGCGCCGCGCCCCGGGAAGTGCGCCCGCTGGCGCGGCGAGGTGCAGGAGGAAACGATGGACAGCTGGCCTTTTTCAGGCGATCGGCTGCGCGCGACGGACGTGGTACCGGACCCCGTCACCCCGGCGGCCTCCGCGTCCGGAACGCCGGCGCAGGCGCGGACCCGGCCGAACCCGCCGGCTCGCAAGCGCCGCTGGTGGCGGTGGATCCTCGTCGGCACCGCGGCGGTCATCGTTCTCGTCGTCCTGGCCGCCGGGCTCTTCGTCAGGCTCCAGCCCACCGCGCCTCCGCTGGCGCTGCCGGCCGCTCCCGCCGGCTCACCCATCGGCCCGCTCGACGGCACGTGGGCCGTCGGCGCCGGATCGGTCGCAGGCTTCCGCCTCCGGGAGACCGTCCTCGGCTTCAGCAACGACGTGGCCGGCCGGACGACCGCCGTCACCGGCACCATGGTCGTCGCCGGCGACCGGGTCACCAGCGCGATGTTCCGCGTCGACCTGACCGCCGTCACGGTCGGCGGCAAGGCGCAGCCGCAGTTCGCGCGGAGCCTCGGTACCCGCGATCACCCGACCGCGACGTTCACGCTGGCCAAGCCGGTGGCGCTCGGGCCCGCCTTCGGATCGGGAAAGGCCGTCACCGTGACCGCTACCGGATACCTCACGATGAACGGCGTCTCGCGCCCGGTGACGTTCGCGATCTCGGGCCGCCGGGACGGGTCGGCGATACAGGCGGCGGGATCGATCCCGGTGACCTTCGCCGAGTGGCGCATCGCCGGGCCGGCGGGATATGGCTTGCTGGGCTCGCTGGCCAGCCACGGCGCGGCAGAGTTCCTCCTGGTCCTGCAACGGAGCACGCCCGGCGCTGCGTGAGCGGTGATCTGCCGGGACTTAGGTCCCGGCAGATCGTGACCCCCACATCTGACGCGTCCCCCACGGTAAGGCGCATGGTCCCGGAGAGCGGCAAGGTGCCGCGCAAGCGCTGAAAGGGAAGACCCATGAGAGCAGCAGTAGTGCCCGGTTTCGGCCAGCCACTGGTCATCGAGGACCGGCCGGTTCCCGAGCCCGGCCCGGGCCAGGTCGTCGTCCGGATGGAGGCATCCGGCCTATGCCACACCGACATCCACGCGGCGAACGGCGACTGGCCGGTCACCCCGACCGTCCCGTTCATTCCCGGGCACGAGGGCGTCGGCATCGTGACCGGCGTCGGAGAGGGAGTCACCAGCCCGCATGTCGGGCAGCGGGTGGCCGTACCGTGGCTCGGCTACGCCTGCGGCACGTGCAAGTACTGCCTCACCGGCTGGGAGACGCTGTGCCTGGCCCAGCAGAACACCGGCTACTCGGTCGACGGCTGCTACGCCGAGTACTTCCTGGCCGCCGCGGGCTTCGCCACGCCGGTTCCTGACGGCCTCGACCCGCGCGAGGCAGCCCCGCTGACCTGCGCCGGCGTGACCACGTACAAGGCCGTGAAAGTCGGGGGCGTGCGCCCGGGAGACCTGGTCCTCGTCTCGGGCATCGGCGGCCTGGGCCACCTGGCCCTGCAGTACGCCAAGATATTCGGCGGCACGGTCGCGGCGGTCGACATCACCGACGAGAAGCTCGAGCTGGCTGCCGAGCTCGGCGCGGACATCGTCATCGACGCCCGCGCTGAGGACCCGGCCGACGTGCTGCACAAGCACGGCGGTGCCGACGTCGCGATCGGCCTGGCCGTCGACGACCGCTCGTTCGCCACGGCCTACCAGGGCCTGCGCCGCGGCGGGCGGCTCGTCCTGGTGGCGCTGCCCGCCTCGGGCACGCTCCAGATCCCCGTCTTCGACACCGTGCTGAACGGCACGTCGGTCATCGGGTCGATTGTCGGCACCCGAGCCGACCTCAACGAGGTCTTCGGCCTGCACGCCGCCGGGCGGACCAGGGTTATCTACGAGACCAGGCCGCTGGCGGACGTCAACGACGCCATCAGCGAGGTGCTGCACGGCAAGGCCAAGGCGAGGCTCGTCCTTGAGCCATGACCGGACGGCAGCGGCCGTGACACGGGTGGAACTCCGCTTCCGGGACCTGCCGGAGCGGAGTTCCGCGTGTTACCCGGGTCACTACCGGGCCGCTCCCGGGGACATGCCGATCCAGCAGCACGTAACCGGCCCGCGAGCGTCTACCCGGATTGCTTTCGGGCCCGGACGAAGGGACTGAGGTCCTGGCCAGATGGTGACGTCTGCCCGTGCCGCGGGCGGGGGTCCGGGCGGAAGACTTCAGGTTGAAAGGTCAATAAAGGCGGGCCGGAAAAGACCCGGGTCCGCGCTTA
>DATJQX010000164.1:0-54831 GCA_035505275.1 Streptosporangiaceae bacterium | reverse complement strand
ATCAGGATCAGGATGAGCAGGCCGTCCGCGGCGGTCTGGCCAGGAAAGAGCCGCGAGTAGTGCACCTTGTCGCGCAGGAAGTAGAGCAGGTACAAGGTGCCCATGGCGATGGACAGCGTGGCCAGGAAGCGGGTCAGCCAGGCCCAGCCGAAGTCGGGGTATTGGCGCGGGCTGATCCAGTAGGAGGAGGCCACCCGGCGCCAGGAGAACGGCTCCCGGTGTTCCGGCGGAAGCGGATAGTCGGGGGTGAAGAATACGAACGGCAGCGCCAGCGCCACCATCAGCACCGCCAGCGCGATATAGCTAGTGAGCAGGTCCTGGTCGAGGACCTCCACGCACAGGACCGTGCCCAGGACCAGGCCGAGCGCGATCGGCATGCCCACCCAGCCGGACACCGTGGCCCGCTGGCGGACCGGTACGTGGTCGGGGATGGCCGCGCTCAGGGTGGCGTACTCGCCGTTCTGGAAGGCGCCGTACAAGAACCACAGCAGGGCCACGACGACCACCGTGCCCGCCTTGGCCAGCAGCCCCACGCAGACCGCGGCCGGCAGGACCATGGCGATCGTCCACCGATGCCGGCGGCCGCTGAACCGGCCAAGCCGCCGTCCGTGTGCGGTGCGGTCGGACAGCGCGCCGATGATCGGGGTGGCCAGGGCGGAGGAGACGGCGTTGACCGCGGTCACCACCCCGAGGGCGGCGATCTTATGGCGAGGCGTGATGTCCTGCAGCTGGATCGCGAGCAGGACCTGCGACGGCGTCTGGTTCGCCATCCACATGCCCAGGCTGGCGAGGACGAGGCCGACGATCCAGCGGTTCCGCACATGGGTGGTCGGTTCGGCCAGCGCGAGCGACTGCACGGCCGGCCGGCCGACCGTCTCATCCCTCATCAATCCTCCGCTGCCGGGGCTCAGGCGCCATGGCTGGATCATGACGCATGGCGGCCGCCTCGCGATAGGGGCAGGTTCACGCGCTGATCCTCAGCAGTGCCGGGACACCGCGCCGGCGGAGCAGCCGCGTTTCCGCGACCACCGCGACCGCGGCGAGCAGCGCCAGCGCGGCGGCCGGCCCGGCCAGGGCCACCAGGTCGGGCACGATCGGCACCGGTGCGGTGGAACCGGTGAACACCGACAGGTTGAGCGCCCCGGAGGTCAGCATGGGCAGCACCACCGTACAGGCCACCCCCGCGACGATGGCGGCGAGGACGGACAGCAGCGCCTCCCCGAGGACGAGCCAGATCTGGCGTCCCTGCTGCAGGCCCATCGTGGTCAGCCTGGCCAGCGTCAGGTCACGGTCCGCCGAGCCGAGGGCCAGCCCGAGCAGCAAGATGACCAGCCCGAACCCGGCCGCCACGACGAGTGACAGCCGCATGATCACGTCGGCGGCGGCCTGCAGCGGCGAACTCGCCAGCGCGCCGAGTAGCGCCGAACGGAATCTGACCGCCGCGCCGGGCACGTCCTTGCCCACCACCGCGGCCAAGGCGGGACGGCTGATTCCCGGCCCGGTGAGCAGCAGCAGGTTGGTCGCTGGCGGACCGGTCTCGCCGACGATGCGCTGGAGCGGCATGATGATGAACAGACCGGAGCCGATCGCGGCCGGAGTGGTGGCCACCGTTCCGGCGACCCGCACCCGGAGCGGGCCCATACCGGAATTGGAGGTCAGCTCGCCGACCCCCGAGCCGATGAGCGCGGCCGCCGCAGGGGACGCCACCACGGTCGTGACCCCGGCCGAGGAGCCGAGCCTGGCCAGCGGGGCGGCCGGGAACGGGACGCTCGCGGTGTACGCGGCGTAGCTGGCGGGGTCGACGGCCACGACGGTCAGGATCTGGCCGTCCGGCACCTGCCAGGCCATCAGCCAGGCGGCGGCGGAGCCTTCGACGCCGGGCACGGCAGCGACCGCCCGCTGCGCACCCGGGGTCACGATCGCGGTGACCCGCGTCGCGTCGACCACCGCGTCGCCGCCGGTTAGCTGCCATGACGCGGCGACCTCGCCGCGCGTCACGGCGTCGCGCACCATGCCGGCGAACGACGCCACGGTCAGCGCCAGGACCAGGGCGAAGGCCGGCGCGGCGCTGGCTAGCGAGGCCCGTGCCGCCCGGGTCAGCGCCAGGAACCCGGACGCTCCCGCGCGGCTGGCGTACACCCGGAGCAGGCCGCGGATGGCCGGCGGGTAGAGCCGGCCCACCACGACGACGGCCGGGATCGCGACCAGCGCCGGCGCCGCGGCGACGTACAGGTTCACGGTTCCGGGGGGCGGCGCCCCCTGATCGTGCAGCACGACCAGTCCGCCGACCGCGGCGGCACAGGCGGTGACCTCGGCTACCGCCCGGCGCGGCAGGCGCGGGGCGCGCCGGGCGCGGACGCCCGGGTTCGCGGCCGGGGCCGGCCTGCGGTACCGCCACGCCGCGATGGCGGGCAGGCCGAGCAGCGCCGTCAGCGCCGTCAGGCCGCCGAGCCACCAGGCCAGGCTGGCCGCCGGTCCGGGCGTGACGAGCAGCGCCAGCCCGCCGCCCGCCAGCGCCCCGGGAACGCAGGCCAGCCCGCTGCCGCGCAGCGTCAGCGCGGCCAGCTGCCTCAACGAGGAGCCGCGGGAACGGAGCATCTCGAGCTCGACGGCGCGGCGCGCCTCGTTGATCCGCGCGGCGAGCAGCAGCACGGCCGCGCCGACGACGGCCAGGCTGACGAACAGCAGCGACAGCACCTGCTGCACGGCGGTGTCGGTGAGGGTGAACGCGGTGAGCTGGGCAAGCAGTTCGGTGTGGGCCGTCAGCGGCACTGTGGCGCCCGCCAGGTCACCCGACAGGGGCACGGCGGCGCCCGAGGCGCGGTTGAGCGAATGCTCGATCGCCGGAACCTGGTCGGCCTGCAGGCCGCCGAGGCTCAGCGGGAACTCCCACTGGAGGTTCATGGGGAGCAGGCCGAAGATGGTCTGCATCGCCGTGAACTCGCCCGGATCGGCGAACACCGCACCCGCCCAGAACGCCGGTACGGGAGACGTCGGACCAGGAATGTTGTACGAGGGAGCCAGGGCGGCGGCGTCGACGTTCCAGAACGCCGAGGTGGGCACCCGCGGACGGAGGATCGCAGTGACCATCACCGGTACGCTCGTCGTGCTCACGCGCAGCTTGAACAAGGATCCAGGGTGCAGCCCGAACCGCGTCGCGGTGGCTGCGGTCACCGCGACGTGCAGCGTGCTGCCCAGGCTGCTTGCCGGCGGGAACGAGCCTGCGACGAGCGTGACGTTGCTCGGCAGCGTGTCGCGGTAGATGACTTCGAGTTCTGGCGGGGTTCCTTCGGATATCGCGCTGGGCGCCGCGCCCGCGGTCACGGTTAGCGGGCTCGTCGACAGCCCGGCCCACTGGCCTGGCCCGAGCGGCAGCGGCGTCGCCGCCAGGAACCGGGCAATCTGGCTCCGCGATGCGCGGAGCTGGCTGTCGTCCACGACGGGCTGAAGGGAGGAGCTGACCGTGCTGGCGAATGTGTACCAGTCCTCAGTGACCTGGACCGCCCGGTCTACGGGCGTGACCCCGGCCAGCTCGTGCTGCAGCGCCCGGGTCCGCGAGTGCAGGCTGTACCTCGGGCCCGCCACCGCTACGAAGACGCACCCGAGTACCAGCAGGCAAAGCGCCACAGCGCTCACCGTCGTGCCGCCGACCTGCGCGCGCAGCCACGATAGCCTCATGCCGCCTCCGCCGTGCGCAGTTCGGCGGCCGGATCTGGCCTGCGCGCGATGACGGCCGACGCTACCAGCACCGGTAGGGCCGCGACGGCCAGCGCCAGCGGCAGCGTCTGGGCCCAGTCGAACGCGATGATCACCGGCGGCACCGGCAGGCTCGCGCTGACGGTCAGGGTTACGGCGGGGACGAGCAGCTCGGCGATGACCGCGCCGAGGACCAGGCCGGCCAGCGCTGACGGCAGGCCGAGCATGAGGCGTTCCAGGCAGAGCTGGCGGGCGGCTCCGCCGGGCGCCACGCCCAGCGCCGCCAGCAGCGCGTTCTCCGCGCGGCGCTGGCGGATGCCGACCGCGATGGCCACACAGCAGCCGGTGACGGCTAGTACGGCCGCGGCGATGGCGATGGCGAGCAGCGCCTGCTGCGGCACGGCGGACATCGGGTTGGCGGCGAGCCCGGCGGCCAGCTGCAACACGCTGGTGACGGAGGATCCCGGCGGCAGGGCGGCCTGCAGCCCCGGCGGCACCCGGTACCCGGCGGTAGCCAGCCACCACTGCGTAACCGGCAGGGGAGCCAGCGACTGGCTGGCGAGGTAATCCTGGATCGACGGGAGGTCGACGATGACCGCGCCGTACGGAGAGGTCACCGTCGGGAAGGTGGAAACCACCGCGACGATCCGCACAGACAGCGCGGCGTCGGCGCCTACCGTCGCCGATACCGTGTCGCCCACGCTGGCGCTGTTGGCGGCCAGGAACGCCTGAGTCGCGATGCCCGGAATGGGACCCGCCGCCAGCGGCGAGGGTGCGGCCAGGCCGAGTTCGCCTTCTATCGGGCCGGCGGGCGCGTACTCCAGGCCGAACACCCCGGCGGACCCCCACCCGGCGTCGAACGTGGTCGTCCACGAGGCCCCGCCGCCCGGCCGAGACGACAGGATCGCCGGGAATCCATAACTGCCGTTCGGTGCCCCGTACGCCTCGCTGAGCTGGGTCAGCTCGTCGGATGAGGTGCCTGCCCGCCAGCCGGACAGCGCGTTACCTGCCGCGGAGTTTACCGAAAGGACCCGGAACGTCGCCGCCGCCTTAGCCGGGGCCGTCGGCAGCGCGTAGTCCACGGTGATCGAGGTCACCCGCAGGGGATAGATGGTCTGACTGCCCGCTCCCGCGACGCGGGCGGCAAGGGTGTGCGGCCGGCCGTCGCCCGGCAGCGTTCCCGCGGTGAGCTGGTAGGCATTACCGTCGGCGTCGTCGATCGTGATCAGCACGGTGGCGGGGGACAGGCGCAGCCGCGCCGGACCGAGGGCCGCGGTGAGCCGGACCACGTCGGCCTGCGCCTTCAGCACGACGCCCGGCCGGGTGCCGCCGGGCTGGATCTTCCTGAACAGCGCCCCGAGCGGCAGTGGCGACTGATCGGGGCGCAGCAGCGCGATCTGCGCCGCCCGGCCGGGGTCGAGCGCGACCAGCGGGCTGCCCGCGTTGGTGGCGGAATCGGCGATGGCCACGGGCGTGGCCCCGAGCACCTCGGGAACCCTGGCCAGCCGGCCGTCCTGGGCGATCGGCAGGGGCTGGGACAGGTCGGCGCGCACGTCGGCGCCCGCGGCGAACGCCGCCTGGTCTCGGTTGGACCTCAGCCAGCTCTGGTGCTGCGCCAGGGCCAGCGTGCTGGTGGCGACGGCGAGGACGATCAGCAGAACGGTGCCGCCCTGGCGGAGCGGCTGGCGGCTGACCTGCCAGCTGGCCAGGGCCGTGGTCAGCCGCCGGCCCCGGGCGGCCAGCCAGTCACCGGCCTTGCCCGCGGCGGGCAGGATCCGCAGCGCTGCGATCGTCCCGCCGGCCAGCGCGAGCGCGGGGGCCAGGGCCAGGACCGGATCGATGCCGGTACTGCCGTTCGGCCCGGCCGACACGGCCGAGTAGCGGCGAAGCTGCCATCCGGCGAGTACCGCGAGCACCAGCACCGCGACGTCGGTTCCGGCCCGGGTGGCCGCGGAGGCGGCCGTCTGCCGGCCCCGCCGGATCCGGGCGGCTCCCGGCGTGGGTGCCAGGGCCGCGGGCGCTATCAAGATGATGGCGGCGCTCGCCGCCACCGCGGTCGGCGCCCACCACGCTCCGGCCAGCGTGCCGGTGGCCCGGGCGGCTATCCGGCCCGCCAGCCAGACCCCGGCGGCCGCCCCTCCCACGCCGGCGATCAGGCAGAGCGGTACGGCTTCCGCCATCGCCATCCGGGTCAGCTGCAGGCGGGTGGCGCCACGCGCGGCCAGGATGGCGTACTCGCCCTCCCGCTGCGCCGCGAGCAGTTGCGCGACCGCGACCAGGGCCGCACCGGCCAGCAGGAACAGCTCGACTGCGGTGATGGCCAGCAGTGACCGGGACACGCCGAGGCTGGTCGCCGTTCCGGTCAGCACGGAATCCAGGTTCGTGTCCAGGGTCAATCCGACGATCGCGGGTGAATTGGACACCGTCTGACGGAGCGCGGAGACCCTGGCGGCGACCGTCCGGAAGTTGCCGAGCGGAATCGCTGGCGTGTCCGGCTGGTCCACCCAGGAACCCTCGAAGATGGCGAGCCGGCCGGGCAGGACCGCCGGGTTAACCACTAGCGGCCCGTAGGTGACGAACCCGCCCAGCGCGCTCGATCCGCTGGCCGCGATCTGGTTCAGATTCCAGTACACCCCTCTGGTGGCCTGGAACAGGCCAGTGACCAGGAACGACACCTCGTTCTTGGTGACGCGGTCCCGCAGTCGCAGCACGTCGCCCGGGGATACGTGCAGCAGGGCCGCGGCGGAGGCCGGCAGCGCCGCCGGTATCGGCCCGCTGGGCGCGGTGGCGGCCGGCCAGGCGCCGGTCAGCAGGTGTGCGTGCGAGGTGACATCGCCGAGCGTGGCGGCCTCGGCGATCGGGATGTTCTTCCCGCCCGTGACCGGTAGGCCCAGGGGGTCTGACCAGTAGGCGTGGTAGAACGCCGACGGCGCGCCCGCCAGGGCCCTGGTCAGGTCCGCGTGCAGGTCTGCCGTGTAGCCCTCCGCGTCCGCGCTGGTGACGGGGCCGTTGATGACCAGTGACGTGCCGGACGCCGTAGTCAGGTCCTGGCGCACCGACCGGGGCAGGGCCTGGCCGGAGAACACCACGAGGGTGGTCGCGAGCGCGGCGGCGACGAGCGTGGTGAGTGCTGCAGCGGCTAGCACCGCCCGGTGGGCGTTCAGCCGGGACAGCGTGAACGTTCCCCGGTAAACCATCAGGTCAGCAAGTTACCTAACCCGCACGCGCTTGGGAACTCCGTCAGGTCTCGTCTTGGCCGCGCCCGACGGGGGCGCTGACGGCGGCGGTCAGCAAGCGGTACAAAGTTGCGCGCTCGGCTGGGGGGAGGCTCCCCAGGGATCCGGCCAGGACCTCGTCCATGATGTCGCTGCCTGCGCGGCGGGCGCGTTCGCCGGCAGCCGTGATGGCATGCCGGACGGCGCGGCCCGGGCCGGTGACGCGCTCAAGCAGGCCACGATCGACCATGCGGCTGGCCAGCGTACCCATCGACTGGTCGGTCTGGAAGGTGAGCTGCGCAAGCTCGTGCAGGGATGCGCCTGGCCGCTCGCGCAGGTGCCTGAGCACGTCCCACTGGGGCAGCGATAGCCCGACCTCCGCCAGCAGCCTGGCGTTCGCCTCGCGGTGGTGCCGCCACTGGAGCCGCTTCACCGCGAGGCCGACGTCTTGGAGCGAAACCTCCTGAACCGGCCCGGCCATCCACACAGCATAGCGCATTGACCAGGTTCCTTATATAAGCTACCTTATATAAGGAAGTTGATATAGAACTCAAGGAGTCGCCATGACCGCCACGCAAGAGACCGTCAAGCTGACCGGCCGCCAGGCCGGCCCTGTCGAGCTCACCGTCGCCGAAGCCGGAGCCGGCCGTCCGTACCTGCTGCTGCACGGCGGCGGCGGGCCGCAGACGGTCGCCGCCTTCGCCGGACTGCTCTCGAACCAGGCTCGGGTCATCACGCCTACCCACCCCGGCTTCGCGGGCACCCCCCGGCCGGACAAGCTCGCCAGCGTCGCCGGGCTCGCCGCGCTCTACGCCGCGCTGCTGGACGAGATGGGCCTGACCGACGTCACCGTGGTGGGCAACTCCATCGGCGGGTGGATCGCCGCCGAAATGGCCTTGGTCCGCTCGCCCAGGGTCGGCAGCGTGGTCCTGGTCGACGCGACGGGCATCGAGGTCCCCGGGCATCCGGCCGCGGACTTCTTCTCCCTCACCCTGGACCAGGTCTCGCAGCTGAGCTACCACGATCCGGTCAAGTTCGGGATCGACCTCGCCACCCTGCCGCCCGCCGTCCAGGCCGCGATGCCTGGCAACCGCGCCAGCCTGGCGGTCTACGCAGGAACCACCTTCGCCGACCCGCACCTGGCCGGCCGGCTGTCCGGCGTCACGGTCCCGGCCCTGGTGGTGTGGGGCGACGCCGACCGGATCGTCGATCCCGACTATGGCCGCGCCTACGCCGCCGCCATCCCGGGAGCCCAGTTCCGGCTGCTTGCCGCGACCGGCCATCTGCCGCAGATCGAAACCCCCGATCAGCTCCTGGCCGCGATCACCGAGTTCGCCGGCGTCCTCCAGGCCGGCGACGCGGCCCGCTAGCAGGCCACGTAGGTGGCCCGATAACCGGGTGGCGGCGGCCCGATGAGGTATCCGGCACCGTCCGGCACAAGGTAGAGGGTGATCGACCAGTTATCGCAGGCGCTGTTATCGGGGCTGTCCGCGGGCTCCTGGTGGCTGGTGAACGTGACGGCCGCCGCCACGCCTCCAGCGTCCGTGGCCGAGATGCCGGTGAGCGTCGCACCGGAGTCGGCGGTGGACCCGTCGCCGGAATCGAACGCGGCCGCCGTGCTCTGCTCGAGCAACTGCGGGCTGAGCAGGCTCGAATAGGCCGCGTAGTCATGGGAGTTGATGGCCGAGAAATAGCGGCGCAGCAGCGTCATGACCTGCGGCAAGGCCGGATTGCCCGCCACCGAGGGCGCCGCCTCCACGGCCAGGCCGCCTCCCGCGGCGCCGGGCGGGGCTGACGCGCCCGCGTGAGTCGTCGTAGGCCGCGCCGCGGCACCGCTGCCGTCGGCGGCCGGTGGGCCCGGCCGGCCGTGACCGTGGCGCAGTTCGTAGGCTGCCGCCCCGCCCGCTGCGGCCACGACGACCACCGCCACCATCGCGATGACGATCCGCCTGCGCCAGCCGGAAGACGGCTGACCGCGGGTCCCGTCGTCAGCCGCGGGGTAGTCGTACCACCCTTCCCAGGCAGGTGCCGGCGGCGGCACCAGCAGGCTGTCGAGCAGGCCGATACCCAAGTCGGGCCTGGTCACCGAGACTGAAGCCGGCTGGCTCTCGGTGTCCCGGTCCGGCCAGGGAGCCGCGGCCCAGCCGCCGGCCCACGAGTCCGGAGCGGTCTGAAGTTCGTGGCGGCCCGCCCGCAGCGGCGCATCGCCGAGCAGGTCCGGCTCCTGCAAGCGGCTCGATTCGCCGAACTCCGCGCCGCATCCGTCGCAGTAATGATTGACGCCGGTCCGCTCGCAACCGCACGCCGTGCAGAAGTTCATCCCTCACCCGCGCTCTCTGTAACCGCAGGCCAACTCTCCGTGAAGGATAGTTCACGGGCCAGGGCGAAGCGAGCGACCACTCCGGCGTCACTTAAGGAGCCGGCGGGTATTTCAGGTCGAGGTAGCTGGTGGCGACGGCCGCGTCGATGGGTCGCGGCACCGGCACGACACAGCTGGTCTCGTCCACGCTGCCGCTGGCCACCGCCTCCAGGCACCGCGCCTGGAGCGCGAACCCGAGGTCCATCGACTCGATCGAGTTGCCGAGCGGCCGGGGACCGGCCAGGTTGAACATGTGCCCGCGCGACATCAGGTGGACGCGCCGGCCGTCGTCAAGCTCCAGCGTCAGCAGGTCATCCGCGTACTCCCGGATGCCCGCCACCCGGCCGTCGCCGATCAGGCCGGCGGCGTCGATCTCGGCCGGGAAGTGCCCCGCGTTGGCCAGGACGACCCCGTCCCGCAGCAGCGGAAGGTCGGCGGCGGTCAGCACGCCCCTGGCCCCCGTGACCGTGATGATGACGTCAGCGCTGGCGACGGCGGCGTCGCGCGGCGGCGTGCCGAACCCGTCCAGGTGGGCGCGGAGCCTGGCCACCGGGTCGGTGTCCACGACCGACACCCGGGCGTACGCGCCGCGGAAGTTAGCCGCCACCCCCCGCCCGCACGCCCCGTACCCGAACACGGTGACCTGCTCGCCGTTGGTGGTGCGGTTGGTCAGCCGCAGGAAGGACTCCAGCGAGCTGAGGCCGACCGCGTGATCGTTCTCCGCGAACTGCTTGATCGGGCTGTCGTTGATGACCAGGATCGGCCGCCGGAGCCGCCCGTGCAGCGGCTCGAGCCGCATCCGGCCCGAGGTGGTCTCCTCGGTCCCGCCGAGCAGCCCGTCGTACGGGCGGTCAAGGTACCTGGTGAACAGGTCGCCGCCGTTGTCGAGGATCAGGTCGGGCCGGGCGGAGAGCACCTCAAGCAGGTATGACCCGTGCCGTTCGGCATCCTTGGTCGGCTCCCCGATGACCGTCACGCCCTCGGCCCGCAGGGCATCGACCGCGTCCGGCTGGGTGCTGTTGAGGTTCCCGGTCGAGACCAGCGCGGCGCCGCCGTCCCGCAGCGTCAGCAGCAGCGCCACCGTCTTGGCCTCCAGGTGGATCCCGGTGCCGATGGTCAGGCCCGCGAACGGCCGCGTCCGCCTGAACTCTTCCGCGATGCCGCGCAGTAGCCGGCAGTGCTCGCGGACCCACTCGATTCGCGTGGAAATCACAATCATTTCTATCCCGAACGGACGGTGGTCCCGATCTGGATCTGGCCGGCGAGACCCGCCGCATGATCTACGGGACACGCCCTGGCTGCCCGAACCGCTTGCGTGGAAGAGTTAGCAGGGTCACCCAACCCGAAGGAGCGCCGATGAAGACCAAGGCTGCTGTCGTCCGCGAGCCGGGCCAGCGCATCGAGGTCGAGGAGCTGGACCTGGACGGGCCGGGGCCCGGCGAGGTCCTGATCCGTTACACCCACGCGGGCCTGTGCCACTCCGACCTGCACATCCTGCACGGCGATATCGATGCCCGCATGCCGATGGTGCTCGGCCACGAGGGCGCGGGAATCGTCGAGGAGGTCGGGCCGGGGGTGACCCGCGTGGCGCCCGGCGACCACGTGGTGTGCTCGTTCATCCCGAACTGCGGCACGTGCCGCTACTGCGCCACGGGGCGCCAGTCGATCTGCGACTGGGGCGCGACGATCCTGCAGGGCTACCTGCCGGGGGAGCGGTTCCCGCTTACCGGGCCGGCCGGCCAGTACGGCACCATGTGCATGCTCGGCACCTTCAGCCAGTACGGCGTGATCCACCAGAACTCGGCGGTCCGGGTCGACGAGGACCTGCCGCTGGACAAGGCCGTCCTGGTCGGCTGCGGGGTGCCCACCGGCTGGGGTTCCGCGGTGTACTCCGCGGCCGTCACCCCAGGCGACACCGTCGCGATCTACGGCATCGGCGGCATCGGCATCAACGCCGTGCAGGGCGCGCGCTACGCGGGCGCGAAGAACGTCATCGCCGTCGACCCGCTGGAGAACAAGCGGGAGAAGGCGATGGAACTCGGCGCCACCCACGCGTTCGCGACCGCCGAGGAAGCCCAGCAGGCGATCACCGATCTGACCAGGGGCCAGGGCGCCGACTCGGCCATCCTGACCGTGGACGTGATGACGGCCGAGGTGATCGGGGCCGGGTTCAACGCGATCGGCAAGGGCGGCGTGGTGGTCGTCACCGGGCTGGGCAAGCTGCTCGAGCCGACCATCCAGCTGCCCGGCACGATCCTGACCCTGTTCCGCAAGACCCTGAAGGGCAGCCTGTTCGGCGACTGCAACCCGACCTACGACATCCCGAAGATCCTCGGGCTGTACCAGGCCGGGGACCTCAAGCTGGACGAGATCATCACCAGGACCTACACCCTGGACCAGGTCAACGAGGGCTACGAGGACCTGATGGCCGGCAAGAACGTCCGCGGCGTCATCGTCCACGAGCACTGAGCGGTGCCGATCCAGGTTGTCGGGCGCCGGCGCGAGCTTGAGCTGGTCCGGGCCACGCTCGCGTCTGGCGCCCACATCCTGATCGAGGGCCCGCCGGGCACCGGCAAGTCCACCCTGCTCCGGCAGGTCGCCGAGTCCCGGCATACCGCGTTCGTGCTGGTCGAGGGGAGCGCTGAGCTGACCCCGCCCCGCCTGATCGGGTCCTTCGACCCGGCCCTGGTCCTGGAGCAGGGCTACCGGCCGGAGAACTTCTCCGACGGGCCGCTGGTCCGGGCCCTGCGCGAGGGCGGGCTGCTGTACGTCGAGGAGCTCAACCGGGTTCCCGAAGAGACCATCAACGTCCTGCTGACCGTCATGTCCGAGGGCGAGATCAACGTGCCGCGGCTCGGCCGCGTCGTGGCGGACACGAACTTCCGGCTGGTCGCGGCCATGAATCCGTACGACTCGGTGGGCACGTCCCGGCTGTCGATGGCGCTGTACGACCGGACGTGCCGGATCTCGGTCGGATACCAGGACGCCGAGCACGAGCGCGAGATCGTCGCTCTCGCGGCCTCCCGCGCCAAGCCCGCCCTGGTCGCCGAGGCGGTGGCGCTGGCCCGCGCCACCCGTGAGCATCCCGACCTGCGCTGGGGTGCCTCGGTCCGGGGCGCCATCGACTACGCCCGGCTGGTGCCCGAGCTCACCGACCTGCGCGCCGTGCCGCCCGACGACTGGCGGGCCGGCCTGGACGCGGCCCTGACCACCCTGTCCGGCCGTATCCGGCTGCACGAATCCTGCCCTAGGTCGGCCGACCAGGTCATCGAGGAGATATACCGGCGAGTGCGGCCGGGCGGCGCCGCATCCGGAGGCGAACCCGGGCCGGGGGAATGACCGGCCCGCCGGCCGCTGCAGCCGCCGGCGGGCCGCGACCCAAGGCCGGGCGACCCAAGTCCGGGCGACCCAAGTCCGGGCGGCGCGAGGCCGGGACCACCGGGCGGCGCGAGCTGGCTGGGCACGCCCGCTTCGCCGAGATCAGCCCGGAGGTCGGGGTACTCGACGAGGGGGCGATGGCCCGGGCGCTCGCCGAGGATCCGACGGCCTTCCAGCTTCTCGCGGCCATGACCGCCGCCACCGACGAACGCCTGCGGGCCGCCGCGATCCGGCTCAGCACGCGCATCGTACTCGAGCGCGCCCGGGCCGGGCGCGCCTCGGCGCGCGGGATCTCGCGGCTGCGGCCCGTCCGCGGCGCCACCGACGGCGACCTCGACATAGACGCCTCGGTGGAGGGCGTCTCGGCGGCCAGGACCCAGGCGCGTCCGGTCGCGCACGACGACCTGACCACGCTCCAGTGGGCCCGGCCGCGCACCGCCTTCGCGGTCGTCGTCGACCGGTCCGGCTCGATGAGCGGCGCGCGGCTCACGTCGGCCGCCACGGTCGCCGCCGCCTGCGCCCTGCGTGCCCCGCAAGAGCACGCCGTCCTGTCCTTCGCCGGCTCCGTCGACGTCATCCGCCCGCTGGTCAGCGATATCGCGCCCGCCGCCGTCGCCCAGCGGCTGCTGCGGCTGCGCGGGCACGGCGTGACCAGGCTGGCCGAGGCGCTGCACGCCGCGCAGGATCAGCTGGCCCATGCCCGGGCGCGGCGCCAGGTCGTCATCCTGCTGTCCGACTGCCGTAGCACCGATGACGACGGCACGGCGCAGACCGCCCGCGCCCTGCCGGAACTGATCATCCTGGCCCCGGCCGACGATCACGAGCAGGCCGCCCACCTGGCCCGAGAGGCAGGCGCGCGATGGGCGGCCATCGAGCATCCCCTCGACGCGGCCGCTGTCCTGGACCGGCTGCTCGAGCCCCGCGCCGGCTAACCGGCGGCGGACTCCTCAGCGATCGAGCCCGCCCCTGGCGATCAGCTGGGCCGTGATGACGTTGCGCTGGATCTCGTTGGTGCCCTCGCCGACGATCATCAGCGGCGCGTCACGGAAGTACCGCTCCACGTCGTACTCCGTCGAGTACCCGTAGCCGCCGTGGATCCGGACCGCGTCGAGCGCGATCTCCATGGCGGCCTCGGAGGCGAACAGCTTGGCCATCCCGGCCTCCATGTCGCAACGCTCGCCCGCGTCGTACCGCGCGGCGGCGTACAGGACGAGCTGGCGGGCCGCGGTGAGCTTGGTCGCCATCCCGGCCAGGTAGCCGCCGACCGCCTGGTGCTTCCAGATGGGCGCGCCGAAGCTCTCCCGCTGCTGCGCGTAACGGAACGCGTCGTCGAAGGCCGCCTGACCCACCCCGACCGCCCGGGCGGCGACCTGGATCCGCCCGATCTCCAGGCCCTTCATCATCTGGGCGAAGCCAAGGCCCGGCTCGCCGCCGAGCAGCGCACCGGCCGGGGCGACGTAGCCGTCAAACGACAGCTCGCAGCTCTCCACGCCCTTGTACCCGAGCTTGGGCAGGTCGCGTGAGACCACCAGGCCCTCGCCGTGCTCGACGAGCATGATGCTGATGCCCCGGTGCCGCGGCCGCGCGGCCGGGTCGGTCTTGCACAGCAGCGCGATCAGCTGGGACCTGCGCGCGTTGGTAATCCAGGTCTTCGCGCCGTCGATCCGGAAGCCGCCGTCGTCGCGCCGCGCGGTCGTCGTGATGGCCTGCAGGTCAGAACCGCCGCCCGGTTCGGTGAGGGCCATCGTGGCGCGCACCTCGCCGGTCGCCATCCGCGGCAGGTAGCGCTGCTTCTGCTCCTGCGTGCCGAACGCCAGCAGCAGCTTGGCCACCACCGTGTGCCCGCCCATCGCCCCGGCCAGGCTCATCCACCCCCTGGCCAGCTCGGCGGTGACCTCCGCGTAGCACGGCGTGGAGACCGGCGCGTCCCCGTACGGCTCGGGGATCGCGAGCCCGAAGATCCCCATCGCCTTCATCTGCTCGATCAGCTGCTCCGGGTACCGGTTGGCGTGCTCGAGATCGCGTGCCACCGGGCGGACGTCGCGGTCGACGAACTCCGCCACCGTCTCGACGACCGCTCGTTCCTCCGCGGAAAGAGTGCTCACGACTTACCTCCCCTGTAGTTATCTACACTGCCACCATGTACCCAGGCACGTACGCAGCCGAGGCGCCGGACTCGGTTGCTGCCGTCATGGCGGGCACCGGCGAGACGCTCACCTACGGCGAGCTCGACCGGCGCTCCATCCAGCTGGCCCGGGTCTTGCGCGAGGCAGGACTGCGCCCGGGTGACGCGGTGGCGCTGCTGACCGAGAACAACCTGCGCGCCTTCGAGGTCTACTGGGCCGCGGTGCGCTCGGGCCTGTACATCACCGCGGTCAACTACCACCTCAAGCCGGACGAGGTCGCCTACATCGTCAACGACTCGGGTGCGACGGTACTCGTCGTGTCCGCCGAGCAGGCAGCTACCGCCGAGGCGATCACCGGCCAGACACCCGGGGTGATGCTGCGGCTCGCCTTCGGCGGGCCCGTCACCGGGTACGCGAGCTATGAGGACACGATCGCCGCTGCTCCGCAGGAGCCGCTCGCCGACCAGCCGCGCGGCGCCACGATGCTGTACTCCTCGGGCACCACCGGACGGCCCAAGGGGGTGCGCCCGCCGCTGCCGGAGATGCAGGTGTCCGAGCCCGGCGAACCCCTGATGATGCTGGCGGGCATGTTCTTCGGCGTCGACCGCGCCTGCGTCTACCTCTCGCCCGGGCCGATCTACCACGCCGCGCCGCTGCGCTGGTGCGGCGCGATCCAGGGCCTCGGCGGGACCGTGGTCATGATGAAGCGATTCGACGCCGAGCAGGCCCTGGCCGCCGTCGCCGACCACCGGGTCACGCACGCGCAGTTCGTGCCGACCATGTTCGTGCGGATGCTCCAGCTTCCGCCCGAGGTCAGGGAACGGTACGACGTCTCGAGCCTGCGGGTCGCCATCCACGCCGCGGCGCCGTGCCCGGTCGAGGTCAAGCAGAAGATGATCGACTGGTGGGGGCCGGTCCTCGTGGAGTACTACGCCGGCACCGAGGGCAACGGCATGACGGCCGTCGACAGCAGGACCTGGCTGACGCGGCCGGGCACGGTCGGCCGTCCCATCTACGGCACAGTGCGGATCTGCGCGGAAGACGGCGCTGAGCTGCCTGCGGGCCAGACCGGCGGCGTCTACTTCGAGCGCGACGAGATTCCGTTCGCCTACCACAACGACCCGGACAAGACCCGCGCGGCCCAGCACCCGAAGCACCCGGCCTGGACCACCCTCGGCGACATCGGGCACGTCGACGAGGACGGTTTCTTGTTCCTCACCGACCGTAAGGCGTTCACGATCATCTCCGGCGGCGTCAACATCTACCCGCAAGAGACGGAGAACGTGCTCGCGCTCCACCCGGCCGTCTACGACGTCGCGGTCATCGGCGTTCCCGACCAGGAGATGGGCGAGTCGGTCGCCGCCTTCGTCCAGCCCGCCCCGGGCGTGGTGCCGGGACCCGAGCTCGAGCAGGAGATCATCGCGTTCGTTAAGTCAAAGATCGCCGGGTTCAAAGCGCCCAGGACCGTGCGTTTCGTCGATCACCTGCCGCGAAGCGAGGCGGGCAAGCTGATGAAGACGGAGCTCAAGGCCAAGTACGCGAAGGCATAACGGGCATAAACGAGCATGTCAGTCATTTCGGCGGTGATTTAGGCCCCCGCGTATCCCCCATGAGCTGGGTGCTAGCTGTACCATCACGCCCATGAACCCACTGTCGGGCGTGATCGGCGAAGCGTGGCAGATGTACAAGGCCCACGCCAAGCACCTTCTCGCCATCGCATTCGTCATCTACCTGGCCGCGGCGATCCTCTCTGCGGTTCTCGGACTGCTGGGCAGAGCCGGCCTGTTTCTCGCCCTTCTGGTGACTATCGTCGCGCTCTTCCTCCTGCAGGCGACGCTGGTCAAGGCGGTGCAGGACGTCCGAGACGGCCGCGCGGACCTGTCGATCAGCGAGACCGTGAACCAGGCGAGGCCGTACCTCCCGCGTGTCATCGGGGCCGGGATCCTGGCCGCCATCGCGATCGGCATCGGCTTTGCCCTGATCATCGTCCCCGGCCTGATCCTGATCACGTTGTGGGCGGTGTTCGTCCCGGTCATCGTTATCGAGGGATCGGGTGCGCTTGCCTCCTTCGGGCGCAGCCGCGAACTGGTCCGCGGTCGCGCCTGGCATGTGTTCGGCACGCTGGTCCTGGTGTGGATCATCTTGTTCGTCGTCGACATCATCCTCGGCGTGATCTTCTCGTTCGTGCCCTACGCGATCCGCAGCGGCCTGGCTTCGGTCATCTCGGGCACGCTCGTCGCCCCGTTCATCGCGCTCGTCGTGACGATGATGTACTACCGGCTCTCCGGCAGCATGGCGCCCGCGGGCGGCGGCCAGTACGGTGGCTACGGCCAGCCGCAGGACGGCGGCTACGGAAGCTACCAGCAGCCACCGCAGGGTGCGGGGTGGCAGCAGCAGCCGCCGCAGGGTGGCGGGTGGCCGCCGCCGCCCCCGGACAGCTACCCGGGGAACCAGCCCACCCAGCAGGCCCCCGGCGGGTGGCAGCAGCCGCCCCAAGGTGGCGGGTGGCAGCAGCCGCCCCCGCCTCAGGGCTACCAGGGGGACCAGCCCACCCAGGGTGGCGGGTGGCAGCAGCCACCGCAGGGCTACCAGCCACCCCCGCCAGGCGGCGGAGGCTACGCCGGCCAGGAGCCGCCGACCAGGCAAGTCCCGAGGTACACCGGTCCCCAGGACGACGACAACTACGGGAACCGCTAGGAGCTCAGGGAGCGTACGAGACGGCCCGCCGGCCAGGCGGGCCGTCCGCGCTACAGCTCGACCTGACCGGTCACGCAGGTAACGGTGCCGCCGGCCACCCAGATCGTGCCGTCGGCATCCTGCGAGATGTGGACCCGGCCGGAGCGCCCGAGTGCGGTGCCCTGGCCCGCCACGTAAGGCGCGGTGGCCCGGCCCGTCCGCAGCAGCCACGCCGCCAGCGAGGCGTTGAGGCTCCCGGTGACCGGGTCCTCGGCCACGGTCCCGTCCTTTTTGAAGAACGCCCGCACCTCGAACGCGACCGGCGACCCGGCCGGGTAGGGTCCCGCGATGCCCAGATCGAAGTCGATGGCGCCGGGTTTGATGGCCAGCACCGCATCCGCGCTGTCCAGCAGCACGGCGACCCAGCCCGGGCCGTTGTCGGCCCAGGACGCGTCCACGATGGCGGAGGCGTCGATGCCCAGCAGCGACGCGATACGCTCCTGCAGTTCGCCGTCCACCGGTCCGTCCCGCAGCACCGGCGGCGCCGCGAAGGCGAGCCCGTCCGAAGTCCTGCGCAGCGTCACCAGTCCCGCCTTGCACTCCTGCACGATCACGCCGGGCCGACGGGGCGTCCCTCCCGCCGCCAGCCAGGCGTGGCAGGTCCCGAGGGTGGGGTGCCCGGCGAAGGGCAGTTCGGCCGCGGGCGTGAAGATCCGCACCCGGTAGTCCGCACCGGGGTCGGTGGTCGGCAGCACGAAGGTGGTCTCGGACAGGTTCATCCAATTCGCGAACCGCTGCATCTGCTCGGCGGGCAGCCCTTTACCGTCGAGGACCACCGCTACCGGGTTCCCGTGGTACGGGGTTGAGGTAAACACATCCACTTGACTGAACGGTCGGGTCATAAGCTCACGCTAACCCACAGTAAACGCCAGCCTCGCCCCGTGTGGCCGCACCGGCCCTGCGGGCCCTCAGTGGCCCATGGCCACCTCGACGATCTTGACGATGACCAGGATCATCGCGACCGCCAGGTACACCCGCAGGGCGGACAGGCCGATCTTGCGGCCGGCGGACAGCACCGGCTTCGACAGCATGGCCAGCGGCGGCATCCGCCAGCTGTCACGCCCGGACCGGTCCACCGCGACGCCGCCGAGGGACCGGTACCCGCGCAGCAGCGCAAAGGCCCCGGCCGCGGCGGACGCCGCCCCGCACACGCAGATGATCTCGACGATCTGCCGGCCCGTGATCGACGGGAACAGCACCGAGGCGGTCAGCACCACCGACAGCGAGATCAGCACGGCGATCACGCCCGAGGTGAACAGGTTCGTGCCGCGGCGGTTGACCCACGGCCCGAGCACCGCCTTGTCGTTGCACAGCAGCAGCAGGAACACCGTGGCGCTGGGCAGCAGCACGCCGGCCAGGACCTGGACCCCGACGGTGAGCAGGCCGAGCGGCGAGCCAGGGATCAGCACGACGGCCGCGGCGCCGCAGATCAGCGCGGCGTAGACCGCGTAGAACCCCTTGGCCTGGCGGAACCCGCGGTGCAGCGAGTGCTTGAGGCCGAGCACGTCCCCGATTGCATAGGCGCTGGACAGCGACACCGCGAACGCCCCGATGATGGAGGCGTCCAGCAGCGCTATCGCGAACACCACCCCCGCGGCACGGCCCGCGTAAGCCGCGATGCCGTCGGCCAGCCCGGCGGAGTCGGTGAAGTTGCCGAAGCCCCTGGTTCCCGCGAACGCGGCGGCGGTGGCGCCCATCACCGCGCCGGCGCCGATCACGACGATCACGATGCCGATCCACAGGTCGACCTTCTCGTAGCGCATGAACCGAGGGGTGATCCTCTTGTCAATGACGTAGGACTGCTGGAAGAACAGCTGCCACGGCGCGACCGTGGTGCCGACGATCCCGATGACCAGCAGCATGACCGTGGCCATCTGCCCCGAACCGCCGGGCAGACCCGGGACCACGAAGCCGTGCGCCATCTGCCCGGCGGACGGGTGCGCGAACAGGAACAGCGGGATGAGCAGCAGCGACCCGGCGCAGAACGCTATCGCGATCCGCTCGAACCTGCGGAAGCTGCCGGTGAACGCTGCCGCGATGATCACCCCGGCGGCGAGCGCGACCGCGAGCAGCTTGGGTACGCCGAGGTACCCAGCGGCCAGGGTGATGCCGATGAACTCGGTCACGATGGTCAGCGCGTTCAGGATGAACAGGTCGATAACCGAGAACGCGCCCCAGAACTTGCCGAACCGCTCCAGGATCAGCCGGGCGTGCCCGACCCCGGTGACCGCGCCGAGCCGCAGCACCATCTCCTGGTTCACGTACAGCACGGGAACCAGCAGCAGCAACGTCCATAGCAGGCGGGTCCCGTAGTCCTGCCCCGCCTGCCCGTAGGTGGAAAACGCGCCGGCGTCGTTGTCCCCGCACATTACGATCAGCCCGGGCCCCACGATGGCCAGCAGCGTCTTTAGCTTGGCGGACAGGCCGACCCGCGGAGCGAAGTCGTCGACCGGGATCGTGCCCAGCGCACCGCGGATGTCGCCGACGTGCGCGTCGTCGAGGACGGCGGTGCGGGGAGCGGTACGAATGATGGTGGCCATGGTAAACACCCCTTTCACGTCATCAGTTCTGACGGGATCAGGGGCACACGCCTGCGGACCTGGTGACAAACCCTTCGCGGCCACGGCTGCGAGCCAGACGGCCCCGCTGACCAGGGGGCACCCGAGACGACCTGCACTCACTCAGGCCTATGGGCCGGAGTTCGGGTCAGGTCAGTTCAGCGGAACCCTGGGGTGCGCCTTCAGGAGATGCCAAGTGGGCGTGCGCCCGGAACAGAATGGGACAGCGGCGAGATGGGCCAACTTCGGCCCGGACTATCAGAGTCCATCGCGTGCCTCCCTTCTGTCGCGACGCACGGGGGCGCCAGGCCGCGTGCCGTGACGGCACTCCTCCACGTGACAGCTGGTGAAACAAGGGCCGGACGCGGGATAGTCCTGGCCGCACCAAGAATGCCTGCTGACGGACCGGGGTGTCAACTTGGCGCAGCGTTACCCGGCGTATTCAGCCCAGGCTGACGCCTGGGTATGGGTTAGGCGGTCCCCACAGGGACATCGTGACCGTTTTCGGCCCTTCGACGTACTTGTGGCCGTTGTAGATCGGCGGCCGGGCTCCCGGGTAGAGCAAGGTGACCGTCTCATAGCGCTGCGTCCCCGGTTCCCCGGTAACGGCCGTGCTGCCCCAGAAGATCACGTCCACGGGGTAGGCATGGAAGTGGCCCGCCGCGCAGTACGGGATGCAGTCGTTCTCCTCCTGGGTGCCGACGGCGCTGGCCAGGTACGGGCCCCAGCTCGTCCAGTGCAGGTGGGCGAGGTAGTCGTTGGCGTCCGCGCAGGCCAGGATGAAACTCGAGGGCCTGACCTGCCCCTTGCCCAGGCAGTTGAGCACCACGATTTGTTCGGAATAAAGCTGGCGCGCGCGAGTGACCGAAGCCTGCGCCGGTGAGGTAACCGCGCTCAGGCCCAGGCCGAGGGTCAGGCCCAGGACCGGAATCGACACGGCCCCGATGGCCAGAAAACGGCGTCCCCGCTTCATGGTTCCCTCCCTGGTTCGGCACGGTAATCGGTGATTGGTACCCGCTTTCGCCCCAATTTAGACGCTAAACGCAGCCGCCAGGTTGCCGGCCGTCACGGTTCTACCGGAACGCCCAGGCCAGGCAGCACCTGTGCGGCGGGGAGCACGGCGAGCAGGCGCCCGGGGAGCCTGAGCTTGGAGCCGCGGATCCCGGAGCCGATCACCACCGACGGGGTCTTCGCCACCGCCTCGTCGACCAGTACCGGCCAGTCCGCAGGCAGCCCGACCGGCGTGATCCCGCCGTACTCCATGCCCGACGCGGCCGTCACCGCGTCGACCGGGGCGAAGGATGCCTTCCTGGCGTCCAGGTGCTTGCGGACCAGCCCGTTGACGTCCGCCCGCGTGGTGGCGGCCACCATGCAGGCCGCGTACGTGCTCACCTCGCCGCGCCGGCCCAAGACGACCACGCAGTTCGCCGATTCGGCCGGCGAGACGCCGTACCGCTCGCAGAACGCCGCGGTGTCCGCGAGGGCCGGGTCGATCTCGGCTACCTCGACCTCATCTGCCTGGGCCCACGCGCGCAGCGCAGCCGCCACCGGCTCCGCCACCAGGTCCAGCCGCCCCAAAACAGGCTGAAACGAAAGCGCAGTACTCATCCCCCCATCCAACCACCCCCCAGCCCTCACCCCGACCGCCCCACTCGCCCCACCAGTAACACCGGGTGATCACGAAGACTCCTGGCACCAATCCAGGGGCACAGCTCTTCGCGATCATGAGGGCCAAGCCGCCCGCGGAAGGATGCGAAGCCGAAAACTGTTACGTATCTGGGGCCTATTCGGTTTACCCTTCCCCTGCCATGGAGCCGCGATCCGTGATGCCTTCGCGCACTGAGCGCGCCAAGCGCCCCGAGCGCACTGAGCACCCCGAGCGGACCGAGCGCGCCGGACGTACGCGGGCCAGGCTCGTCGAGGCGCGGGCGGCCCGCCGGGCCGCCATGGCGCCGATCGAGTACCCGTCCGAGCTGCCGGTCAGCCAGCGCAGGGACGAGATCGCCCGCGCCATCCGCGACCACCAGGTGGTGATCATCGCGGGGGAGACCGGCTCCGGCAAGACGACCCAGATCCCCAAGATCTGCCTGGAGCTCGGCCGCGGCGTCGAAGGGCAGATTGCCCACACCCAGCCCCGACGGCTCGCCGCCAGGACCGTGGCCGAGCGGATCGCCGAGGAACTGGGCAGCCCGCTCGGCGAAACCGTCGGCTACCAGGTGCGCTTCACGGACCGCTCCACCGGCGACACGCTGATCAAGCTCATGACCGACGGGATCCTCCTGAACGAGCTCGCGCGCGACAGGCAGCTTCGCCGCTACGACACGCTGATCATCGACGAGGCGCACGAGCGCAGCCTGAACATCGACTTCATCCTCGGCTACCTCAGGCAGCTCCTCCCCGCACGCCCGGACCTGAAGGTAATCATCACGTCGGCCACCATCGACCCGGAGCGCTTCGCCGCCGCCTTCGGCCACGCGCCGATCGTCGAGGTCTCCGGGCGGACCTACCCGGTCGAGGTGCGCTACCGGCCCGTCGAGGAAGACGCCGACCAGGCCCAGGCCATCGCCGATGCGGTGGACGAGCTCTCGGCCGAGGGGCCCGGCGACATCCTGGTCTTCCTGTCCGGCGAGCGCGAGATCCGCGACACCGCGGACACCCTCGCCGGAAGAGACAGGCTCGAGGTGCTGCCGCTTTACTCGCGCCTGGCCGCGGCCGACCAGCACAAGGTGTTCGAACAGCGGGCCAAGGGCGCGACCCGCCGGGTCGTGCTCGCCACCAACGTGGCCGAAACCTCGCTCACCGTCCCGGGTATCAAGTACGTCGTCGACCCGGGCACCGCGCGTATCTCCAGGTACAGCCATCGCACCAAGGTGCAGCGGCTGCCGATCGAGCCGATCTCGCAGGCGTCGGCCAACCAGCGCAAGGGCCGCTGCGGCCGGACCGCGGACGGGATCTGCATCAGGCTGTACTCCGAAGCCGATTTCGCGTCGCGACCGGAATTCACCGAACCCGAGATCTTGCGCACCAACCTGGCCTCGGTCATCCTCCAGATGGCCGCCATCGGCCTGGGCGACGTGCCGAAGTTCCCGTTCATCGACCCGCCCGACGAGCGCAACATCGCCGACGGGCTGACCCTGCTGGCCGAGCTGAACGCGTTCGTCGACGGCCGCATCACCGGCCTCGGCCGGAAGCTGGCCAGGCTGCCGGTCGACCCGCGGATCGGCCGGATGATCCTCGAGGCCGACAAGAACGGGTGCGTCCGCGAGGTCCTGGTCATCGCCTCGGCCCTGTCCATCACCGATCCGCGCGAGCGGCCCGCGGACGCGCAGCAGGCCGCGGACGACAAGCACCGCAGGTTCGCCGACCCCGACTCTGACTTCACCGCCTACCTGAACCTGTTCCAGTACCTGACCGAGCGGCAGCGCGAGCTGTCGTCCTCGGCGTTCCGCCGCCTGTGCCGCGCCGACTACCTCAACTACCTGCGCGTCCGCGAGTGGCAGGACCTCCAGGGGCAGCTGCAAAGGCTGGCTGCTGACCTGGGGGTGGCCGTCGATTCAACTTCCCCCGAACGTACGGTGGTGCACCTGTCCCTGCTGGCCGGCCTGCTGTCGCAGGTGGGGATGAAGACCGAACCGGCTCGTCCCGTCGCGCAGGCACGGACGGCAGGCGGCCCCGGTGCGGGCCCGGCCAGGCGCCGTCCGCAGGCGGAGTACCTCGGCGCCCGCAACGCCAGGTTCGCGATCTTCCCCGGATCGAGCCTGGCCAGGCAGGCCCCCGACTGGATCGTGGCCGCGGAGCTCGTCGAGACGTCCAGGCTGTGGGCGCGCACGGCGGCGCGCATCGAACCCGAGTGGGTCGAGCCGCTGGCCAAGCACCTGGTCAGGCGCAGCTACAGCGAGCCGCACTGGGAGCGCAATCGCGGCGGGGCCGTCGCGCTGGAGAAGGTCACCCTGTACGGGGTGCCGCTGGTGACGGACCGCCCGGTCAGCTACGGCCGCATCGACCCGCCCGCCGCCCGGGAACTGTTCATCAGGCACGCCCTGGTCGAAGGCGACTGGCGGACCAGCCACAGGTTCTTCGCGGAGAACAGGCGGCTGCTGGCCGAGGCCGAGGAACTCGAGCACCGCGTCCGCCGGCGCGGGCTCGTGATCGGCGAGGACGAGCTGTTCGCCTTCTACGACGCGCGGATACCGGCCGAGGTGGTCTCCGCCGCGCACTTCGACACCTGGTGGAAGCAGGCCCGCCGGGCCGACCCCGGCCTGCTCACGTTTAAGCCCGGCGACCTGCTCAGCGACGACGCCGCGCAGATCAGCATGGCTTCCTACCCCGATAGCTGGACGTCGGAGTCCCCGGGGCTGAAGGCCCTGCCCCTGTCCTACGCGTTCGAGCCTGGCTCCGAAGCCGACGGCGTCACCGTGGACATCCCGCTCAACCGGCTCAACCAGCTGGATGCCGCCGAGTTCTCCTGGCAGGTGGCCGGGCTGCGCCAGGAACTGATCACCGAGATGATCAGGTCGCTGCCCAAGTCGCTGCGACGCGACCTGGTGCCCGCGCCCGACGTGGCCCGCGAGGTCCTGGCCCGCCTCGGAACGCCGTCCGGCGACCTGCGCGACGCGGTCGCGCGCGAGCTCCGGTCGCTGCGCGGCGTCACCGTCCCGCGCGACGCCTGGGATCTGTCCAAGCTGCCGCCGCACCTGCGCGTCACGGTCCGGGTAACCGAAGGCGATCGCGTCCTGGCCGAAGGCAAGGACGTCGCCGAGCTCCAGCGCCAGCTCCGGCCACGGCTTCGGGCGGTGCTGTCCCAGGCGGCCGCCGGCATCACGCGCAGGGGCCTCTCGTCGTGGAATTTCGGCGAGCTGCCGCGGGTGTTCCGCGAGGGCACCGTCGTCGCCTACCCGGCGCTCTACGACGCGGTCGACGCGGTCGACGTGCGCCTGTTCGAGACCGAGGCGGCGGCGCGGACGGCCATGTGGGCCGGGACCCGGCGGCTGATCCTGCTCGGCGCGCCCTCCCCGGTCAAATCCATCGCGGACCGCCTGTCCACGCGGGCCAAGCTCGCGCTCAGCCATAACCCGCACGGCGGCGTCGCGGCGATGTTCGCCGACTGCGTCAGCTGTGCCGCCGACTTCCTGATGGCCGAGGCGGGCGGCCCGGCCTGGGACCGGGAGGGTTTCGACCGGCTCTCCGCGGCGGTGCGGCCACGCCTGCACGAGGTAACGGCCGACGTCGTGAACCACGTAGAGGCGGCCCTCCGGCTGGCGCACGCCATCGAGAGCCGGCTGGACGACTTGCGGGCCGACGCCGTCCAGCCCGCCGTCGCCGACCTCCGCGCCCAGTTGTCCGGGCTTATCTACCCAGGCTTCGTGACCGCTACCGGGTACCGGCGGCTGCCGTACCTGACCCGCTACCTCCAGGGGATCGAGCGCCGACTCGACAAGCTTCCGGAGAACCCGGCGCGGGACGCGGCGAACATGGCGGTCGCCCTGCGCGTGGAGGAGGCCTACCGCCAGGCGGTCGCGGACCTGCCGGTCGGCAGGCGCACCGATCCGGATGTCATCGACGTCCGCTGGATGCTCTCCGAGCTCCGGGTCAGCCTGTTCGCCCAGACCCTCGGGACGCGCATGCCGGTGTCGGAGAACCGCGTCCTGGCCGCCCTCGACCGCCTCAGCCACCCCTAACCTTCAGCCTTCACCCGCCCGTATCCCGCGTCACCCGGACCCGGCTTCGCCAGCAGCCACTCCACGCGCATCCCCGCTCCTCACCTATCCCAGCGTGTCGTAACAGCCGTTGGGACTACATTTAATGCTACGTTTCCTGATAGGTATCACAAGATCTACCGCGGGCCGGGAGGACCGCGGGAAGGCAGGAACCGTGGCCGGAGAACCCCCCGTGCGGCGCCGTCTCGTCGGAGGTGCGCTGCGCCGGTACCGGGAGAACGTGGGTTATTCGCTCGAGGACGCGGCCCGCGTCCTCGAATGCGATCGCTCGAAGATCAGCCGGATCGAGACCGGCCAGCGCGGGATCAGGCCCAAGGAGCTGCGTGAGCTGATGACCGAGTACGGCGTCCCGCCCAGCGAGCAGCTCGCCCTGCTGGCCATCGCCAGCCGGGGCGGCCAGCAGACCTGGTGGCACCCGTACTCGGACATCCTGTCCGACGCGTACCTGGACTACGTGATCATGGAGTCGGCCGCCTCGGAGATCCTGGCGTACGAGGCGCAGCTCATCCCGGACCTGCTGCAAACCGATGACTACGCCCGGGCCATCGCCGCCGCCGAGCCGGGCTACCTGACCGATCAGCAGCGGGAGGACGCCGTGGCCGCCAAGGCGGTGCGGCGGCAGGTCGTGCTGGGCGGCCGCTCCCCGGTCCGGCTCGCCGTGATCCTCGGCGAGGGCGCCCTGCATCAGGAGGTCGGCGGTCCCGGGGTGCTCGCCGGGCAGATCGGCCACCTGGTCAAGCTGGCCGGTGATTACCCGGCCCTCACGATCCAGGTGCTGCCGTTCTCGGCCGGCGCGCACGCCGCGGCGGGCAGCGGGTCGCTCGCCATCTTGAGGTTTCCCGACGCGCCCAGCCTGGGCGTCGTCTACCTGGAGGCGCTATCCGGCGGTGTCTACCTGGAGGACCAGGCCGACGTCGCCCGCTACGTCCGCGCCTTCGCGCTGCTGCGCGCGGCCGCCCTCAGCCCTGCCGACAGCGCGCACCTGCTCCAGAACCTCAGCTGACCAGGTATTCCCAGCCTCCCGGCCACGCGAAATCGGCGTCGACGAGATCCACGGACGCGGTTTGAGAGCCGAGCCGACGAGCGCGGCGCACGCGCTAGCCGCGGTGTCCCTAAGCGCGGCGATCCCGGCAGGCGGCTTCCCGGACGGCGCAGCTGCTGGGTGACGGCCGCGAGCTTGTCGATGATGTCCTGGATGTCCTGCACCGGCTTCTGGGCCCTGGGCGACCGTACCGACCCGTCGCCGCCGCAGCCGGCTGTATCTTCCAGCCGGCCGGCGTCATCCTGCCCGGGCGGACAGGATGGGTTGGCGTCTTCGACGGTGTGGCCGGGATTCATGCGGGAGGTCTCCTGGAGGGGAATACCGAGTAGCGGGGAAAGCGTCAAAGCGGATCGACGTGGTTTCTCGTCTAGTGAGGATGCGGAGTTCCGCGTTTAGCGCATCCGCCATCCTAAAGGTTTTTCGCCGTCCTGTCACGCACCCCGGCCTCTGCGTGTCGCATTCGACTCTGCTTCACTTCTGCGCGCCGCAGACTCGCTTCCGTCAGCGCGCCGCCGCTCTCCGGCTGGCCCCCTAGCTGCGAGGACGAGGTAGCCTTCGTCGCGTCGTTTCCATTCAGTGATGACGCACGGGCAGCGCGAACGATTGCTGGCCAGGCTTTCGTTTACGCGCTGTACATGCACTTGCAAATGCAATCTAAATTGGCGGAAATCCCTCGCGAACCTCAGCGGTGCCGCGGCGCGCTCTGGCGCATGGACATCTCCATCTCCTCCGGCAGCAAGGCCGGCACCGGAAGCGGGGTGACGCCCTGCCGGGCGGGCCGCAGGCCGTCGGTGACGAGCGCGAGGTACCTGCGCCAGATGCCGGGGCTGGCCTGCCTGGCGAGCACGGTCGCCTCGGTGAGCACGAAGGTGATGAACGGTACGTCGGTCGGCTCGAGGTCGGCCCTGACTTGCCCGGCCGCCTGCGCCCGCTCGAGCAGCTTCCCCACCAGGGGCGCCATCCGCTGCCGCGCGTACGCGACGTGGTCATGGCCGTACGTGGCGAACATGAACATCTGGCGCAGGCCGAGGTCAGAGGCCAGCATCTCGGCCGAATGCTCCATGAACCACACCAGGCCGCTCCACGGATCGGGCTCCTGCATGGCCCGTTCGGCCATCGTCGCGATCGCGTCGACCCGGTCTTCGAACAGCGCCGCCACCAGGTCTTCCTTGGTCCCGAACCGCCGGTAGACGGTCCCGACCCCGACGCCCGCGTGCCGGGCGACCTCGTCGAGGCTGACCTCGAGCCCGAACTCGGTGAACACCTCCGAGGCCGCCCTGAGGATGCGTTGCCGGTTTCGCTCGGCATCTCGCCGCAGCGGCCGTCGCGGGTCCGCGCCATCCCCTGGACGGCCGGCCTGACCGGGAGCCACGTCATCCCTCCAGTAAAATAAGTGGAGACAACTTCTCCGTTTCATGCTAGCGTGAACTAAGCGGAGAAGATACCTCCAGATTGGTGAGGCTCATGTCTGATGTCAGCACCGGCACGAGCGCAGGGGACCGGCGCTGGTTCGTCCTGGGCGTGATCGGCCTCGCACAGCTCATGGTTGTCCTGGACGTCACGGTGATGAACATCGCGCTGCCGTCCGCTCAGCGCGCGCTGGACTTCACCACGGCGGACCGGCAGTGGGTGGTCACGGCCTACACCCTGGCGTTCGGCAGCTTGCTCCTGCTCGGCGGCAGGCTGGCCGACCTGCTCGGGCGGAAGGTGACGTTCATGGTCGGGCTGGTCGGCTTCGCCGGCGTGTCGGCGATCGGCGGCGCCTCCGTCAACTTCACCATGCTGATCACCGCCCGGGCCTGCCAGGGCGTGTTCGGCGCGATCCTGGTGCCCTCGGCGTTGTCGCTGCTGACCACCACGTTCACCGATCCGAAGGATCGCGGCAAGGCGTTCGGCGTGTACGGCGCGATCGCCGCGGCCGGCGGCGCGGTGGGCCTGCTGCTCGGCGGCGCGCTGACCGAATACCTGTCCTGGCGCTGGACTCTCTACATCAACCTGGTCTTCGCGGGCCTGGCCTTCGTCGGGGCGGCGATGCTGCTCAAGCGCCAGCCGTCCCCGGTCAAGCCCAGCCTGGACATCCCCGGCGTCCTGGGCGTATCCAGCGCCCTGTTCTGCCTGGTGTACGGGTTCTCGAACGCGGCCACGCACAACTGGCACACGCCGTCTACGTACGGCTTCCTGGCCGCCGGCGTACTGCTGCTCATCGCGTTCGCGTTCTGGCAGGGCCGGGCCGCGAACCCGTTGCTGCCCCCCCGTGTAGCGCTCGACCGCAACCGGGGCGGCGCCTACCTGTCGATGCTTATCGGCGCCATGGGCATGTTCGGGACCTTCCTGTTCCTGACCTACTACATGCAGGAGACGCTCGGCTACTCACCCGTGGTCACGGGCTTTGCCTTCCTGCCGATCGCCGGCGGCATCGCGATCGCCGCCAACATGTCCACGATCGTGCTGATGCCCAGGGTCGGACCCAGGCCGATCGTCACGACGGGGTTCATCGTGACCGCGGGGGCGATGGCCTGGTTCGCCCAGATCGGGGCGCACACCGGGTACGCCACGGGCGTGCTGGGTCCGATCATCTTGACCGGTCTCGGCCTCGGCATGGTGATCGCCCCGTCCATCAACACGGGCACGTACGGCGTGGCGCCGCAGGACGCGGGGGTCGCCTCCGCCAGCGTCACCGTCGGCCAGCAACTCGGCGCCTCGATCGGCACCTCGTTCCTCAACACTATCTTCGCTGGCGCCGTCACCTCGTACGTCGCCGCGCATTACCTCCTGGCCCGGACCCTCGGGCCCAGGGCGCTGGACGGGCTGGCGCTGGCCCACGGGTACGACACCGCGTTCTGGTGGACGGCAGGCATTCTCGCGTTCGGCGCGATCGTGGCCGGCAGCTTGTTCCGGTTCGGGCCGCTGTACGGCAAGGCCGCGGCTGGCCCCGCGGCCGCCGGGGTGCGGGAAGCGGCGACCGAGGCGGGCCCCGCCATCCCGGCCTGAGCAATCGGCTCAGACGGGGGACGTCCAGACGCGATGTGGGCGGCGGGAAGTGCTCGGTGAACGTGAAGGCGTACGGCGCCCGTACCTATCCCACGCCGTCATCGTGCTAGCCGCCGAGACCCGGCGGCGACGCCCCTACTATCCTGAAGCGAGGGGGCACGGGGCGTCGGGCGGAGGGCCGCGATGGATGATCGCCAGAAGATGCGAGCCTCGGACGCCGACCGGCAAGAGGTCATCGAGCGGCTGCGCACGGCCCTCGACGAGGGTCGTCTCAAGGTGGAGGAGTACATCGACCGCATGGGACAGGCCTCCGAAGCGGTGACCTACGCAGACCTCGCCCCGCTGTACGCCGACCTCCCGGAGAGCGGCGCGGTAGCCCGGCCGGACCCGCGCCCGCCCGCACCGGCCGCCGAGCGGGCGGCACCGCCGCCGGTCGTCACCTCCCGACGCGGCCTGCCCACCGCCCTCAAGGTCCTCTGGACGATCTGGGGCGCCGTCGTGTCGGTCAACCTGGTGGTCTGGGTTCTGGTCAGCGCCACCACCGCCCACCTGATCTATCCCTGGCCGCTGTGGGTGGCAGGCCCGTGGGGCGCCGTGCTCCTCGCCGTCACCGTCGGCGTCCGCCAGATCGGGCGCGGCAGCCACCCCGGGCACCGGCCCCTGCCGCCCGGCCAGACCTGACGGACGTCACCCATCCATCCTGCTCCCGCGCGGCGGCGCGCCACCCCCGAACAGTTACCCAATCGTGTCGGGTGCGGCCCTGGCCCACGGCCCGACGGTGAACAAAATGGGCGCCCGGCAAGGTTTACTTAGATGGTTGTGCACCAGCCCTCCGGGGGGCGACCATCGAATTTCGGGAGGGAATTCCTTGGCTCAGGCGGCACTTCGGGATGATGATCCCAAGCAGATAGGCGGCTACCGGCTCACCGCCAGGCTGGGCGCGGGCGGCATGGGCGTGGTGTACCTCGGCACCGCCGAGGACGGCGACCTGGTCGCCATCAAGGTGCTCCGCCCTGAACTGGCCGATGACCCCGAGTTCCGCAGGCGCTTCCAGCGCGAGGTATCCGTGCTGACTCAGGTCAAGGGCGTGTGCACGGTGCGGGTGATCGAGGCCGACACCGAGTCGGCCCGGCCGTTCATGGTCACCGAATTCATCGACGGCCCCTCCCTGGCCGAGTACGTCGACCGGCACGGGCCGCTCGGCGCCGACATGCTCTACGGGCTGGCTACCGGCCTGGCGGAGGCGCTGACCGTGATCCACGCGGCCGGGATCGTGCACAGGGACCTGAAGCCCTCTAACGTCATCCTGGCCGCGGACGGCCCGAAGGTCATCGATTTCGGCATCGCGCAGACCCTGGACGCCACGGCCGTCACCAAGACCGGCATGATGGTCGGCTCGGCCGGGTTCATGGCTCCGGAGCAGGTACTGGGCAAGCCGGGCCCACCAGCCGACGTCTTCGTCTGGGGCGTGACGATCGCGTACGCGGCCTCAGGCGAATCGCCGTTCGGCGGCGGGCCGACCGAGGCCGTCCTGTACCGGGTCTTGCACAACGAGGCCGACCTCTCCGCGGTGCCCGGGTCGCTGCGGCCGCTGGTGTCTGCAGCCCTGGCCAAGGAACAGCAGGACCGCCCCACCGCGCAGCAACTCCTGGAACGGCTCACGAATCCGAAGGCGATGCCGGCGACCACCGTCCAGAAGGACCGTGTGCTCGACTCGCCGACTCAGACTGTGCTTGCGTTGACCTGGGGTACGGGCCCGATGCCGGGAGTGCAGCCGGCCACAGGCGGTACCGGGCCGATGGCGAAGGATTCCGGCCTGCTCCAGCCCGCGCCGCCGGGTGCCGATTGGCCGGCGCCCAGGCCCGCTGCCGCGGGCAAGGGCCCGGCCAGCCGTCGCAACGTGACGATCGGCGTGGTGGCGCTGGCGGTCGCCGTCGCCGTCGTCCTGGTCGTCGTGCTGCTGCCTAGCCACAGCACGAAGTCGGGCTCGCTCGCGGGGAACGCCTCGGGCCAGTCGAATGCGAACGCGCCCGCTGCGAACACCCTCCCGACGTATCAGGGACAGCAGCAGCGCGGCGTGTTCCAGACGATCGACCGCGTCGCTGCCTGGGGGAACACGATCGCCACGACGGGCTCGCTGACCAGCGACGGCGTGGCCCGCCAGCAGTTCTTCACGTCGTCGGACGGCGGCGCCACCTGGCACCTCGCCCCGCTCCAGTCGCCGGGCGGCGGCCAGCCCGCGCTGGGGGCCATCGCCAACCGGATCGCCGCGGGGCCCAGCGGTTGGCTGGGCTGGGGCCCGGACGCGATATGGACGAGCCATAACGGCCTGACGTGGACCCTCGCGGCCGCGCACGGGCTCGAGCCGAGGCAGCCCGGCGACCAGGTGTTCGTCCTGACCAATACGGCCAGCGGGTTCGTGGCCGGCGGCCAGGGCCAGGCGAGCGGTGGCGGGCACGAGGCCGTCATCTGGGTTTCGCAGGACGGCATCACCTGGCAGCGGACGACGGCCGGGCAGCTAGGCCTCACGGACGACGGCCAGACCCCGCAGTCGATTTCCTTCGCGGCCAGCCACGGGAACGACACGGTGATCTCCGACGGCGGCGCCGGCGTCTGGCTGAGCACCAACGGCGGTTCGTCGTGGACTCCGGTCACCGTACCGGTCGACCACGGCGCCAAGAACACGATCGCCGGGCTGAGCTTCGACGCATCCGGCCTGCTCGCGGTCCGGCCGGGTACCACCGCGAGCGGCGCCCCCGATGGTGTGGCCTATTTCTCCACGAACGGCCAGACGTGGCAGTTCGCCGGCGTCATCGACCCGGCCGGCGGCTGGACCCCCGGGGTGGTGAAGGGCGGTAAGAACGGCTTCGTCGTGACCGGGACCGTCGTCAGCCAGGGCATCTACGTGGCCTACACCAGCACGGGCACCGGTACTACCTGGCGGCCGACGGGACCGCTCGGCGACACCTCGGGCGGGTCGACTCCTACCGCGGCGGCGGGGCCGAACGGCACGGCCGTCATCGTCGGATCCACGGCCGGCACCAAGCTCAGCCAGCAGCCGGTCTTCCTCGACGCCAACGGGAGCACGGTACGGTCGGTCGCGATCTCGAGCATCCCCGGTGCCCTGATCCCGGAGGCCGCGGTGAACAGCACCGCGGTCGCCGATGGCGAGCAGATCGCGGTGGGCAGCGCGGACGGCTACCCCGCCGTCTGGCGCAGGGCACTGGGCAGCTCGTCCTGGACCCTGGTCTCGTCGCTTTCCCTGGTCTCCGGTTCGTCTGGCCTGGCCTCCCTGTCGAGCGTGACCCACGGGTCGGCCGGGTGGCTCGCCGCCGGGACGCCTGGCCCCGTCGTCTTCACCTCGACGGACGGCATCAGCTGGCAGCCCGCGGGCGGGAACATCGTGCAGGACCTGACCGGCGTCGGGGCGGTCGCGACGGCCTCGGGTCCCGGCGGGTACCTGATCGATGGCAAGCTGGTCGCGGCGGGAGGCGTGTGCGTGGCCGACGACTGGTTCTCGACCGACCTGACCAGCTGGACCCGCGCGCACACCGCGACACCGGCGACCGGTTCGAGCCAGGTGCTCGGGGTGGCGGCCGGCCCGCACGGCTTCGTGACGGCGGGCTCGCACAACGGCCAGCCCGCGGTGTGGACCACGGCCAACGGCACGCTCTGGAAGATTGATGTCCTGCCCCTGCCCACCGGTGCCTCGGCCGCCTTGCTGGAGCAGGTGGCGATCAGCGGCGACAGCGTCGTCGCGCTGGGCCAGCAGACGACGGTGACGGGTATCCTCCCGCTCGCCGAGCTGTCCACCGACGGCGGGCAGACCTGGCAGCAGGTGCAGTTCGTCTCCGCCGGACCGAACACCACCGTGACCGCGCTGACCGCGGGTCCCGGCGGCTTCACCGCTGCGGGCCAGTTCGGCACGGCCGGGCAGCTCGCGGCGGCGATATGGCGGTCGCCCGACGGGGCGAGCTGGGCCCAGCTACAGATCAGGGGCCTGACCGGAGGCGGGAATCACGACATCACGACGCTAGCCCCGTCTGGTACCGCCGTAACCGCCATCGACTCGATCCTGTCCCAGCAGAACCAGCAGTACGTCACGGTTCCGGTTCCGGCCTAGCGGCCTGGACGGTAACAGAATGGGGCAGGCCCGGCGAAGGCGGAATGTCTTTCGCGCATGAGATGGTCCCAGCGCGCGAACGTACTCAACGGATGGGGTAGCAAGGGATATGGCTGCGAGCCAAGAACCGGAGCCAGTGGCACAGCCGGAGGACCTCGGCACGCTCTTCCTCGAGCGGGCCAACGCGGGGGACGTCGAAGGGCTGGTGGCGCTGTACGAGCCAGGTGCCGTACTGGTCTTGGCCGGACGGCTCGCCACCGGGCACGAGGAAATCCGCACGGTGTATGCCGACCTGCTCGCCGGCCGGCCCCGATTTTCCTCGGCGGGCCAGCACCCGCCGATTACGAACGGCAACCTGGCTCTCACTTCGACGCGGCTGCCAGGCGGCGGGGCCACGGTCGAGGTGGCCAGGCAGCAGCCGGATGGCAGCTGGCGATGGGTGATCGATCAGCCAGCCGTGCTCCCCTGATCGGAGCGGTCAGCCGCCTGCGCTCTCGGCCGTGACCAGGGGAAAGGCACGAGGTCGGGCTCGACCCAGCCGCTCCTGGCGGCCGGGGCGGCCAGGGTCGACGACCGGTAGTGCCGGCTGAGCAGGCGCTTGTCCAGGAGGCCGGGATTCCGGGCGGCGAACTCCTCGAAGCCGGCGGACCCGCGATCCTCGGCAAGGTGGTATGCGACCGCTTCCACCCAGGCCCGTGAGACCGTGTGATGGTACTTCTGCGGCGCCCGCTCGTAAGCCGCGATCTGACGGATCCAGGTACAGATCGCGCCGATGGCACCGGGCATGCCGTAGCGCCGCACGGCGTAGAACGCCAGGTTGATGTGCTGCCGGTGCCGGAACTGCCCGGCGGGCCCGGTGATCACGGGCAGGATCGCGGCCAGCTCGGGATCCGGCGAGCTGTGCCCTCCGGGGGAGGCGCCCGAGCCGGGTGCGTCATGGAGGCCGTGCGGGCCGGCTGGTTCGTCATGGTGCGGCATCAACTGGCCTCCTGCAGCGCGGTGAGGACGGCGTGGAAGCCGGCGATCTGGGTGGCCGACAGGCCGGCCAGCGCGTTGCGCTCGAGGCCGGCGACCGCCGCGTGCACCTGCGCGGCCACCGCCTGGCCCGCCTCGGTCAGCGGCAGCCGGAACGCCCGGCGGTCGGCGGCATCGAGCTCCCTGGTGAGGTAGCCCCGGTTCTCCAGCCGGTCGAGCACCCCGGTCAGGGTGGAGGCCCTGGTGCCGGTCCTGTCGCTGAGCTCGCGGACGCTGTGCACCCCGCCGTCGGCGAGGTTGGCGAGCGCGTTGATCTCCGCGGCGGTGAGGCCCAGCCCGGCCAGCGCGGTGCTCAGCGCGTGCAGCGTGTGATGCGTGGCCCGGTGCAGGGCGAGCACCGGCTCGGGCGGTCCAGGTACTCCAGTTTCGGATATCACGGAAATGGATTATATGGTATCGGCGGATCCGCGGTAGTCCGCGTGGCGGGGCACAATGACCCCATGGCTGAGGCGTGGATGATCGACGAGATGGCGCACGCGGGACCGGAACACCTCGACCCGTCCTTCGTGGTCGGCTTCGACCGCAAGCAGGGCTATCCGGATCCGGGCGAGGACCTGGACGCTTTCGAGGCGCACGGCCTGGGCGCGACGTCCGCCGTGGTCGACCTCGGCGCGGGAGCCGGGCAGTTCGCGCTCCCGGCGGCGCGCCGGTTCGGTCGCGTGACGGCCGTGGACGTATCGCCGGCCATGCTCTCGGTGCTGCGCGAGCGCGCGGCGGCCGCGGGGCTGGCGAACCTGGAGTGCGTTCGGGCGGGGTTCCTCAGCTACTCCCATTCCGGGGGGCCCGTGGACGGCGTGTACACCCGCAACGCGCTGCACCAGCTGCCCGACTTCTGGAAGGCCCTCGCCCTTGACCGCATCGCGCGGATGCTGCGCCCCGGCGGCGTGCTCCGGCTGCGCGACCTGATCTACGACTTCAGCCCGGCCGAGGCCGGCCGGGTGTTCAGCCTCTGGCTGGACCACGCCGCCGACGATCCCGCCGACGGATATACCGCCGGTGACTACGCCGAGCACATCCGCACCGAGCACAGCACGTTCCGCTGGCTGCTCGAGCCGATGCTCACCGCTACGGGCTTCGAGATCGTCACCGCGGAGTTCGACAGGAAGCTGTACGGCGCCTACACCTGCGTCAAGACAGCCGGCTAGCCAGGAGCGCGGCCGGTGTCACCAGGACGGCACCGGGCCCGTAGAGCCAGGCGGTCATGCTAACCCGAGGTCAGCCGCGAGTACAGTTCCCGGTAACGCGCCTGCGTCGCCGTCACGACATCGGGCGGGATCACCGGTCCCGGCGGCTTGCGGTCCCAGTCCAGGCCGGCCGACCAGTCGCGGAGGAACTGCTTGTCAAGCGAGCGCTGCGGACGCCCGGGCTGCCACTGCGAGGCCGGCCAGAACCTCGACGAATCGGGCGTCAGCACCTCGTCGGCGAGCACGAGCGTCCCGTCGGCGTCCAGCCCGAACTCCAGCTTGGTATCGGCGATGATGATGCCGCGCGACGCGGCCAGCTCAGCGCCCCGCCGGTATACCTCGAGGGTGGCCCGCTCCAGGTCCGCCGCCACGGCCGGGCCGACGAGAGCCGCCGTCTCGGCGTAGGTCATCGGCTCGTCGTGGCCGGCGGCGGCCTTCGTCGTGGGCGTGAAGACGGGCTCGGGCAGTCGCGAACCCTCGCCGAGGCCGGGCGGCAGCCGCACGCCCGAGACCGTTCCGGTCTCCCGGTATGACGCGAGGCCCAGCCCGGCCAGGTAGCCGCGGGCGATGCACTCGACCGGCAGCATCGCGAGCCTGCGGCACCTGATCGCCCGCCCGGCCCACTGGGCGGGAACGTCCTCGCCGGAGATCACGTGGTTGGCGATCACGCCCGCGAGCTGGCCGAACCACCAGAGCGACAGCTGGGTCAGCACCATGCCCTTGTCCGGGATGGGCGTGGGCAGCACGACGTCGTACACGCTGACCCGGTCCGAGGCGACCATGATGACGTCGTCGCCGTCCGCGTAGAGATCGCGGACCTTGCCGGAGTGCACCAGTTCCACGCATCCCCCTTCGCGCGTAGCTAAGGCCGCTGTTCGCCTCAGCGTAGTGGCGCCCGGTGCGCGTACGATCAGGTGCCATGGCGGACCTTGAGGTGCAGTACCTCCAGGTGCAGACGACGACCGATTCGCGCGCGGAGGCGATAGAGCTATCCCGCGCCGCGGTCGAGGCCAGGCTGGCCGCGTGCGGCCAGGTGGCGGGGCCCATGGCATCGGTCTACTGGTGGGACGGCGGGGTAGAGCGGGCCGAGGAGTGGCTCGTGCTCCTCAAGCTGCCGGCCGACCGCTTCGACGAACTGGCCGCCTTCCTCGCCGAACGGCACAGCTACGACGAGCCGGAGATCATCGCAGTGCCCATAGTGACCGGGTCCGCGGCGTACCTGAGCTGGATGCGGGCCGAGACGCGCCCCGCGGAGGGAGCGTAACGATGACCGGCCAGGTAGGACCCCGCGGGCTCGCCATCCTGGTGCTCGCCGGGATCACCGGGATTTTCCTGGCTATTCTCGGCTGGTCACAGCGAGGTACGGGACTGCCCGCCCCCGGCGTGCGCGGACTGGGCGGCTCCGCACCCGCTTCCGCGGTGGCCGGCACGGCCGGCGTCGGCACGGTGCCCAGCTCCGGGCGGTACGCCTCGTCCGGCTATCTCGTGTGGCCAGAAACCCTGGGCGCGGGCAGGTTCGTCGTGACCACGGTTTCAGGGCGGATCGTGCCATGAGCCAGCTAGGCCGCAGGAATCGCGGGCACGGGACCGGCGGCTGGGCGCGTGGCCGGCCGCAATCCCCGGCGGGCGTCACCGCGGCCCCGCCGGCCGGGAGGTCACCCGGCGCAGCCTCGCCCAGCCCGGTGCCGGACGACGTATCGGCCCTCGCCGTTCCCCGGCCGGCGACGTCGGCCAGCGGTCTGCGGGTCGGCCTGGACCAGGCCAGCGCTCTGGCCGCGGACTGGGCCCCCACCGCGGGGCGGATCCTGCTCGGCCTGGTCATGCTGTGGTTCGGTTACCACGAGCTCCTCCTGCCCGGCGAGTGGACCGGGTACGTGCCCGTGATATCGGAATCCTCGTCGCTGGCCATCATCCTGGTGCTGGCCCACGGCTGGGTGCTGCTCGTCCTGGCCGCCGCGCTGCTGGCCGGTATCGCGCCGCGCGCCGCAGCCGCCGTCGCGAGCCTGCTGATGCTGGAGATCGTGATCGCGCTGGCGGCTACCGGGCTGTCCGACACGGCGCTGCGCGACGTCGGCGTACTCGGCCTGGCGGTCTGCCTGACCGGATGCAAGAACCAGCGCCTGGTCCTGCGGACCTGAATGAGGTCGAGCCTAAGGATCAGGCGGCACGTTCCAGGACGCGATGACCGGCTCGGCGTGCTCGGTGCCGAGGGTACTGACCGTCCCGGTGTCCAGCCGGAGCAGCCGTCCGTCGGCTGGCCCGAGCCCCAGGTAGCGCACGGTGAGGATCCGCAGCACGTGGCCGTGCGCGACCAGCGCGACATCGCCGTCGGCCAGCAGCGGCTGCACCCGGCGGAGCACCCGGTCCACCCGGTCGCCCACCTGCTGCACCGTCTCCCCGGGGTGCTCGGCGTCGCCGGGGATGACGCCGTCTCGCCACAGGGACCAGCCCGGGCGCTGCCGCTGGATCTGCGCCGTGGTCATGCCCTCGTAACCGCCGTAGTCCCATTCCCACAGGTCAGGGTCCGGCTTCACGCCGGTCAGGCCCGCCAGCTCGGCGGTCCGCGCCGCGCGCTGCGCGGGGCTGGAGAAGGCGGCCACAATATCGCGCTTGGCCAGCAGCGGGGCCAGCGCGGCGGCGGCGGCTTCGCCGCGCGGCGTGAGCGGGATGTCGGTCCGCCCGGTGTGCCGCCCGGCCAGGCTCCATTCAGTCTCCCCGTGGCGCAGCAGGATCAGGTCGCCCATGGCTGGTCTCCGTTACAGCAGTCGGCGCAGGGCCAGCAGGTCCCTGATGCTGGCCTGGACCTTGATCCGGCCGGACAGCCACATGCGGGCGATGTTGGCCGGGGTGGCGGCGAGCGCGACCGTATCGTCGCTGCTCGCGGTCACCCTGATGTCGGCAGGCGGCTCATCGGTCCCCACCTCCTTGACCGGCTCCGCGCCATCGTCGGTAAACCTGGTCATGAACATCACGCCCAGATCCGTCACGTAACAGCTGAACGTGCGGTTGCTGAAGAAGCTGGACCGGTCCTGGGGGTCCATCTCAACCAATCGGTTGGCCAAGGTCTGCAGTGCCTCCCGGCACTGCTCTGCTGAAGCCATGTGCGCCTCGCTCTTGTCAGCATCGGACGGTAGCGTTCCAGCGGAGGGTAGCGCACATGGACGATGAACTTGACCAGCACCTGGCATCAACCGGTGACGACCGGGTGGACGCGTCGGTCGCGGGGCTGAGCCGCCTGCGCGGCCAGCCGGTGGCGGACCACGTGGCCGTCCTGGAAGAGGTGCACGGCCGGCTCAGGGACATCCTGGGCGAACTCGCCGAAGAGGGGAACCAGGAACCCCCGGAGCCTGCGAAGGCCCGGCCTTGACCGCACCACGGGTAAGGCTCGACGCGGAGCTGGTCAGGCGGGGCCTGGCCAGGTCGCGGGAGCAGGCGGGCGAGCTGGTCACGGCCGGGCTGGTGGCGGTGGCCGGGCAGCAGGCGGCCAAGCCCGCCACGCAGGTGGCCAGGGACGCGCCGATCACGGTGACCGACCCGGGCGAGCCGCGCTACGTGTCGCGCGGCGGGCGCAAGCTGGCCGGGGCGCTGGCCGCCTTCGGCGACCTGCCCGTCGCGGGGCGGCAGGTCCTGGACGCGGGCGCCTCCACCGGGGGGTTCACCGACGTCCTGCTCCGGGCGGGGGCCGCGCACGTGGTGGCGGCCGACGTGGGGTACGGCCAGCTGGCCTGGTCGCTGCGCACCGACCCGAGGGTAACCGTCATGGACCGGGTCAACGTGCGGGCGCTCCAGAACGTAACCCCGGTGCCGGACCTGGTCGTGGCCGACCTGTCGTTCATCTCGCTCACCCTGGTGCTCCCGGCGCTGGTCGCCAGCGCGACGCAGGACGCCGATTTCGTCTTGCTCGTCAAGCCCCAGTTCGAGGTCGGCAAGGACCGAGTGGGAGCCGGCGGCGTGGTCCGGGATACCACTGATCGTTCGGCCTCGATAAGGCGGGTATGCGAGGCGGCGGGCCAGCTTGGCCTCGGCGTCCGGGGGATTACGGCGAGTCCGCTGCCTGGCCCCGCCGGGAACGTGGAGTATTTCGTGTGGCTGCGCCGGGGCGCGCCGCCGATGGATGAGGATGAGCTGAGCCGCGCGATCGAGGAGGGACCTAGCTAGTGGCCAAGCGGACGGTCCTTGTGACGGCGCACACGGGGAAGCAGACTGCGCTGCGCGGCGCCCGGCTGGTGACGGAGCGGCTGATCGCCGCGGGCATTACCGTCCGCACCCTGGCGGACGGGTTCACCTTCCCGGGTGCGGAAGAGGTGCCGCCGGACGGCGACGCGGCCGAAGGCGCCGAGCTGGTCATCGTCCTGGGCGGCGACGGCACGCTGCTGCGCGCCGCCGAGCTGTCCCGTCCGGCCGGGGTGCCGCTGATCGGGGTGAACCTCGGCCACGTCGGGTTCCTCGCCGAGGCCGAACCGGACGGGCTGACCGACCTGGTCGACCGGGTGGTGGAGCGGCAGTACCTGGTCGAGGAGCGGATGACCATCGACGTGACCGTGCGCAGTAACGGCTCGGCGATCGTGTCCACCTGGGCGCTGAACGAGGCCACGGTGGAAAAGGCGGCGCGGGAGCGGATGATCGAGCTGGTCATCGAGGTCGACGGCCGCCCGCTGTCCCGGTGGGGCTGCGACGGGGTGGTGTGCTCGACGCCCACGGGGTCGACGGCCTACGCCTTCTCCGCGGGCGGGCCCGTCGTATGGCCCGAGGTGGAGGCGCTGCTCATGGTCCCGATCAGCGCGCACGCGCTGTTCGCCCCGCCGATGGTGGTGTCACCGGAGTCGGTCCTGGCGGTGGAGCTGATCGCGGCGGTCGACACATCGGGCGCGGTTTTGTGGTGCGATGGTCGGCGTAAGGTCGACTTGCCACCGGGTGCCCGGGTGGAAGTCCGCCGCGGCGCGCTGCCGGTGCTGCTGGCGAGGCTCCCGGCCCCCGGGGAGCGAGGCGGCCGGTTCACCGACCGGCTGGTGGCCAAGTTCGGCCTGCCCGTGGCCGGCTGGCGCGGCCGTAGCTGGGAGGACGCTGGAGAGCATGCTTGAGGAAGTCCGCATCAACGGACTCGGCGTCATCGACGAGGCGGTGCTCGAGCTGTCGTCGGGCTTCACCGTGCTGACCGGCGAGACCGGGGCCGGGAAGACCATGGTGGTGACGGCGCTGGCGCTGCTGTTCGGCGGCCGGGCCGATCCGGCGCGGGTGCGCCCCGGTGCCGGGCGGGCCGCCGTTGAGGGGCGGCTGCTGGTTTCCGCGGAGGTGGCGCGGGAGGTCGAGGACGCCGGGGGAGACCTGGATGACGACGGGACCACCCTGGTGCTCAGCCGCTCGGTGACGGCCGAGGGCAGGTCGCGCGCCTTCGCGGGCGGCCGTGGCGTGCCGGTGTCGCTCCTCCAGGTGCTGGCCGACGACCTGGTCGCCGTGCACGGCCAGTCCGACCAGCAGCAGCTGCTCAAGCCTGGGCGGCAGCGGGACGCGCTGGACAGGTTCGGCGGGCCCGAAGTAGCGGTCGCGCTCTCGGACTACCGGCGCGTCTTCATCCGGCACCGGGAGGTCCGCGAGGAACTTCAGGCCCTGACGCGCGCGGAGCGGGAGCGGGCGGCGGAAGTGGAGTCGCTGCGGCGCGGCCTGGCCGAGATCGGGGCGGTGCGGCCGGCGGCCGGCGAGGACGCGGCGCTGCTCGCCGAGGACGCGCGGCTCTCGAACGCCGACGACCTGCACGCGGCGGCCACGACCGCGCACGAGGCGCTGCTCGGCGACCCGGCGTCGGGCTCCGCGGAAGGTTCTGACGCCCTGACCCTGCTCGGGATCGCCGCCCGCGCGCTGGAGGCGGTCCGCGGGCATGACCCTCTCCTATCCGGGCTCGCGGGCCGGCTGGCCGAGGCCACCTACCTGCTGTCCGACATCGCCGCGGAGCTCGCGTCGTACACGGATTCGCTGGACGCCGACCCGGCCAGGCTCGCCGTGGTCCAGGAGCGCCGCGCGGCGCTCGGCCGGCTAGCCCGGGCGTACGGCGGCGCTTCTGGTGACGTCGCGGGCGTCCTCGACTGGGCCGAGCGGGCCGGCCTGCGGCTGGCCGAGCTGGAGGGGGCCGACGACAAGATCGCGGCGCTGGCCGCGGAGGAGTCGGCGCTGGCGGAGGAGGTGACCACGCTCGCCTGCCGCCTGACCGCGCTGCGTTCGGCCGCCGCGGAGCGGTTCGCGACGGCGGTGACCACCGAGTTGTCCGAGCTGGCCATGCCGCACGCCTCGCTGACCGCCGCGCTCACCGAGCTGGACGCGCCTGGTCCCTACGGGGCCGACGACGTGGAGATCCGGCTCGCCGCCCATCCGGGCGCGCCGCCGCTCCCGCTGCACAAGGGTGCCTCCGGCGGGGAGCTGTCCCGCGTGATGCTCGCCATCGAGGTGGTGTTCGCCGGCGCGGACCCGGTACCCACGTTCGTGTTCGACGAGGTGGACGCCGGAGTGGGCGGGAAGGCAGCGGTCGAGGTCGGGCGGCGGCTGGCCAGGCTGGCGCGTTCGGCCCAGGTGATCGCGGTCACGCACCTGCCGCAGGTGGCGGCGTTCGCGGACAGCCACCTGGTGGTGGAGAAGTCAGGCGACGGCCTGGTCACCGCGAGCGGGGTGACGCGGCTGGGCGAGCAGGCCCGGGTACGGGAGTTGTCCCGGATGCTGGCCGGCCTGGAGGACTCGGAGTTCGGCCAGGCGCACGCCGAGGAACTGCTTACCCTCGCGGCGCGTGAGCGGGAGACGCTGGAGGCGGCCGGTGGCCGCTGAGGACCCGGGGGGACCGCCCGACGCGGGTTACCAGGGCCGCACGGGCCGCCGGGGCCCGCCGGGCGCGGTCGTCGACGAGCCGCTTTCTGGTGCGGCCGGCGTTGGCCGGGCCGGGGAGCGCCCGGGCCTGGCCGGCTGGGCGAGCCGGGGACGGCTGGCCTGGATCGCCGCGTACGCCGCCGCCGGCGTCGTGCTGTTCGCGTGCTACCTGCGCGTGTCCGCGACCCAGGCGACCGCGCCCGACGGCGCGTCCAACGCCCTTGAGGCCTGGTCCATGCTGCACGGCAACCCGCTGCTGCGCGGGTGGACCCTGACCGATGTGTCGTTCTACACCACAGAGCTGCCGGAGTACATCGCCGTGGAGCTGGTCCGCGGCCTGGGCCCGTGGGTGGTGCACGTGTCGGCCGCGTTCACCTACACGCTGCTGACGCTGCTGGCTGGCCTGGTCGCGAAGGGCAGGGCCACGGGCCGCGAAGGGGTGGCCAGGGCGCTGATTGGGTCCGGCCTCATGCTGGCGCCGCAGCTCGGCGACCCCGTCTACATCTTGCTCGGGTCACCGGATCACGTCGGGACGGGGGTCCCGCTGCTGCTGACGTTCCTGGTGCTGGACCGGGCGCCGCGGCGCTGGTGGACGCCGCTGGTCATCGGGCTGATGCTCACCTGGGCTATGATCGGCGACTCGCTGACGCTCTTCGCCGCGGTCATCCCGCTGGCGGCCGCGTGCGCCGTCCGGGCGTACCGGGGGGTGGTGGTCGGCGGGAAGCCGCTCGCGGCCCAGTGGTTCGAGGTGTCCCTGATCGCGGCCGGCCTGGCCGCCGCGGGCATCTCGACGCTCGTCCTGCGAGAGATCGGCCGGATCGGCGGGTTCGTGCTGCTGCCGCGGGCCCGGCACCTGGCCAGCGCGGCGGTCATTCCCGGCCACCTGCGGCTGGCGGTCGAGGGCGTCCTCGCGCTGTTCGGGGCCGACGTGTTCGGCCACCCGCACGGGGCGGAGGCGCTCATCGTCTGGTTCCACCTGCTCGGCGTCGGCCTGGTGGCCTGGGCCGCGTGCCGCGCGCTGCGGCGCTTCTTCAGCCGCGATGACCTGCTGGTCCAGGTGCTGGTGGTCGGCATCGCCTTCAACCTGGCCGGATACGTGGCCAGCGTCCTGCCGGTTACCATCATCGACACCAGGGAGATCGCCCCGGTGCTGCCCTTCGGAGCCGTGCTGGCCGGCCGCCTCCTGGCCGGCGAGGCGGTCAGGGCCAAGCTGGCCCCGGTCGCCGCCGTCGTCCTGGCCTGCTACGCGGCGGCCCTGGGCTTCGCGGTCGCGCAGCCCGCCGCGCCCGCGCGCAACCAGGCCCTGGCCGACTGGCTGGTCGCGCATCACCTGGACACCGGGCTCGGCGTCTACACCGAGGACAACATCACCACGCTCGACAGCGGCGGCCGCCTCCTGCTCATCACGGCCTCCTGGGAACCGGCCGGGGCGGTCCCGCGCGCCTACCAGTCCGCGGCGTCCTGGTCTGACCCGCGGCTGCACTACGCGGACTTCGTCCTGAACACCTCCGTCGACGGTCCCCGCTCAGACATCCCGTCCCGCGACCTGCTTGCGGCCTTCGGGCGCCCGGCTCAGATCTACCACTACGGCCACTACGTCATCATGGTCTGGCACAAGAACCTGCTCGACGATCTCGGCGGGCCGCCCAGGCACGGGTCAGGGAACCTGTGACGCCGGCGCTGCCGGCTCAGCCTGCCCGGGCGGCACGGTCGGCTCAGCCTGCCCGGGCGGCACCGTCGGCTCAGCCTGCCCGGCCGGCCGGCGGCGGGCGCGGAGGTTGCGGTTCTTGAGCCTGTTGCCGCACGAGGCCATGTCACACCAGGCGCCCCGGCGGCTGTGCGAGCGGTCGTAGAACGCCCACTGGCAGTCCGGGTTGCCGCACAGCTTGAGCCGGTCCCAGCTGCCGTCGGCCTGCGCGTCACGGATGATCAGCAGCAACCCCAGGATGCCGTCGGCTAGCCGGACGGGTCTTCCGGCCGGCAAGGCCGGCGAGAGCAGGACCCGGCCGTCGGCGGTGACCTCCAGCCCCGGCTGCGCCTCGCGCAGCACCGTCTCCAGCGGCTCGAGCTGGGCCGGCGTGAGCGGCCCGGTCCCGGCGTCGCGCCCGATCAGCGCCCGGATGCTCTCCCTGGCCGCGCGGGCGAGCCGGAGGTCATCACCGAAATCCGGGCCCGGCCACTCGGCCTCACCTGGCCGTGAGTCGCGCAGCCCCGCGGCGGACAGCCACGCGCGTGCCTGCTCGGCGTCGGCGAGCGTGTCCGTGCGCAGGTCGATGTCGAGGGTGTCGACGAACGCCTGCACCCTCAGCAGCGGCATAGGCGCCGCCTTGAAGTCGACGTGGGAGGCCCACGAAGGCAGCGTCATGGCGTCGAGACTAGTCGTCATGACCCCGCCGCTCGAACCGTTGCCCGCCTGACCTTCATCGAAATCCTCGTCCTCTCGCGCCCGCCCGGGGTCCTCCGGCGTGCCATGACCCCACCGGAGTTCCTATTCATGACCCCTGAAAATAGCTTGTAGGTCACTAGTGACTAGTATAATATGTTAATAGGTCACGAGATTCCCGAGGAGTACACCATGTACGTCCTGGTCGATGACGAACGGGGCGGCCTGGCGCTCCGGCGCCTTCAGCCGTGGCACAGGTTGCTGGCCCGCGCTCAGGCAGGGTGCCTCGACCGCCGGCTCGCCGAGGGCGCCAGCCCGGAGGCGAGCGCCTACCTGGCGGCCCGGGCCGCGCGGCTGACGTCGACGCCGTTCCGCCGCGACCTGGCCGCCAGCCTGCGGCGGCTCGTCCTGGCGGCGGGGGAGTCGCCGAGAGCCCGGGCCGCACGGCAGGTTGCCGCGTCCAAAACGCCCGGTGCCGCTCATCCGCCTCGCATCCCGCTCCGCCTGGCGCAGATCAGCCAGTCCGCCCGGCTGATCGCCGTGCTCGCGAGCCGCCTGGCCGAGCCGGGCCCGGTGCCGGTTCGCGGGGTGGCGATGGTGACCCGGCTGCTGTCCGAAGGCACGGGCCCGCTCTACCGTGAGGCCGGCCGCGATGACCTCGGCGTCATCGTCGAGCGCGCGACGCAGGCGCTGACCTGGTAGCAGGCGATCTCCGGAGGGCGGCCCAACGTCGGCCGGCGGTTGACGGCTTACCGCCGACCGCGGCGCCACTGGGGCTTGCGCTTCTCCAGGAACGCCCGCATTCCCTCCCGGGCGTCGGGTAGCTGGCTGGTGGCGGCCATCACCTCGACGGCGTAGGCGTAAGCCTTCGGCTGGTCCAGGTCGATCTGCGCGTACAGCGCCTGCTTGCCGATGCCCTTGCTCTCCGCCGACCCGCGCGTGACCCGCTCGAGCAGGTCCTGCACCGCGGTGTCGAGCTGTGCCGCGGGCACGACCTGGTTGACCAGCCCCCAGTCCAGTGCGGTGCGTGCGTCGATGACGTCGCCCGACATGGCCATTTCCATAGCGCGCTTGCGGCCGACGTTCCGCGCGATGGCCACCATCGGGGTGTGGCAGAACCACCCGCCCTTGCCTCCCGGTGCCGCGAAGCCCGCATCCTCACTGGCCACCGCCAGGTCTGTGCTGGCCACCAGCTGGCATCCGGCCGCCGTCGCCAGCCCGTGGACCCGCGCCACCACCGGCTGGGGTACCTGCTGGATCAGGGTCATCAGCTCCGTGCACGTCATCAGCAGCGAGCGGACCTGCGCCAGGTCGGCCTCGGCGACATCGGCGAAGTCATGCCCGGCGGAGAACACCGGGCCGTTTCCCGCCAGCACGATGCCCAGGGCGTCGCTGTGCCCGAGGTCGTCGAACGCCGCGATCAGCTCGCGCATGTGCTCGAGCGACAGCGCGTTCCGGCGCTGCGGCCGGTTCATCGTGACCGTGGCGAACTCGCCGGAACGCCCCACCAGGATGTGTTCGAAGCCCATGCCGTGTCCCTTCCCGTGGCCCGTGTCGTCTAAGCTCAGCGCTCATGCCGAGGTTGCTGGTCGTCCATCACACGCCATCACCCAACCTGCAGGCTATGTTCGAGGCCGCGGTCAGTGGCGCGCGGACCGACGAGATCGAGGGCGTTGAGGTGGTGGTCAGGCCGGCCCTGACCGCGGCGGAGGTCGATGTGCTGGAGGCCGACGGTTACCTGCTCGGCACGCCCGCCAACATCGGCTACATGTCCGGCGCGCTCAAGCACTTCTTCGACGGCATCTACTACCCGTGCCTGGAGGCCACCCGACGGCGGCCGTACGCCCTGTACGTGCACGGCGCTTCGGACACCGGCGGTGCGGTGCGCGGGGTCGAGTCGATCGCCACCGGGTTGGCTTGGCGCGCGGTTCAGCCGCCGGTCTGCGTCACCGGGACGCCGGGAAAGGCCGACCTGGAGGCCTGCTGGGAGCTGGGCGCCGTGCTCGCGGCCGAGATCGCAGGGCCGTTACCCGACCGGGCCGCGCTCCGAACGGTGCCAGCACCGCCCGCGCTGCGGTCGCGGGCACCGATCTTTCCATCATGACCGGGCGGCGGGATACTCATGAGCGTGGCCAGCTGGTGGGAGCGGGGCCGCTGGGCGCGATGAGGTAGGGGTGGGTCAATGAGTACGGATGCGGCGAGCGATAAAGCTGATGCGTTCAGGCAGGCCGCCGAGGCCGGCGACGCGGAGGCGATGTGGGCGTACGCCCTAAGCCTCCTCGGCATGACGGTGGCCCCGGTCGGGCCTGGTGGCAACCTGTTCCCGCAGCTACACGCGGTGGCCGGGGCGCTGGGGGATCACCGTCACCAGGACGCGCGGGAGTGGGTCCAGAAGGCGGCCGACGCCGGCCAGCTCCACGCGATGGTCGTCGAGGCGGACCTGCTGGAGCACCCGGATCGCCGGCGCGCCGAGCGGCTGGCCGAGGAGGCCGCCGAACGGGGTGACACCGCCGCCATGCTGTACCTGGGCCGGCTGCTGGCCGGTGACGGCAACCGCGCGGCAGCCAGGGACTGGTACACCAGGCTGGCCGACGGGGGCGACCACGCGGGCATGGCCCTGCTCGGCGAGCTGCTCTTGGACGAGGATCCGCAGGCGGCCCGCAACTGGCTGCACCAGGCTGCGGACCTCGGGAACCTGCGGGCGCGCAACGACCTGGCCATGCTGGCCGCCCAGGACTCCGGCCAGCCGCTGGACCCCGCTCACCCGCCGGCTAAGGATCCGAGGGCAACCGGGTTGTTCGGCCCCAAGACCCCGGTGTCGCGCCGGGAACGGATCATCGCGGACTGCGCCCACGACGGCAGGAAAACCATCCAGGACGTCTTCGACGTGATCCTGGGGCCGTGGCTCGGCCTGACGGCGAGGCTGCCCATGCCCGAACGGAACACGAGGGGCAAGGTCGGCAGGCGGATGCGGTTCACGTCCTGCACCGTGTGCGGCTGCCTGTACCCGGCCGACGACCAGGCCAGGCGGTACGTCCAGGCCAAGGGCGGTCAGTTCCTCAATCCCGCCAAGCTCAGCCCGCAGCGGCGGGCCCAGGCCGCACGGGCCATGCGGCCCAGGCTGGCCGGCGGCGCGAGCGTGCTGGCGTTCGTCCTGGGCGTCGTGGCCTTCTTCGGCGCGCCGCTGGTGTGGGGAGTGCTGGGCATCCTGCTGGGCGTCACGGCGTACCGGGGGCGGCAGAAGTTCGGGGCGGTCGCGGCGGGCGTGGCGGCGCTGGGCCTCGTGGTGGGACTGGTGCTCCATTACCATCATCCGTTCGGCTACGGCTGATGAGGCCGGTACCACCCCGTAGGTGGTCGAAACGGCCAAGCCGAGCGGCTCCACCAAGGCTGACGTGCGGGACAGAGACATCAACCGGCTGGGCGGATACGTCGGCGGCCTGGTCCTGGCGCTGGCGATGGCGGTGCCGTTCGGCCTGGCGATGGCCAAGGCCGGCCAGTTCTGGATCGCCAACGCGATGTACGCCGCCTTCGTGGTGTGGGCGCTGGCGGTCACGCTGGTCGGGATCGTCGCCTACCGGCGGGGGCTGTAGCGTGGGCAAGCCCACCAAGGTCACCAACTCGATCCGGGCGCTGCGGTTCGCGCACGGCGAGATGACGCAGGCCGAGCTCGCCGAGGGGATCGGCGTGACCAGGCAGACGATCATCGCCATCGAGCAGGGGCGTTACTCACCGTCCCTGGAGGTGGCGTTCCAGATCGCGCGCGTGTTCAAGGTCGGGCTCGATGACGTCTTCCAGTATCCCGGCGGCGACCAGTAGCCCGACCGCCGCCGCGCTGGGTCCCGCTGGCCGTGAGCCTGGCCGGATCGAGGGCGGGACCGGCGCCTAGCTGCTGCGCTCCCAGCAGCTGCGATGCATCACGTGCCATGACTCACCCTCCCACGTTTGCCGTTGATCCAGCCTGCCGGTTGTCATCCGATGGGTCGCGACCGAATCTGCGCGGACAGGCTGGACAGTGGGGCGGCACGCGCGTCTGATACGTCGGGCGCCGAAATCGCCCAGAAGGTCCCCTGTCTGACGGCTACCGTGGGAAGGTGGCGAGGCTGCTGGAGGACGGCGTGCCCGGACGGGGTCGATGACGGCGGCCGCGGAGGCCGTCCTGGCGGGCGCCCGCAGGCTGGCCGACGAGATGCTGTTCCCCGACGCGATGCGGGTAGACCGCCTGGACGTGCTGCCGCCCGCCCATCTCGACGCACTGGCGGCCCAAGGGCTATTCGGCGCGCCCGCGCCGCGCGAGGTCGGCGGTCTCGGCCTGGACCTGCGCGAGCTGAGCGCGGTGGTGGAGGAGGTGGCCGGTGGTTGCCTGGCCACCGCGTTCGTCTGGATTCAGCACTTCAGGCTGGTCCTGACGCTGGCCGCCGACGGCGCCCCGCCGGCCCTCAGGGACCGGTGGCTCGAGCCCGCCTGCCGGGGCACCTCGCGCGGCGGGATCGCGCTCACCGGGCTGATGCCCGGGCCACCGCTATTGCGCGCCCGGCCCGCCGACGGCGGCTGGCGCGTGGACGGCACAGCCCCCTGGGTCACCGGCTGGGGCCTGATCGACCTGCTCGTGGTGGTGGCCCGCGGCCCAGACGACACCGTGGTGTCGCTGCTCATGGACGCCGTCGACCAGCGCAGGCTCACCGTATCCCGCGAGCGGCTATCCGCCGTCGACGCGAGCGTTACCGTCCGCCTGGGCTTCGACGGCGTGGTAATACCCGACGACCGTCTCGTCGGCCAGGCGCCCTTCGACCCGGCCGCCAGCACCCAGCCCGAAGGACTGCGCGTCAACGGATCGCTCGCGCTCGGCGTGGCGGGCCGGTGCTGCAGGCTGCTCGGCCCCGGGCCGCTCGACGACCAGCTTGCGGCCTGCCGGAAGCGGCTCGATGACGCGCTCGGAGCCGACGCCGCAGCGATGGCGGCGGCCCGCGCCGCCGCCTCGGAACTGGCCGTTCGTGCCACGGCGGCGCTGGCCGTCAGGGATGGGAGCACGTCGATCACCGTGGACCAGCACGCCCAGCGTCTCGCCCGCGAGGCGATCTTCCTGCTGGTATTCGGGTCGCGCCCGGCCATCAAGAGCGCCCTGCTCCACCAGCTCCTCGCGGCGAATACCTAGTAGCTGACGCCGGGGCGGCGAAATGTCACATGTCGTCCGTATCGTCGCTGGTGCATAGCGTGATCGGGGCGCTACGGGGAAGGGGACGCGGGCAGTATGATGATTGGTATGACACGGCAGAAGATCGCCATCACCCTGCCGGAGGACCAGGTGGCTGCCGCCCGCCGAGCGGTTGCCGAAGGGCGGTCGCCATCTGTGTCCGCCTACATCTCGCAGGCGCTGGCCCGCAGGGCTGCCGATGACGAACTCGCCGAGACGCTGGCGGAGATCTACGCGGAGGCGGGACCACCCACCGCCGCAGACCGAGCCTGGGCCCGGCAGGCACTCGGGCTTCCCGAATGACCGGGGCGACCCTCGACACTGGCGCGCTGATCGCCCTTGAGGCGGGAAGCCGACGCATGGCCGTCCTGGTGGAGGAGGCTCTCGCCAGCCACGCCGAGCTGGCCATCCCGGCAGGGGTCATCGCTCAGGCCTGGCGCGGCGGCGGGCGCCAGGCACGCATCGCTCGGCTTCTGCGGGCTTCGGTCACCTCGGTCGTCCCGCTCGATCAGCGGCTGGCCCTGCGGGTGGGAGCACGGTGTGCGGCGACCGGGATCTCGGACGTGGTCGACGTTTCTGTCGCATTGTGTGCGCGAGATCGGGGCCATCCGGTGATCAGTAGCGATCCCGCCGATATCCGCGCGGCCGAGCCGTCGCTGACGGTGCTCGCCCCCGCCTGACTGGGCGGCGCCGGGGCCCGCCGGGCGGGTCACCCGGGGCGCGATGGCGGGCTGTGGCTGCGCAGGACCTTGGTTTTGTCCCTGTTCCATGCGGTGGTGGTGCCGTCCGGGTGCAGGATCAGGGTCCAGCCCCAGCGGTGGATCACGACCTGGTGGTGGAACCAGCACAGCAGGATGCAGTCCTTGACGCTGGTGGGGCCGCCGTCGGCCTTGTGCCGGACGTGGTGGACTTCGCAGGCGGCGGCGGGCTGGGTGCAGCCGCCGGTCCACTGGCAGTGCTGGTCGCGCAGGATGACCGCGGTGCGGATCCCGGCCGGGACGGTGTCGGCGTAGCCGATGTCCAGCGGCAGGCTCGGCCCGGCCAGCCGGGCACCGAGCTGCTGCCGGCGCAGGAACGAGGCCAGCCCGCCGGGCCCGGAGACCAGGTCCACGGCCCGGCTGATGATCTGCCGTTCGAGCATCTCCCGGGCATGCGCGGTCAGCGGCGCCGCGCCGGCGCAGCACGCGGGCCCGGACCGGTCGTGGCCTGCCGGGTCACCGGCCTGGCCGCGGTCATCGGCCGGACCGGGCTCGCCGAGCCCGCCGTGTCCGGCCTGGCCCTGTCCGGCCGGGTCGCCGGGCTCGCTGTGGTGACCGCAGGCGCCGGGGCCGTGGTGCCCGGCCAGGGTGACGCACAGCTGGAGCAGGTCCTCCAGCGCGCCGGGATCTACCTCCCCGGTGACGACCGGGACCAGCATGGCGTCGCAGCTGACGCCGCGGGCGGCGTCGCCGCCCAGCCACGCACCCCCGTCACTCCCTCCGACCGAGGCCGCGGCCCGGGCCGCGGCCCACCGGCCGCGGACGGCGGTGATCCACTCCTCCTCCAGCACGGTGTCCGCGTCCATCGCCCGCAGCTCAGCCAGGCTCACGTGTACGAGCGCTTTGACGGGCTGCCCGGCACGCTCCGGCAGCAGGTCACTGGCCGCCAGCCGCCGCATCGCCTCCTGCAGCGCGTCGTGGTACCGCTGATCATGCGTGCGCAGGTCCCCCGCCCCCGCCGGGGCGCCCAATGCATCCAGGACCGCGCCGACCAGCGCCGCGCACTCCGCCGTCAGCTCCCCGGCCAGGACCCCGGCACCCTCGAAGGTGGTCTCCAGCCGGACCGACCGTTCCGCGAACCCCTCATCCGGGCCGTCACCATCGGGCGGGAGGGACCGGGCGTAGATCTCGGCGGCCAGTGCGGCCAGGTCATCCTCCCGGGCGCCGGCCCGCGCCGCCGCGACCAAGATCGCGTCCGCGGACGGCCGGCAGTCCTCGGGGAGCCTGCCGGTCCACCGGCAGATGGTGCGGGCCATCGACTCCGACAAGACGGTGCCCTCGGCCAGCGCGGCGGTCACCTCGGGGTGCGCCGTGGCGCGGCGGGCCCATCCGACGTGGCCGCGGGCGGCGCCTTTGGTCACCCCGGTCTGGACCATCAGCCACGGCACCGCCCCGTAGCACGCGTCCGCGGTGTAGCCCTGCCCGGCGGTGAACGCGGCCAGAATCCGCGCCTGGGCGGCGGTGCCGATCCCGGCGGCCTGCTCGGCCAGTTGCAGGCACCGGCCCTGGACCTCGGCGGGCTGCCCGGCCGGGTCGGCGGCGGCCGCGACCCGCAGGGCCGCGCAGGCCAGCTCCAGCGCCTCGCTCAAGCTGGCGGAAGCGGGGACGGTCATCACCGGTGGTGGTCACCTCCGATCGGGGTGCGCGCGGGTAGGTTTCCGGGTGCACGACTCGGGCGGGCGCGGTGTCGTCTAGGGGTTCAGCTGTATCGTTCGGCAGAAAGGAGATCTTTTGATCTTGTGTTCGAGTTTAACACTCCCTGCTGACATTTTCCGGGATCGACACGCGTGGTCGAGAATTGACTTTGACGCGGGTCTTGCGGGTTGCAGGCTTAAGGCGTGACGTTCTCGCTGCCGGCGGCGGCGATGAGCGCTCGCGAGCTCGTGGAACTGCTGGCGGATCCGCACCGGTACACCGCGGCTACGGGGAGCTGATCGGGCTCCGGGCGGACGCCTGCGGGTGGGGTGGAAGGTCTAGTGGAAGGTCCACTGGTCACGCGCAGACCAGGCAGCCGCTGTGGGTAGTGTCGAGGAACGTGGCACCCGGGCCGCTCGGTAGCCTGCGCACCACTGCCCTGACCAGCACCTCAGGGTCGCCGAGCTCTGCGGCCAGTGACATGCTCCGCACGTAGGTTGCCACCGGTTCTGGGCCAGGCACCACGAGCCGGCCACGGAATTCGTACCTGGCCACGGAGGCAAACAACCCGCGCAGCAGTACCTCGCCCTGGTCCAGGCCGAACCTTTCGCTGACCATCGGCACAGCCCGGTGACCCAGGTCGGCGAGCCCTGCCGTGATGACCGCGCGCAGCATTCCGGGCGACATGTCGACACCGATCAGGTGCCGGGCCCGCTCACGGCGGGCCAGTTCGGCCAGGTAGACGCCGTTGCCGCAGCGGACGTCGGCGACCACGCCGATCCCGCCCCGGCCGGCCGGTAGGGCCACGTCAAGGACTTGACCGGCCAGGTTCACCGGCGGCTGCTGGTACGCGTAGATGGACTGGCGCGCGGCCAGGTTGGCGTCCGTCCGGTACTGGACGTCGCGCAGGAACGACCGGTCCGACCGGAGCGACATAACGACAACAGCTCAGCTGGAGGATCCGCCGGCGATCTCGTACGACCAGAGCTCGCTGCTGACCCCGACCGGGGGAGGCGCCTGACCGCCGGCCCGCTCGGCCGCGGAACGGTGCCCATGCCCGAACGCCGGGGAGGCCAGCCATGCCTGGAACGCTGCCTCGTCCCGCCACTTGGTCACTACGAGCCAGGTGGTCCGCCCGTCGGTGGGCTTGAGCAGCTCGAAGCCCTCGAAGCCGTCCTGGTTGTCCACCGCTCCGGCCCGGGCGGCGAACCTGCGGGCGAGCTCGTCGCCGCTGTCGGCGGGCACCGTAATCGCATTGATCATCACGACCGTCACATGTTTCAACCTATCATCCCAGGTCAGTGGCACAACGCGCCGCGTGCCACTGACCCAGGGCAAGTTCGCCTGGGTCGACGCGGCCGATTTCGACGCCGTGATGGCGACTGGCTCGTGGTGCGCGGTGAAGCATCAGTCAGGCAACTGGTACGCGGCGCGGAACATATGGGTCAAAGGGCGAGAGATCACGAAGTTCGTGCACCGGTTCCTCACGGGCTGGTCGATGGTTGACCACTGGGACCGGAACGGGCTTAACAATCGGCGATCAAACCTTCGTAAAGCCACGGCAACCCAGAATGCGATGAACCGGCGGCTGGCCTGCAACAATACCAGCGGTTACATCGGCGTCTCCCAGGTCAATAGCGGTCGTTATCAAGCCAAGCTTGTGAATGAGTACCTCGGCCTGCACGATGACCCCAGGGCGGCTGCACGGGCCTGGCCCGGCCCCCAGCGGGTCAGGACGACACAGCGGCGGGGAGGGTCGTAGCGGCCCGACATGCGCGAGCCGGGGTCGAGGTAGACGCGGCCGATCATGCTGGCGTGCTCACCCGCGCTATAAGCTGCCAGGAAACGGACA
>DATJQX010000163.1:0-25412 GCA_035505275.1 Streptosporangiaceae bacterium | reverse complement strand
TGAACAAATCCCCCAACCGTCCGGCCAGCCCCGTGCGCCGTCTCATGGTCGAAGCCGCGTACCCGCTCTGATTTCGAGCCGTAGCGGGGCCGCTCCGTACCGGGAAGTGACCCGCCCTTCCCAACTCGCGTGCAGGCGGCTACGGGCGGGCCTGCGCTGTGGAGCGTCTGACGGCGCGTGCCGCAAGACCCGCGCGGTGCGCCGGGCAGCGCCGCCGCACCCTTTACACACGGCGACCGGTCCTCACCAGGCGACGCCGGTGGTGGAGAAGCCGCGCGGCAGGCTGGTCGGCAGCAGAGCATGAATCTGCCCGGTGGCCAGGTCTAGCTCGACGGGCTTGGCGCTCCGTACGACCGCGTGGTCACCGCCCGGGTCGGTGCTCATGCCCTGAATCAAGGGGACCACGATCGCCGTGGAGGTGCCCGGCCTCGCCGCGTGGATCTGCTGACCGTGCGGGTCGCCCACTACATGATTAACCTGATGAAGCCGACCGACCGGGCCCTCCGCCCCGCCGGGAACATCTGGCGGTCCGGGGAGGACCCGGTGACCCTCGACTACAGCGGGACGGTCTAGCCCGCCGGATTCACCGGGACCTTCCTGATCCCGCCCGTGACCTGGAGCGCGAAGCCGGGCTCCTCCGTGCGGCGGACGTCATCGAACTCCACCCGGTCGCCGGGCGCCAGGGCGCGGAACCCGTCCATCTCGATCTGCGCGAAATGGAACCAGGCGTCCGGCCCGCCGCCGTCCGGCGCGACCGCGCCGCAGCCCTCGTCCTCGTCGTAGGCCCTGACTGTGCCGAGCATCTCTGCCCCCCTTCAGATGGTGATGCAGCCGGTCTCGCTGGCGGCCGGGATGGCCTGCCACACCCGCTCGACGACGAGCAGGTTGAACGTGTGCTCCGCGTGCACCGTGAACCGCTCGCCCGGCGGGACGTTCCGGATCGACCCGTGCGGGTTGCGCGTCTCGAACAGGACGGCCCGGTGGAACCCGGACCCGGTGTTCTTGCCGTTCAGGTACGTGCTGACGCTCCAGTCGCCGAACAGAAGGTCCGGCGGCTTCAGCTCGATGACCCAGTTTAGCGTGCGGCTGGCGCTCTCCTGCACGGCGATGTAGCCGCCGTTGCCCTCCCACGTCACCCGCGCGCAGCTCGGGGGCTCGGCCGCGCGGGCCCCGCCGGCCGGGGCGGCCAGCTCCGCTCCGCCCAGCAATGGCTCCCGGCAGGCTGGTTCCTCGCCGCAATCTACTGGGACATCGAATCCGGCGGCCTCGACCTGGAGCAGCGCAGCCAAGGCCACGCCTACACCCACTTCACCGACACGGACTTGCCCCGCGACGGCGGCATGGCCGACCTGCTCGCCGAGGCCTGCTCACCCACCCCGAAATTCGCCGCCGTCATCTGCGAAGACATCGAGCGGTCCGGCCGCGACATGTTCAACGCGCTGAAACTGGAAAAAGAACTCTCCCGGCAGGGCATCCCACTCTTCGCTACCGACGAGCCCGCCGACATCGAAGGCGTCAACGCCACTACGGTTCTGGTCCGCCGGGTCAAGCAAGGCGTCGCGGAATGGTACCGGCTCCAACTCAAGGAAAAGATCTGGAAAGGACTCATCGAGCATTCCCTCGACGGCTGGAACATCGGCACCCCGCCCTACGGCTACCTCGCTAACCGGATCCCGCACCCGGTCCCGTTCAAGGCCGCCCAAGGACGCACCAAAACCCGCCTGATCCTCGACCCGGACCGCGCCCGCGTGATCGACCGGATCTTCACCTGGCGCGCCATCGACAAGCTCGGCCTGCCCGCCATCGCCGCCCGGCTCAACGCCGACACGGCCCGGTACCCGGCGGTAACCCCGGCCACCGGATGGACCGCCCAGAACCTGGCCCAGATCCTGCGCAACCCCAAGTACACCGGGCACATGGTCTACGGCCGCCGCCGCAACCGCAACGGCCGCATCATCCCCGTCCCCCCAGACCAGTGGCTCTGGTCACCGGCCCCGGTCCACCCGGCCATCATCGACCGGCAGACCTGGGACGACGCCCAGACGGTGGCCGCCGGTCACCGGTCCAGCCGCGACGGGACCGGGCTGAACGCCCACCCGGCCACCGTCCGGTTCTACCCCTACCGGAACCGGTCCGGTGCAAGGACTGCCAGCGGCGGATGGCCGGGAACACCTACACCGTCAACCAGAGCGCCTACTACCGGTGCCCGCACGACTGGGCCAACCCCAAGCACGCCGCCAGCCACCCTGACCACCCCCGCAGCGTCCAGATCCCCGAAACCCAACTCGACCGCCTCGCCGCCCTGTTCTTCGCCGAGCGCGTCTTCGGCCCCGACCGCGCCGCCCTGCTGACCGCCCAGCTCCCCGCCACCGACGCCGCCGCAGCCGCCGACCAAGCCGCCCAGGAGAAGACCCTCAAGGCGAGGATCGCCCGGATCGAGACCGCCCAGCACTCCAAGATCCTGGAACTCGAAGACCTACCCGCCGACCGCAACGACACCGGCAACCAGGCATACCGCGCCCGCATCCGAGCCCGATTCGCCGAACTCCACGACGAACGCGAACAACTCGAAGCCCAGCTCACCGCCCTAGCCAAGACCACCCCGCAGGCCGCCGACACGGCCCTGCTCGACCGGCTCCCGCTCGCCGGGGACATCCTGCCCGGACTGCCGCCCAGGCTCAAGGCCCGGCTATTCGAGATCTTCGACGTGTCCCTGTTCTGGAACAAGACCGACCGGCAGGTCACCATCCGCGCCGAACTCACCGAAACCACACTCCGCTACCTCGCCGACGTCCTAGACCCCAACAAGGACGGCTTCGACGACACATGCCCCGACCAGCCCGAACCCGCAGGGGATCTGGGCAACACCCCTAGAACCGTTAGGCTGCCGCAACCATCGATGCGGGCTTCTGGTCTGATGGGGCGATCGGGGCTGAAGTGACTGGCGCGGCGCCATCGAGAAGAGCGCCGCGGCCAGGTCGAACCACGCGATCATCCCCGCGACGACCGGACGGCCTCGGTAATTCCTCGGGCCTGCTCGGCCGGTACTTCACGGACCAGACCCCGAGCCTGCTGTTCGCGTCGGCGGCGGGATTCCCCGGGAGCCTCGCGATCGGCGCCGCTATCCACGAGTGCGGCGGGGCGCGGATGGGCGACGACCCGGCGCGTTCGGTCCTTAATGAGTACAACCCGTCCTGGGACGTCCCGAACCTTTCCGTCACGGACGCCAGCTGCTACGTTTCGACCGGCGCCGTCGGCCCGACGCTGACGATCATGGCGCTGACGGCGCGGGCGTGCGAGCACCTCGCGCGTGAGCACGCCGCCGGGACGCTCTGAGCCTGGAGTTGGCATGCCACCGATGCACGAGATCGCCCACCTGGCCCACGTCGAGCTGCTCACCCCGGTGCCCGAGCAGAGCCTGGAGTTCTTCACCGGCTACCTCGGCCTGACCGCGACCGGGTCGGCCGGGGACTCGGTGTTCCTGCGGACCTGGGACGACTACGAGCAGACGACGATCAAGCTCACCGCGCACCGGACGTCCGGCGTCGGGCGGACCAACCTGCGGGCCGCGAGCCCGGAGGCGCTGGAGCGGCGAGTCAAGGCAGTCGAGGCCTCCGGCCGCGGCGTCGGCTGGGCCGAGGGCGACCCGGGCTACGGCCCGACGTACGTCTTCACCGACCCGGACGGTCACGAGTTCGGCGTCTACTACGAGTCGCGACGGTACGCCCCGCCGCCGGAACTAGCGCCGTCGCTGAAGAACCAGGCCCAGGCCTACCCGGCGCACGGCGTGGGGGTCCGCCGCCTGGATCACATCAACTTCCTCGGCGCCGAGGTGATACCCAACCGGGACTACCTGCGGGACACGCTCGGCGCGATGGTCACCGAGCAGATCGTGCAGGACGACGGCGCCATCGCCGGCAGCTGGGCCACCTTCACCAACAAGGGGTACGACGCGGTCTACACGCGCGACTGGACCGGGACGCACGGGCGGCTGCACCACATCGCCTTCGCGGCCGACACCCGCGCCGACATCATCCGCGCCGCCGACCTGGCCCTGGACCACGGCGTGTTCATCGAGACCGGCCCGCACAAGCACGCCATCCAGCAGACGTTCTTCCTCTACGTCTACGAGCCGGGCGGAAACCGCATCGAGCTGGACAACGCCGGCGCCAGGCTGATCCTGGCCCCCGACTTGGAGCCGGTCAACTGGACCGAGGCCGAACGGGCCAAGGGCCAGGCCTGGGGCCTGAAGACCATCGCGTCCTTCCACACCCACGGCACTCCCCCGGTCCCCTGACGCCCGTACTCGCGCCCCACCGGGCGGCGTGCGCGAGGAAGCAAGGGCTACTGGGCGGCCGAGGTCGTTACGGGCCGGGAGGCGGAGTGAAGACGGCGCGGGTCCCGATCCGCCCCAGATCTCCGCAGGCAGGTCGGCATGCGGCGATGCGTTCCGCCGGGACGCTTCAGGGCAGCCTGCTGCCGTCGATCGTGTCGAGGTCGCCGTTGAAGCCGCCGATGCCGTTGGTCACACCGCCGCCGCCGGACCACTGCCACATCAGCGCGTACGGGCTGGAGCTGGTCTGCCCGCCGAAGAACTCCGCGCACGGCCCGGCGCCGTGACCCAGGCACCAGCCGTGCGGGTTTGCGCCGGCGTAATCGGTGGTCTCCGGTTCGTAGGTCCACTCGTAGGTGTCGGGGATCAGCGAGTCGGTGCCGGTGCCGAAGATCGCCGACCAGACCCCCGCCGAGGAGTACACGCCGACCTTGTACGACGAGTGCGCCGCGACGTAGTTCGCGAACCCGTTGAAGTCGGCCCGGTCCAGGGATGTCGGTATGGAGGACTGCCTCACCGCGCCGCTGCACGGCGAGGTGTAGACGGTGTTCCAGCCGTTGTCGGGCGCTGGCGCGAGGCCGGGCAGCTCGACATCCATCCAGACGACCTTGTAGTCAAAGGTGCCGTTGGCGATGTCGGCCAGCGCCCGCGCCGCCTGCCGGGCACCCCAGCTGCTGGCCTCTGACGTGGTCCCGTTGTAGGCCGGGTCGACGCCAGGGCCGCCCATGAACCAGTACGCTCCGGACCCGACGCCCAGATGGTGGGTGACGTAGTTGGCGTGCGCCTGGGCGTTGTCGGTGGCCGAGAAGGCGAGGAAGTGTTCCTGGCCGGCGCAGCCCAGCCAGTACGCCCAGTTCCCGGTCATCCCGATGTAGCCGCCGTAGGCACCGCCGAGATACGGCATGCGGTACGGCGCAGTTCCCGGCACGGTGACCGGGAGGCTGTCGGTGCCCCACCAGAACCCGGGCGGCCCGTCGCCCGCCGGACGCGCCTGCGCCGCTACGGCCGGGGTCGCGGTGGACGCGGACGCGAGGGCTCCGGTGAGCAGGAGTGCTGCGCAGGTCCCAAGGCCGGCGAGGGCCCGCCGTGAACGTCTGATCATTTTCGTCATCATTCCGGCTCTTGCCCGCCTTGACCATGCTCGCCGGCGCGCTCGCGGCTTTGGCTTATGTCCGTTTGCTACCCGTCTGCACCCTAGGTGCACCAATGGTGTAACCCGACGACGGGACTCTGGGTCTGGACACCGGAGCAATCGATTGCTCCGGTCGGGAACTCAGGGGGCGTTCCATGATTGGCCAGCAGCAGGAGATATGTTCGCCGGCCGACGGCCGGGAAGAAGCTGGCGCGGCCGTTACGTTCACGCTCAGCAACCTCGTCACGTGCCGCGGCGGGACCCCGAGGAAAAGCGTCAGCGCCCAGCTGGAACGCCGTCCCAGCCTCGCGGAAATCAACGGGCGAGCGCAGCAGGACGGGGTGGCCTTCTTCCTGCCGGCCTACAACGAGGCGGTGAACCTGCGGCACATCGTGCCGGGGATCGTCGACTACTTCGGCCAGCTGGCCTGCCCTTTCACGATCATCATCGTGGATGACGGCAGCACCGAAGACGACACCTTCGAGGCGGCTGAGCAACTAGCGCGCCGGTATCCCGGATACGTCCAGGCCGTGCACCACAGCCGGAACAAGGGCTACGGCGCCGCTTTGCGGACCGGAATCCGCGCGGCCCTGGATACCGGGCACGGCCTGATCGGGTTCTGCGACGCCGACGGCCAGTTCGAGATCGCGAGCTTCGGGACGCTACTTGCGGCGCTTGCCGACCGGGAGGCAGACCTTGCGGTTGGCTACCGCATCGCGCGGGCCGACTCGCTGAAGCGGCGCGTCATGGGGCGCAGCTGGCACTGGCTGTCAAGCCTCGTGCTCGGCGCCAAGACGGCCCGTGACGTCGACTGCGGATTCAAGCTCTTCACCCAGGCCGTCCTGCGGGATGTCGAGCCGCGGATCAGCGGCGGGTATGCCGCGGTTTCCCCGGAAATCCTTAGCAGGGCCACATCGGCCGGCTACACGATGGCCGAAGCCGGCGTAACGCACAAGTCCCGCACCCACGGGCGGCAGACCGGCTCGGACCTCAAGGTCGTGATCCTTTCCCTCGTCTACCTCTTCCGGCTCCGCCTGACCCTGCGAACGGGAAACTGACGTGGCGGCCGGCACCTTGCCGCGGCGGCCGCTGCCCGTTAGTCATGACCGTGCGGAAGTACGGGCCAGGCACGACCTTACGGCCTGGGGCGTCGCGATAGCTGCGGCCGTCATATCGGTGACCGCCTACGTCATCACCGTCCGCCTGCACGGGGTTCTGCTCTACGTCGACTCCATCTCGCATCTGGAGATCGCGCGCCGCGTCGTCAGCAGCACGAGCCCGGGCCTGGCTCAGCTCGGCTATGTCTGGCTGCCGCTGCCGCACCTGCTCATGCTGCCCTTTATCTGGAGCACGCCGCTTTACCAGAACGGCTTCGCCGGCAGCATCGTCTCAATGGGCGCCTACGTGGCGGCCGCGGTGCTGATCTACAAGATCGCTTTCCGGCTCTCGGGCCGGAAGTTCGCCGGTGTCGTCGCCGCGGGCATTTTCGGGCTGAACGTCAACATGCTCTACATGCAGAGCACGCCGATGACCGAAGCGCTGCTGTTCGCCATGCTGGCGGCCATGGTGTACTGCATCCAGCAGTGGGCCGACACGGACAAATACCAGTACCTCCTGGCTGGCGCAGTCGCGGCCGTGTGCGCCACCCTCACGCGGTACGAGAGCTGGCCGGTGCTGGCCTGCCTCGTGATCGCGGTGGTCGTCATCGCATGGCAGCGCGCGCATAGGTCCCTGACGCCGAAGATCCGGTGGACGGGCACGCAGGACCGTTTCGTCGCCTTCGTGGTCGTGGGATTCGCCGGGATCGCGGCGTGGGTGATCTGGAACTGGGCCATCTTCGGCAACCCGCTGGACTTCCAGGACGGCACCTACGCCAAGCCGTCAAACTGGGTATCCAGCGGCGAGCCGTTTATCGGCCACTGGGTGATCGCGGCCAAGACCTACTGGTACGCGATGCTGGACAACGAGACAGGCCCGCTCCTGCTGCTCGCGGCGGCCGGGCTCGTGTGCCTTATCGTGCGCGAGTGGCGCACCAAGAAAACCGCCGCCCGCTCGCTGCCGGTGCTGTCGCTGCTGGTCATCGTGCCGTTCTTCATCGTCTCCCTGTACAGCGGCCAGCGGCCGCTGCACGTCCTGCAGATCAGCAACGACCTGTACAACGTGAGGTTCGGGCTGATCATGCTCGTGCCAACCGCCATCGGAATCGGTTACCTGGTGGGGACGCTGCAACGGTTGAGGCCGGTCATGTACGTCGCGGGCACGCTGGTGCTGGCTCTGGCGGCCGGCCTCGGCGCCGGCCTGATACGGGACCACAACGTGGTCACGTACACGGCGGCACGAGAAACCTTGTCGTCAACCACGGTCGTCGCGCAGGAACCGGTGGTCGCGTACCTCAAGACGCACTACACCGGCGGCCTGGTCCTCATGGAGTCGTTCGGAAACGAGAACATCGCCTTTCAGGTTCCCTCTGATGAGCTGGTCTACGAGGGCAGTTACCGCCAATGGCTTCCCTCGCTCCGGGATCCTTCGGCGAACCATATTGAGTGGATCATTGCCAGGTGCGGCAGTGGTTCATCTAGTCCGGACAAGGTCTGCCTGGCGCTCGGCAAAGCGCAGCTCAGCGATTACTCGCTCGTTTACACGACCGCGGGCCGCGACTACCGCGTCTACCGCCTCAGGGGGTGAGGAAATCGTGCATAGGTTGCGCAAGCCAGAGACCGCGGCGCGGCTGCTGAGCACCGGCCAGAAACTGTTCGCCGCCGTCTTGATCCTGCTGGCCAGTGCAGTCGCGGCGGCCTTCGGGCCCACCTTTCTCCTCAAGGTGGCCGTCGCTGTCGGCATCGCGTTCTACATCGTCTTCGTGGGCTTCAAGTGCATTGTCTGGTACGCGGCGTCGGAATCAGCGGATCCCCGCTATGACCTCCCGGCCGAAGATGACCCGGATCTCCCCCGGTACACCATCCTGGTGCCGCTCCACCGCGAAGCCAACGTCATCGGTGAGCTGGTGAAGGCGCTGTCTGGCCTGCGCTACCCGGCGGAGAAGCTGCAGATTCTCCTTCTGCTTGAAGCGGACGACGACGAGACCCAGGCCGCCGCGGCGGCGATGGACCTGCCGGGTTGCTTCGAGGTCCTCACCGTCCCCGACGCGGGACCGCGCACCAAGCCGAAAGCCTGCAACTACGGTTACGCTCACGCGACCGGCGAGATCCTGACCATCTTCGACGCCGAGGATCGCCCGGAACCGGATCAGTTGCTCAAGGCGATAGCCGGTTTTCGTTCCGTTCCCCTGGACCGCCCGCGGATCGGATGCCTCCAGGCCAGGCTCGTCTTCTGGAACCCGCGCGGGAGTTGGATCAGCTCGTTCTACTGGGCCGAGTACGTGACCCATTTCCAGTGGGTGCTAACCGGCATGGCGCGGCTCGGTCTTATCCCTCCGCTCGGGGGCACCAGCAATCATTTCCGTCGCGAGGCGCTTGAGGCCGTCTGTTCGGCAAATGGCCCGTGGAAATTCACCGATCGTGACGGCAATCCCGTCACCATGCGCGGCCCCTGGGACCCGTTCAACGTCACCGAGGATGCCGACCTGGCCTTCCGGCTGGCGATCGCGGGTTACCGGATAGGCATGCTCGGCACGGTCACCTACGAAGAGGCGCCCGACCGGGCAACCGTGGCCAAGAACCAGAGAAGCAGGTGGTTGCAGGGATTCGCGCAGACCGGCCTGGTCCACGCGCGCCACCCGGTCCGGATGATGCGATCCGTCGGCCCGCTGCGCTACCTGGCCTTCCTCTTGTTCATGCTCGGGACGCCCTTTTCCCTCCTGCTGAATCCGCTCATGTGGGCGATGACGATCCTGTACGTGGTCGCGCGCCTGGACGCGCTCACTGCGGTCTCCTCGTTCATCGACGCGCTCTTCCCGACGCCCGTGTTCTATGCGGGCGCCGTCATAGCCGTGGCCGGTAACGCCGTTCTGTTCGTGCAGAAGCTCATGACGCCGCTGCGGCGGCAAGAGCAGTCCGAAGCGGGTTGCGAAGGAACCGAGCTCCCGCTGGCGGGCTACCTGCACGAGCAGGAATACGGGCTGACGTTCCGGCTGCTGTTCACGCCTGCCTGGTGGGCCTTTACCTCCGTATCGGCGTACCGGGCGCTGCGGAAGCTTCTCGTCCGGTCGCAGCGGTCGTCGTGGGATAAGACACCCCACGGTCACGAACTCGCCACCGAGGCCCAACTCGCCCGCCACGACCGGCGCGCCATCGCGTCAGCGGCCGCCTAGTACTGCGGCGCCACCGGCCAGCGCACCGATGATCGCCTTCATGGCGTGGCTCAGGGCGCTACGTAGAGCGTCACCGTCGACCCGCACGGCTCGTCCTGAGGCAGCGGATCGATCCCCCACACCAGGCCTGCGGGAAGCGCCGGACTACCGGCAAGGGCCTTCGTGACTACCACGGCGCGGAAGCCAGCGGCCTGCACCTGGCTGACGGCGTAAGCGTCATGATCATCAGCGACGTCCGGCACGACACAGACGGTAGGCGACGGTGACGGGACAGCCGCTGGCGGCAGCGTAGCTACGGCTGGCGCGCTGCTTGGCGCCGCGGCGATCGCCGCAAGGAACGCATCCAGCGCAGTGGTCCCCGCGTTAAGGTACGGGCGCACGTCTTCCTCAGTCGAGGCTGCCGTTCCGCCGGGTACGCTCCTCATCTGCTCAGATGCCTCAAGGAAGTTAGCCATCGCCGTGTCGTAGTCCCCTAGGTCCGCTGGCGGCGGGGCCTTGTATGCCCCGAGCACTTCCTGGCAGAGAGCCGTGGCGAACGGGACCACGTTCGAGGTGGTGCTGTACTGGCCCCCTGGCGTGGTCATGCTCTCGATGTCCCGGACGCTGATCTGGATGTCCGGGACCACCTCCCCCTGCACGTTGCCGACGACCTCAGCGTCGGCCTTCCACTGGGCGAGGCTCGGTATCTGAACGACGTTGAACACTGGCCCGCACCACAGCACCATGGTCGTAGCCGGGTTCGTCGTCGGCGGAGCGGCCGGTTCGGGCGAGCCGGCCTGGGTGGCCGGAGCCGTGGTGGCGGGAACGGTGGCGGCCGGAGCCAAGGTGGCTGGCGTCTGGTCGGACGCAGGCTGGGTGGACGATGGTGACGAGCCGCATCCAGCCAGGCCGCCCGCCAGTATGGCCGCAGCGACGACCGCGATGGGAGATTTCCTCACTGCCCCAGCCCCTTAGTCTGGCCGGCCCGCGATGAGCCGGTCGTAGGGGTTACCGTGCTGCGTACCAGCAGGGCAGCGGGATATACCGCCATCGTGTCCAAGATGGCGTAGCGCTGGGCCGTGAACTCGTCAAACCCCCCGCGCAGACCCTACCGTCGTGGGCGCACCCCCCGCAATAGCGGGCCCGGGGCGGAGGAGGTAGCGCTGTATGAGGGCTGAGGCATCCGGCGCGGGGTCGCGCGGCGAAGACGCTCAGCCAGTGCGAAGGCACTGGTAAGACCCGGCCCTGGACCGGTGACACCCGATACGTTATACATCGGATGTATGACCGAGTCTGTAGCTGAATTCGCTGGCCTGGCCGCCCTGGTCACCGGAGGGGCATCCGGTATCGGCCTGGCCACGGCCCGGCTGCTGGCCGCCCGCGGCGCACGCGTGGCCGTCCTGGACCGGGTCAAGGCCGAGGACGCCGGCGGCCTGCACCCGGTCGTCGCGGACGTGACCGACGATGCCGCCGTGCGGTCCGCCGTCGCCGACGCCGGGCGAGCCGTCGGAGCGCTCGACATCCTGGTCAACAACGCGGGGATCGGCGCGGCGGGCACGGTCGAGGACAACGACGACGACGAGTGGCGGCGCGTGCTCGACGTGAACGTGCTCGGCATCGTCCGCACCACCCGGGCGGCCCTCCCCCTGCTGCGCGAGGCGGTCAGGGCACGCGGCCAGGCGGCCATCGTCAACACCTGCTCCATCGTCGCCACGGCCGGGCTGCCGCAACGGGCGCTGTACGGCGCGAGCAAGGGCGCGGTGTACGCGCTCACCCTCGCCATGGCCGCCGACCACGTGGCCGAGCACATCCGGGTCAACTGCGTGAGTCCCGGGACGGCCGACACGCCGTGGGTCGCCCGGCTGCTCAGCGCGGCTCCTGACCCTGCCGCCGAACGCGCCGCGCTCAACGCCCGCCAGCCCATGGGCCGGCTGGTGACCGCCGAGGAGGTCGCCGCGGCCATCGCCTATCTGGCCAGCCCGCACGCGGGCGCCACGACGGGCACCGCTCTTTCCGTGGACGGGGGCATGGCCGGGCTGCGAATGAGGCCGCCCGCTCCGCCCAGGTAAAGATCGGATGATACGCCGCGTATCTCTTTGGTATCGGCCTCTTTCGCGGCGTTTCAGGGCATTGACACGCACAGACATCGGATCTATTTTCCTGACACGGCACTCCGCGTGTTACCAGGGTCCGCAAAACCTGAGCCCGCACCGGCGCGCTCCAGCAGGCCCGGACACAGCCCCAGGAGGTTCCATGACAGTGCGCAGACGCAACGGCGCGGGGCTTCGGGTCCCCCTTCGCGCCACCAGCACCGCGGCCGCCGCAGCCGCGATCCTGCTTATCTCCGCGTGCAGCTCCAGCTCGAGCAGCTCGTCGAGCTCCAGCACCTCGACCACCTCCACGAGCTCGGCGCCGGCGGCGGCCGAGACCGACATCGGCGTTGACCTCACCTACAACGACACGGCCTTCTGGGCCGCCTACATCAACTACGAGACGCAGTACGCCGCGCAGCTGCACATCCACCTGCTCGGCCCGCTGCTCGCCGCGGCCAACGCCAGCCTGCAGAACACCCAGATCGAGACCCTCGTGAACGAGGGCGCCAAGGCGATCGTGGTGAACCCGGAGACGGCCACCAGCCTGGGCCCGGCGATCTCGTACGCCGCCGCTCACCACGTCCAGCTGATCTCGGTCGACACCATCGTCGGCGTGGGCAAGGTGTACATGGTGGTGCGCGCGTCCAACATCTTGTACGGGCTGGACGCGTGCGCCTACATCAGCTCGCACGTGAAGTCGGGTTACGTCCTGGACCTGGAGGGCGACCTGACCTCATCCAACGGCGCGGACCGGACCAACGCCTTCAACGCGTGCATGGCGGCCAACGACCCGGGCGTCCACATCCTCAAGGACCCCACGGTCTGGACCGAAGCCACGGCGGTCACCGACGCGCAGAACGCGGTGAACGCCTACGGCAGCCAGCTCAAGGCGATCTACTCGCAATGGTCCAGCCCCGACACGGGTATCCTCCCGCTGCTGAAGTCCAAGGGGCTGACGGGCAAGGTGATCGTGGTGAGCGACGACGGCGTCCCGTTCGAGATGTGCGACATCGGTAACGGCACGCTCAACGCGTCGCAGTCGCAGCCCGCCAACCTGTACGCGTACTGGGCGCTGAAGTACGCGCTCGACGCCGCGAACGGCGTGAAGCTGAGCGCGGGCCAGCCCGGCGGCGGAGCGCCCACCCTCCAGATGGTGAGCTACGCAGGCGACACCAACCTCGGCGACCCGATCGTGGCGCCGTTCGTGACGAAGGCCACGCAGACCTTCACCATCACCCCGGTCGACGGCCAGTCCGGCACCGTCACCACCACCCCGGTCAGCGACTCCGCCCTGTGGGGCAACGTCTACGGCAACGCCCACGGCGGCGTGTGCAGCGCCTCGGCGTCCTGAGTATGAGCGAACCGGTAATCCCCGCCGTCCCGGATCACGCGGCCGCACCCGCGGCCGAGGCGGCGGGGATTCACAAGCGGTTCGGCAGTACCCGCGCGCTGCAGGGCGTGGACCTGAGCCTGCAGGTCGGCCGATGCCTCGGCCTGGTGGGGCGCAACGGCGCGGGCAAGTCCACCCTGGTCTCGATCCTGTCCGGCCTCTACCCGCCGGACGCGGGCGAGGTGCGCCTCGACGGGCGCCCCGCCCCATCGCTCGGTGACCTCGCCGCATGGCGCGGGCGCATCGCCACCGTCTTCCAGCACTCCATGGTGGTGCCGGGCCTCACCGTGGCGGAGAACGTCTTCCTCGGCCGGCCGCCGCGCCGGCCCGGGATCGGGGGTCTCGGGATCGTGGACTGGCGCCGGATGCGCGAGCAGACCCGGCAGGTCATGGCGGACTGGGGCTTCAACGTGAACGCCGACACCGCCTGCGGGAACCTGACCGTCGAGCAGCGGCAGGTCGTCGAGATCACCAGGGCGCTGGCGGCCGGCACCCGCTGCCTGCTGCTCGACGAGCCCACCGCGGCGCTCGAGCGCGGCGCGGCCCAGCGCCTATTCGACCGGATCCGCCAGCTCCAGGCCCAGGGCGTCGCGATCTTGTACATCTCCCACCATCTCGAAGAGGTCTTCGAGATCTGCACCGACGTCGCCGTGCTCAGGGACGGCGAGATGGTGCTGGCCGCCCCGCTCGGCGAGGTGACCAAGGAGGACCTGATCGCCGCCATGGTCGGGCCGAAGGTCATTCATGCCGAACGACCAGTGGTATCACCGGCCAGCCGCACGGAGCCTGTCCGGGCCGCCGCCGACGGCGGCGCTCACCCGGCCCTGGCGGTCCAGAACGTGACGTTCGCCTCCCCGGGCGTCTTCCTCGGCAACGTCTCCCTCACGATCCGCGGCGGCGAGCGCGTGGGCGTGACCGGGCTGCGCGGCTCAGGCGCGACCACCCTGGCCCGGATCGTGGCCGGCGCGGCCACGCCCGATGCGGGCCAGGTGCGGCTCGGCGATCGCGTGCTGCGCCCCGGGGACCGGGCCGGCGCGCTCCGCGCAGGCATCGGCTACATCCCCGAGGACCGGCAGGCCGACGGGTTCGTGCCGCTGCTCGGTGCGGCCGAGAACATCACCATGACGGTCACCGACCGCCTCGCCAGGGGAGGCTTTGTCGGCCCCAGGCGCCGCGAGGCGCTCGCGGCGCCGCTGGCCAGGCGGCTGTCGCTGGTGTCGGCCGGGCTCGGCCAGCCGGTCCGCGAGCTGTCCGGCGGCAATCAGCAGAAGGTGACGGTGGCCCGGGCCCTGGCCAGCGACCCGGTGCTGATCGTCGCGATCACCCCGACCCGGGGCGTAGACGTGGCCTCGAAGCAACTGCTGCTTTCCGAGCTGGAACGAGTCACCTCCCAAACCGGGGCGAGCCTGCTCCTGGCCACGGACGAGCTGGACGACCTGGTCATCTGCGACCGGGTGGTGGTCCTGGTCCGCGGCGAGATCTTCACGGAGTTCACCGATCCGCCCTTCGACCGCGAGGCGCTGATCGCGGCCACCGAGGGCCTGGGGGCGCGATGAGCGAAACCAAAGACAAGCTCGCCGCCCTGGCGGCCGACGTGGAGTCCGCGCTCGCGCGCAGGCGCAGCAGGAGCGCCGCCGCGATCTCGTGGATCCGCGAGGCCGCGCTGCTGCCCGTCCTGGCCGTCCTCCTCATCGTGGGCGCGGTGCTGAACAGCCACTTCCTCACGGTGTCGAACATCACGGGGATCGGCCAGCAGATCTCCGCCCTCGGCGTCGTCGTGGTCGGCGAATCCCTCATCCTGCTCATCGGCGGCATGGACCTCTCGCTCGAATCCACCTACGGGCTGGCCCCGATGCTCGCCGCCTGGCTGCTCGTGCCCGTGGCCGCGTTCGGCAACGGCATGCTGCTCAACCCGTACCTGGGCATCGTGATCCTGCTGGCGGTGGGCGCGGCAGTCGGCCTGGTCAACGGGCTGCTGATCGTCAAGGGCCGGCTGAACGGCTTCATCGTGACGCTCGGCATGACGATCCTGCTGGCCGGAATCCAGGACGGCATCGTGAAGGGGCAGGCCCCGTTCAACCTGCCGACCGCGTTCGGCTACCTCGGCGCGGCCAACGTAGGCGCGATCCCGCTGTCGCTGATCGTCGCGGCGGCGATCTTTGCCGGCACGGGGGTCTTCCTGCGCTATCACCGGCTGGGCCGGGCGATCTACGCCGTCGGCGGCAACCGGGAGGCGGCCCGCGCCGCCGGGATCAAGGTGGATCAGGTCCGGATCGGCGTCTACATCGCCGGCAGCATCCTCGCCGCGATCGGCGGCCTGATGGAGGCGGGCCGGGTCTCCTCGGTAGCCCCGACGCAGGGTTACGGCGAGGGCATCATCTTCTCCGTCTTCGCCGCGGCCGTGATCGGCGGCGTGTCGCTGCAGGGCGGCCGCGGGAACATGGTGGGCGCCGCGTCCGGCGTCATCCTGCTCGGCGTCGTGCAGAACATCCTCGACCTGGAGAACGCGCCGAACTACTGGATCGAGGCGATCGACGGCGGCGTCATCTTGTTCGCGCTGATCCTGGCCCGCGTCATCGGCGGCGAGGCGAGCGCCGAGTGACCAAGATCACTGGGTTCGAGCTCTATGACGTGCGGTTCCCGACGTCGCGGAGCCTGGCGGGATCCGACGCGATGAACTCGGCGCCTGACTACTCCGCCGCGTACGTCATCGTCAGGACCGACGCCGAGCACCTGGCCGGGCACGGCTACGCGTTCACGATCGGGCGGGGCAACGAGGTCCTGCTGGCCGCGATCAGGGTACTCGAGCCGTTCCTGGCCGGGCAGGACGTGGACGATATCCTCGGCGGCCCCGGCGGCCCCGGCCGGCTCGGTGAGCTGTACCGGCGCCTGGTCCGCGATAGCCCGTTGCACTGGCTCGGCCCGGCCTGCGGGGTCATGCACATGGCGACCGGCGCGGTGCTGAACGCGTGCTGGGACCTGGCCGCCCGCCGGGCCGGCCAGCCGCTGTGGCTGCTGCTCGCCGGGCTGACCCCGCAGGAGATCGTCGGGCTCGTCGACTTCCGCTACCTGTCCGACGCGCTGACCCCCGACGAGGCGCTCAGCCTGCTCGAGCGCGGGTACCCGGGGCGCGCCGAGCGGATCGCCACGCTGCGCCGGGACGGCTACCCGGCCTACTCGACCGCGCCGGGCTGGCTCGGCTACTCGGACGAGCGCCTGGCCGCGCTGTGCGCCGAGGCGGCCGAACAGGGCTTCGGCCAGGTCAAGCTCAAGGTCGGCGCGGTGCTTGAGGATGACAGGCGCCGGTGCGCGATCGCGCGGGATGTGCTCGGGGACGACTTCGGCATCGCGATCGATGCCAACCAGGTCTGGGACGTGCCGACCGGCATCGCCTGGATCAGGGAACTGGCGCCGTTCCGGCCCGCCTGGGTCGAGGAGCCGACCGCGCCCGAGGACATCCTCGGCACCGCGGCGATCCGTGGCGGCGTGCGGCCGGTCAAGGTCGCCACCGGCGAGCACGTCGCCAACCAGGTGATGTTCAAGCAGCTGCTGCAGGCCGACGCGATCGACATCATGCAGATCGACGCCTGCCGCGTCGCCGGCGTGAACGAGAACGTCGCCAACCTGCTGCTGGCCGCCAAGTTCGGGGTGCCGGTCTGCCCGCACGCCGGCGGGGTGGGCCTGTGCGAGATCGTGCAGCACCTGGCGATGTTCGATTTCGTCGCCATCTCCGGCACCTCGCAGGGGCGCAGGATCGAGTGGATCGATCACCTGCACGAGCACTTCGCCGCCCCCGCCGTCGTGGCACGCGGCCGCTACCGCACGCCGGAAGCGCCCGGCGCGTCCACCGAGATGCTGCCGGGCTCCTTGGCGGAGTACTCGTACCCCTCCGGTCCCGCCTGGCAGCCGAGCCCGTGATGATTCCCGGCGGTCCGCTGGTCTTCGGCGGTGCTCCCATCGCCGGGCTCTACGCCCCCGTCAGCGACGAGACAGCCGCCGCCACCCTCCAGGCTGCGTGGGACGCCGGGATCCGCGCCTTCGACACCGCGCCGCACTACGGGGCCGGGCTGTCCGAGCAGCGGATCGGCGACTTCCTGGCCGGGCGCCCGCGCGCCGAGTTCGTCGTGTCCACCAAGGTGGGGCGGCTGCTGGTGCCCGCAGCCGGTCCCCAAGACGGCGCCTACGAGTTCTACGGCACCCCGGCGCTCAGCCGGGTCCGCGACTACAGCGCGGACGGGGCGCTTCGGTCGCTGGAGGACAGCCTGCGGCGGCTGCGGCTGGACCGGGTGGACATCGCGCTCATCCACGACCCGGACGAGCACGTGACCGAGGCGCTGGAGGGCGCCTATCCCGCCCTGGCCCGGCTGCGCGCGGACGGCGCCGTCGGCGCGATCGGCGTCGGGGTCAACTCCGCCCCGCTCGCCGAATGGTTCGTATCCCGGTGCGACCTGGACTGCGTGCTCGTGGCCGGGCGGTACACGCTGCTTGACGACTCCGCGGCCGGGTCCCTGCTCCCGCTGTGCCGCTCGCGCGGGGTCGCGGTGCTCGCCGCGGGCGTGTTCAACAGCGGGATCCTGGCCGGGGGTAACCGCTATGACTACGCCCCGGCCGCCCCCGGCGTCCTGGCCCGCGTCCGCCGCATCGCAGGCATCTGCGCCCGGCACGGCGTCCCGGTGGCCGCCGCCGCCCTGCGCTACGCCCTGCGCAACACCGCGGTCACCGCCGCCGTGGTCGGCGCGCGCACCCCCGACGAGATCCGCGCCGACGCGGATTACCTGTCCCTGACCATCCCGGACGCCCTCTGGACCGACCTGGACGGCCTGCGGCCATGACCGTTCCTCAGAGCACCGAGGCCAGCCACTGCTCGACGCCTGCGATGTGCACGGTGGCCCAGGACCTGGCGATCTCGGGTTCGTGAGCGGCCACGGCGTCGAGGATGGCCCGGTGCTCGGCCAGCGTCTGGGCCAGCGTCCCGGTCTGGGTCAGCCCGCGCCACACCCGGGCCCTGGTGGTCGGCGCCGAGATCGATTCGAGCAGCGAGGAGAGCACGGAGTTACCCGAGCAGGCGACGATCCTCCGGTGGAACTCCAGGTCGTTTGCCACCAGCTCTTCGGCCTCCGGGTGCGGGCCGATGCTGTCGAGCAGCTTGCGCAGCTCCTGCGTCTCGGAGTCGGTGATCCGCTCCGCGGCCATGGCGGTGGCGGCGGGCTCGAGTATGCGCCGGACCCGCAGCAACTCAAGCACGGTGTCGTCGCGGTGGAAATCCACGATGAAGCTCAGCGCCTCGAGCAGGAGCCGCGGTTCCAGGCTGGTCACGTAGGTCCCGTCGCCCCGCCGCACGTCCAGGATGTTGACCAGCGACAGCGCCCGCACCGCCTCCCGCAGCGAGCTCCGGGACAGGCCGAGCTCGGCCGCCAGATCCGCCTCCCTGGGCAGCCGGTCCCCCGCCCGCAGCGCGCCGGAGGTGATCATGGCCTTGATCTTCTCGATGGCCTCGTCGGTGACGGCCACGGTGCGCACCCCCGCTCCGCAAAGATCGGATGTTTGTCCCGAGTATGACATACCGTGAAACGCCCGGAACGGAGGCGTCGTGAGAATCGCACGGCACACGCGCGCGCGCGCCGCGGGGATCGTCGACGCGCACCACCACCTGTGGGACCTTGGCGCGCGCGACCAGGACTGGATCACCGGAACCGCCCTCGCGCCGCTGCGCCGCGACTTCCTGCTCGGTGACTACCGGCCCCTGGCCGAGTCCAACGGCGTAGCGGCGAGCGTGGTCGTGCAGACCGTCAGCGGGCCGGGGGAAACGCCAGAGCTACTCGCGCTGGCCGGCACCAGCGACCTGATCGCCGGGGTCGTCGGCTGGGCCGACCTGACCGCCCCCGGCCTCGCCGACCGGATCGCCGAGCTCACCGCCCTGCCGGGCGGGGACAAGCTGGCCGGCCTGCGCCACCAGGTCCAGAACGAGCCCGATCCGCGGTGGCTGGCCAGGCCCGACGTCCTGCACGGCCTGGCCGCGGTCGCCGACGCGGGCCTGGTCTACGACCTCGTCATCACGGCAGGCCAGCTCGGCCAGGCCGCCCGGGCTGCGGCGGCCGTACCCGACCTGCTGTTCGTCCTCGATCATCTCGGAAAGCCGCCCATCGCCTCGGGAAGCATCCCGCCGTGGGCACAGGACCTGCGCCGGCTGGCCGCGTTGCCCAACACGGCGTGCAAGCTATCCGGCCTGGTGACTGAGGCCGACTGGAGCCGCTGGAAGGTCGGGGACCTGCGCCCCTACGCCGAAGTCGCGCTCGATGCCTTCGGCCCGGCCCGCATGATGTTCGGCTCGGATTGGCCAGTCTGCACGCTGGCGGCCTCCTACGGCCAGGTCGTCGAAGCCGCCCGTGACCTGACCGGCCAGCTCAGCCCGGCCGAACGAGCCGCCGTCTTCGCCGACACCGCTATCTCCGTCTATCGCCTCTGAGCCCGTAGACGTGGCTTGTTACTCATCATGTTTCCCTCACGGAACGGCAGCGAGCGGTTCGTAGATGCTCGGGCTGAACGACACTTGGTCCGTGCAGATTGATGACGAACCCGGCGAGCGGCATCGAGTCACACCCGGCGTCCGACCGCTCAGCGAACTCACCGACCGGGCCATGCGGCTGCTGGATCGCGCGCCCGCCGGGCGGCGGGTGCTCCTCGGCATTGCCGGAGCGCCCGGCGCGGGCAAGACCACACTGGCCACGGCGCTGACCGCCGCGCTGGCCGCCAGGCGTGCCGTGGTCGCGCACGTGCCGATGGACGGTTTCCACCTCGCCGACGCCGGACTGGACCTGATCGGGCTCCGCGACCGCAAGGGGGCCCCGGAGACCTTCGACGCGGCAGGTTACGGTGCCCTGCTCGGGCGGATCGCGGCGGGCGAGGCGGTCTGGGTGCCGGCCTTCGAACGCGACCTGGAGCAGCCGATCGCCCAGGCGATCCGCGTGCCCGCGGACGCGCGGATCATCGTCAGCGAGGGGAACTACCTGCTGCTGCCGGCTCCGGAGTGGCGGGCCGTCGCGTCCTGGTTCGATGAGATCTGGTTCTGCCAACTCGACGATGAGGTGCGGCGCGCCTGCCTGATCAGCAGGCACATCCAGTTCGGCAAGACCCCGGACGAGGCCAGGGACTGGGTGGACCGCCTGGACCAGGCCAACGCGCGCGCCGTTGCCGCGACGGCACCCGCCGCCGACCTGCTGATCCGCCTCCCGGATCGAGACCGGCCCGAGTCGCCGGCCTCGGGGCCGCGCCGGGCAGGGACTTCATGCCATTTACCCGGCATACGGGTGTTGCGCCCGGTATAACCGAGGGCGTGAGGCCTGCCAGATTCGCCATGGGCGCCGCCGTGATGCTCGGCGTGAGCGTGCTCGCCGCCGCCTGCACAAGTACCAGCAACCCACCTTCGGCGGCCCCGACGAGCAGCGCCGCCGGCCCGATCATCATCGGCGCGTCACTTTCGCTGAGCGCCGGACCCGCCGACAACCCGGACTCCTTCCAGGCGGACGGCCTGGCGTTCGACAAGGGGTACCACCTGTGGGCCAGCGACGTGAACGCCCACGGCGGCCTACTCGGCCGGAAGGTCGTGCTGAAGATCCTCAACGACGGCGGCCTGACGAACCAGGTGGTCACCAATTACCAGATCCTGTTCGGCCAGGACCACGTGGACCTGGCCTTCGGGCCGTTCTCCTCACTGCTGTCCGCGCCGGCCTCGGCGGTGGCGGCCCGGTACGGCTACGCGTTCGTGGAAGGGGCGGGTGGTGCGCCGTCGGTCTTCGACACCGTGTCCAACCAGGCCGACCGCAACACGTTCGACGTGAGCCTGCCGATCGCGGACGAGATGGTCCCGTTCGTGCACTGGATCGCCAGCCTGCCGGCGAGCGAGCGGCCGAAGACCGCGGCCTATCCGATGGCCCAGGACCCGTTCGCCGACCCGCCGGTCGAGCTGGCCCAGACGCTGCTGCAGAACCTTGACATCAAGACGGTATATTCGAACATTTTCGCGGAAACTCAGTCGGCCTACACGGCGCCTGCCCAGGCGGTCGCCGCATCCGGCGCGCAACTGGTGGTGCTCGGGTCCACCGACGTGCCCACCGTCCAGACCTTCATGCAGGTGTTCGCGCAGCAGCACTACACGCCCAAGCTGTTCATCGCGGCGTCCGGGCCCGACCAGGGTGCCGCATTCGTCTCCGCGGTCGGCCAGGGCAACGAGAACGGGATGATGGTGCCCGACGGCTGGTATCCCGGCTACGACAACGCGGCCAGCCAGAAGATGGTCAAGGAGTACCTCGCCCTGTACGGCGGCACCGCGTCCGGCATCAACTCCGACGTGGCGGAGGCGTACTCGGTAGGCCAGATCATGGCGCAGGCGGTCACCGCCACCCATAGCACCGACAACGCCAAGATCATCGCCTACCTGCACAGCGGCGTCACCCTGAACAGCGTCCAGGGGCCGGTGAGGTTCGACGCGCTGGGCGAGAACGGCGCCGCGGCGGCGTTCGTCTTCCAGTGGCAGGACGGCAAATTCATCCAGGTCCTGCCGAGCAGTGATGGCTCGGCAGTCATCGACAAGACGCCCTGGACCGACGCGGTCACGACATCCTCGACCTCCCCGCCGGCCTGACCCTGGCGGGCGAGCGCGTCGGCGGCCAGCGGGCCCGATCCGGTCTGATTTCCGGCTAGGTCACCACATAATCATTTGCCGGATATTTGGCCACCTGTCCCACTACAGTTGCGGCATCCCACGTGGTGCATCCGTTTGCATTAGTTCTGAGTGGGTCGGTTGCGGCGGCTCGGCGAATGAGCGTAACCAGCGAGGACATCAGCGATGGGTAACCACAGAGTGGTGAGCGCGGCACCGCGCGCCGGCAATGCCAACCAATACGCCGCCGAGCCTGCGACCTCGCGATTTACCCGTCCGCGCGCGCTGGCCCTGCGGAACTGGCCGGTGTCCACGCGGCTGATCGCCGTCATCGTGCTGGCCCTGCTCATGGGCCTGGTCTTCGGTGGCCTGCGGGTCGCGTCGGCGGCGCAAAGCGCCTCAGAATTCGGCGGGGTGTCGCAGCTCGCCGACCTCGGGCAGCAGGTCACCGGATTGGTGCAGGCCCTGGAGGACGAGCGCGACAAGACGACCGGGCTCCTGCCCATCACCAGCGCCGCGGACCTGAACGGCGTGTACGCCGCGACCAACGCCGCGGCGGCCAGGGTGCAGTCGCTGGCCGCCAGGATCGGCGGTTCCTTCCCGGCCAACATCCAGTCCCGGGTGGCCACGGTCCTCACCGATATCCGGCACCTCCACGAGCTCCGCATCTCGGCCCAGGCGAGCGAGTCCGCGCTCGCGGTGATCGTCGACTACCGAACTCCCATCACCGACATGATCGCCCTGAACGACCAGATCGCGCAGGGCACCTCCGACGCCACCCTGGTCAACGACGTCCAGACGCTCGACTCGCTGTCCCTGGCCAAGGACCAGGCCGCGCAGCAGCGCGCGATCTTGTACAACGCGTTCAATCAGCAGCTCTTCGCCGACGGTGAGCTGCAGGCCCTGCTCACGGCCCAGTCCGAAGAGCTCACCGACCTGACGGCGTTCGCCACCACAGCCACGCCGGCCGAGCAGAGCACGTACAACAACTTCGTCAACAACGTGTACGGGACCGCGGTGAACCAGGCCCAGAACATCGAGCTCTACGTCGTGGGCACCGGGGTTCCGGACATCGGCGCGGGCGCCCTGAACATCAGCGCGGCCAAGGCGCCCGGGGCGTGGTACTCGGCTCAGTCGGCCAAGGTCGACGCCATGCAGGAGACCGAGCTGGATGTCGCCAGGAACATCGTCGCGCGAGCCAAGTCGCTGCAGGGAAGCGCGGAGGGCTCCGCGCTGGTCACCGCCATCGTGACCGCGATCATTCTGCTCCTGGTCCTGCTGGCGACGGTCGCGGTGGCCCGGTCCCTGGTCGGTCCGCTGCGCAGGCTGCGGGAAGGCGCGCTCAATGTCGCCACGGTGGAACTGCCCGAGCGGGTCCGGCTGCTGGGCGAGGCCCAGGATGCGCCCATCAGCCTGACGGTGGCGCCGATCGACGTGCTGTCCACCGACGAGATCGGGCAGGTCGCCCGCGCGTTCGACCAGGTGCACTCGGAGGCGGTGCGGCTGGCCAGCGACGAAGCCAGCCTGCGGAACAGCCTCAACGCGATGTTCGTCAACCTGTCCCGGCGCAGCCAGACCCTGATCGAGCGCCTAGTGCGCATGATCGACTCCCTGGAGCAGAACGAGGGCGACCCGGAGCGGCTGTCCAACCTGTTCGCGATGGACCATCTGGTCACCCGAATGCGCCGCAACTCGGAGAACCTGCTGCTGCTGGCCGGGCACGACAGCGCGCGCAAGTGGAGCGGACCGGTGTCGCTGGCGGATGTGGCGCGGGCTGCGGCATCGGAGATCGAGCACTACAGCCGGGTAACGCTGAAGGTCCAGCCGGGCATCGCGATCACCGGGTCGGCGGTCTCCGACGTGGTACACCTGCTGGCCGAGGTGATCGAGAACGCCACGATCTTCTCCCCGAAGGACACCCCGGTACACGTGGCCGCCGAGGAACCGACCAGCGGCGGCGTGCTGATCGAGGTCAGTGACAGCGGGGTCGGCATTCCCGAGGCCCGCCTGGCCGAGATTAACTGGCGGCTGGACAACCCTCCCGTCATAGACGTCTCGGTCTCCCGGCACATGGGCCTGTTCGCCGTGGCCCGCCTGGCCGAACGGCACGGGATACGGGTCCGGCTACGGCCCCGGTCCCCCCAAGGGCTGACCGCCCTCGTCTGGCTACCGGACAGCGTCATCGAGCGGGAGGCCAGCCTGTTCGGCACGCGGCCCTGGACCCTCGCCGCCCAGTCAGGCTTCCCGGGCCGGGGAAATACAGACGGCCACGGCATACCTGCGCGCCCGGTCATGGAGATTCAGCCCGCCAGCCGCCGGCGCGATGTCGTCGTGCCCGAGCCCGCCGGCATCGGCTCGCGCGAGAGCGGACCGGCCACCGCGGCGACGGCCGGCTGGTTCCGGAGCCACACCTCGTCCGCTGCGGATAACGGCGGCGGCTCGGCGGGCTGGAGCGCGGCATCGCCGGCGCAACCGGCATTGCGGGACGGGCGCGCGGGCTCCGGGACCGACGGGTGGGCGATCGGCAAGCACGCCGCCCAGATCATCGCGCAGCCGGTCCACGGCGACTTCACGACGGCTGGGCTGCCCACGCGCGTCCCGCGGGCGAACCTCATCCCCGGTTCCGCCGCCGGCGGCGGCACCAGCCGTCCGGGGTCGGGGCCCGAAACGCAGACCCCGACCACGCCGCGGTCGCCGCGGTCACCTGACGTGGCTCGCAGCCGCCTGAGCGGGTTCCAGCGCGGGGCACGTCGCGCCAAGGAGGGCCTGACCCCCGACTCCGGAGAGGGAGCCGACCGTTGAGTTACGCATACCGCCAGGACCTGAACTGGCTCGTCACCGACTTCACCACGCGAGTCCCCGATGTCGCACACGCAGCCGTGGTGTCCGCGGACGGCGTCCCGCTGGCGCTGTCGGAGCACATCCCCGCTGGTTTCGCCGGCCAGCTCGCGGCCATCGTCTCGGGGCTCACCAGCCTGATGCAGGGCGCGGCGCGGTTGTTCGAGGCCGGCCGGGCCACCCAGGCCCTGGTGGAGATGGAAGCCGGGCTGATGTTCGTCATGGCCGTCAGCGACGGATCGAGCCTGACCGTCCTGGCCGCTCCGGAGTGCGATACCGACCTGGTGGCCTACGAGATGACACTACTGGTCGAGGCGGTCGGCGACGTGCTGACGCCGGCCGCTCGCGCGCAGCAGGGATCGTTAGCGAGGACCTCGCTGGGCATAGGGCCTCCAAGGCCGGGGCACCGGCCATGGTGTTCACTATGTGCAACGACCGGTTCCCAACTCCCGCCGCGGATAGCAGCATTGACGGCATGGCCGCGACGCGGGCCGCGCACACCCCAAGAAGGAGAAGCACATGGCTCAGACCCTTCCCTACCGGCAGATGGGAACCGCGGACCGCAGCCAGGCCCACTCGCTGTTCTCGCAGACCATGAGCTACGTCGCCGGCACTGCCGGCCTGTTCGCGCTCGGCGCCTGGCTCGGCCGCAACCTGACCGGCGGCATAGGCATCGTCGCGTTCATCGCCGCCTTCATCGCCTTGATCGCCATGCGGT
>DATJQX010000162.1:0-19726 GCA_035505275.1 Streptosporangiaceae bacterium | reverse complement strand
ACAGGCCGCCGCGCGCGATGGACAGGATGAGGTCGGGCTCGAATCCGTCGGCCGCGATGACCTTCGCGAGCTCCCGGGCCGCCGCACCGAACGCCTGCCAGCTGAGATCCTCACGCTCGTCCATAGTCCATTCTCATCCGCAGGGCGCGCTTGCGGGAGTCCCGCTCTGCCGTGCAACGTTTCGCCGACCCACGGTGCTCTTAGCGGGTGTGGAGCAGGTGGTGACCGAACCCCGCGACGAGCTTGCCGCCGCCCATGACGCCATCAGCTACGACGAGGATTTCAGCGCGTTCGCGGCATCGCGGTGGCCGGGGCTGGTCCGGCTGGCCTTCGGCCTCACCGGAGACCGCTGGACGGCCGAGGACATCGCGCAGACCGCCCTGGCCAAGGCCTACGTAGCCTGGCGCCGAGTCAGCGGGGCGGCCGACCCGGACGCCTACCTTCGGCGCATCTTGGTCAATACGAGCAACCGTAGGTTCCGCAAGCGCCGGGTAACCGAGCAGCCCGGCGACCTGCCAGAGCTGGCGGTGGAAGGCCCCGCGGACCTGGTCGGCGAGCGGGCCGCCCTGGTGGCGGCGCTGCGGCAGCTGCCGGCACGGCAGCGCGCCGTCATCGTGCTCCGCTACTGGGACGACCTGACCGACGTGCAGATCGCCGCCGCGCTGGGCTGCTCGCCAGGTACGGTGCGAAGCCAGCTATCCCGCGGGCTGGCCGCGCTGCGCGCCAACCCGGCCTTCGGAGAAGGTGATGAGTGGTGACCGTAACCGAGGACACCCAGCTGCGGCGGCGCGTGGATGACATGCTGCGGGCCGTCCAGCCGTCAGCCGTCCCGCTCGACGCCATCGTCCGGCGGGGCAACGGGATCCGCCTGCGGCGCGCGGGGGCCGCCGTAGTCGGCGTCGGCCTCGCCGGGATCCTCGCCGTGACCACGCTGGCCCTGGACGTCGGGCGTCAGCCTGCCGCCCCGGCCGCGGCGCCCACCGATCCCGCGGCACCGGGCGAGACGATCGCCACCGGCACCGCGGACGGCCACGCGTGGCGGCTCGCCGTCCAGGACATCGCCGACCCGGGCTCTCGGTGCGTGCCCGCGATCACCGTTAACGGGACGGACGCCGACCCGGTCTATCCCGACCCGGGCTACAGCGCCGCCGTGGCCCTGGGAGCGGTTCTGCCCGGTATAGCCTTCGGCTTCATCCAGCTGCCCGCCGATATCCGCGGGATCATCGTCAACGGCCGTCGGTACGTCCCGGCCGTCACCGTGGCGGCCTGCGGGTACCGGTATCACGTCGCCGGCTTTGCCTACTCGCTGGCCCAGGCGACGCGGATCACTGCGGCTAACCCTCCCCCAGGCGAGCCGACCGACTTTGCCATGCCGGACCTGGCCTCGAAGCCACCGGCAACGGAAGTCACGCCGCAGAGCGCGGGCGTGTGGGTCAACATGGGCCGGGTCTCCGGCGCGGCCGCGTCCGGGACCCTGGCCTCGGCGGGCATCCCCGAAAAGGGCTGGTCCATCGCGGTCACGTTCGGAACCGGCGGAGACTGCTACGAATTCAGCGCGTCAAGTTCCCTCGGCAGCGCGCAGACGGGCGCCTGCGGCCCGGTCAGCACGCCGGACGGCCCGGAGACCATCATGGCGCTGCCGCTCGGCCTCCCCGGCGATGCCACCGCGTACGCCGTTCAGGTGAGCCCGCGCACCGCTCGCCTCAAGGCGTTTCTCTCCAACGGGTCTTCCGAGCTGGCCACGCCGAGGGTGGTGGACGGGCGGAAGTACGCGGCGTTCGTCGTCCCCAACGCGCTCCGGCTCTCCCGGCTCAACTGGCTAGACGCAGCGGGCGCGGTGATCGCCAGCACCACCGCGCTGCCCCGGTACGGGTACGTGCAGTTCCAGCCCTGAGACCGTCAGCCGCCGCCTGGATCGACCGGAACGTAGGAGCCGAGCAGGAGATTCATCGACACGCCGTCCGGGTCTTCGGCATCCTTCAGGCTGTCCATGAGCTCCTGGATCTTGCTCACCAGCTCCGCGGCCTTGGCGGGCGAGACCTTCAGGTCGGAGAAGAACAGCACCGGCTTGCGGTAGGACTCCTCGTCCGGGATCTCGTTCCCGGCCAGCCGGTCCGCCTGGAACGCGGCCCTGAAGCCGTCGAAGTACCGCTCGAGCACCGCCTGCACAACCAGCTCGGACTCGTCGGCGTGCTCATACAGGAAGCCGCGGGCGAGCGTCAGGTCCCGCTGGCAGGCCTGATACCGCTGCTCGAGGATGCCTGATACCAGGCGAGTGCCGGCCACGCGGATCAGGCCGACCGCCTCCAGCTGTTTGACGTGCCGGTAGAGCTTGGTCTGCGGCTCGCCGAGCTCGGCGGCCAGTTCCTTGACCGACATGACCGGCAGGCCCGATTTCATCAGGGCGGCCAGGATCGCCAGCCGGGTCGGGTCCGCCATCGCCTTGAGTACCTCGACGTCGTCGACGGTCCGGACCGCTTGCGGATCCGACTCCACCTCCGCCGGGGGCTGCTCCATGAAGACATCTTGCCATACACTCACGATCATGCCATCATTCATGTGATCGTGAATGATGACGAAGAGGTGAAAGGAGTCGGCGATGAGTGTCGCAACGGAGCCGACCGCCGCTGAAGGGCAGGCAGGCCCACGGACGGCGATCGGGCCGCCGCCGCTGTGGCGGAACCTGCCGTTCCAGACGCTGTGGATCGGCACGACCGCATCCACCCTGGGCGTCTCGATCGCGGACGTCGCCTACCCGCTGGTCATCCTGGCCATGACCGGCTCTCCTGCACTGGCCGGGCTGTTCGCGGCGGTCCAGGCCGCCGGGATGATAGCCGGGGGCCTGCCGGCCGGCTCGCTGGCCGACCGGTACGACTGCCGCAGGATCGTCATCGCGGCGGAGGCCGCCAGGGCGACGGTGACCGCGGCGGTCGTAGTGGCGCTCGTCGCCGGCCGACTGTCGCTGCCCCTGCTCCTACTCGCCGCCGCGCTCCTTGGCATCGGGCAGGCGGTCAAGGGCGCGGCGGGACTGCTGCTGACCCGCTCGGTGGTGGCGCCCGAGCAGCTGACCAGGGCGCTCACGCAGGATGAGGTCAGGCTGAACGGCGCGGCTCTAGCCGGTCCGGCCATCGGCGGCGCGCTCTACGGGGTTCACGCGCTGGCGCACGCGCTGCCGTTCATGTTCACCGCGGGGTCCTTCCTGCTGGCGCTGATCGGCGCGGTGCTGATGACCGTCGTGCCGGGCGGGAAGCGGGACCGCGCCAGGCCGGCCGGGCGGCCGGAGGGCGCATCGCCCGCCGCCCAGTCCGGGGGCATGCTGGCGGGCCTGCGGGCGCTCTGGAACCAGCCGGTGCTCCGGGCGGCCACGTTGCTGATCATGTTCGTGAACACGATCGGCGCCGGGCTTGAGCTGGTCATCATCGTGATCCTGCGTCACCAGGCGGTGGCGCCGGGCATCATCGGGCTGGCGCTCGGCCTGGGTGCGGCCGGCGGCCTCGCGGGGGCGCCGCTGGTCAGGATCTTGCACCGGCTCAGGCCTGGTGTGCTCATGCTGGGCATGTGCCTGCTGGACGTGCTGATCCTGGCGCTGCTCGCGGTGCCGTTCGGCCCGTGGTGGGTGGCGAGCCTGATGTTCATCGTCATGCTTGGCGTACCCGCGCTCCGGGTGCTTGTCGACATCCTGGTGATCAGGCAGGCACCAGCCGAGCAGCGCGGGCGGGTCGTCGCCGCGCTCATGACGCTGATCGGCCTGGGGATTCCGGCTGGCGTGGCGGGGTGCGGGCTGCTGCTTCAGTACCTGCCTGCCCAGGCCGCGATGCTGATCCTGGCCGGCCTCGAGGCCGCCGGGGTGGCCTACTGCGCGACCAAGCGCGAGTTGCGGCAGGCTCGCTGGCCGGCCGCCTGACGGCGCATTACGCCTGACCAGCCTCCTGCGCCACGCGTTCAAGCCGGGCCTGGTAGCTCTCCCACCAGGCCCGGTCGCGTGGCGGCAGGTTGTCGTTGCCCGGCAGCATCCCGACCGACCCGTCGATGAGCTCGCGGACGATGTCGGCGTGCCCGGCGTGCCGATCCGTGTCGGCGATCACGTGGACCAGGATCTGGTGCAGCGTCACCTCGTTGGTTTCCGGCCGCCACCAGGGCACGCGGCCGACGGCGTCAAGGGGCAGCGCACTGATCGTTTCGTCAGAATGGTTCTGGGCCCGCCGGTAGAGCGCGACGACCTCCTCGCGCGACTGGTCGGCCGCCGCCCACATGTCCGCGTTGGCCTCGGCGTCTGGGGCCATCCACGGCAGGGGCTCGGCGGAAGGCCGGCCGAAAACCTCGCCGAAGTACCCGAACTCCACGCTGGCCAGGTGCTTGACCAGGCCGAGCAGGTTGGTGCCCGTCGGCACCAGCGGACGGCGGATGTCGTACTCGGAAAGCCCGTCGAGCTTCCAGAGCACGGCGTCGCGGGCCTCCTGCAGGTAATCGTGCAGGTCCGTCTTGGGGTCAGATATGGTCACGCGGTCAGTCTGCCATCGGGGCTCTCGGCGGCCTGCCTGACCAGGCTCCACAGTTCCTCGACGTCCCGGCGCTCGGTGGCCTCGGCCCCGATCGAGACCCGGACCGACCAGGTGCCGTCAAGCAGGGACGGGGTGAGCAGGGCCGCGCCCGAGGCGTTGACCGAGTCCACCCAGGACAGCGTGTGCGCGTTCAGCGCGTCGGCGTCCAGGATGGCGCCGGTGCCGGAGACGGTCCCCGCTGGTTCGTGCCGCAACACGACCGTCTGCAGGTTGACCGGGGCCAGGACCCGCCAGGCCGGGGCCGACGCGACCTGCCCGGCGAGCCAGCGGGCGTTGTCCAGGTCACGCCGCAGCCTGGCCCGGATGGCCTCGGGTCCGTCGAGCCGGAGGTGGAACCACAGCTTGAGCGCGCGGAACCGCCGGCCGAGCGGGATGCCCCAGTCCTTGAACTGGGTCACCTCGCCGTCAACCGCGGACCGGAGGTAGGACGGGTTGGACGACATAACCCGGATCAGGTGGCCCGGGTCAGCGACGTACAGCAGCGAGCAGTCCAGCACGGTGCCCAGCCACTTGTGCGGGTTCCACGCCAGCGAGTCGGCGCCTTCCACGCCGTCGACCAGCCAGCGCATCTCCGGCAGCAGCAGCGCCGACCCCGCCATCGCCGCGTCGACGTGCACCCACATGCCGTACCGGCGGGCCACCGGGACGATCTGGGCGAGCGGATCGACGGCCGTGGTGCCGGTCGTGCCTACGTTGACCACGACGGCGGCAGGGCGCAGGCCGGCCGCCACGTCAGCCTCCACCGCCGCGGCCAGCGATTCGGGGCGCATGGCGTACGTGACCGGGTCAACGCCGGCGAACCTCAGGTTGTCCCGCCCGTAGCCGGCCAGGGCCACCGCCTTCACGATCGAGGAGTGCGCGTGTTCGGTGGTGTAGACGGTCAGCGGCGCGCTCTCGGCCTGCAGCCCGCCGCGCGCCTCCGAGTAGTTGGTCGCGCGCTCGCGGGCGGCGAGCAGGGCGACGAGGCAGGCGCTGGAGGCCGTGTCCTGGATGACGCCCTTCCACGACTCGGGCAGCGCGGTCAGCTCTCGTAGCCATTCGACGACGACTTCCTCGACCTCGGTCAGCGCCGGCGCGGACTGCCAGGTGATCCCGAGCGCGCCGAGCCCGGACGCGGCCAGGTCGCCCAGCACCGAAGCGAGGGACGCGTTGGACGGGAACCACCCGAAGTAGCGCGGGTGCTGGACCTGGGTCACGCCCGGGACGACGATGCTGTCCAGGTCGGCCAGCACCCGGCTGAACGGTTCGGCCTCCTCCGGCGCCCGGCTCGGCAGCTTCCCCGCTACCTCGCCCGGTGCCACCTGCGCCTGCACCGGCAGCTGCGGGATGCCTGCCCGGTAGTCCGCAATCCAGTCGATCAGCTCATGACCAGCCGCCCTGAACTCATCAGGCTTCATCTCGCACCGCCGCTTTCTGACCAGGTAGCCGGGACCCGTCAGCTCAGCCAAGCGCAGATCCCCCACGAGCCTGCCTACCAGCAAATTTAGACACATCTAGCGTAATTGGCCCACGGAGTGAGCACCCATTCGCGTCCCGTCGCAGCGTGGTGTGGGACGCTGGGCGTCATGGCGGTCCATGCGCGCGTCGAGCACGTCGGGAGCCTGCTCCGCCCGCCGTTCCTGCGCGAGGCCCGCGAAGCCTACGCGCGAGGCGAGCTCGCGCCCGCCCAGTTCAAGGCGGCCGAGGACCGGGCGGTCCGCGAGGTCGTCGCGATGCAGGCCGAACTCGGCCTCCCGGTGGTCAACGACGGCGAGATGCGGCGCGAGTCGTTCCAGAGCGAGCTCACCGCCGCCTGCGACGGATTTACCGGGGTGGACGTCAACGCCTGGCTGTGGGGCGAGTGGCATTCGCCGGTGGTCGGCGACCTGACGATCACGCGGCCGGAGGGCCTGGCGGTTACCGCACCGATACGTAAGCGCCGCAACCTCACTGCGGAGGAGTTCACGTTCCTGCGCGGCTGCACAAGCCGGCAGGCGAAGGTCACGCTGCCCAGCCCGTCGCTGTTCGCCAACCTCTGGTCGCCGCAGCGGTCGACCGGACCTTACCCGACGTTGGATGCGTTCCTGGCCGACGTGGTGCAGGTGCTGTGCGACGAGGTCGCCGAGCTGGTGCGGCTGGGCTGCACCTACATTCAGCTCGACGCGCCGCACTACCCGCTCCTGATCGACCCGGGCTGGCGCGCGTTCTACGAGGAGCGCGGCTGGCCGCTGGAACGGTGGCTGGGGTACGGGATCGAGCTGGACAACGCGGTGATCGACGCCGGGCGCCCGGCGACGTTCGGCTTTCACCTGTGCCGCGGCAACCAGCTCAGCCGCTGGCTCGTGTCCGGCGGGTACGGCGCGATCGCCGCCCCGATCTTCGGCGGGGTGCACGCCGACCGGCTGCTGCTCGAGTACGACGACGAGCGCTCGGGTACCTTCGACCCGCTGCGGCTGGTCCCCGAGGACAAGGTCGTGGTACTGGGCCTGGTCACCACCAAGACCTCGCGGGTCGAGCCGCTTGAAGCGATCGGGGCCCGGCTCCGCGAGGCGACCTCCCTCATCGATGCCGAGCGACTGGCGATCAGCCCGCAGTGCGGCTTTGCCACCTCGGTGGCGGGCAACGCGATCACCCCCGAGGCCGAGCGCGCCAAGCTGGCCCTGCTGGTCCGCGCCGCCGCCGACTTCCTGCCCGACCCGGCCGCCACCTGAGCGCCGAGGGCGGATATTTGCCCCGAACGCACGGTTCTGCTGTCATGAGCGCGTGGAAACTCGCCAGCGTGGCAGGCCGTGCCGCGGGCCGATCGCCGCGGCGCTGCTCGCGGCGGCGCTCGTCGCGGGGTGCAGCGCCCCGGCAGCGACCACCGGTCCCGGGACGCCTGTCCCGGCAGCGACGGCGGGGCCGGTGACCGTCAATCTCCCGGTGGTCAGCTGCCCGACATCTCTCGGGGCGGTCCGCCCGGCGGTCTCGCTGCCCGCGTCGCGGCCGGTGACGGTGCCGCGGGCGCTCGCGGGCGGGCTGGCGGTGTACGCCGACGACCAGGGGATCATGGCCCTGGTCGGGCCGAAGGGCTGGAGCTGCGCCGCGTCCTACGGCGCCGACGGCAGCGGCGGGGTGGTGGTCTACCCGGCCGGGGAGAGGCTGCCCAAGGTGTGGGCGGCAGGCTGGCCGCTGACCCAGGCCTCAACCGACGCCGCGATCGCCGGGCTGGAGAGCTCGGCGTGTTACAGCTGCACCCTCGCCCAGGCCTGCCGGCTGTTCCCGACCGCCGCTACGGCCTGGCGCGGCGCGTTCGGCACGCCCTGCCCGGCCCGGCCCGCTGCGGAAACGGTACTGCGTCTCGCGGCCGGCATCGTGAGCTTCGACGACCCGCCGGGTGTGCGAGGCGACGGCCTGCCCTCTGGCGGCCGGTACCCGGCCCGCGGCGTGCTGACCTACCACCCGGGCGTTCCTGACGGGAGCTGGCGGGAGACCTGCACCGTGCCGGGCAGCGACCAGGACGACTGCGGCGCGGCTCTTGCCGCCTTCGTCTCCTGGTACGGGTCGCGGTAGCGGCCGGGAAGGCACGGCATGGCGGGGGCCCTCGTCGTCCTGGTCAACGGACTTCCAGGCTCGGGCAAGACCACTCTGGCCCGCGCACTGTCCCCCGCCCTGGGCCTGCCGCTGTTCAGCAAGGACGTGATCAAGGAGACCCACGCGGACATGCTGGGCACCGAACGGGCCGGGTGGCCGCAGCGCCGCTGGAACTCGGCCGTCGGAGCCGCCGCCAGCGAGACGATGTGGGCCCTGCTCGCCGACGCCCCGGCCGGCGCGGTCCTGGAGTCCTGCTGGCTAGCCGACGTCCGCCACTTCGTCGTTCGGGGCCTGAGCCGGGCGAACCAGCCCAGGGCGGTCGAGATCTGGTGCGACGTCCCGCTGGAGGTGGCCCGGCGCCGCTACGAAGCGCGCCACCCGCGCCATCCGATCCACGGCGACCTGCTCACCGACGACGAATGGGAGCGCTGCCGGCGCTCCGCCCGGCCGCTGCAGGTCGGCGCGACCCTGCACGTGGACACCACCGTGCCCGCCGACACGCAGGGCATCATCGCCTGGATCCAAGGGCCGGGCGGGCACGCTGAGGCTACGAGGATCAGTCCTAGTGACTCGTGACCGTGACGTCGCGGCGTTGGATGCGCGCGCGCACGGCTATGACGAGGGCCGGCTCGGGCAGATGCACCACGCGGTCACGGCGGTCAGCCCCGAGCCCCCGAGGGAGAACGAGACGCAGGCGGCCGGCCCCAGCCCGCCAGCGTCCTGAGCCGGGTCTTGCCTTCTGGCGCGAGCGGGGCTGAGGATGACGGTATGTCCGAGCTGCCGACGTGGGCACGCGACGCGCTCGCCGGAATCTACGATCCCTGCTGCCGGGAGAAGGGCATCTCGGTCATCGACATGGGCCTGGTGCGTTCGGTCCAGGTCGAAGACGGCAAGGCGACCGTCGAGCTACTGCTGACGTCCGGCTGGTGCCCGTTCGCCGCCACCGTTCTGACCCAGGTGAAGGAGCAGCTGCTCGGCCAGCCCGGGATAAGCGACGCCGACGTGTCGATCGTCTGGGACGAGGTGTGGAGCCCGGACCGGCTCTCCCCCCGGGCCCGGTCCATCCTGCGCTTCCTCCCTCCGCCCGCGGCGGTGCCCGACCGCGACGAGTACATCCGCGCCCACGCCTCACTAAAGGAGTAGCCCGCGATGATCGACGATGCCTTCGTCTTCGACTGCGTGGCGCACGTCTTCAACTTCGACCCGAAGAACGCGTTCGGCCAGCCGGGCCTGATGTTCGACAACCACCTGTACGCGTTCCACAACGCCCTGACCCCGGACAGCGACGAGCACAAGCTGGCGCCCGACCAGTTCTTGCGGGAGTGGACTCCCTCGGACATCCGCAAGATGGTGTTCGAGGAATCCGATACCGACATGCTGGTCGCGATGCCGCTGCCGCTGACCGACCTATTCCGCGACGGCCTGTCGCCGTGGGAGACCTGCGCCGACCTGGCCAGCCGTGACCCGGACCGGACCGTCTTCTGGGGCTCGGTCAACCCGCTCGAGGGACGCAAGGCGCTTGACCTGATGGAACGGCAGGTCGGGGAGTTCGGCGCGCGCGCGTTCAAGTTCTACAACGTCCGGTACGACTACGGGAAGCCGTACCCGTGGCGGATGGACGACCCGAACGTCGCGTTCCCGATCTTCGAGAAGGCGCAGGAACTCGGGGTGAACCTGATCGGCGTGCATAAGGGCGTCCCGCTCGGGCCGCAGCCCATCGAGCACACCCAGACCTGGGACATGGACGGGGCGGCGGCCAACTTCCCCGACATCAACTTCGTCATCTTCCACGTCGGGCTGCCGTTCCTCGACGAGACCTGCTGGCAGCTGATCAGGTACCCGAACCTGTACGCGTCGATCGCGGCGACGATCAACTTCGTGGTCCGGGCGCCCAGGCTGTTCGCGGAGATCCTCGGCAAGCTGCTGTTCTGGTGCGGCGAAGACAAGATCATCTACGGCTCGGAGGCGCCGCTGTTCCACCCGCAGTGGGCGCTGCGCGCGTTCATGGACTTCTCCATCCCCGAGGACCTCTGCGCCGGGTACGGCTACCCGCAACTCACCGACCAGGCCAAGCGCAAGATCCTCGGCGAGAACCTCCTCCGCCTGCACGGCATGGACCTAGCCGAAGCGAAGAGGAGGCTCGCCCCCTAACCCGGCGAGGCGCACAACCGGTTTCATGATCACGAAGGATCTGGTACCGCCTGGAGCACAAATTCCTTCGTGATCATGGGAGCAGGCGGGGGGGCGGGGGTTAGCGGAGCGCGGGGGGCAGGAGCTCGGGTGGGAAGTTCTGGTAGGCGACGGGGACCAGCCAGCGGCGGATCGCCGCTGTCCCTACGGAGGTGTACGCCGGCATCGTGGTGGCAGGCCATGGGCCGCCGTGATTTTGGGCCGCGACCACGGCTACGCCGGTGGGCCACCCGTTGAACACGATCCGGCCCGCGATGCGTTCCAGGACCGCGACCAGCTGGCGGGCCAGGTCCAGCTCCTCCGGCGACTCGGGGTCGGCGTGCACCGTGCCGACCAGGTTGCCGGGCAGCGCGGCGAGCACCGGGAGCAGATCAAGAACCGAGGGACAGGTGATCACCAGCCCGGCCGGGCCGAACCGCTCGCGCGACAGCACCGCGAGGTCGGCGGCGAACTCCTTCAGGGTGAGCTGGAACACCCGAGGGGTGGCGCCCCACGGCCCCGGCCCGGGCCGGCCGGCGGCTAGCTCCGTGACGCCCGGGTGACCCGCGGTCTCGTCCACCGCGTCCTCATACCCGGCGAAGATCCGGCCGGATAGCATCGCGCCGCCGGACGACGCGCTCACCGCATCCGCGACCGCGGTCAGCAGGCCGGCGTCCTCGGGCACGAACAGCAGGCCGGGGTTCGTGCAGAACTGGCCGGTACCGAGGGTCAGCGACGCGACGTATCCGGACGCGATCGCGTCGGGGCGGGAGGCCGCGGCACCGGGCAGCACCACGCAGGGGTTGACCGAGCCGAGCTCGCCGTAGAACGGGATCGGGACCGGCCGCTCCGCGCATATCCGGGCCAGCGCCAGCCCGCCGGACGTCGAGCCGGTGAACCCGGCCGCCGCGATCAGCGGGTGCCTGAGCAGCCGAACGCCCGCCTGAACCCCGTGCACCAGACCGAACGCGCCCGGCGGGGCCCCGGCCGACGCCAGCGCCTCGGTCACGATGCCCGCCGTCACATCGGAGGTGACCGGATGCCCCTCGTGCGCCTTCACCACCACCGGGCAGCCTGCCGCCAGCGCGGACGCGGTGTCGTTGCCGGCCACGGAGAACGCGAAGGGGAAGTTGGACGCGGCAAACACCGCCACCGGGCCCACCGGACGGGTGATCCGCCGGATGTCCGGCACGACGCCGACAGCCGGCGTGACTACCGCGTCGGCGTACCCGCCGTCCCGCAGAACCCCCGCGAACAGCCGCAACTGCCCCGTCGTGCGGGCCACCTCGCCGGTGAGCCGCTCGCCGCCGAGCGCGGTCTCCGTGTCCGCGATCACGGCCAGCTCGCCCGTCCGCTCGTCCAGCGCGTCGGCCACGGCCTCCAGCGCCTCCGCCCGCCGGGGCGACGCGGCCCAGGCGGGCGCGGCCGACGCCGCGGACGCCACGATAGCGTCAAGGCCGACGTCCGTGGTCTCGGCGACCGGCTCCCCGACGGGCTCTCCGGTGCGCGGGTCGAACCCCTGGATCATCGCGCCCTCCTAGGGAAGCGGCTCCCTAGGAGGTTACGCCGCCCGGCCAGCGCGGCGTGGCGGGCGGTTCGGCGGCGGGGACCGCGGTGGCCGCCGCCTGAGCGGCCTGAGCAACCTGAGTGGCCTGAGCGGCCTGAGCTGCGCGGGCCGCCGCACCCGCGGCCTCGCCCTTGCGCTTGGCGTGCTGGCCGTAGACGGTCATCCAGGCGACCACGATGCCGGCGACCGCGAAGGGCATGAACTTGGAGATGGCCAGGGCGGTTCCGGCCGAGGTGTTCTCCACGATGATGACCCGGGCCGCGGCCTCGGCCAGGTAGGCCACCCCCCAGACCACCGTGATGACGTTGAAGGTGTGCCGGAAGCCCTCCCACTGCCAGCGGCTGCTGAAGTCGAGGCCCTTGGGCGTGTCCGGGCCGATGAACTCCAGGGCGAACCGGAACATCAGCGGGCGGCTAGTCCACAGCGAGCCCAGGCACACCAGGCCGAAGATCCCGGTCGGCACCGAACCCTCGACCAGCACCAGCTTAGCGTTTCCGCTGGCCAGCCCAACGACGGTGCCGACGGCGATGCCGAGCAGGACCAGGGCGCCGATGGCGTCCAGGCGTCGGCGGCGGATGGCCGTGAGCGCCACGCCCAGGGCCGGGAAGATGCCGCTGAGCACCAGCGACTTGACCTCGCTCACCCCGTGCGAGCGCAGCACCTGGTAGACCACGAGCGGCCCGCCGATGTCGAAGACGGCGATCGACGCGAACGACTCGACCCGGGCCCACACCGATGCCCGCGACCCGGTTCCTGCCTGCGGGGGCTGGCTCATATCGTGTATATTAACACACGACCGTAATAGGAAGTACACTATATGCGGGAGGCATGAGGTGAACGGACCAGAGGTAAGCCCGCGGATGGGCCTGGTCTGCTTCGCCTTCGGCGCGGCGGCGGTGCCGTTCGGCGGCCAGCTGCCCGGCGGGCAGCTTCCGGGACGGACGCTGATCCAGCTCCTCGCCGACCTCGGCCTGTCGGAGGCGGCCTCCCGTTCTGTGCTACTGCGGATGCGCAAGGAAGGCTGGCTCGACTCCGAACGCGCCGGGCGCGAGGCCAGGTACCGGCTGGCCCCGGCGATCTACTCGGCCCAGGCCAGGATCGAGAGCCAGCTACGCGGCAAGCGGCCGGCGTGGGAGGGGTTCTTCAGCGGCGTCTTGTACGAGGTCCCCGAGGAGGCGCGCGCCTATCGTGACCGGCTGCGGCGCACGGGCCAGCTGCTCGGCTACGCCACGCTCCGCCCCGGCCTGCTCGTGGCGACCAGCGACCGGTGGGCCGAACTCACCGGGCTGGTGCCCGACCAGCCGCCGCCGGGCAGCCAGCTGCTGCGGGTCCAGATCAGGCTCGACGAAGCCGACAGCCGCCTGGTCGCGGCGCGGCTGTGGGGCCTGGACGACCTGGCCGGCCGCTACCGGAAGGTCCTAGCCCAGTCGCGGGCCCTGACCGACCAGGCGGAACGGCATCCCGCCGGGGCGGCCGCGTTCCGCGCCTTCGCCGACGCCACGATGCCGATCTTCGACGCGACCTCCGCCGACCCTGACCTGCCCGACGAGCTGCTGCCCGATGACTGGCCCGGGCCCGAGCTCGGCGAAGCCCTCGGCCGGGCCTTCCGGGCTTTCCACCCGCTGATCGCCGGGTACCTGGAGGCGCTGGCCGGCTAGGCGCTAGCGGGGGTCGGGCTCGGGGTTGCGCCCCGTTCTGGCCAGGAAGTCGAAGTCACAGCCCTCGTTGGCCTGGGTGATGTGCTCGCTGTACAGGGCGCCGTAGCCGCGCTCGAACCTCGGCCCGGGGGGGCGCCATTGCTCACGGCGGGTTACCCACTGCCGTTCGGTAGGTAGATCCACGGAAAGCACCCGAGCGGCGACGTCGAGGGTGATGAGATCACCCGTCCGGACGAGGGCCAGCGGGCCGCCGACGAACGCTTCCGGGGCCACGTGCAGCACGCAGGCGCCGTAGCTGGTCCCGCTCATCCGGGCGTCAGAGATGCGCACCATGTCGCGGACGCCGCGAGCGAGCAGGTAGTCCGGGATGGGCAGCTGACCGTACTCGGGCATGCCCGGGCCGCCCTTCGGGCCCGCGTTGCGGAGGACGAGGACCGAATCGGGGGTGATGCCCAGGGCCGGGTCGTTGATGCGCCGCTGCATTTCGGGGTAGGAGTCGAAGACGACCGCGGGTCCGGTGTGCCTGAGCAGCCGCGGCTCGGCCGCGATGTGCTTGATGACCGCGCCGTCTGGCGCGAGGTTGCCGCGCAGGACCGCGATCCCGGCCTCGGCGGCCAGGGCGGTTTCCGGTGTCCGGATCACGTCGGAGTGGTAGACGGCTGCCTCGCCGATATTTTCGCCGAACGATCGTCCGTTCACCGTCGTGCGGCCTGGGTGCACGGCTCCGGGGACCTTCGCAAGCTGGCCCAGGAGGGCGGGCAGCCCGCCGGCGTAGTAGAAGTCCTCCATCAGGTACGCACCCGACGGCTTGATATTCGCCAGCCAGGGCACCCGGCGGGAGATCGCGTCGAAGTCGTCCAGGGTCAGGCCGACCCCGGCGCGGCCGGCCATCGCGATCAGGTGGATCAGGGCGTTAGTGGACCCGCCAAGCGCGAGCACGGCCGCGACCGCGTCCTCGAACGCCTCGCGGGTCAGGATCTTGTCCGGGGTCAGGTTCTCCCACACCATGGCCACGATGCGCCGGCCGCTGGCGGCCGCCATCCGGTAGTGCGCGGAGTCGACCGCGGGGGTCGACGCCATGCCCGGGAGGGTCATGCCGAGCGCTTCGGCGGCGGAGGTCATCGTGGACGCGGTGCCCATCGTCATGCAGTGGCCGGGCGACCTGGCGATGCCGGACTCCAGGTCGGCCAGCTCGCAGTCGCCGGCCAGGCCGGCCCGGGCGTCATCCCAGACCCGCCACATGTCGGTGCCGCTGCCGACGGGCTGGCCGCGGTAGTTGCCGCGCAGCATCGGGCCCGCGGTCACGTAGATGGCGGGGATGTTCGCGCTGGCCGCGCCCATCAGCAGCGCGGGCGTGGTCTTGTCGCAGCCGCCCATGAGCACCGCGCCGTCGGCCGGGTAGGAGCGCAGCAGTTCCTCGGTCTCCATGGCGAGCAGGTTCCTGTACATCATCGGGGTCGGCTTCTGGAAGGTCTCGCTGAGCGTGGCGACCGGCATCTCGACCGGGAAGCCGCCCGCCTCGAGCACGCCGCGCTTGACCTGTCCGGCCCGCTGGCGCAGGTGCATGTGGCACGGGTTCAGCTCGGACCAGGTGTTCAGGATGACGATGAGCGGCTTGCCGAGGTGCTCCTCGGGCTCGATCCCGAGCTGGCGCATCCTGGACCGGTGGCTGAACGCCCGCAGTCCCGACGTGCGCTCCCCGCCGAACCAGCGGAAGCTGCGGAGGTCTTCGGGCTGCTTCGCGCTCATCGGTGCTTCTCCTACCGCCGGGGGCTTACGCTAGGGATAGCACGAGGTTGCGTCTAGGGTTCCGTCGGCTGTCCGTCAGGTAAACCACAATCAGGACCGCCGGGCCTGGACCGAGCGGCGCCGCGACCCGTCCTGCTGGGCTCAGGCCCGGCGGGCTCAGGGGAACACCTTACGGGATAGAAGCCCTGAGGGCTCCAGTTCAGCTTGCCTGAGGAGCCTTGATGGACCCGTCGACCACCCTCCCGCTCTCCGTCACCCTGGCCGTCCTGGCCGCCGCCGTCACCCACGCGACCTGGAACGCCATCGCGCACGGCATCAAGGATCAGACGCTCGCCTTCGGGCTCATCGGCGCCGGCGGGATCATCGTCGCCATCCCGCTCGTCATCGTGGCCGCGGCGCCCAGGCCGGACGCCTGGCCGTACCTGATGGCGTCGGTTGCGATCCACGTCTTCTACAACCTGCTGCTGATGCGGTGCTACAGGTACGGGGAGTTCGGCCAGGTGTACCCGCTGGCCCGCGGCATTTCCCCGCTGGTGGTGACGATCCTGGCCGCGGTGTTCGTGGGCGAGCACCTGGCCCTGCACCAAGTGGCCGGGGTGGTCATCGTCTCGGCCGGACTGGTCGCGCTGGTCTTCGTCGGCCGGTGGCCCGGGCGGGTGGTAGTGCTGGCCGCCGTCGGCACGGGCCTGACCATCGCGGCGTACACGACGGTGGACGGCGTCGGGGTGCGGTTGTCGGCGAGCCCGGTCGGGTACATCGGGTGGCTGATGCTGCTGCAGAGCCTGTGCGTCCCGATGTTCGCCCTGGTACGCAGGCGCGACGTGCTGGCTAAGCAGCGACCGCGGATCCTGGTGTCCGGCCTGGTCGCCGGGGGCCTCAGCGTACTGGCCTACGGCCTGGTGCTCTGGGCGCAGACCAGGGGGGCGCTGGCGCCGATCGCCGCGCTACGCGAGACGAGCGTCATCTTCGGCGCGATCATCGGCGTCGTGGTGTTCCGCGAGCCGTTCGGCCGGGCCCGGATCGTGGCGACGGTCCTGGTCCTGGCCGGCATCGTGGTGCTCAACGTCGGCTAACGCGCCGACCGTGGCGCCGGGCCGCGCTACCCTCCGGGGCCGAACCGGATGCCGCGCATCATCGCGACCCGGTGAGCCTGGGCCATCCAGGCCCGCCCCGGGCCGGGCGTCAGCGCCCCGCCGACCGGCAGGTCCTTGGGGTCGACGCCGACGCCGAGAAGGGTTCGGGTCACGGCCTGGGCCGTATCCAGCAAGTCGTCCAGCGCGCGGGCCAGGTGCTCTCCGGTGACGCTGGTGAGCTCCGGGTCGTCGTGCAGCGACTCCAGGACGGCGCGCCGGATCAGTTCCTTGAGGAACGAGGCCGTGGTGCCGTCGGTGCGCTCGACGGCGAGGCTCACGTCCGCCTCCGTCAGGGCCAGCGGCACGTTCTTGCCGTAGAGGGTCAGCAGGCGTTCCCGGGCCGGGGCGTCCGGCAGCGCGATCTCCACGGCCACGTCGACCCGCCCCGGGCGCGCGGCCAGCGCGGGTTCCAGCAGGTCGGCGCGGTTGGTGGTGAGCAGGAACAGCAGGTCGGCGTCGGGGGCGGCGCCGTCCATGGCGTCGAGCAGGTCGAACAGGACGGGGCTCGACGCCGGGCCCATTGACCGCTCCTCGGCGACCAGGTCGACGTCCTCGAGCACGATGACGGCGGGCAGGAGGGCGCGCGCCAGATCGGCGACCGAGCCCACGGCGACCAGCGCGCGGCCGGTCAGGACCAGGCGCGTGTAGCCGGTCATCTGACCCAGCAGGTACCGCGTCGTGTGCGTCTTGCCGGTACCCGGCGGGCCGAACAGCAGCAGGCCGCGCTTGAGGTGCTGCCTGGCGGCCAGCAGCGCCGCCCGGTGGCTGGCTACCCCGAGGGCGTGCCGCTCGACGCGCGCCAGCACGGTGTCGGGCAGCACGATGTCATCCCTGGTGACGCCGGGGCTGGCGGCGAAGCTCAGGACGACGCCCATGGGACTTAGCGAGACGTCCAGGAGATGGCCGCGATAGACATTAAGCTCGGCGCGCAGCTGGTCCAGTTCGGTGAGCAGGCGCTGGGCCGCCTCGACCGGCAGGCCCGCGACCTCGACCTCCAGGCCTGGGTGATGGTCGCTCGGCGCCTGGATCATGACGATGTACCGGCCGTCCTGGTCGGTGACCAGCAGCAGGGCCAGACGCAGGCACCCCAGGGTTGAACCGGGACCGTTCGGCAAGTCAGCGAGCGCGGGCGGCGTCAGCCGGAGCGGCGGCAACGCCTCGCCCGCCACCAGTTGCTGCAGCTCCAGGCCACCGTGATGCGGCGGCACGGTTATACCGTGGACCTCCACCGACCGCCCGTCGCGCGCTGCCCAGGCGTCGACCGCGGTCTGCAGGTTGACGTGCTCGAAGGTGGGCAGGTCGCGGGTCACGACAGAATGTTCTGCGCCGTCTGGTCCGAGGAAGTCGCGGACCAGCGCGGAAACCTCGTTGTCTTTTCTCACGTCGGTCGAGTGGACCCAGTCCAGGAAACCGCGGAACGCTACCGCGAACTCGCGGGCCTCGTTGTCTGGTGCCTTCTCTGGCATGGCCTGGGACCCCCTAAGCGTTGCCTGCGGCCACCTTACGTGAGGCAGCGGGCTGCTGAGCTACGGCGCGGGCCCGGCGGCGGGCTAGCCTGGGCGGGTCGCAGTAGCGGGAGGTGCCGTGCAGATATCCGAGCTTGTTGTGGCTGACGTGCGCGGGTCGCTCACGGCCCAGCGGGGACGGCTGCTTGACCTGCTCGCCACGCTGAGCAACGCGCAGTGGGCCGCGCCCACGGCGGCGCCGGCGTGGTCGGTCAAGGATGTCGCCCTGCACCTGGTCGACGTGGACCTGAGCTGGGTCGCCCGTTACCGCGATGGCGACCGGGCGGGGTCCATCATCGTGCCCGCCGATCACGTGGCGTTCGTCCGCGCCCTGGCCGAGCGCAATCAGCGGTGGGTCGACGGCACCCGGCCGCTGAGCCCGCGCCTTATCACCGACCTGCTGCAGTGGTCTGGTTCGCAGTTCGACACGTACCTCGGCACGCTCGATCTCGCGGCCCCCAGTTCGGTCTACTGGGCCGGCGACGTACCGCTGTGGTTCGACATCGCCCGCGAGTTCACCGAGCGGTGGGTGCACGACCGGCAGATCCTGGAGGCAGCCCGGCCGGGCGGACAGGACGAGCCGCAGGATGAGTACCTGCCCCTGGTCCTGCGCACGTTCGTCTGGGGTTTCCCGCACCAGTACCGGGCTGCGGCACCGGCCGGCACCGCGGTCGCCGTGGAGGTTCCCGGCGTCGGCGCCTGGGTGCTGACCAGGGAGGCCGCCGGCTGGTCACTGGATGAAGGAGAGGCCGCCGCGCCAGCCGCCCGCCTGCGGATGACCGGGGAGGCGGCCTGGCGGCTGCTCACGGGCGCGCGCTACGACGCCAGCCAGGTGGAGCTCTCGGGTGACCCGGCGCTCGGCGAGCCCCTCCTGCGGGTACGCGGCATCATCGTCTAGGTCCCGCCGCTAGGTTCCTGCCGCTAGGTCCCCGCCGCGGCAGCGATCCGGGCCGCCTCGGCCTCCGGGTCGGAGCCCTCGGGCACGCTGATGATCAGGCGGCTGAACCGTCCCGATGCCAGCTCGACCTGGACCGCCGGGCGATCGTGGTGCAGGATGCAGAAATCGTAGCCAGCGGCGTGCCGACGGGTGCCCAGCATGACGACTCCGGTAACGCAGACCCCCGCCATCCGCCACCCGCGCAGGCCCCGCCACGGATCAGGATCGGGCGCCACGGAGACGATGGAGGCCAGGCGGACCCGGACGTCACCGTGGAAACCCCAGATCTTCTCGCCCAGGGTGAGGTGGACCACCAGCTCGTCGCGGTCGACGATCAGCTCGGCCATGGTCAGGAGCCCGCTTGGCCGAGCAGCTCGTCGGCGGCCGCGGCGAACACGGCGGTGTGCGCGTCGGCGTCGGCTTCGGTCGTGGCCGGGCACATCAGCGCCATGTTGTGGAACGGCGTGATCAGCACCCCCCGGTTGATCAGGTACAGGTGCAGGTACTCGTCGAGCGCGGTGTCGGAGGCGGCCGCGGACTCGCCGCCGCTGCGCGGCGGCTCGGGGCAGAACCGGTACTCGGCGCGGGCGCCGAGCTGCACAATGTTCCACGGCAGCTCGCGGCTGGCCAGCACGGACCGGACGCCAGCGGTGTAACGGTCGGCCACGGAGATCATCTGCGCGAAAGCCGCGTCGGTCAGTACGTGTTCAAGCGTGGCGCGCATCGCGGCGACCGACAGAGCGTTCCCGGCCAGCGTGCCGCCGATGCCGCCGGTGTCCACGATGTCGGCGGAGTCGTCAGCCAGGATCCTGTCCGCCAGCTCCGCCGACAGGCCGTAGGCGCCGGCCGGTATGCCGCCGGCGATCGACTTGCCGATCGTCACCAGGTCGGGCT
>DATJQX010000161.1:0-3488 GCA_035505275.1 Streptosporangiaceae bacterium | reverse complement strand
CGCCGCCAGGCCTGGATGGCCCGCTAGCCACGTGATAATCGGAGAGTCGATGGCGTGATCAAGCTGACTCGCCATGGTGTGGTGCGCGAAGAGCAGGCCGAGCGCCGTCACGAGGATTGCGCACGAGGCCAGCACAAGGCCGACCCACAGACGCGCGGCCGGATCCAGTAGAGGCCGACCGTACCGCAGGCGCGGGCCGTCCATGTCAGCCTGGCTACCGGGACGACGATGATGGATCGACCTGACTAGCGGCTCGGCCCGCCACGGCGCCCAGGCCGCAGCCCGCCAGCGGGCTGAGCAGGAGCACGACGAGGTATCCGGCCGCGAAGGCGCTGTTGCCCGCCACGTAGCCCAGGCGGGCGCCGACGACCGGGGCCGCCTGCCCGACGGCCGGCGTCCACTGGCCGATATGGCTTACGGCCCAGTTCCGCAGTCCGTCGTCGTAAGGCAGCAGCGCGATGGTGATCGTCGACAGGATGGCGACCACCAGGGCGGCGGCCAGCCCGGTGTACAGCCCGGCCATCGCGCCTTGCCGGACGCGGGAAGCAGCGGGCATCGAACCGCAGGCCCGTCGCGTCGCGGCCAGCCCGGTGGCTACCGGAGCGCACAGGGCCAGCAACACGCCCAGGGCTATCCCCGCGTCATACAGGTGCGTCGGCCACCACCCCGTGAAGCGAAGCGGAAACCCCAGCGGCCCCAGCAGGTAGACCAGGGTCCCGAGAGCGACGCCGATGGTGCCGCCGGTCATGACCGTGGCTAGGCGCACCGGTGAGCGGCCGGCCGTCCAGGCCAGGATCGCCGCGGCGTAGCAAGCCATCACGGCCAGGAACATGATCTCGCCCGTCCAGGCCACCGCCGATCCTGCGAGGTTATTGGGTGGGGCATCGGCGACCCGTTCCACCGCCGCCTTGACCAGGACCAGGAGCAGGATTGCCGCGTAACCTGCGGTACGGATCATCCGGGCCGACCGACTGTGTGCCACCGACCCGTAAGCCCGGCGGATGGCCCAGGGCAGGCCAGCCAGGATCACCGAGATCGCGATCACGTCCACACGGTTGATCACGATGGCGGAGTCGCCTGGCGGGCCGGACCACGCGGTCCAGGCCGTGCCGACGACAACAGCGGCGAATACCAGCGGATATCCCAGCCCGCGATTGAGGACGGCCGCCCGCAGCGTGAACCGTATCCCGCCGGCCAGCCAGGCCAGCCGGTCCCGCCCCGCCGGGACCTCGGCCGCTTCGGTCCGCAGGGCCTGCGCCCACGCGCGGTGCTCACTCGGCAGCACCGGCTCCGCGGCACGCAGCAGCGCCGCCGTCAGCCTCGTCAGCCGCTCCATTGGACCGCCCTGGCGGCGGCTCGGCGCCTGTCGCGTGCGCGCGGGCCTGGCTGGACCGGGTCAGCCGAGCGTGCCTGGGCCAAGGCCGCTGTGGCGGTCGCCAGTCCGTCGGGAGTGAGCCGGTACAGGTGGCGCCGGGGCCGCCCCGATGGCTGTTCGTCCTCCCAGGAGGCCTCGACCAGGCCGCGGCTGGCCAGCCGGATCAAGACCGGGTACAGCGTGCCCGACTGAAGCCCGGTGTCCCTGGCGATCCCGTAGCCGTGGCGCCACCGCGACGGTGTGGCGGCCAGCTCCGCCAAGACTGCCAGCGTCTGCGCGGAAAATCCGGAGCGATGACCCATGTCAACAAACTCTACCTAGGTAGAGAAGGCGCTGTCTACCTAGGTCGAGATTATCTATCTGCTGCGTCCTCTCTGGTTGGCGGCCTCCGGTTCGAGGGTGCGAGTAAGGCGGTCCGTTCGGCATCATGATCTTGATGTATTTTCGGCCTCAAGTTGTGCTCCGACCTGCAGGGGGACAAGTTTCCGCTAGGGACACGGAGGACTCGTGACGACCAGTACGGCTCCAGTTGGCATCAGGACCCACCCGACGTCGCCTGACGGCTTCGACCCGCGTGCCGCGTCGCCGCTCGAACTGCGGCGTTACGGCCTGCCGCAACGGCCCGACCCCGCGGTGCGGCCGGACCTGGCGAGCCGCTGGGACCAGGTGTTCTCCCGCAAGCTGCGCTACATCGCGCCCGAATTCACCCCGGTGCCGGAGCTGGTACCGGGCATCGAGCGGCAGGCCCGGCTGCAGCCGGAGGTGACGGTCACGAACCCCGCCTGGTCGGGCACGGTGGTGCACGCCCCGCCCGGCCAGGCGTTCGGCTGGGTCACCGGCGAGTGGAACGTACCGGATGTCATGCCGGTAGGCGACACCCGCGGGAACTGGGTGTCGCTGGCCTGGATCGGCATCGACGGGAACACGGACGTAACCCAGATCGGCACGCTGCAGTCCGTGACGAACGTGTTCGGCCCGGTCACCAAGCTGTGCTACGCCTGGTTCGAGTGGTACCCGGACACCTGGCACGCGATCTCGAACTTCCCGGTCAGCTTCGGGGACACCATGTCCGGCCTGGTTTGCCTGCAGTCGCCGACCGAGACGTCCTACAGCATGATCAACCTCACGCAGGGCACGCACACCGGGTGGCGCTACTTCAGCGCGCCGGGGACGACCACCTCGCTGGAGAACCAGGTCGAGTGGGTCCTCGAGCGGCCCTACGTGGGTGGCGCCCAGGCGCAGCTGCCGAACTTCGGCGAGATCTACTTCGACTCCGCCGTCGGTGGCGAGGGCCTGGAGAACGTCGTGCAGGCGGGCCAGGACACGGTGATCAACATGACGGAGAACGGCGCCACCGTGGCCACGACCACGGTGGAGACGCCGACGCTGATCAAGATCGCGTACACCGGCAGCTGACCGGGCCAGCTGCCCGGCTGGCCCGGGCCGGTCACTGCCCGGCGAGAATGTCCGTCAGCAGCGCCGGGTCGATGTTGCCGCCGGACAGCACGGCCACCGGCGGGCCCGCGGCGGGCAGTTCCGCGGCGTGGAACAGGTACGCCGCCACCGCGGCCGCGCCGCCTGGTTCGGCGACCAGCCGGGCCTGGGTGGCCAGCAGCCGGACCGCGGTGCGCATCTCGTCGTCGGTCACCGTGACGATGTCGGTCACGAGCTCGCGCAGGTGCGCGAACGGCAGCTCGCCGATTCGCTCGACCCGCAGGGCGTCCGCGATCGTGCGCTGGGTGTCAGCGGCGGGCCAGGCCACTCGCTCGCCACGGCGGAAGGAGTCGCGGGCGTCCGCGGCGAGCTCGGGTTCCACGCCGACCACCGCGGCCCCCGGGCAGCAGGCCCGGATCGCGGCGGCGATGCCTGAGATCAGGCCGCCGCCGCTGATCGGCACCAGGACGAGATCGACCTCCGGGCAGTCGGCCGCGATCTCCAGGCCGATGGTGCCCTGCCCGGCGATCACCCGGCGGTCGTCGAACGGCGGGATCAGCACGTAGCCGTGCCGGGCGATCAGCTCCTCGGTGGCCGCGACCCGGGCCGCCAGGGTGGGGGCCACGGTCACCAGCTCGGCGCCGTAGAACTCGATCGCGTCAGTCTTGACCGGGGGGGC
>DATJQX010000160.1:0-33789 GCA_035505275.1 Streptosporangiaceae bacterium | reverse complement strand
CGAGTCGCACGCGATCAGCTTCGCCTACCTGGTCTACGCCAGCGCCTGGCTGAAGCGGTACTACCCGGCCGCGTTCACCGCCGCGCTGCTGCGCAACCAGCCGATGGGGTTCTACGCCCCGCACAGCCTGATCAACGACGCGCGCCGGCACGGCGTCGTCGTGCTGGGGATGGACGTGAACGCCAGCGACGCCCTGGCGACCCTCGAGCCGGCCCCTGAGGGCACCGAGGGTCCCGCCATCCGGCCGGGCCTGGCCAGCGTGCGGAACCTTAGTTCCCAGAAGGCCGAACGCATAGCCGCCGGGCGGCCCTACCGGGACCTGGAGGATTTCGCGTCTCGTACCGGGCTGCCGGCCGACGCGCTCGAGGCCCTGGCCACCGCGGGCGCGTTCGGCTGCTTCGGGCTGAGCAGGCGCGCCGCGCTGTGGGCCGCGGGCCTGGCCGCCTCGGTCCGCGAGGGCCAGCTGCCCGGCACCGTCACCGGCCTGGACCCCGGCGGCCCCGGATCCGCGCCGCCGCTGCCGGCCATGACGCCGGCCGAGGAGACGCTCGCCGACCTGTGGGCCACGGGGACCTACGCCGTCCATCCGGTGGCCCACGTCCGGCCCTGGCTCGCCGCGCGGCAGGTGCTCACCGCGTCATCGGTCGCCTCCGCCGCCGCCGACGCCCAGGTGACCGTGGCCGGCCTGGTCACCCACCGGCAGCGGCCCTCCACCGCCCACGGGGTAGTGTTCATCAGCCTGGAGGACGAGACCGGCCTGGTGAACGTCATCTGCACCCCCCAGGTCTGGGCACGCCACCGCCGGGTCGCCGCCGCGGCGCCCGCCCTGGTGATCCAGGGCCGCGTGGAGCGCACCGGGGGCGCCGTCAACCTGGTCGCCACCGCCCTGCACCTGCTCCGCGTAACCGCCGCCGCCCCCAGCCGCGACTTCCGCTGAATTGGTGCTTCCTGCTCCGTCCGTTACCTTCGGGTGCCCGGTACCCTCGGGCGGCCGCCGAGCGATGGGAGGATCTCCCACGATCGTGAAGGGTTTTGTACTCCCTGCGGTACCAGATCCTTCATGATCATGAAGTTCGGCTCGAGGCGCGGGGCGGGTGAGGCGGCCGGGGGCCGGTCAAGCTTTCGCAGCGTGGAAGCGGGCCGCAGACGCAGCATGCATCATGCATGCAACCCTCGTATACTGGGCGCATGGACACGACTGTGGTGCAGGTCCGCGATGTCCCCGTTGACGTCGTCGCCACGCTCAAGGCCAGGGCCGAGGCGCGGGGCCAGTCGCTGGCGGCCTACCTCCGCGACCTGCTTGCCCGCGAGGCGCAAGTGCCTGCCATCGAGGAGGTGATGGCGGACATCGCGTCTCGTGAACCGGTCAGTTACACCATCGAGGATCTGCGGTCGTTCGCCAGCGACGGCCGGCGGTGAGTTACGTCGCCGACTGCTCTATCATCATCCGGCTGCTGGCCAGCCGCCCGGGCGATGATCTCCTGCGGCAGCCCCTGGCCCGCACGATCCATGCTCCGGCCCTTCTGGACGCCGAGGTGTCAAGCGTGGTCCGCGGCCTGGCGATCACCGGTTCGCCGAAGCCGATCACGGCCGCCCGGGCGGGTGAGATGCTGGCCGACTACGCGGGCCTGCGGATCGTGCGCCATCCCATGCAGCCCCTGCAGGTCCGGGTGTTCGAGCTCCGGCACCACCTGACTGCCTATGACGCCATGTACGTGGCACTGGCGGAAGCCCTCGGCCTGCCCCTGCTGACCGATGACGGCAAGTTCGACGGCACGCCAGGTCATCACGCTGAGATACACCGCCACCCCGACTGATCGGAAATTGGGTAGGAAGCCGCAACCACTGGTTCGAAAATGGGCCCATTGTCGGCCGCGGCCGTGAAATAAGCGCACGCCCCGGGGACGGAACTGCACGCTGATCCGCGGCCCGACGGCCTGGGTGGTCTTCGGGACGGAGTGCTCCCAGGTGCGCTGGCAGCTGCCGCCCATGACCAGCAGGTCCCCGTGCCCGATCTCGTACCGCAGCGAGTCGCCGCCGCCGCGCGGCCGCAGCAGGAACGCCCGCGGCGTGCCCAGCGACAGGATCGCCACCATGGTGTCCTCGGTCTTGCTCCGCCCGGTCGTATCCCCGTGCCACGCGACGCTGTCCCGCCCGTCCCGGTACAGGCAGAGCCCCGCGGTGCGGAACAACTCGCCGAGCTCCGCCCCGTAGTGCGCGTTCAGCGCGCGTAGCGCGGTGGCCAGCGCCGGGTCGGGCAGCTCCGCGCCCTCCGCGTAGAAGCTCAGCAGCCGGGGGACGTCCACCACCTTGTCGTACATGTGCCGCTTCTCCGCCCGCCACGGCACCGTCTCGGCCAGCCGGGAGAACACCGTCCCGGACCCGGCCAGCCACCCGGGCCGGTGGTCGACCCAGGCACCCCGGGCCAGCGGCATCCGCCGCACCTCGCCCTCCAGCGGTCCGAAGGCGGGCTCGCCGCCCGCGTCCAGCAGCGATTCCTGCACTGAAACACTCATGCGAACAGTCTATCACGTATCCAAACTTATATTCGAGTACCAGCGCGAGCGGGTGGTCGACCCGTACGGACTGGTGTGCAAGGCGGGAGTCTGGTACCTGGTCGCCGACTCCGGCGGCGAGCCGCGGCTGTTCCGGGTGTCGCGGGTGGCTTCGGCAGTGGCGGATGACGAGCCGGTGCGGCGCAGGGACGGCGTGGAGCTGGGGGCGCTGTGGGATGGCCCAGACCGAAACGATCGTCGCGGCGGTCCGGCCGGACCAGCTCGGCCTGCCCACCCCCTGCTCGGAATACGACGTCCGCGCCCTGCTGAGCCACACCGTCGGCGGCCTGAACCGGATCGCGGGCCGGCTTCAACCGCCGGATGTCCGAAGCGCTGAACGCCCGGCGCGCGAGTGCTTCCCCCGAGGCCGGGCTGGGGTCGCCGTCGCGGCATGCTGGGACCCGTGACAACCCGCTCGCGCCCGTCGCCGTCAGACCTGGAGGCGGCCAGGACCCGCACCATCCCCGACGTGCTTCCGGAGCCCGGGGCGCGCTTCGACGTGCTGTTCTGCGGCATCAACCCGGGCTTGTACTCCGCCGCGACCGGCTGGCACTTCGCCCGGCCGGGGAACAGGTTCTGGCCCGCGCTGCACCTGTCCGGTTTCACCCCGCGCCTGCTCGCCCCGCGCGAGCAGGCGCTGCTGCCCGGCTTCGGGCTTGGCATCACCAACCTGGTCGCGCGTCCCACCGCGCAGGCCTCCGAGCTGGACGCCGCCGAGCTGCGGGCCGGCCGCGAGCACCTGGGCGCCCTGACCCGCAGTCACGGGCCGCGCGTCGTCGCGATCGCCGGCGTGACCGCCTACCGGACGGCGTTCGGCCAGCCGCGGGCGAGCACGGGCCCCCAGCCAGACCAGCTGGCCGCCGCGCGCCTGTGGGTGCTGCCGAACCCCAGCGGCCTGAACGCATCGTGGACCCTGCCTCGCATCACCGAAGCGTTCCGCGAGCTCCGCGAGGCGATGGCCTGAGCATGTCACCCTCCCTAGCACGACCGGCATTTCGAGGCGCTAGCCGCCGAGTGGGTGGCCCGCTATGCCGCTGCCGAGGTGGGCCTGGCGGCCGGCCCCGTCGGGCAGACCGTTATCGCGTGCCGTGAGCATAAGACCGGCCACGAGATCGACGTCCTGGCGCTCGCGCGAGGCGCGCGACCGCGGGCCCAGGGCGCTCCGGTCGCGTTCATCGGTGAGGCCAAGCATCGCGACCGCCGACCCGGCCTAGCCGAGCTCCGCGGTCTCCAGCACCGGCGTGAACTCCTCACGGCGGCCGGGCATGACGCATCCGGCGCCGTCCTAGGCCTGTTCAGCGCGGCCGGCTTCACGGAGGAACTGCAAGCCGAAGCGGCCGGAAGCCGGGGCAAGATCCTCCTTGCCCCGCTGGAGATGCTCTACGGCCAGTCGGTCTAGCGCCGCCGCAACCGCGGGCCCCGACCGCCCCGACCGGCCCGACTGGTATACCGGCCGGTCGGGGCGGGGCGTGCCGGGATAGCGGTGTTCCCTGGCGACCAGATCCCGGCGCGCCCCTGCTGGCGGTCCCCGAACCGGCTCCCGGTGGTATGAGGTTCGCCCCCTGCCGCGGCCAACGCTTTTTTGGAAAGATTTCCCTGCGATCGTTCGGCGGAGGGGGTGGGATGGCGGACTCACAAGAGCCGGACCCGGGGGACGACGGTACCGAGCCCGATCCCCGGTTCACCTTCGCGAACGAGCGCACCTTCCTGGCCTGGAGCCGGACGGCGCTGGCCCTGGTCGTGGCCGGTCTGGGGGTGGTCCAGCTGCTGCCTGCGTTCCCCGGCGTGCCGTGGGGCCGGCACATCCTCGGCGTGCCGCTCATCGTGTTCGGCGCGGTCGTGGCGGTCACCGCGTACGGCGAGTGGGCCAGGAGCCAGCGGGCCATGCGCCACAGCAAGCCGCTGCCCAGGTCCGTCATGCCCAGGCTCATGGCCGTGGTCATCTCCGTGATGGCGGCCCTGTCCGCCGTCGTGGTGCTGGTCTCGGCCCTGCGGTGATGACCACCGCCGGCGAGCACTACGACATCGACCCCGGCCTGGCCCGGGAGCGGACCTCGCTGGCCTGGACCCGGACGGCGATCTCCTTCGCCGCGGTCGGCGGCGTCGTCCTGAAGAAAGAGCTGATCCCCGGGCTGATCCTGCTGAGCGTCTCCCCGGCGATCTGGGAACTGGGCCGCCTGGCCTACCAGCGCCCGGTAAAGCTCAAGGCGGTCACCGCCACGATCATCGCGATCTCGGTGGTTGCCCTGGTCCTGTCGTTCATCCGCTGATCGCGACCAGGAGCGCCTGGTCAGCTGCGCGCAGTGCGGCCGTTCACCGGCGCGGCGGTTAAGCGCGGATGGCAGGCTGGCGAATTCCCGCGTGTCGCTCCCGGCAAAGACGACGCTGTCGGGCAGAATGAAACAAGGCCCCCCCCATGTATGAGATGGAGGGGGCCTCGCCGGGTTCCGCTGCACCAGATCGGCCGGTCGCCCGGCATCCCCGATGCTGCGTCAGGTCAGCCAGTCGCCCGGCTTCCCCGACACTCGGATCCACCCGCCAGGGCCAGGCACCCGCCCGGGATACCGGTTTCCCGGCCTCCCGCACGTCCCCCGAGTTGCCCCGGGGTGGTGCCCGTTTCTTGCGGTGAAAGCATTTCTACCCGCCTTAGCGAGTGCCGCGCAAGAGCTTTCTCCTAATTATTTTTTTCTTTTCGGAATCCACATGCTGTCCACAGAAATCCGGCAGTTTTCCGCATGTAAGCGGCGTTTGTCCACCGGACTATTAACAGCTAATCCACAGGTCACGGGCTGTAACACACAGACCACGAGAATAGCAAATTACTCGCCCCAATCGTTATTCTCGTGGCTTTCCGCCCGTCGTCCGGATACCGCCCGATCGCGCCGTATTACCGCTGTCCGGCTGCCTGCCGGCCCGGTGTCCGGGCTGGGCGCCCAGGCCGTTGCCTGACCGGCCGTAACCGCCCGGCCGAGTCCTCGGCGAGCTCCGCGACGTACGGTGTCCCGTCGCGCCAGGCCGCCACCTGCTCCGGCCGGCCGTACTCCGCCAGGTAGCCCGCGACCCGGTCCCTGACGTGATCCCACACCTGGACCGGCGGGAAGCCTGGCCCCGCGGCGAACGGGGCGAAGGCTCCGAGCGGCTCGACCACCACCTCAAGCGAGGGGTAGACGAAGACCGCGGTCGACCGCCGCGTCGCGGTGCCGCCGGCCAGGACCCGGTGCCGGCCGGGCCTCAGCCGCCCCCCGGTCCACGCGGTGAGCAGGTGCCCGGAGAGCACCAGCAGCGCGCCCGGGATGATGGGCACGGTGTTCCAGTCCCCGTCGGGCCCCTGGACCTGCAGCCCTTCGTAGTCTCCTTGCTGGGCCAGGATCGTGACCGCCGAGTCGTCCGCGTGCTCGAGCAGCAGCAGCTTGTCCCCAGGGTCGCTCGACGGGTAGGCCCAGGTCGGGTAGTCGTTCACGGTCAGCCGGAAGTGCGGCACGCTTCCCATGACGAACGTCTCCGACGGCAGGCCCTGCGCCCGGGCGTACCACCCGAGCATCCGCAGCGCCAGCCGCCTGCACGCCGCCATGTACCCGAACGCCGTCTCCCGCAGTCCAGGGTCGTCCTCCGGCCAGCGGTTGCCGTGCGCGTACAGGCCGAGGTACTCTGCGGGCACCCCCGCCGCGCTCGCGTCCGCGACGGCATCGAACTGGGCCACGTTGAACCGTTCCAGCTCGAGCCGCCCGGAGTCGTCCGGCCACTGCCGCCAGCCGCGGTAGGGGTGCGGGCTGGCCAGTTGAGCCTTCTGCTCGCGCGGCAGGCTGAGCAGCCGGGCCATGCGCCGGTTCAGGTCACTCATCAGGTCCCGCGGCACGCCGTGCCCGACCACCTGAATGGCGCCCAGTTCCTCGGTGCCCGCGCGTATCAGATCGAGCTGCGAAGCCGCACCCGCTTCGAGATCCACCACCGGAATCGCTGACGTCATCGGCCCGGTCCCTTCCTTCCGAGATGACCCGCGGTTGCTAGCCCCCCTGCCGGATCCGGGGGCCAGCACCATCGGAAATGTCCTACCTCGTCCCTACCGTATGAAGGGTACGGGGATGCTAACGGGAATCGGGGCCCAGACATGACTGCCGTCGTAAGCGCGGAGCGTGCCAGAAGGACATGGCTGACCGGGGCGGCCGGCCTGCTGATCGTCGCGACCGCCTTCGCCATGATGGCCGTGGCCGCACCGGCGCACTCACCCGCGGGGCCGCACCGGCCCGCGGCGCCGCACTACGTCACGGTCAGCCAGCTGGAGTCCCGGGTGTGGCCCGCGCTGCCCGAAGCACGCACACCGAGCGCGGGCCGACGGTGACCCGCTCGCCGGCCTGGCGTAGCGGCCCCCCGGCCGGCGACGGCTCGTAGCTGTCGATCTCGTCCTGCCACGTCGCGCCCGGCCGGGTCACCGGGACGGTGAACCCGATCGGCTCCCACCACGCGTTCACCAGGACGAGGAAGTCGTCGTCGAGCAGCGGGCGCCCGTCGGGGCCGTGGTCGGGGTCGTCCGACCCGTCCAGGTAGATGCCGAGCGCCAGGGCGTTGGGGTCGGACCAGTCCGCGTCGGTCATCAGCGTCCCCGCCGGGGTGTACCAGCAGAGCTCCGAGGCCTCCGCCCCGGACAGGAACCGGCGCCGGCGGAACACCGGGTGATCCCGCCGGAACGCCAGCAGCGCCTTGGTGTACGCGAGCAGGTCGGTGTCGGCCGCGGACCAGTCGAACCACGAGATCTCGTTGTCCTGGCAGTACGCGTTGTTGTTGCCGGCCTGCGTGCGCCCCAGCTCATCGCCCCCGAGCAGTAGCGGCACGCCGAACGACAGCAGCAGCGTCGTCAGCATCGCCCGCGACTGCCTGGCCCGCAGCGCCAAGACCCCCGGGTCCGGCGTGGGGCCCTCGGCGCCGCAGTTCCACGACCGGTTGTCGTCGGTGCCGTCCCGGTTGTCTTCCCCGTTGGCCTCGTTGTGCTTGGTGTCGTAGGAGACCAGGTCCCGCAGCGTGAAGCCGTCGTGCACCGTGATCAGGTTCACCGAGGCGGTCGGCCTGCGCCGGTCGCCCCCGTACAGGTCGGAGGAGCCGGCGAACCGGGTGGCGAACTCGCCGAGGCCGCCGGTCTTCTGGCTGCGCCAGAAGTCGCGCATGGTGTCCCGGTACTTGCCGTTCCACTCCCGCCACAGCGTCGGGAACCGGCCCAGGTCATAGCTGTCCATCTGCCCGACGTCCCACGGCTCGGCGATGAGCTTGGCCTGTGACACCACCGGGTCCTGTGCCACCAGGTCGAAGAACGCCGACCAGCGGCTGAACCCCCCGTCCTGCCGGGCCAGCGCGGCCGCGAGGTCGAACCTGAACCCGTCGACGTGCATCTCGGTCAGCCAGTACCGCAGCGAGTCCATGATCAGCCGCAGCGCGACCGGGCTCCCCGCGTCCAGCGTGTTGCCCGTCCCCGTCGTGTCGATATAGCGGCTCGGGTCGGCCGGGTCGAGGCGGTAGTACGCCGCGTTGTCCAGGCCGCGGAAGCACAGTGCCGGGCCGCCTGCGCCGCCCTCAGCCGTGTGGTTGAAGACCACGTCGAGGATGACCTCGAGCCCGGCCCGGTGCATCGCCCGCACCATCGCCTTGAACTCGGCGACCTGCGCTCCGGCCTGCCCGGCACGCTCCGCGGCGGAATACGCGTGGTGCGGCGCGAAGTACCCGATGGTCTGGTAACCCCAGTAGTTGGTGAGCCCGCGCTGCCGGAGGAAGTAGTCCGGCACGTACTGGTGCACGGGCAGCAGCTCCACCGAGGTGACGCCGAGGCTGGTCAGGTGCTCGAGCGCGACCTCGTGCCCGAGCCCGGCGTAACTGCCGCGGAGCTCTGCGGGCACGCCCGGGTGCCGCATCGTGAGGCCCTTGACGTGCACCTCGTAGAAGACCGTGTCCGCGTAGTCGTGCCGCGGCGGCGCATCGTCTCCCCAGTCGAACCCCTCGTCGATGACCAGGCTGAGCGGGACATGCCCAGCGGAATCCAGCGAGCTCGCCGCGCCCTGGTTCGCCACGTCGTAGTCGTACACCTCGGGCCCGAACGCGACCTCGCCCCTGACCGCCCGCGCGTAGGGATCGAGCAGCAGTTTCGCCGGGTTGCACCGCACCCCGCGCGCCGGATCCCAGGGCCCGTGCACGCGGAACCCGTACGCCTGCCCGGACCCGCCGCCCGGCACGAACCCGTGCCACACCCCGTCGTCGTAGTCGGGCAGCCGGACCCGGGTTTCCCCGCCGCCCTCGTCGAACAGGCAGACCTCCACCGCCTCGGCCACCCCAGACGCCACGGCGAAGTTGATCCCGCCGTCCCGTATCGTCGCCCCGAGCGGCGACGGCCGACCCCGGACCGCATCCGTCACGCGCCATACGTTACCGACAACCCGGCCCGCCGCTCATAGCAGCGTCGCGCTTCATTTTCCCCCGAACGACCGGTGGTGCACGCCCCACGACCGTCCCCCGCTTGACCTCCAGGCCGCTCTAGCCCGTAGCGTGCCGGTCATGGACGACACTCCCGCCGCGCGGTACGTCATCATCGGCGCGGGCGCAATCGGCGGAACCATCGGCGGGTGCCTCTTCCAGGGCGGCCACGACGTGGTCCTGGTGGCACGCGGGGCGCATCTGGACGCGCTGCGCGCGCACGGGCTGAGGCTGGTGACCCCGACGGGGACCCAGACGCTGCGCATACCGGCGGTCGCCAGCCCAGCCGAGCTGGAGCTGCGCCAAGGTGACGTGCTGATCCTCTCGACCAAGGGACAAGACACGGTCAGCGTCCTGCAGGAGTGGGCCTGGCCGCCGGTGCGCGACACGGGGGAGGCCGCGGCGCAAGAGCTACCGGTCGTCTGCGCGCAGAACGGCGTGGCGAACGAGGCCATCGCGCTTCGGCGCTTCCGGCACGTGTACGGGATGTGCGTATGGCTGCCCGCGACGCACCTCCAGCCCGGTGTGGTGGAGGCGCGGGGCATCCCCCTCGCCGGCCTGCTCCCGGTCGGCCGCTACCCGTCGGGGACGGACGCAATCGCCGAGCGCATCGCCGCGGCCCTTGTCGCGAGCCGCTTCCTCGCCCCGGTCAGCGACGACATCATGCGCTGGAAGTACGGAAAGCTCCTGGGCAACCTGGCCAACGCGATCGAGGCGCTGTGCGGGCCAGGGGCACGGGATGACGACGACGCCGGGCAACTGCGGCGGCGGGCGCGCGCCGAGGGGATCGCGGTCTTCCGCGCGGCGGGCATCGTCCATACGCCGCCGGAAGAGATCGATGCGGCCCGCGCCGGCCAGGTGGAGCACGGCGCGATCGACGGAGCGGCGCGCGCCGGCGGGTCGTCATGGCAGAGCCTGACCAGGCAGTTGGGGACGATCGAGGCCGACTTCCTCAACGGCGAGATCGTCCTCCTGGGGCGGATCCACGGCGTGCCGACCCCGGTCAACGAGACGCTCCAGCGGCTGGCCAACCAGGCCGCCCGGGCGCGCAAGCCCCCGGGCAGCACCACGCCGGCGGACATCCTTAGGACCCTTACGCCCGTCGCATCCCGGGGGCCCGATCCGGACACCCTCCCATGATGACCGGCTCAGCGCGAAAAGGCCCCACGCCAGTTACCTTAAGCTGCGAATCGTGACTTACCTTGCCGCCGCGCAGCGGGCGGGGGAGTGGCTGCTGGCCACCGCCGAACGCAGCCCCGAGGGCTGGTCCTGGCCGGTCCAGCCCGGCGTCTCCGCCGAGGTTGATCCAGGGCTGGGGTGGGGAACCGCGGGTCCCGCGATGTTCTTCGTGGAGGCCTTCCGGACCACGGGAGACGACCGCTGGCTTTCGGCCGCCCGGGAAGGCGTCCGCTGGATGGATGCCCACCTCCGCCCCGTTGCCGAAGAGTGGACAGGGTGCGGGCTGCTGACCGGAGTCGGCGGCTGGGTGGTCGTGCTGGATGAACTGGCCCGCGCGGCCGACGACGAGCAGGCCCGCCACCTGGCGGGACGCGTTCTGGAAACGATCGCGGCGAGGGCGTCGGTCACCGATGACGGAGTGCACTGGGACGGCCTGACCGAGATGATGTGGGGCACCGCGGGCATCGGGTGCCTGATGCTGAACCCCGGCGCCGACTATCTCGGCTCAGCGGCCCTGGAACTGGCCGAACGTGCCGGAGACTGGCTGCTGACCCAGGCGGAGAGTGCCTCCGTGGGGATCCGGTGGTCCTTGGGCCCGGCGTACGAGGCACGGTACCCCGACCGGAAGCGCCGCTTTCCGAACTTCGCGCACGGCGCCGCGGGCATCGGTTTCTTCCTCGCCCGCCTGGCCCAGGTGACCGGCCAGCGTCGGTTCCTTGACGCCAGCCTGGCCGCTACCGAGTGGATCATGACCACCGCTCGCACCGAGAATGACACGTGCGCGGCGTTCCACCACGATCCTGACGGCACCGAGCTGTTCACCCTCGGCTGGTGCCACGGACCGCCCGGGCTCGGCTGGCTGTTCCGCCAGCTGGAGCTGACCACCGGCTCGGCCGCCTGGCGGACCTGGCTGCGCCGCGCCGCCCGAGCCGACCTGCTGAGCGGGATCCCCGCGCGCAAGGAACCCGGGTTCTGGGACAACGTCGCCCGCTGCTGCGGCTCGGCCGGAGTCGCCGAGTTCTTCCTCGACCTGCACCGCCTGGACGGCCGGCCGGAGGACCTGGCGTTCGCCGTCACCCTCGTCGACGACATCCTCGGCCGGGCGAAAGAGGACCAGTCCGGGATGCGGTGGTCGAACTACGAGTTCCGCCGCCCCGACCCGGACCTGCCGCCGGAGACCAGCTACCTGCAGGGGGCCCCGGGAATTGGCTCGACACTCCTGCGCCTGCACCGTCACCTGGCCGGGGACCCGTGGACCGTCCGCTGGCCGCACGCACCGACGTGGACGACGTAACGGCCCGTCAGCCGTTGACGAAGGCCACGATCTCATCCAGTCCGGGCCGGTACCCGTCGGCCGTGTCTACGTCGATCTGAGGCGCGTCGATCGAGACGCGGTCGAAGGCGTCGTGGCCCAGCCGCTGCCTCGCGTCGTACCCGGCCGCCCCGTCCACATGCGCCCGGCGCAGCGGATTACCAGCCCGGCGCCGCCGGATCCGATGCAGCGCCACGTCCCCGTCAACCACGCACTGCACGATCCGCAGTTCCGCCAGGCCCCGGAGCGGCTCCAGGCGCGGGCGCCAGACCACGTCCTGGAACGCCGCCTCGGCCACGGTGGTCACGCCGGCTCGCAGCAGTAGCTCGAGCACGCCGAAGAAGACCGGCAGCGTCCGCACGGTCAGTTCGTCGCCCGCGGCGGGAACGAACCCCGGGCTGGCGTGGACCATGCCTTCCTTGATCTCGTCCCGGATGATCGCCGGGCACCCGAGCGCGGCGGCGAGCGTGTGCGCCAGCGTCGTCTTGCCCGACCCGGCCGGACCGCTGATCACCACGAGCGTGGGCCGCCCAGCCTCCGGTGCGCCCGTCACCCCACCGAGTGTAGGAACGGCCGCCGCCGCGTGCGGCGGCCGTTTGACCCGGCGAGCCCGGTGATCCACCACGATGACAACGGCGCGGTCTGACGCCGAGCCCGGCGGCCCTTCCCCAACGGGGCCGCTCAGGGGCTTGCAAGTCACAGCCGTCACAAAGCATCGATTCGGGTTCTGCGGTTGATCCGGTGCACGGGAGGCCGCCTGATCAGTCACGAAGCCCGAATCAACCGCAGAAACCGGAGCCACCCCAGCGCCGCCGCGTCCAAGCTGCTGGGCTGACTGCCCGAAACCCGCGCGGAGTCCAAGGGCCACGTCCCGCCAAGTTCCAGCAGGCTCCGCAGCCTCCGCAGCCCCCCGTGTACCAAAAGATCATGGCAGATCCGCGCTCCGTGGAAACTTTGGGGGATCATAGCCCCCCGGATCCTCCACGAAGCGCGAAACTTCCATGCAAATCCCGGCTACAGCCGGATCGTCGCCTCGACGGTCAGGAGACGGCGGCTGCTTTCACAGTTGGCATACCGCTCTGAAATGCACCGGATCAACCACGAAGCCCGGATCAACCACAATCATCAGCGCCCATAAGGGCAAAAACGCGGCCTAGATGCCCACGCTCAGGAACCAGCCATCGGCTCGTCGCCGTACAGGTCACGCCACAGGCGGCGAAGGAACCTCTCGTCGCTTCCGTCGCCGTAATCCACGGCCTTGAACAACTCGTCGTCGGGCAGTCGGCTTGGGTCGGCTAGCGCCTCCGTCAACTGCCCCTTGAACACCTGGATCTCGTCGTCATCGGGTTCTGGCGACCGAGCCCGGTCGATAAGGTCCGCATAGGCGCCGCCATACGCCTCGGGGTGGCAGTAGGTAGCTGCTACCGCGATCAACGTCGCGAACGGCGCAGACGGGTTTTTCGCCCAGTAAGCCTCGTTCACCTGGTATCTCTCCCGGCCGCGCGCTCAGGGGGGTTCACGTACATCGTGACGATCTCATACCCGTTGCGTCCATGGTTGGGGCCGAACGTGAAGATAATCGTCCCGCCGTCGAATGTGCGCACCGGCCGGGCCCTCGGCTCCGGCCCGTCGGGAATGGTTCTGCGGGCCAGTGCCTCGGCGAACGCGTCCCGACGCTCACGAGCCGTCTTCATGCTGCCGTCTACCGTATCCAGCTGCCAGCCCGTGCAGCACCGGTAGCCGTGCGAGCCCAGCAGGTCAGCTATCGGCAGGATGACCTGGCCGGGCGCTCGTCTCTCCTTGAAGCTTGTCTCCAGCGCGGCGCGCACGTCCGGATGCTCGACGCCGCGGGTGACCGCCGCCGCGAAGGCTTCAGGGTTCGTTATCCGCGTGGCAATGCTTCCGCACCGGTGCAACTGGTTACCAGACAGGATGCCGTCGATGCCGACCGCCCGTTTGGCCAAGTCAAGCTGGGCGGGGTCTTCCAGGTAGGCCACCCGCCGCTGGTTCATCTCCTCGGTGACCCAGCCTTCGTGGCGGACGTGGGCGTGACCGCCGCCCTGATCCAGGGCCGCGAAGATCCGCTGTACCTCGGGTCGGCAGCCGTCCGCGGCCGCCAGCCAGGGACGTTCGGCACGGTGAGCATCGAGGTACGCGGCCGCCTGATCGGCACTGACCTCCGGCAAACCAGCCCGTCGGGGTTCGAACCGCCGCAGCACCTCGGCAGGCGCATCCACCCGCGCCCCGTCCGGCGCCCATCCGGAGACGGACCGCTGCTCCAGATCGGCGGCGTACTCGGTGCGGCTCCGCGGCTCAATGCGATGCCGGAACGCCGCCTCACCACCAGCCTCCGGATCGCTGTGCTCGGACGTCCTGCCGTCACCAGGCTCGTCCGGGTCGGCCCGCAGCTCGTCCACACCCCAGTATCACCGCGACGCCACGTAAGAGAACCAAACGAACACAATACGTGAAATACATTGATCGGCCGTGCTCGCCCACCCCGCGCCAACGTCGCCTCGCCCACGACCGGCGCCGCGCCAGCGTGGGCCTCGGGCCCTTCGCGGACTACGAGGCCCTGATGCGCCGCGCCTAGCGCCGGGCGCGAAGTGCCATAATGACGGAATGTCACGGAGAGTCATAACCCCGATCGTGGTCACCGTCGGCGTGATCGCCGGGGGAGCGGCGGTCGCGCGGCTGCTCGGCTACAAGCTCGGCACCGACGTCATCGTGCGGTGCCGCCAGGGGCACGTCTTCACCACCATCTGGATTCCCGGCGTGAAGCTCAAGGCGCTGGACCTCGTGGTGGCCAGGGTGCAGCGCTGTCCGGTCGGCAAGCACTGGAGCCTGGTCGTCCCGGTGCGCGCAGCAGACCTGACCGAGGGGGAGCGGGAATTCGCCAGGCAGCACCACGACGTGCGGATCCCCTGACCGGCCGGCCGGCCCGCCCGGGTTCGCCGGGGATGGCCGCCATACACCGCGCGGAATAAGCTGGCTGAGGCACCGCCGGCGCGAGAGCGGGTGAGCCATGCGCGAAAGGCCTGGCCTGTCACCGGGATCCGCCGTGGCGGGCCGCACCGGGGGAGCCGCACGGGTGGCGGCGATTGCCGTCTTGCTCGCGGTCACCGTCGTCGGGCTCCGGGCACACGCCGCGTTCTCGCGCGCGGCCCACTCGGCGGTGGCGGGCGCCGTCGGAGTCCCCCTGGCCGTCCTGGCGGCCACGGGCGAGGGCATCGCGGTGGTCGCGTTCCTCGTCGTGCTGGTCATGGCCCGGCCCGAGCGCAAGAAGAACCCCGACACGGAAGAGCCCCCGCGGCCGCCCTTCCCGTGGTGGGCGAAGACCATCGCCGTCCTGGTCGCCGTCGCCGTGATGGTCACCCCGCTCGTCGTGCTGTTCTCGAAGAAGAGCAAGAAACCCGTCCCCGTGGTGCCGTCGGCGCTGGGCCGGCCGGGCGTGGTGCCGACCGGCGCGGGCCGGCTGACCGGCCATGCCCCCGGCGGCGCGTGGCCGCTGATCGCCGGGATGGTGATCGCGATCGCCATCGTGGTCGCGCTGACCGTCTGGTCCCGCCGCCGGCGGTCGGCGGACCGCTCGCGCCCACGGCCGGCCAGCCTGGCCAGGCTCTTGGACAGCCTGAACGCCGGGCACGATGCCCTAGCCGCCAACGCCGATCCCCGCGCGGCGATCATCGCCTGCTACGCGGCGATGGAGCGGGGCTTCGCCGCCGCGGGCTCGGCCCCGGCCGCCGCCGACACCCCCGCCGAGGTGCTGGCCCGCGCGGCGGAGGCCGGGATCATCAGGTCCGGCTTCCCCGAACAGCTGACCGGCCTGTTCCGCCGCGCCAGGTACAGCGCGGATCCGGTGACCAGCGCCGACTCGGGCGCCGCCGCGACCGCGCTTGAGGCGATGCGCGCCGACCTGCTGGAGACCCAGGGAGCCGGGCGGTGAGCCGCGTCCGCCGGGTGGCCGGCTTCGCGGCCGGGACGATCGGCGTCGCCGGGGCGCTCGCCGCCTCCTACGGCGCCGCCGGGACGACCGGCCTGGTCGACGCGGCCGCGCTGGCCGCCCTCGGCGCCCTGATCCTGGCCCGTGGCATGATCCCGGGGGAGAAACCACCGCTCGTTCGGCCGAAAGGTAGGGGGCACCCGCGCAAACGGTCGGCGCTGCGTGCGGCGGACTTCCCCGCCTACGCCACGATCGCCTCGGACCTGGAGTGGGCGCGGATGTCGCGGCGCCACTACGAGCACGGCACGCGCCCGCTGCTGGCCAGGCTGGCCGCGACGCTGGGCCGGCCGCGAGCGGAGGCGGAACTGGCGGCCGTACCGCCGAACGCCCGGGCCCTTGACCCGGACGGGCCCGGGGTGGACCTGGCCACGCTGGAGCGTATCGTCACTGCCCTGGAGGGAGAACCGTGACCAAGGTACTGACCGGGACGGTCGCGGACACCGCGCAGCTGGCCGAGCGGATCCTCGCCGAGGTCGAGCAGGTCATCGTCGGCAAGCGGGCCACCGTCACGATGGTCCTGCTCGGCGTGCTCGCCTCCGGCCACATCCTGATCGAGGACCTGCCCGGGCTTGGCAAGACGCTGCTGGCACGCACGTTCGCGGCCGTGCTCGGGCTGGAGTTCACCCGGGTCCAGTTCACCCCCGACATGCTGCCCGCCGACCTGACCGGCGCGATGGCCCTCGACCTGGCCACGGGCGACGCGGTGTTCCGCCCCGGCCCGGTGTTCACCGGCCTGCTGCTGGCCGACGAGATCAACCGGACCCCGCCCAAGACCCAGGCCGCCCTGCTGGAGGCGATGGCCGAGGGCCAGGTCAGCACGGACGGCGTGACGCGCCCCCTGCCGAAGCCCTTCGTGGTCCTGGCCACCGACAACCCCATCGAGTACGAGGGCACCTACCCGCTGCCCGAGGCGCAGCTCGACCGGTTCATCGCCCGGGTCAGCCTCGGTTACCTAGATGCCGAAGGCGAGGCCGAGATGGTCCGGCGCCGCCTCGCCCGCGGGTCCGCCGCGCCCGCCCCGCTTCAGGTCACCGACGCCGAGCGCCTGCTGGCCATGCGGGAGTCGCTGGAATCGGTCCAGCTCCACCCGGACCTGCTGGCCTACGTCGTCGCCCTGGTCAACGCCACCCGGGAGCACCCGCAGGTCGTGGTCGGCGCCTCGCCGCGCGGCACGCTGGCCGTGATCCAGCTGGCCCGCGGGCGCGCGGTGCTGGCCGGCCGGTCATTCGTGACCCCGGAGGACATCAAGGCCGTCGCCGTCCCCGCCCTCGCGCACCGCCTCGTCCTGCGCCCGGAGATGTGGGTTCGCCAGGTGACCGGCGAGGACGTGGCGACCGAGGTCCTGGCCCAGGTCCCCGTGCCCAGAAGCACGACATGAAAAAACCCATCTTCGGCCGAACGGACGGTGGCTCACCCCCCGGACCCCCGTCCCCGGATCCCGCGCAGGAGCAGAAACCGCCCGGGGCCTCCTCGGCGTACCTGGCGGAGCCCGCGGCCGGCGGCCGGCCCGAGCGCGTCCCGGCCCGCTGGCTCCCTTCCCCGCGGGCACGGAACCTGGCCACCGCCGCCCTTCTCGCCCTGGTCGCCGCGATCGCGACCGGTCACGCGGCGCTCGTCCTGCTGGCCGCCCCCGCGCTGGCCGCCCTCGCGCTGATGCCGCGCAGGCCGCGGGCCGGCGACCTGGAGCTGACTGTCGATGTAACGCAGTCCGGGTCGCGCTGCTTCGAGGGCGAGGACGTAACGATCACCGCTACGGTCCGCGCGCCTGGTTCGCGCCCGCTGGACGAGGTCACGATCCGCCTAGACGCCGCGCCGCAGGTCGCGCTGGCCGACCCGGCCCGGCCGACGCAGGCCTTCCTGCGCGCCGCGGGTCCCTGCGCCCGGTGGGTGGTGCGACCGCAGCGGTGGGGCCGGTACTCGCCGGGCACCGTCCGGGTGACCGGCCGGTCTGCCTCCGGCGGATACCAGGTGAGCATCCCGGTCAGCCTGGACCCGATGGAGGTATTTCCCCGGCCGACCCGGATGCGGGCCCGCCTGGTTCCCGCCGAGCTGTTGCGCCGGATCGGCGAGCATGCCGGCCGGGCGGTCGGCGAGGGGGTCGAGTTCGCGGGCATCAGGCCGTACGTGCCGGGTGACCAGCTGCGCGACGTGAACCGGGCGGTGAGCATCCGGCGCGGCCAGCTGCACGTGAACCAGCGGGCCGCCGCGCGGGCCGCGGACCTGGTAGTGATGATCGACACGTTCGGCGATTCCGGCCCGGTATCCGAACGCGCCATGGACGTCGCGGTGCACGGGGCGGCGGCGCTGGTCACGGCCTACCTGAAGGTCGCCGACCGGGCCGGGCTCGTGGTGCTCGGCGGCATGCTCCGCTGGCTCGGGCCGGCCTCCGGCGACCGGCAGTTCTACCGGATCGCCGAGATGATGCTCGCCGCCCGGTACGACAGCTTCGTCACCCCCGACGTCGGCCGGATCCCGCGCACCGCGCTGCCGCCGGGCACGCTCGTCGTGGTGTTCTCCCCGCTGCTCGACCCGCGCGGCTTCGGCGCCGTCACCGACCTGCGCCAGCGCGGGTTCCCGCTGATCGCGGTCGACACGCTGCGCGACGAGCCCCCCGTCCAGGACGGGTCGCCGGACGCCCGGCTCGCGTTGCGCCTGTGGCGCCTGGACCGCGCGGCCGCCCGCTCGGCCCTGCTCAATCTAGGCGTCCCGGTGCTCAACTGGCCCGCCGGGACCGAACTCGACAGCGTCCTCGCCCCGCTCCGCAAGCCGCCCCCCGGCCAGGGCCGGGCCACCCGTCCCCTGGCGTCCCTCCGATGACCCCTCGCCCCGCCTCCTCCGCCACCATCGAGCACCCCGCCCGCCGCGGCCGCAGCCCCCGACCGCGCCGCCCGGCGCGATCATGAGAACGCGCGTAAGCGGCGCGGTGGCGGCGGCCTTGGGGCTGCTAGTCGTGGCCTGGCCGCTGGCGTGGGCGCCGGTGTGGGCGTACGTCACGGCCGGTGCAGGCGCCGTCGTGGTCCTGGGCGCGGCGGTCACCCGGGCGGACGGGCGCCGTGCCTGGCCCGCGATCGCGGTGGCGGCGGCCGTCGCGTCCTGCGCCGCCTCTCACGCCGGTACCGCCGTGCTGGCCGCCGAGGGACTGTTCATCCTCGCGTACCTGCTGGCCGCCGATGCGCCCGCGGGCCTGGTCCGGCCGGGCCGCTGGTTCCGCCTGCAGGCCTGGCTCGGCCTCGCCGGGCTGATCGCCACCGGCGCGGTCGTCGCCGCGCTCACCCTGCACCGCGCGGACTCGGCGTCGCTGACGGTGGCGGGCCTGGCCGCCGCGGTCGCCGCCTACCTCATCGTGCTGCCATCCGGGCGCAAGGGCCGCAACGTCAGCGAACAGGGGGACGGACGGTGATGGCCAGCAGGACGCGCGCGGCTATGCTCGGCACACTGCTTCGGGTCGCACTGCTTCGGGTCGCACTGCTTGCGGTGCTGCTCCTGGCCGCCTGCGGTCACGCCGTCGGACCCGTTCCCCCGGCGGTGACGCTGTCCGCGTGCGGCAGCAACCCGGAGGCGAGGCCGGACTTCGTGCTCGTGATCTGCTTCACCGACGACCTCACCGCCACCCACCTGAACTGGACGGCCTGGGGAAAGGCAACTGCCACCGCCCGGGGGACGGGGCTGGTCGATCTGTGCGCGTACGAGGACTGCCACACCGGCGCGTACGGCACGGTCCCCATCAGGCTGATCGCCTCGAGGATCGTGCGCTGCGCGCAAGGTACACGAGCGTACTCGACGCTACGCTACGTGTTTGTCGACGGCTCACCCTGGTCAGGTATCCCGGCCAACCTGAATACCTCTGGCTACATCGCCGGGCCGCATCGGGTCCTGCCGCCCGCGGATCAGACGGTCAGCCTGACCTGTTAGCGGTCCGCTCAGACGTCGATGTCCAGCGACGCGTCGCCGGCGTCGGCGGCCGGGTCGGGCACGGTGATGCCGAGGCGCTGCGCCTGGGCGCGCGCCCTGGCCAGCAGGGGGTGACCCTCGCCGAGCGCCGGGTGGCCGTGCGCCAGCACGGTCCGGTCGAGCACCGGCTCGAGCAGGCCGGCCGCCTCGCCGGTGTCCCCGGTCGCGGCGCAGCGCACGGCCTGGTCGTAGCGCGCCGCGAGAATCACGGGGTGGCTAAGGTCGATGCCCGAGCCGGCCAGGTCGGCGACCGAGTTGAAACACCGGGCGGCGCCCCGGGCGTCGCCAAGCCCGTCCGCCGCGCGACCGAGCAGGACCAGCGTCCACCCCCGCGCGGGCAGCGGGGCCGGCGCCCCGGCCTCCGCCTCGGCGAGCCTGGCCAGCGCGGCCAGCGCGCCCGCGAAGTCGCCCCCGAGCAGGGCGACCTCGCCGAGGGTCCGGTCGAAGTCCGCCACGAGCGGGTCAAGGGGGACGCAGAGCGGCCGGTCAGCGAGTCGTTCCCGGTCGGCCAGCAGGGACGCCGTGGCCTCACTGGTGCGGCCGAGCCGGCCGCCGGCCAGGGCGAGCAGGCGGCGTGCGGTGTAGCCGAGCCGGAAGGAGACCCGGTCACCGAACCAGTCGGTCGGCGCCGCCTCGTCGGCCAGCAGGTCTATCGCGGCCTGGGGATGCTGGAGCACCAGCGCCGTCCTGGCCAGCCAGAGCAGATCCTCCTGCACCCGGTAGGACGCGGGCAGGAACCTGCCGCGCCGGGATTCGGCGGCCTCCTCCAGGCAGCGGCGCGCGCGGACCGGCAGCCCGGCCGCCAGCAGCGCCTGCCCCAGGACCAGCCGGGCCTCGGCGACGTCGGCGTGGGTGGGGTCCCCCAGCCGGGCCTGCCGGTCGGCGAGCAGGTCGGCGGCGAGGCGCACGCCGTCCACGACGCGCCCGGCGACGCGGGCGATGTCGGCCTGGGCGCGGGCCGTGACCGTCAGCCGCCGCCAGGCAGCCGCGTTTTCCGCCTGCCGGCCGACGAGTTCGAGCCGGGCCGTGAGCACGCCGGAGATGAGGCTGCTGGCCTCGTGCACGCGCCCCGCCTCGGCGGCCAGCGCAGCCAGGTTGGTGTCGGCGCGCGACATCCTGGGCAGGTCACCCGCCAGCTCGTTCTCGGCTACCCGGCGGGACAGCCGCCACGCCTCGGCGGCCAGGCGCCGGTCCCCGTACCGCGCGGCGGCCAGCCCGAGGTGGCTCGCGGCGTCGCTTAGCCGCTGCAGGTCGTGCCAGACGGCCCGGGACATCAGCGAGATCCCCGGCTCGGCCGGCTCCTCCGGGTTGGCCGCGAGTTCCTGCCACAGCCCAACGGTCCGCTGGGCCTGCGTCACGCACCGCTCGTGCAGCGTTCCGGCCTCGAGCAGCACCCGGACTACCACGGCGCTGGCGTTCGCCTCGGCCCGCGGGTCGGTGCTCCGCCGGGCCACGGTGGCCAGCGCGGTCTCGCTGCTCTCCAGGTCACGGGGCAGGTTTCCGGCCACCCGGGCCAGATCCCAGTCGAACCACAGCGCGGCGAGCCCGCGTGCGACCAGGTCGACGGGTGCCTCCTGATCGGCGAGGCACGTCCGGAACGCGATATCGGAGAGCCGGGCGGCGCTGTCCGAGGCGGTCGGCTCGGCCAGGTAGGTGACCGACTCCGCGCAGGCGCGCAGCACCGGGCGGAGGAAGTCGGTGAACACCTCGCACCGGCCGTGCCAGGCCGCGGCCGCAACCCGCCCCCAGCTGCTGTCCGGCCAGCTGGGCGGGGCCAGGTCGGTGCCCGAGGCGAGCTGCCGCTTCTCCGCGGTGGAGATGTCTCCGATCCCGTACCCGACCTGGGTCATCAGCGCCTGTTCGGCCCGGTGGAACGCGACGATCACGCCGAGCGCCGCGGCGGCGGCCGACCGGGCGGCGGTCACCGACTCGATGGGCCCGGGAGGTGGCGCGTGCACGCGCCCAGGGAACTCGAGCCAGGCGTACGCCGCGCCCAGGGCCACCAGCACCCGGCGGTTGCGCACCTCGTTGTACAGCCATACCGCCGACCGTCCCGAGTCGCCGCCCCGCGTCGACACGCCGTTGCGCCCGGCCGCGCCCGGCGGTCCCGTGGCACCGGACCGCGCCGCCTCGCCGGGCGGTCCCGTGGCACCGGACCGTCCCGTCTCGCCGGGCCGTCCCGTGGCACCGGACCGTCCCGTCTCGCCGGGCAGCCGCACCGCCGCCGCCACGTCGCCCGCGCGCACCACGTGATAGGGAGTGTGGCGCAGGGTGGCGGCGGCCGCCGCGGCGATGGCCGCGAGCCGTTCGTCCTGGGTTGCCACGGCCCGTCCCCCTTTTCCTACTGGTCATGACCCAAGATCATCATTGTCCAGGATCATCGGGATGGTGGCGATCCTGGGCAAATGACCCGATTTTTCATGACTAAATGACTTATGATGGTTTTGTACAACCTCAGATATTGCCCTCAGCTCAAGGGCGGGGGGCCGGAATCAGTTGTCCGCCCTTCGCCGCCCTCCTGCCTAGCTTCGTAGCAGGTTCCATGCCGGATGGGTAGCAAGATGGTCGGTTCTGGGCCGCAGGCTCCTGGGCTGCCGCGTGTCGGGGCGGCGACCGCCCGGTCGTGGGCGATGGCCGCGGCGGCGGCCGCGGTGAGGGTGCCGGCCGCGAACGCGGAGGCGGCCGCGTGGACCGTACGGGGCTGGGCCGACGTCGCGGTCGGCTGCTTCGCGCTGGATGGCCCGGCCGCCTTCGGCGGGCTCGACGAGGTGATCCGTTCGGTGCCGGTCGCCTCGGGCGGCATGCACGCCGCCCGGCTCCGCTCGCTGCGGCGTTCGGCCGGGCCGGTGCCGGCGTGGTATCCCGACGCCCGCCCGGTCAAGGGCGCCGTCCGTGACGTCGGGTCGTATCCGTGGCGCGCGGCCGCGCTCATCGCGCAGTTCGGCGAGTCGCTGATGACGGCCGCGGCGGGGCTTCCCCCCGGCCCGCCGGGCCCGGCGTCGAGCGACGGGCAGCTCGCCTGGGGGGCCGGCTACCGGCCGCTGCCGAGCGACGGGCACGTTACGGTGCGCCTGCCGGTGTCCAGGCGGCTGGCCCGGCGGACCTGGATGTGCCTGCCGGGCCTGCCCGCCCCGGGCACCGCGGTCGCCGAGGTCCCGTCCACCGCCACCCCGCTCGCCCAGCAGATCTGGCGCGGCATCCACGAGGGGGCGCACCTGGACCATCTCGCCGCGCTGTCCCGGCCGGACGTCCTTCAGGGTTCGGGCCCGGCCGCGCCCAGCCCGGCGGAGTTCGGCGCCGGGCTGCTGGTCGCCGAGTCGTACGCGATGGCCGTGGAGATCCTGGCCGCGGTCGAGTGCATCCTGGCGGGGGAGGGGCTGGCGGTCTGGCAACTCGGCGCCGGCCTGGTCGAGCGGGCGACCCGGCTGCCGGGCGGCACCGATCCCGCGGCCGAGTTCGCCGACCTGCCGACCCTGGCCGAGGTGTACGTGCTGGGACCCCTCGAGCTCCTGGTCCGCGCCACGGCAGGAGAGGCGCTGCCGCTACCCGGGGAGATCACCGGGTCGCTGCGCTCTCGCTGGCTCGCCGCGAGCGCGGCCTATCCGCCCGCCGCGGCGTTCGGTTTGGCCGCCGCCGGCCTTATCAGCGGACGAGGATATGGAACCGGATCTTAATCGACGTAAATGAGAGATACACAGACATCCTTTACCGAGCTACATTAAACTCACCCTGATGCTCATGGGGCTCTGGAGGGGAGCCGCTGAGCTGCTGGTCCCGGCTGCGGCCGGTTTTACTGTTCGTCAGCCCTTGGGGGGGTTTGCCATGAATTCGTGGTTGGCATGCTGTCATTCCACTCTTACCTCTAGCTGGTCACGGTGAGGGCGCCCGTGACGTCCAGAATCCAGGTGGCGGCCGAGCATGACGCTGACGGAGCCGGCCGTCACCTGGCCCAGCCGGTGGCGGCAGCGTCATGAGCGACCTGGCCGAACGCGGCCGTTCACGACAGGACGAGGATCTGGACGCGGCGATCGACCATGCCCGCGCCGCCGTCTCAGCGGTCCTGGGCAGTCCCGGTGGCGGCGAGGGGTCAGCGCTGGTGGCCAAGGCGCGCGCCGCGCTCGCCAGCCTGCTCGACCAGCGGATCACCCGCTCGATCGCGCAGCTCGACGAAGACGATCCTGACGCGGTGTCCGCCGCCCGTGCCGACCGTAACGAGGCCATCGCGGTCACCGCCGCGCTGCTCTACGAGCTGCCGCCCGGCGCTCCGGCCTGGCGGGAGGTGGCGCTGATGGTCGGCCGGCTGAGCTATGACCGGTACCGCGACGCCTGGCCCGGCGCGGAGCCGCCGGACTCGGATGATCTTGACGCTGCCTGCGACCTGCTGATGCGCGGAGCGCGCGCGGACGACGCCGACGAGCGCACGGCCACGTACCTGTTCCTGGCCCTGCGCGACCGGCGGAGGCTGCTGGCCAGCCTGGCCGACGCCGACGCGCTGGTGACCTGGGGCAGGCGCCTACTCGCCTTTCCCGCCGCCGGCGGCCTGGGCCGGGGCAGCCTGCACAACATGCTGGAGGCCGAACTCCTGACCAGCGCGGCGTCAGCCGGCTGCGCGGCGGCCTGGTGGATCCCGCGCCAGCGGTTAGCTGCTGCCAGCAGCCCAGGTCGCCAAGGTCACCGACGGAGCGGGAACGAGCCGGCCGGCTGGCGTGCCAGCCTCCGGCTCGCCGCCGCCGTCCCTGCGGTGTCAGCTCATGCTGCCGGGAGCGGGCACGCCGATCGGGCTCGGAGACGGCATTACGGTCGCGCAGGCCTGGGCGAGCGGGGTCAGCACCGCCGCCAGTTCCGCCGTGGCCTGCTCGCCGAGGCGGGCCCAGGGCCGCGCCGCGGCCCGGTCGGTGGCGTCCTCCACGGCCGCGTGCAGGTCGAGGCCGTCAGCGGTGAGCTTGCCGTCCGACCCGATCAGGCCCCTGCCGGCCAGCCGGTGCTGCGCGGCGTCCCACTGCTCGTCGGTCCACCCGCGGACCGGCTGCGTGTCCTCCCGCCGCAGGTCCAGGCCGCACCGCAGGACCAGGGCCTCGCAGCCGTCGAGGTCCGCCGCGGTGAGGGCGGCGAAGTGACCGTCACCACGGTGCTCGCGCAGCAGGGTGGCCGCCTGCCAGAGCCGGCCGATGGCCGACGCCGAGCCGGCGCCAGGCTCGGGCAGCGCGACGTTGGCCGCGGCCAGCACCCGGCCCGGGCAGTCCAGGTCGCCCGCCGCGCGCCACAGCAGGTCGGCGCCGGCGGCCGCCTGGGATTCCAGCCCGGCGAACAGCCCGCTGAGCGCCTCGGCCGCGCCTGCCACGCGCACCGCCAGGGCTTCATCCGGCGAGATCAGCGACCAGACCCCGGGGACGGCCCGGGCGACGAAGGCCGGCGCGAAGTTGAAGAACGACGCGGTGACCACGGCCGCGCCGACCGGGCCGAGCGGCGCCGCCCGGCCCGCGAAGTAGCCTCGCCAGAACCCGCGCAGGCCGGCCTGCTCGAAGGCCGAACGCGCCTGCGGGGCGAAGTACGTCACCGCGTGGATCGGCTCGAACAGCGTCCACATTGACCGAGCCGTGCGCGCAGTGTCAGCCACGGCCCACCCCTTTCCGTGGTCGCGCACGGTCACCTCCGGTTGACAAAGGCCAAGCCTAGCGGCGACAGCGACGCCATCGGGCGAACCGGACAGTCGACGCGCTTCTGCTACCCTACGCCGGCCCAGGCCGGCACAGATTTAACTAATATTCGTCTCATCCCCGCCCATCCGATCTGGCCTTGGCTCCGAAAGGTGTCATGTGAACCCGAGCGATCCGGATGCGTCCCGGTTCAGATCGACGTCCACGGATGGGAGGGGAGAGCGGGACCTCGACGACCTGCTTATCTACGTGGCTCGTGGCGACCAGGCCGCGTTCGAGGCCGTATACGACCGGCTGGCCGGACCGGTTTATGGCGTGGTCCGCAGGGTTCTCCGCGATCCGTCGCAGTCGGAGGAGGTCGCCCAGGAGGTCCTACTCGAAGTGTGGCGGACCGCTGCGCGGTTCGACCCGGCGATGGGTGGCGCGGCGACGTGGGTGATGACCATCGCTCACCGCCGCGCCATCGACGGGGTCCGCGCGAGCACGGCGGCGGCCGAGCGCGAGCAGCGGAACGCCGAGATCAACATCCCGCGGGACGAGGTGGCAGAGGCGGTGGAGGCGAGCCTGGACCGGGAGCGGGTGCGCCGCTGCCTGGACGGGCTGACCGAGATCCAGCGCGAGTCGATCACGCTGGCGTACTACGGCGGGTACAGCTACCGCCAGGTGGCTGACCTGCTCAAGGTCACGCTCGGCGCGATCAAGACCAGGATCCGCGACGGGCTGATCCGCATGCGCGATTGCCTGGGGGTGAGCTGATGCGGCTGCTCAGGCAGGACATGCACGCCCTCACCGGCGCGTACGCTCTCGACGCGATCGACCGGGCCGCCGAGCGCGAGCGGTTCACCCGCCACGTGAACGGCTGCTCGTCCTGCGCCAGCGAGGTACGCGGGTTCCGCGAGGTGGCCACGGCGATGGCCTTCGCCGCGGCGCTCGAGCCGCCGCCCGCGATGCGTGCCGAGGTCCTGGCGGCCGTCGCGCGTACGCGCCAGGTGCCCCCCGAGGTCAGGACCCACGCGCGCCCGCGGCGCTCCCGGGCCTGGGTGCCGTGGCTGTCCGGGGCCGTCGCGGCCGCCGGGATCGTGATCGCGGTGCTGTTCGGCTTCGCCCAGGCCCACACGCAGCACGAGCTCAACACGGCCCGGGCCCAGGACCAGTCCCTCGCCGCCATCCAGGCCCGCACCGTTCGGGAGCTCGACCAGGCCCGCAACCAGGACCAGCTGCTCGCCGCCATCATGGCCGCGCCCCATGTCAGGGTCCTGTCCCAGCGGTCGGCCAGTGGCGGGGCGGCCGTCGTGCTGCTGGCCTCGGTCAGGCACCAGCTGATCGTGGCCACCTCCGGGCTGCCGCGGCTGCCCGCGGGCAAGGTGTACCAGCTCTGGCTGATCGGGCCGGTCAAGGTCGTGTCGGCGGGCCTGCTGCCCGCGCAGGTATCCGGGCAGACCGCGCCGGTCGTAGCCTCCGACGTGACACACGGCGACAGGCTCGGCCTGACCGTCGAGCCCGCCCCGGGGACGCGCCAGCCCACCACCACGCCGATCATCGACCTGCCCGTCTAGCCCGTCAGCCGGACCGCGTGGCCAGGCGGACGATGGCCCAGCCGCCGGGTGAGTCGACGAGCACGTCCACGGTGGCCGCGCCGGCCGACGGCGGGCCGGCGGGAGGCGGTGCGACGCGTCGGGGCGGCCGGCCAGCGCGGCGGCGTCCGCCATGGCGGGAAGCAGCGGGGCGGCACGTCAACGGCTGACCAGCAGTCGTTACCTAATCAGGACCTTCGCGGTGCGCGTCAGCTCTTCCGGCCGGTGACCGCCAGCGTGATGCCCAGGCCGATCATGGCCAGCCCGCCCGTTCCGCCCACCAGTTCCATCCGGCGAGGCGAGCGGCCGAACCAGGCCCGGGCCCCGCTGGCGACCAGGCTCCAGGCCGCGTCGCTGATCGTCGCGATGAGCGCGAACACCGTCCCGAGCAGGAGCATCTGCACCGTGACGTCCCCGCGTGAGCGGTCGACGAACTCCGGCAGGATCGCGGCGAAGAAGACCGCGGTCTTGGGGTTCGAGACCCCGACCGTGAACCCCTGGAGCACCGCCCGCGCCCACCCGGCCGGGGCGGCGGCCGCATGGCCGGCCGGGACGTGCCGGCGCCGCTGGAGGACCGCCCGGGCGCCGAGAAACACGAGGTAAGCCGCGCCCGCCAGCTTCATCACCGTGAAGATCAGCGCGGAGCGCTCCACCAGCGGCCCGACTCCGGCCGCCACCAGGCCCACCAGGACCAGGGAGCCGGCCTCGTTACCCAGGACGGAGGCGAGCGCCACGCGGCGCCCGTGCGCCAGCGCGCGGCCCACCACGAAGAGCACGCTCGGCCCGGGGATGACGATGATGATCAGCGCCACTAGCGCGAACGCGAGCACGCGGCCGGCCGGGACCATACCGCCCATGCTAAACCGGCACGGGCCGCGGGCTCAGTCCGGCCAGCGGCAGTTGGTGATCTGCCCTCCGGCGACGGTGACGGTGGCCGCCGGGCGGTCCTCGTCGCGCCAGATCGTGTACTCCCCGGCGCGCAGGGTCGAGTAGACGGCGGCGTACGTGGTCACGTTCGCGACGGGACGCTGGCGGACCTGCGAGTGGGTGCGCCGGCCGGCCGGATCGCCGTCCCGGCTGATCTCGATCTCCGCGCCGTCCAGGTCGGCGGGGGTGTACAGGATCAGGGCGCCGATGTCCGCGCCGAGTTCCAGGACGACGGTGCCGGGCCCCGTCGGCCCGGCGGCGTGCTCGGTCACGCTGAGCTCCTTACGACTATGGAAAGGGCAGGGCGCCCGTGCCCCCGGTCGGGAGGGTGGCCGGGGGCACGGGGCCTACGCGGTCAGGACGGCTGGTCGTAACCGCTGTACGGAGTGCCGAGGTAGGGGAAGGAACCGGTCGGCGGGTTGCCGATCGCGGGCGGGTCGGGCTTGAAGTCGGTCACCGACCCGACGACAGCGTCGGGCGTGAACGACTTGTCGACCAGCGGCAACGTGGCGCCCGCGACCGCCTGCAGCTCGATCGTCACCACGTCGTCGCCCGGCCGGCGGCCGTTCGGGAAGCCGGCCACGTCGTCGGCGAGCAACCCGAGGATCTTTGGCGTGCTGGCCGGCGCGATCGAGGTGTTGAGCCTGAGCATGTCGGCGATGACCGGCCCGGTGTAGGTCGTGTACGTCTTGTTGATTACGCCCTTCGGGATGCCCGTGAGCAGGATCGCCTCCAGGTCGGCCCGCGCCGTCGCGGCTGAGACCGCCGCGGCCAGGTGGGGGAACGCGCCCGGGTACAGGACGTTCAGCAGCGCCGCCAGGCCCGGCTGGGTGACGTAGCTGAGGAAACGCTTGTCCTGGTCCGGCGGCAGGGTGTTCCACAGGTCCTTGGATCCCATCGGGATCAGCACCTCGTTGACCAGCGGGTTGCCCAGCCGCGACACCTGCACCCACGGCCCCGCGTTCACGTAGTCGCCCTGGTCGCCATCGAAGACCCTGGCCTTCTGCCGGCTCGCCGTGGTCCACACCCCGATGACGGGGTGGCCGGAGATCGTCACCGCCGAGATCGGCACCTGGATCGCGATCGAGTTCACGTTCAGGTTGTTGGTGGCGTTGACCCCCGGTCCCGCGGACAGCGACCCGAACGCATGCGCGTTCGCCAGCGGCCGCAGGTCGCCCAGGTCGAAGATCGCGCCCAGGTCGACGTAGAAGGCCTCGGCGCGCTGCCCGGCAAAGACCGTGATCCCGCCGACGCTGGATACCGCGTCGGCGGCCAGGCCCGCGTAGTCCGGTGTCGACAGCGGCCCGATGTTGCACGGCGGGCAGGGCAGCCCGGTGCCCAGGCCGGAGTACGATCCGCCGGACACCATCGCGACGTCGTAGGTCTGCACGCGGTTCCAGGTCGTGTCGCCCAGCGACGTGATCGGGCCCGTGTTGTACAGGAAGGTGTCCGGGTCGCGCACGGTGGTGGTGAACCGGAACTGGTAGGAGATGTCCGCCTGGCCGTCCCCGTTGTTGTCGATGTGGATCTGGTAGAGGACGTCGTCGCCGAACTCGTAGAAGTTCGGCCCTCCGGACGGAAGCTGCAGCGGGATGTAGTTGGCGATGATCGTGACGGTGTCTGGCTTGTCCGGGCTCACGAACGCGTACAGGTCGGTGCTGTCGGCGACCGGGTCCTTGGAAATCTCTGGTGCCTCGCGATGCGATGACATGAATTACCTCACTGGCTCGATTGGTCGGGCAGAGCAGTTAGAGCAGGACTCACCCGATCGCCCGGGCGATCCGGGCGGCCAGGTCCGTGTCGCGCAGCCGGGTCTGGCCAGTCCCGGAGAACACCTCGATGTCCCCGGTCCTGGCGTCACGCACGTGGACCACGATCGGTCCGGCGTGCGTCGCGGCCGCACCGTGGCTCACCGGCCGGTCGGGCGCGGAACTCCGGTTCGCGGCGGCCAGGGCCGGACCCGCCGCGCCCATCGCGGTGACGGCCAGGCCGGCCGCGCCGGCGGTCGCGGCCCCCTGCAGCAGGGAGCGCCTGGACAGGCGACGGCCGGTAGACCCGCAAGAGCCGCGCTCTTCGTCGTGACTGGGCATCAGGATCCTTTCCGTGGAGGTTGGCAGGCGCGTCGCCGGGGCAGGGCCAGGCAACGTCAGGCAGCGCGGGGAGGGCGATCCAGCGGCGGGCCGGAGCAGAAGCCGGTGCCCACCGCCGGCTGGGACCTTTACACGGCCTGGTGTGGCCGCCGGATCGCCCGTCACGCGCTAACTTCGCGGCCGCGCGCGTTACGGATGGGTTGCAACCAGAAAAGTTTCGGTAACTTTCCGTCCCTGTTTCCCGAGACGGGCACCACCGGCCGTTCGGGATGAAAATGGGCGATGCCATCCGGGAGGCTCCCGCGGCCAGTAGCATCCCGACCGTGACCGGCCAGGTGCTCGTGCTCAATTCAGGCAGCTCCTCCGTGAAGTTCGCGCTGCTGGACCCCGTAACCGGCCGGCGTCGGGTCGACGGGGAGGCCGAGCGGGTCGGCGCGCCGGATGCCGTCCTGCGGGTCAGGCGGTACCCGGGCGAGGCGGTCACCGAAGCGCTCCCCGCGGGCGGCTACCACGCGGTCATCTCCAAGATCCTGGACCTCCTGGCCGACGCCGGGCACGAGGCGGCCGGAGCCGGCCATCGCGTGGTCCACGGCGGGGCGCGCTTCACCGACTCGGTCCTGGTGGACGACGACGTGACCGACGCGATCCGCTCGTTCAGCGACCTGGCGCCGCTGCAGAACCCGGCGAACCTGGCCGGCATCGAGGCGGTCCGCGCCGCCCGGCCGGACCTGCCGCAGGTCGCCGTGTTCGATACCGCGTTCCACCAGACGATGCCGCCGCGCGCGTTCCGATACGCGGTCCCGCAGGACTGGTACACCACGCACCAGGTCCGCCGGTACGGATTCCACGGCACCAGCTACCGCTACGTGACCGGGCAGACCGCCGTCATGCTGGACCGGCCGCTCGAACAGCTGCGCCTGGTGGCCGCCCACCTCGGCAACGGGTGCAGCGCGGTGGCGGTGCGCGACGGCGCGAGCGTGGACACCACGATGGGCCTGACCCCGCTGGAGGGCCTGGTCATGGGGACCCGCTCCGGTGACGTCGATCCCGGCCTCTTCGGCTACCTGGCCGGCCGGACCGGGATGACCGCGGCCGAGCTCACCGACGTGCTGAACACCGGCAGCGGCCTGCTCGGGCTGTCGGGCACGAGCAACGACATGCGCACCATCGGTGCCGCGGCCGCGGCCGGGGACGAGCGCGCGCAGCTGGCCCTCGAGGTGTTCGTGCACCGGCTGGCCAAGGCGATCGCCGGGCTTGTGACCAGCCTGGACCGGCTCGACGCCCTGGTCTTCACCGCCGGCATCGGCGAGAACAGCGCCCTGGTCCGCCGCCTGGTCCTGGCCCGCCTCGGCTTCCTGGGCCTGGCCGAGGACCCCGAAGCCAACGCGCGGCACGGTCGGGGAACCAACGGGCGCATCAGCGCGCCGGGCCCGGTCCAGGCCCTGGTCGTGCCCACCGACGAGGAGCTCATGATCGCCCGCGACACCGCTCGCCTGGTGGAACAGGCAAACCCCGAATTATCCCGAACGGGCCGCGGGTTCCCCCTCGCAGTCCCGTCCCCGCGTCGAGGGCCGGCCGGCCAGGTGCCCGCGCGGCTCCTAGGCCAGTGACGCCACGGGGCGTAACGTCGTACCCGTGGTTCGTTACCGGGTGCTGATCTCCGGCCGGGTGCAGGGGGTGTTCTTCCGGGACACCTGCCGGCGGCTGGCCGAGCAGAGCGGCGTGGCCGGGTGGGCGCGCAACCTGCCCGACGGCCGGGTCGAGGCGGTCTTCGAGGGGCCGGCCGAGGAGGTCCGCCGGCTCGTGGAGTGGGCGCGCACGGGCCCTCGCCACGCCGTGGTGGACGACGTGGCGGTCCAGTCCGAACCGCCGGAGGGGCTCGCCGCCTTCGTGGTCAAGTAACCCCGAGCATCAGGATCGGGCTCGAGGGCCAGCCTCTCCTAGATCGCACACCCGCCCCTGGCCCCTCTCGCGACCCGAGGGGGGCTAAGGTGCGGATGGTGACCAGAGGTACCGAAGAAGACCTGCTCCCGCTCTTCCCCGAGCACAGCTCGGTCTCCCCTGACGGGGAGCTTTTCATCGCCGGCGTCGGGGTCCGTGAGCTCGCCGAGCGCTTCGGGACGCCCGCCTACCTCGTAGACGAGGCCGGGCTGCGCAACCAGGCCCGCCGGATGCGCGACGGGCTGGCCGCCCGGTACCCGGACTCCGAGGTGGTGTTCGCGTCCAAGTCGTTCCCCTGCCTGGCGGCCTACAAGTTGTTCGCCGCCGAGGCACTGAGCATCGACGTCGCCGGGGCCGGCGAGCTCGTCATGGCCCTCGCCGCCGGGGTCAACCCCGGACGCATCTACCAGCACGGGAACGCCAAGACCACCGCGGAGCTGACCGCCGCGCTCCTGGCCGGGGTGGGCACGGTCGTGGTCGACAACTTCGACGACATCGACCGCCTGGTCTCCCTGGCCGCCCGCCCGCAGCACGTCCTGATCCGCATCATCCCCGGGATCTCACCGCAGACCCACGAATCGCAGTCCACCGGCGGCGACGACTCCAAGTTCGGGCTGCCGCTCGATCAGGCGCGCGAGGCGATCACCCGGATCCGGGCCAGCGACCGGCTGGTCCTGGACGGGCTGCACCTGCACATCGGGTCGCAGATCCTCGACGTCGAGCCGTTCGCGCGCGCGGTCGAGGCGGTCGCGGTGCTAGGCGACTTCCCCGTCTACGACGTCGGCGGCGGCCTCGGCGTCCGGTACACCCGCGCCGACGACGCCCCGAGCGTCGAGCAGTACCTGGACGCCATCACCTCCGCCGCCCGCGCGTACCTCCCGCCTGGCGCCAAGCTGGTCATCGAGCCGGGCCGCTCGCTCGTGGCCAGCTCGTGCGCGACGCTGTACCGGGTGACGACGGTCAAGCGCACCGGCCGCACGTTCGTCGCGGTCGACGGCGGCATGGCCGACAACCTGGACGTGTCGCTGACCGGCCAGGCGTTCGAGGCGGTGCTCGCGACCCGCATGTCGGCCCCCGCCTACGAGGTGGTTGACCTGGTCGGGCGGCAGTGCGAGTCCGGCGACCGGCTGGTCGCTGGCCTGCGCATCCCGGTGCCCGCCGTCGGCGACCTGGTGGCCATGCCGGTCACCGGCGCCTACACCTACACGCTGGCCAACAACTACAACGGCGCCCTGCGGCCGCCGGTCGTGTTCTGCCGGGACGGCCAGGCCCGGCTCGTCGCCGAGCGTGAAACCCACGAGCACGTGCTCGCCCTGCACCGGCCAGCCCTCGGCATGACGTGGTGACGACAGGCCCGGAATTTGCATTTGCCTGGTTACAACGCAGAAATGTGACCGGCGAGATCTTCTCGGGGGTGGGCATCCTTCGGTATAACCGGTGTTAGCGTCCCGTTAGCGTTCCGTATGAACGCCCACGGTGTGGGCCGCGGCCCATATTGCGGGACAACATGATTATAGAGAAGGCCGAATGACGGACCGGGCAACGACGCCGGCACTCCGTTATCGCTCACCCGAAGGGGGATCAGGATGGCTCAAGACCTCGCGGATGTGCCACCCAGGCTTCGCCGCGATGTGGGACTGCTGCCGTTGTTCATGGTCTCGGCCGGCTCCGTCATCGGCTCCGGCTGGCTGCTCGGCACGCTGAACGCGTCGAAGGCGGCCGGGCCCGCGGCCATCATCTCGTGGATCATCGGCGTGATCCTGCTCATCGGCGTCGCGCTGATCTACGCCGAGCTCGGCTCCACCTACCCGATCTCAGGCAGCACCGCGCGGTTCACCTGGATCCACTCCGGGACCCTTGGTGGCTTCTTCTGCGGGACGTACTCCTACCTGCAGGCCATGGCCGTCGCGCCCATCGAGGTCGAGGCCACGCTCGGGTACCTCGACGCCAAGTACTGGCCCTGGCTGGAAAACTCGAGCGGCCTGCTCACCGGGAAGGGCCTGCTGGTCGCGATCGGCTTCATGTTCGTGTTCACGGCGCTGAACCTGTTCGGCATCAAGTGGATGGCCAGGACCAACACGGTCGCCATGTACTGGAAGATCCTGGTGCCGTTCGCGACCGTCATCCTGATCATGACCAAGGTCTTC
>DATJQX010000159.1:0-25561 GCA_035505275.1 Streptosporangiaceae bacterium | reverse complement strand
TGACCCCGGCGCTTGCTTGCAGGAGGCGTCACGGGCAGGGGTTTACTCCACTGGCTCCCCGATGGTTAAGGCTACATCTGTACATACGCTCTGACCTGGCGCGCCCGGCAGGATTCGAACCCGCGACCCGCTGCTTAGAAGGCAGCTGCTCTGTCCGGCTGAGCTACGGGCGCCCGCAGATAATTGTGCCCGGCAAAAGTCACGCGTCGGCCACGTCAAGATCGCAGTGTGCTGCACCAACGAGGCAAACCGCCTGGTCCGCGGTCAAGATGTCCCCGTCAGCTCACCCCGAGACTAGGTCACCCGGCCAGCGCCTCGGGGCCGCCCGCCGAAGGCGGTCCGCCGCGCCGGACAAGCAGCGGCAGGCAAATCGGCGTCTGCTCGGCGCCGTTATGGTTCGATGGTGGCGATCTGAACACTATGTGTGCTTCGAGGCGCAGAACCACGCCCGGTCACCACAAGGGGTCGTGCTCTGGCACCTATCCACCTGCCTCGTCCCGCGAAGACAACGAACGGGGCGAATGCAACGAATGTGAAGATAATGGAGTTCGCGACCGGACCGGATGACGCCAGGCACGTCATGTCCGCCCTGCGCCTTGGCCTGTACCTGGCCGAAGTACGAGGCCGGAACAGGCCCGACGGTCCGCCTGGATCCGGTGCCCGCATGCCCAAGCACAATGACCATGCCCTGCCGCTACGCATCGAGCGCAGCCCGACCGAGCTCCGGATCGAGGCCCAGTCCGTCACGGCGGCACTGGCCAGGGAACTACGGGTTGACGAGGCCGCAGACGGCAGCAGGTTCGGCACGGACATCGAAGCTCAGGCCAAGCTGCTGGCGCACCTCCGCACCGCAGCGCGAGCCCTAGGGCAGGGCGTCGACCTGTTCAAGCAGGCTCCCGCCAGCCAGCCCAACCCAGGCCAACCCGCATCTGACCCGCTGGCGGCCGTCCTCAAGCTGCTCCACAAGGCGCTCGCTAGCCAGCCGCCCGCCGAGGCGCAGCCCGCCCCGCCGGCTGCCGCGCCCAACGCTGCACCGCCCAACGCTGCACCGCCCAACGCCGCCGCGCAGGACCAGCAAGGCACGCCAAACCAGACCGGCGCCGCCGTCCTGCAAGCCGCGATCACCGCACTACAGCAGGCGATCGCCGCCGACCCCACGACCGCCGCGGAGGCTGGCCTCCAAGCGCTCGAGACGAGCCAAAAGGCAGGCACGCAGGCCGCCCACCAAGCCTGGGAGAACCTGGCCGAACTTCTGTGGCAATTCGACGCACACATCCAGGACGGCCTTACCGCGGCCTCCGAGACCCAGGCGGCCGGCTACCAGCTAGGCCGGGGCCTGGCCGAGACCTACTGGGCTCTTGACCCCGACCGGGAAGACGGCGCCACAGGCTGGCACTTCCTGCTCGGCCGGGACCGCTGCGACGAGCTCGGCCGGCTGACCGGCCGGCTCGGGGCCTACATGGGCCCGTACACCGCACCGGCCGTCGCCGGCACCATCGTGATCTGGCAGGCCGTAGCCCAGACGCCAGAATGGCGCGGCGCTGGCCCGGATGCGCAAGCGGCCCTGTACCTCCAGACCAGGCGATGGTTCGAGCTGATCGTGCTGGGGCAGGATCCGACGACGCTGATCAAGCCCTACCAGCTCATGACCAACTACCGGACGGTCCTGCGAGCCTTCGGCCTGTTCTTGCCCCAGCTGGTCGCGACGATCCTGGGCCTCGGCTTCCTCGGCATCCTGCTGTTCCTGCTCAGCAACAACAGCAAGGTGGCCTGGGCGCAGACCCTGACCGGGATCCTGGCCGCGGTCGGCCTTTCGTACGCCGGCCTCACCGGCACGCTGAAGAGCTCGGCCCAGGCCATGCTGACCCGGCTGCGCCAGGATGCGTACACCGACCTCGTGACCCTGGCGGTGGAAACCGCGCCGCGCCCGAAGAAGAAATCACAGCTCCAGCAGGCCCTCAACCGGCGCAGGCTGACCCCCGTCACCCCCAACTAGGGGGGAAGAACGCGATCAGCGCAGCTTCTGGACCCGGCCGATGAGGTCGTGCATGAGAGCGGTGGAGATCGGGTCGTTCGTGCCCCCCAGCGACTCCATGGTGTAGACGTCCGTGCCTGCGACGGCAACCAGCGTGTTCAGCTGGATGGTAATACCCGACATCTCGGTAAGGTCACTCACCTGGCCTACCTGGAACGCCTGGTATTTACCGACGCGCGTATTCGACATGGATTGAGTCGTGGTCTCCAGCGAACCAACGCCCGGTATCTGGCCGTCGGGCACGGATTCGGTGAAGTACTTGCACTTGGCGTACTTGGCGTGGGCCTGACCGTAGTACGCGCTGGCCGCCTTGGTGCTGCCGAACTGATCGACGGACTGACGGTAATAAAATTCACTGCTCGGCAATTCGGAGAAAAAGTTCGGATTGTCGGCGAACGAGAACGCGAAGGCGTCCTCCCCGAAGAAACCCTCGCCTGAGAGGGCCTCGAACGTGCCGCAGCTCACGCTCGACACGTGCTCTGTCGCGGGCAGGGTCGACACGGAATTGCCCGAGCTGGCCGCGGGCCCGGACTGGTAGTCGCTCCCGAAGTAAGAGGCGGGCAGGAGCGCTGATTTCAGCTTGCTTCCGCTGACCTGAACGGATCGTGACGATGCGTGCGCGGCCGGCGCGAACAGGAAACCCGCGGCGGCGAGAGCGGCGACGGTGAATGCGGCTGCCCGGAAGATCATTCTTGGTAACCCCGTGATCCTGCGGCTGCTCAGCCAGGCCCTCTGGCATTCCGCCGCGCGCCAACAGCATCGTAATCGACAGTACAAGATCAAAATCGGTCAAATCGGGATCCCGAACTGCCGAGCTCGCGGTCCGGGCCGGGCCCCAAGCTGCACGCCAACCAGGGTTCGTGCTATGACCTATCCGCCGGCTTCGTGCGACGTGCCCGGGAGAAGGTGAAGTCCGTGACCGCGCCCAGTGACGCCCAGCAGGTTATGTCCGCCCTGCGGCTTGGCTGGAACCTGGCGGAAGTCCGGGGCCGGAACAGGCCCGGCGCCCCGCCCGGGAGCAGCGCCCAGATGCCCGACCACATCGACCACGCCCTGCCGCTGCGCAACGAGCGCAGCCCGACCGAACTCCGGATCGAGGCCCAGTCCGTGATCGCGGCGCTGGCCAAGGAACTGAAAGTCGACGAGGCCGGCCAGGTCGCCAGCTTCGGCGCGGCCATCGACGATCAGGCCAAGCTGCTGGCGCACATCCGGGCGCCCACGGCCGCCAACGCGCTCCAGCAAGGCATCGCCGTGCTGGCCAAGGCGCCGTCCAGGCAGGCGAAGCCGGTCGCCAGGGAGGTTTTCGTCCTGCTCAAGCAGGCGCTCGCCGACCAGCAGAAGGTCGTGGACAAGCGCTGGCAAGCCGTCGCGGACGCCGAGCAGGCCCTGGCGAACGCCAAGACCGAGGAAAAGGCCGCGGCCGAAGCCGCCGTGAAGCTGGAGCAGGCCACGGCTGATGGTGAGCAGAAGGGCTTCCTGATGCTCCAGGACGGCGCCACCGCGCTCCAGCGCGCCTTCGCCGAACAGGCCGACGCCGCGACCGCCGCAAAGATCGGCCTCGCCGCGCTGCGATCGGCCCTGCGGACCATCACCGACGCCGCCCAGAAGGCCTGGGACGACCTGGCCGAGCTGCTGTGGGAGTTCGACGCCCACATCCAGGACGTGCTCGCCGCGACCGCGGGGAGCCAGGAGGTTGGGTACCAGCTGGGACGGGGCCTGGCCGAGACGTACTGGGCCCTGGACCCCGCCCAGGACGACGGCTCAGCCGGCTGGAGCTTCCTGCTCGGCGAGGAGCGCTGCGCCGAGCTCGGCCGCCTGACCGGCCGGCTGGGAGCCTACTACATGGGTTCCTACACCGGCCCGGCCGTCGCCGGGACCATCGTGATCTGGAAGTCCGTGGCCGGCACGCCCGAGTGGCGCGGCGAGGACCAGGACGCGCTAGACGCCGCCCAGCAGGCCCTGTACCACCAGACCAGGCGGTGGTACGAGCTGATCGTCCTCGCGCAGGATCCCACCACGCTGATCAAGCCGTACCAGCTCATGACCAGCTACCGGACCGTCCTTCGCGTCCTCCGCCTGTTCTGGCCTCAGCTCATCGGGACGATCGTCGGCCTCGGCTTCCTCGCCATCCTGCTGATCTTGCTCAGCGTCAATCGCGGTTCCGCCTTCGTGCATACCCTGTCCGGGATCCTGGCCGTCGCCGGCCTCTCGTTCGCCGGCCTCACCGGCACGCTGAAGAGCTCGGCCCAGGCCATGCTGACGCGGCTGCGCCAGGATGCGTACACGGACCTGGTGATCCTGGCGGTGCAGACCGCGCCGCCCACGAAGCCCGCGAAGAAGAAGAACGCGCTCGTCCAGCAGGCCATGGACCAGCGCCGGCTGACCCCGGCCACGCCCAACTGAGCCCGCCCCCGCAGAATAGCCAGATGCCCCGGTCCCCAGAACAGAACAGGCTGCGCTGGCCGCTCGCGGCCGGGCTGGCGGCCGGGGTGGCCCTCGACGCGCTGCTCGGCGATCCGCGCCGCGGTCATCCGGTGGCCGCGTTCGGCGCCGCCGCCAGCGCGCTCGAGTCCCGCACCTACGCCGACTCCCGGCTCCGCGGCGCCGCGCACGCGGCCGCCTGCGTCCTGGCCGCCGCCGCCCCCGCCGTGCTCATGCACCGCCGCACGCGCGGCCACCCGCCGCTGGAGGTGGCAGCGGCCGCGCTCACGGTCTGGGCCGTCACCGGTGCCCGTTCCCTCCACAAACAGGCCGAACGCGCAGTGCTATCCCTAGACACGAACGACCTTCAGTCCGCGCGGCAGGTGCTCCCGAGCCTGTGCGGCCGCGACCCGGCCGGACTTGACGCCGGTGAGATAGTCAGGGCCGTGATCGAGTCGGTCGCGGAGAACACCTCCGACGCGATCGTGGCGCCGTTGCTGTGGGGAGCGGTCGCCGGGCTCCCCGGCCTGGCCGCGTACCGCGCGGTCAACACGCTGGACGCGATGGTGGGCTACCGCTCGCCGCGGTACCTGCGCTTCGGCTGGGCGTCGGCGCGCCTGGACGACGCGGCCAACTGGATCCCCGCCCGCGTCACCGCCGCGCTCACCATCGCCGTCGCCCCCCTGGTCACCCGGTCCGCCGGGTCCGCCGGCGCTGCGCTGCGCGTCGTGCGCCGCGACGGCGGGCGTCACCCCAGCCCGAACGCCGGGCGCTGCGAGGCCGCCTTCGCCGGCGCGCTCGGCGTCCGCCTCGGCGGGACCAACGTCTACGAGGGCGTCACCGAGGCCCGGCCAGGGCTGGGAGAGAGCCGGGCCCCGGATCCTGACGACGCCCGCCGCGCGATCCGCCTGTCCAAGGCCGTGACCGTCGCGGCCACCGGCCTGGCCGTGCTCATCGCGCTGGCGCGCCCGCGGCGATAACGCCCGCCGGGCGAAGACGGCGAGCAGCCACACGACCAGCGCCGCGATGGCGACCCACCAGAGCACGTGGAGCGCGAAACCCGCCCCCGCGACGATCAGGATGATCAGCAGAGCCAGCACTATCAGCAGCATGTCGACCTCCTTCGACTCGCTGACGCCAGGTAGAACTACCCCTATGGACTACGTCAAACCTGCCCCGCCTCTCGAAGCCCACGGCCGGGCCCTCCTGCGGGGAGCGCTCATGGTGGCCGGAACCGGATCCGACGCGGGCAAGAGCGTGCTGGTCGCGGGGCTGTGCCGGTGGCTGGCCCGGCAGGGGGTCGCGGTGGCCCCGTTCAAGGCGCAGAACATGTCGCTGAATTCCTTCGTGACGCTCGACGGCGCGGAAATCGGGCGCGCCCAGGCGATGCAGGCGGCCGCGGCGGGGATCGAGCCGACGGCCGACATGAACCCGGTGCTGCTGAAGCCGGGCAGCGACCGGCGCAGCCAGGTGGTCGTCCTCGGGCACGCCGAGACCGAAGCCGACGCGCTCGGCTACCGTGCGCACGCGCCGCGGCTCCGGCAGATCGCGCTGGAGAGCCTGGCCCGGCTGCGCGCGCGCTACGACGTGGTGATCTGCGAGGGCGCGGGCAGCCCGGCCGAGATCAACCTGCGGGACACGGACGTGGCCAACATGGGCCTGGCCCGGGCGGCCGGCCTGCCGGTCATCGTCGTCGGGGACATCGACCGCGGCGGGGTGTTCGCGGCCATGTTCGGGACGCTCGCCCTGCTGTCGCCCGAAGACCAGGCGCTCATCTCCGGTTTCGTGATCAACAAGTTCCGCGGTGCCGCCGAACTGCTGGACAGCGGGCTCACCATGCTCCACGAGCTCACCGGCAGGCCGGTGTACGGCGTGCTGCCGTGGCGGGAGGGCCTGTGGCTCGACGCGGAGGATTCGCTGGCCCTCGGCGGGCACGACGTCTCGTTCGGGGAAAATAAGGACGTCCTGCGCGTCACGGTGGTGCGCCTGCCGAGGATCAGCAATTTCACCGACGTGGACGCGCTCGCCGCCGAGCCGGGCGTGCTGGTCAGGTTCGCGGACCGCCCGGCCGAGCTGGCCGACGCGGACCTGGTCGTCCTGCCCGGATCCCGGGCCACGGTGGCGGATCTGGCCTGGCTCCGCGAGCGCGGGCTGGCCGGCGCGATCGTCGAGCGCGCCCGGCGCGGCGGGCCGGTGCTTGGCATCTGCGCCGGCTACCAGATGCTGGGCGGGCAGATCGATGACCCGGTGGAATCGGGCCAGGGCCGCGTCGACGGGCTCGGGGTGCTGCCGGTCCGCGTCAGGTTCGAGGCGGCCAAGCGGCTCGGCCGCCCGGTCGGCCGGGCGCTCGGCGCGACGGTCGCCGGGTACGAGATTCACCACGGCGTCGCCGAGGTGACCGACCCGGGCGGGAACGGGACCGAGCCGTTCCTCGACGGCTGCCGGCTGGGCGCGGTGTGGGGGACGAGCTGGCACGGCGCGCTGGAGAACGACGAGTTCAGGCGCGCGTTCCTGGCCGAGGTGGCGGCGCTGGCCGGCCGGGACTTCACGCCCGCGCGCGACACCGGTTTCGCTGTGCTGCGGGAGGCGCGGCTGGACGCGCTCGGCGACCTGGTGGCCGCTCACCTGGACACCGCCGCGCTGAGCCGGCTGATCGAGGACGGCCCCCCGCCAGGCCTGCCCGCGGTGGCGTCCAGCCTCCATTGACCCTGGGCGGTTGCCGTTCTAGGGTGCGCGTTATGAACGCTCGTTCGGAATGCGAACCCGACCAGTGGAGGTCGTCATGAGCGAATGGGACGTGACCAACTACGCGGCTAAGGACACCCTTCTCGCAGTTCTGCGGGAAGAAGCCGACGCATTGTTCGAAATGGCGGAGAACGGCCCCTGGACCGCCACCACCGCCTGCCCGCACTGGGAGGCCAGGGATATCGTCGGTCACCTGATCGACGTGACGGAGAGCTACTTCGCCGGTTTCGAGGCCGCCCGTTCCGGGACCGCGGCCGCCGATCCGCTGGGGCTGAAGGTCATGCAGGAGCGCCTCGACGAGGGAGCCAGGGAGCACCGCGGCCTGCATCAGGCCGACGCGGTCGATAGGCTCCGCACGGACTTCGCGAAGATGATGGAGATCAGCGAGGCGCTGACCGCGGACGAGTGGGGCGGGCTGCTGGTCGGGCACAAGTACATGGGGCCGCTGCCGTCTTTCATCTACCCGGCGTTCCAGCTCATGGACTACGGCGTGCACGGCTGGGACATCCGCCAGGGCTCCGGCCGCGCGCACGCGCTGGCCGGTGACACCGCGGACCTGCTCGCGCCGCTGATGTTCGTGCTGTGGCAGGTGACCACGGAGGTCCCGGCGGACATGGAGCCCTACTCCGTCGGCATCCGCGTGACCTCGGGGCGCAACGCCGGTGATTATCTCGTCAACATCAGCGGCGAGGGCCTCAGTTACGCTCAGGGTGACCTGTCCAGCGTGCCCGCCGTGATCGAGTTCGACGCGGGGAGCCTGGTGCTGACCGCGTTTGGGAGGATGAACGCGGGAACAATCAGGGGCGACCGGTCGGTGGCCGACCAGTTCCTCAACTCGTTCTTCCGGATCTAAGGGGCGCCTGGCCTATGGACCTCGCCGCTATCGAGGCCGAGCGTGCGCGGCTGCACGCCGAATACATCACGGCCGACCGGCCGCCGAGCAGCGCGCGCGGGATCCATCACACCGCACTGCTCAGCTCCGACGTCGAGCAGACTATCCGGTTCTACCAGGGGGTCCTGGAGTTCCCGCTGACCGAGATCATCGAGAACCGGGACTACCGGGGGTCCAGCCATTTCTTCTTCGACGTCGGCCACGGCAACCTGCTGGCCTTCTTCGACTTCCCCGGCCTCGACCTCGGCCCCTACGCGGAAGTCCTCGGCGGCCTGCATCACATCGCGATCTCGGTGGCGCCGGAGAAGTGGGCCGTCCTGCGGGACAACCTGGCCGCGGCCGGCATCCCCTACCAGGAGGAAAGCGGGACCTCGCTGTACTTCCGCGACCCGGACGGCGCCCGCCTGGAACTGATCGCCGACCCCCTGGGCGAGATGTACGGCAGCCACGTCTTGTGAGGACCCAACCATGATCACGAAGGGTTTTGTACTCGCTGCGGTACCAGATCCTTCGTGATCCTGGGATCCCGCGCCCGCGGCCGCGGGGCGCTGTACGGGCTGGCCATCGGGGACGCGCTGGGGATGCCGACCCAGATGCTGTCCCGCCCGGAAATCGTGTCGCGCTGGGGCACGTTCCTGACCGGCTTCGAGCCCGCGCCCCCCGGCCACCCGATCGCCGCGGGCCTGCCCGCGGGCTCAGTCACCGACGACACCGAGCAGGCCGTCCTGCTCGGCCGCCTCCTGGTCCAGGGCCACGGCACGATCGGCGCCCGCGACCTGGCCGGAGCCCTGGTCCGCTGGGAGCACGACATGGCCGGCCGGGGCTCACTCGACCTCCTCGGCCCCTCCACCAAACGCGCGGTCACCGCCGTCCTCGCCGGGACGCCCCCAGAGGAAGCAGGCGCGTCCGGCGACACCAACGGCGCCGCGATGCGCATCACCCCCGTCGGCATCGCGTTCCCCGCGGATCTCGGCCTGGCCGCCCTGGCCGACAAGGTAGAGCAGGCGAGTCGCGTCACGCACGACACCGGCATCGCGCTGGCGGGTGCCGCGGCGGTGGCCGCGGCGGTGAGCGCGGGCGTGTCCGGGGCCGGGATCGCCGAGGCCACGGGGGTGGCGGTGCAGGCCGCCCGGATCGGGGCCGGACGCGGCCACTGGGTGGCGGGCGCCGACGTCGCGGCCCGGATCGAATGGGCGGTGGGCCTGGTCGCGGGCCGGGACCGCGCCGAGGCCGCCAGGGTGATCTACACGCTGGTCGGCACCAGCCTGGCCACCCAGGAGTCGGTGCCCGCCGCGTTCGCGGTCCTGGCTGCCGTCCCCGACGACCCGTGGCAGGCCTGCCTCCTGGCCGCCTCGCTCGGCGGCGACTGCGACACGATCGCGGCGATGGCCGGCGCCATCGCCGGCGGCTGCGCCGGCGTCGAGGCCTTCCCGCCCGAGGCGATCGCCGTCATCGACGCCCACGGCCTCGGGCTCGCCGGGCTGGCCGACGACCTGTGCGCGCTGCGCGCCCGGATCGGGGGGCAACCGTGAGCGAGCCGCTGAACCGACCGCTGACCAGGCTCGTCTTCGCGGGCGAGGCGATCGTGGACCTGCTGATGTGGGTACCCGCGCTGCCCGAACGCGGCGGTGACATGCTGGCGGGCTCGTCGGCGATCCAGGTGGGCGGCGGCTTCAACATCATGGCCGCCGCCGCCCGGCAGGGCCTGCGCGTGGTCTACGCGGGAGGTCACGGCACCGGGCCGTGGGGCGATATGGTCCGCGCCGCCCTGGACGCCGAGGGCATCGCCGTCCTGCGTACCGCCGACCCGGACGCGGATACCGGGTTCGACGTGGCCCTGGTCGAGGCCGGCGGCGAGCGGACGTTCGTCACCAGCCTGGGGGCCGAGACGCTGCGCGAGCCCGGCGCGTGGGATCTGGTGCGGCTGCGGGACGGCGACGCCGTCTACGTGTCCGGCTACGGGCTGGTCCCGCCGGGTTCTGGTCCGCTGCTGGCGGCCTGGGCCGCCCGGCTCCCGCCCGGCGTGCTGCTGTTCCTTGACCCCGGCCCGCTGGTCGCCGACGTCCCCGAGGCGGTCCTGGACCCGGTGCTGAGCCGCTGCGACTGGTGCAGCTGCAACCAGCGCGAAGCCGGCCTGCTCACCGGGACGACCGCACCGGTTGAGGCGGCCCGCCGGCTGGCCAGGCGGACCGGCCGGGCCGGGGTCATCGTCCGGGCCGGGCCCGACGGCTGCGTCCTCGCCCTCCGCGTGGCGGGCCCCGGAGACACCTCGGGCCTGTCGCTCAGCCTCGTCCCCGCGCCCGCCGTCGTGGCGGTGGACACCACGGGCGCGGGAGACGCCCACTCCGGCGTGTTCCTGGCCGGGATCGCGGCCGGGCTGACCCCGGCCGGCGCCGCCCGCCGCGCGAACGCGGCGGCCGCGCTGACCGTCACGCGCGCCGGGCCGGCGGTGTCTCCGTCCCAGGCCGAACTCGACCAGTTCCTCGGCGGGGGCGGGCCCTTCTGGCCTACGCCTTGACGGTGAGCACGATCGTGACGACCGCGTCGCCAGGGTTGGCGGTCAGGTGGGTGGTCAGCGAGACCAGGCTCTTCACGGTCACCGTCACGATCACCCAGCGGCCGGCGGCCTTCAGGTCACCGGCGGACGGCGAGACCGTCACCTTGCTGACCACCCCGGCCGGGACCGTGATCTTCCAGTGCACCGGGCCGCCCACGGCGAACAGGTCGAAGGTCCCGCTGGCCGCCTGCCCCCTGATGGCGGTCAGCACCAGCTCTTCCGGTTCCGCCAGCACGGTCCCTGGCGTCTGCGACGGCGAGGGGGAGGGGGACGGAGAAGGCGACGGTGACGGCGAGGGTGACGGTGATGGCGAGGGCGAGGGGGAGGGCTTCAGGGACGACGAGGTCGGTGCCGGGCTGGTGGGCGCGGGATGTCCCGTCGTCGCGTGCGCCCCGGTCGCTGGCGCGTCGGTTGGCGTCGTGACCTTGCCCGCCTCCGCGGCCTTATGGCTCGGTGACGATCGCGCACCCGCGGGACTTGAGGCCGCGCCCGGGGTGGCCGCCGGGCCGACGCTGCCGAGCGCGATGTTCGTATTCGGGGACCCGTGCGAGCCACCGGACGTCAGCATCGCGACGATCCCGCCCGCCACCACCGCGGCCGCGACGGCCGCGACGAAGGTCGCCACCCGGGGATGCCGCCGGGCCTGGTACCACCACCGCGGCCCGGGCGGGCTGGTCGGCTGCGGGAAGCCGGACCGCCCGAACGGACCCGCGCGGTGCGCCACGCTCACCCGGTAGGCACGCCCGGTCGGCGTGTCATCGGCGCAGGCCTTCAGCACCTGCTCCCGAAGCTCGGGGGGAAGCAGGACTTCCGGCATGGGGTCAGGCTCGGCCTTCCCGGCGAGGCTGGAGGCGGTGCCTGCGCCGCCTTGGACCCCGAGCCGGCGCAGGCATTCGTTCCGCGCGACCGCGTGCAGCCAGGAGCGGAGCTTGTCCGGGTCGCGGAGCCCCTCGAGCTTGGAGGCGGCGATGATGAAGGTGTCCTGGACGGCGCCGGCCGCCTGGCCCATCGGGTTAGGGTCGGGAAGCATGAACCGGCAGTAGCTGTACAGCGGCACCGCGTAACGGTCGTACGCCTCGGCGAGTCCGCCCGGTTCACCTGCGACGATGGCCGCGACCACCTCACGGTCCTGCATGGGGCCTACCGTAGTTCTCCGCCGTATCCGGCTCAGTAAGAACGACATAACCATTTACCGGAAATAAACCGCGCCGGGTCCGCCGCGGCATACCTGCCGGTCCGCGTGATCAGTCTGATCAGTTGTAGGTGGGGTCCGGACCCGGCTCGCCCTGGAGCGTGCTGGGGTGGGTGGGCGGATGGAACGGGATCCAGACCTGCACGGTGGTGCCGGCTCCCTCCGCGGACTTGAGCATGGCGTGGCCGCCGTGCGCGGCGGCGATCGCCTGGACGATGGACAGGCCGAGCCCGCTGCCGTGGCCGTCGCTGCCGTTGTGCCCGCCGCGGTAGAAGCGGTCGAAGGCGCGGGCCGCGGCCTCGGAGTTCATCCCCGGGCCCGCGTCCGTCACCTCGAGCAGTGCGCCCTGGCCGGCCGCCGACAGGCGGACCGCGACCGGGGTGTCCGCCGGGGTGTGCTCGCGGACGTTGCCGAGCAGGTTGGCCAGCACCTGCCTGATCCGCGGCTCGTCCGCGACCACCACCAGGCTGGGGGGCGTCCTGGCGTTGACGGGCCGTTCCGGCTCGACCGCCTGGGCGTCCGCGACGGCGTCCCTGACCAGCCCGGCCAGGTCGGTCTCGGTCAGGTCGAGCGAGGAGTGGCGGTCGAGCCTGGCCAGCTCGAGCAGTTCGGCGACCAGGCTGGACATCCGCTCCGCCTCCTGTTCGATGCGGCGCATGGCGTTCGGCAGCCGGTCGGGGCCCAGCGCGCCCTGGCGGTAAAGCTCCGCGTACCCGCGGATGGTGGTCAGCGGCGTGCGCAGCTCGTGCGAGGCATCCGCCGCGAACTGGCGCACCTTCTGCTCGGACGCCCACCTGGCCCGGAACGCCTGCTGGATGCGGTCCAGCATCGTGTTGATGGCGGCGGCCAGCCGTCCCGCCTCGGCATGGTCGCCGGGGTCGGGCATCCGTGCCGTCAGGTCGCCCCGGCTGGTGATCATGTCGGCGGTGCTCGCCATCCGGTCCAGCGGCGCCAGGCCGCGCCCGATCAGCCAGCGGCCGCCCAGCGCGAGCAGCGTCAGCAGGATCGCCCCGGTGATCAGCTCGGCGAGGATCAGCCCGCGGACCTCGCTGCCCACCGCGCTGTCCGGCCGCGCGACCACGAGGATGTTCGTGCCGGTCGGCAGCAGGCTATGGCCGCGCTTCTTGACGGTGATCGGCCGCCAGATCGCGGTCAGGGCCGGGTCGTCTGGCTGAGAGATGGTGAAGAGGGTGCCGCGGGGGTTCTGCGCGAAGTACGAAGACGCCTCCCCGTTGTCCAGGAGGTTCTCGAGCAGGCTCTGCAGTTGGGAAGCCGTGGCCGAAGCCCCGGACAAGATCCCCGTCGACCGCGACGGCACGTTGATGTAGGCCGCCGCGTACCCGTTCGGCAGGTTCGCGATCTCGGACAGGCTCTCCTTGACGGTCAGCCCGAGGTCGGTGTCGAACTGATCCTGCTCGGAGTTGCCGAGCACGATGGTGGTGACCACGCCCATGACGATGAGGAACAGGGCGGTGATGGTGATGAGCCCGGCCAGTAGCCGGGACCGCAGCGAGAGCCTGCCGCGCCCCGTGGTCCGCAGGCCCGAGAACCTCATCTGGTCACGCGCTCGCTCTCCGGCGGCGGGCGCAGGCTATATCCGACGCCACGCTGGGTGTGGATCAGCGGCGGGCCGAGCGGGTCGAGCTTGCGGCGCAGGTAGCTCACGTAGGTCTCCACGACCTGCGACTGGCCGGCGAACTCCCAGCCCCAGACGTTCTCGAGCAGCTGCTGCCTGGTGAGCATCCGCCCCTGGTTCCGCATCAGGTACGCCAGCAGCCGGAACTCCGTCGGCGACAGCTCCACCTGGGTGCCGGCGCGCCGGACGACCCAGTGCTCCTCATCCAGTTCGAGATCGCCGACGGCCAGCATGGCGGCCCCGCTGCCCTGGCCGTCGCCGTCGAGCGTGCGGGTGGTCCGGCGCAGCACGGCCCTGACCCGCGCTACCAGCGCCTCGACGGAGAAGGGCTTGGTGACGTAGTCGTCGCCGCCCAGGGTGAGCCCGCGGATCGTGTCGGAGGTGGTGTCCCGCGCGGTCAGGAAGATGACGGGGACGTCGTTGCCGTCCGCCCGGAGCGCGCGGCAGACTTCGAAGCCGTCCATGTCGGGCAGCATCACGTCGAGGATCATCAGGTCGGGCTGGTAGGCGTCCGCCTGGTGCAGCGCGTCCTTGCCGCTGGCGCTGACCGCGACCGCGCAGCCGTGGAACTTCAGCGCGACTTCGACGAGCTCACGAATGTTCGGCTCGTCGTCGACGACGAGCACCTTGGGGATACGGTCACCATCTGCCATGGCATCTCACGTTTCATTGTGCCGCATAGAGAAGAGTTGCTTAGTTGTGCAGCAATACGCGGCGCGCCTCGGTGGGGAGGCGCGCCGCGTGCGGTGCCCCGTCAGCTCACCGAAGTCCCCGAGGTCCCAGACACCGAACTGGATCCTGAGGAGGCGCCGGCCCTGATGACGATGAGCCGGGCGTCCTTGGCCCCGTTGACGGCCGGGCCCCCGGCGAACACGGTCTCGCCGTCCGCCAGCGCGTTGGTCGTCGTCTTGGCGCCGTTCTCCCTGACCACCGTGCTGCTCACGATGAGCCAGGTCCACGACGTGCCGTCCGGAGCGCTGACCACCAGGTCGCTTCCGCTGACGCTGGTGATCGTGCCGCGCTCGAACGCCAGCGTATGGAAGCCCGACGCGTTGTGGAAGGTAAATTCGCCGTCGACGCCGCCGAGGGCGCGTAGCCGGTTCAGCGCCCGCCGGACGCGCCGCAGCGGGACGTTGGCCGTGGTGCTGGCCGCGGTGCCTAGCGCGGAGTTGAGCACCGCCGCGTTGGCCGACTGGGCGGCGCTGGTAGCCGACCCGCCCGAGCCGGCCGTACCGCCCGAGGCGGCCGGGGTGCCCGACCCCGACAGCGCGAAGGCGATCCCGCCGCCCGCAAGGAAGCCGGCCAGGGTGATGCCTGCGCCCCAGCGGAGCATCCGCTTCTTACGGCGCCCGGCAGAAGGATCGGGTGCACCCGGCGGGCCGGACCCCCCTGCGGGTCCGGCCCCGGCCGGGGTGGCGTACATGTTGTCCATGCCGAACAGGGTGGGTCGCGGGTCTTGGACATCGCCGCGCTTCACCTGTAAGCAACCTGGGAGTGACACGCGAGTTCGCTGACGCCCAGCAGGGCGTCAGCGGGGAACACTCATCATCCTCTTGGTTTCGGCACCGCGCCGCTCGAGCCCGACACTTAGCCCGACACCAGCCCGACGATGTACAAACCGATGTCTTTGTTCGTGATTCGCACGCGCCGTGCCACACTGTGAACGAAGCGTTGACGGTGGAGGGCGGCGCATGGAGCAGGCTGAGGTACCCGCGGGCGTGGACACGGGCCGCGCCTCGCCCGCCCGGATCTATGACTACATGCTCCGGGGCAACAACTACTTCCAGGTCGATCGCTTCGCCGCCGAGCGCATCCTGGCCGTCGCGCCCGAGATCAGGGATTGCGCGTGGTCCAACCGCGGCTTTCATCAGCGCGCGGCCAAGTGGATATGCCAGCGCGGGGTGCGCCAGTTCGTCGACATCGGCTCCGGGCTGCCGACCGTCGGTAACACGCACGATGTGGTGCGCAGGGTGGACCCGGCCGCCCGGGTGCTGTACGTCGACAACGATCCGATGGTGCTGCTGCACAGCCGCGCGCTCATCGACAGCGGCAGCGGGACGGTCGGGGCGATCTGCGCCGACCTGCGCGAGCCGGACACCATCCTGGATGATCCCGAGCTCCGTAGGCTCATCGACTTCGCCGAACCCGTGGGCCTGCTGATGACCGCGGTCATGATGTTCGTCTCCGATACCTCGGACCCCTGGGCGCTGGTGTCGCGTTACCTCGGTGCCCTGGCGCCCGGCAGCTACCTGTCGCTGTCGCACCTGACCGACGACTACAAGCCGCCGGTCTCGGCCGAGGGCTTCCGTGCCGTCTTCGACCACGCCACCGAGCACCTGTACTTCCGGTCCCGGGCCAAGGTCGAGCGGTTCTTCGCCGGGCTGGAACTCGTCCCGCCGTACGAGGGCGCCGAACCGGGCGTCACGTTCACGGGCCTGTGGGGCGCCGAAGACGTCGAGCTTGCCGACAGCGACGGCTCGCGATGGCTGTACTGCGGCGTGGCCAGGAAGCCGTGACCGCCAAGCCCTCGGTCTCCGAGCTCGGTATCGACCTGGCGGCCCAGGCCTGGCAGCGTTCCGGCCAGGGCGACGGCGCGATCGAGGTCGCATTCGCCGCCAGCCCCCGCCCCTGCGACCCATCCCCGCCCCAGTGGGTTCTGCTGCGGGTGGCAGGCGACCCGGACCAGCGGGTCCTCGTCTTCGACCGTCACGAGTGGGAGTGCTTCCTCGACGGCGCCCGCAACGGCGAGTTCGACGATGCGGCGGCGGCCGACCCCTCACCCGACCCCTCACCCGCCCCTGCACCCGGCCCCGTCACCCGGCCCCCAACCTAAGAAACGCCGTGAACACTGGTTTGTGATTCGCAAGCTGGGTACCGTGTAAGGCACGACAGGGTTTCTGTCAAGAACGGAGATCCGCATGAGCGATGATGCCTACGGCGCCACCATCGCCAAGCGCCGGCTAGCTCGCGAGCTGACTACGGCGCGGATCAGGACTGGCTATACCGCCAACCATGCCTGCGACATCCTGAACTGGGGCCGGGGCAAGGTCGGCCGCTTCGAGGCCAACCAGTGGAAACGTCCCGAGATGAGCGACATCAGGGACCTGATCAGGATCTACGGCATCGAAGGCGAGAAGCGGGACGAAATCGAGGACCTGGCCATCCGGGCCAGGGCCCGCCCGTGGTGGCGGGAGTACCCCGAGATCTTCGACGGCGAGTTCCCCGGCTACGAGAACGACGCCACCACCATCCGTGTCTTCATGCCGCTCGTGCTGCCCGGCTTGCTGCAGACTCCGGCCTACACCGAGGCGCTGATGCGGTCCGGGCCGCGCCCCCCGGCCTACCGGCGCAAGGCGGTTGACTCCAGGCTGCGCAGGCAGGAGATCCTCGACCGCAAGGATGGCACCGCGCCCATGGTCAGCGCGGTGATCACCGAGGCGTCCCTGCTGTACCGGTGGGGGCTGCGCGAGGACCGCAGGGAGCAGATCGAGCACCTGGTCGCGTTCAGCGGCCACCGCAACCTGCAGTTGCGCATCCAGCGGTTCGAGGACGGGCCGCCAACCGGGATCGTTTCGATGGTCAACATCTTCGGCTTCCGCGACGACGAGCCGGACTTGGTCTTCGTGGAAACCGACTATTCGATCGAGGAGGTGAGCAAGCCCCAGTCCGTGCAGGGCTACATCGAATCGTTCGAGCGAGCCTGTGACGCCGCTCTTGAGCCTGCAGATACCACGGGCTACCTCGAACATCTGGCTAAGCGAATGGAGTTAAGCGATGACCGACCTGTCTCAGGCCGTCTGGCGGAAGGCCCGCCGAAGCGCACACAACGGAGGCTGCGTGGAGATCGCGGCCAACCTGCCCGGCGTCGCCGCCGTCCGGGACAGCAAGCGACCCGAGGGCGGCGCCCATGTCGTGGGGCGGGACTCGTTCGCCGAGTTCCTGGCCGACGTGAAGGCGGGACGTTACGACCTGAAGTAGCCGTGGCGACCAACGGAAAGCCCCCGAGTGGATGCCGCCACCGGGGGCTTTCTGCGGTGCCGGCCTGTCTCAAGGGCCCAGGGACGGGTAACCGTCAGGTTCCCCCGCCACCACAGACTGTACACGCCCCCGTCATCTGATGGCTAGCTGCGAAACGCCTATTAGCCGGCAAACTAGCCCAATAACGCCACTAAAGCCGCACGGACACCGCGTGCCACAACGCCCACGCGAGGGTTCCAGGCTGACCAGCGGGTATATCGGCGCCGGATCAAATATGAGACATATGTCCGAAATAGTAGATATATCCATTATGGTGCTACTGTAATGAACTGCGATAAAAGTAATGATGCCATTGATATTGCGAAGTGGGTCCGCCGAGTCATAACCTGTGTTTCACAGATTAAGAGTCGAAAACCAGGTATCGTGCTAGCAGGAATACTGCCGACGGCAAACCCCCCTCCAGCCGGCGGGTTTCATCTGAAGTTTCGATGGCCGGAGGCGTCAGGCATGAGACAGAGCATCAGCAGCTGGCGGGGCGTTCACGCGGGTTACTGCCAGGCGTGGCCGCTCCCGGCCGACGCGACATGCGCGTCAGTCGCGCGGCAGGTGTTCAGGGACGCGGTCTCGGAGGTCGGACTCGACCCAGGCCTCCTCGATGACTGCATCCTGATGGCGAGCGAACTTGCGGCCAACACCCTGCACGCGCAGGCGGTGGCCGGAGTCGGCGGAGGGGGCAATCGGCTCGCGTTCGTGACGACGGACGTGGAGGGCGAGCCAGGGATTTCCGCCGACCCGGCCCCACCGTACCAGCGGGGCGCACCGACCCCGCTTGCCGTTGCGTCCCCCGGCGGCCCCGAACTCTGGCTGTACCTGCGCGGCCTCGGCGTACGTCGCGAGCTCGTCTGCAAGGTCTTCGACTGCGTCCGCGGCTGGCGGCACGGCGCCCCGCCGTCCCCCGCCAGCGCGTCGACGCACGCCGTGACCGGGCGCGGGCTCCAGATCGTGCACGAGCTGTCCAGCGGCCGGTGGGGGCACCACCCCACCCGGGCCCGGCTGAGCGGCTGGGGGCGGCGCGGCAAGGCCGTGTGGTTCGCGGTGCCGGCCCCGCTCGCGCACGCCCGGCTGGCGGACGCGACCGGCCTGCGCGCGTACACCCTGTCGGCCGACGTCACGGCCACCCGGGTCAGCGAGCGGCTCAGCGCGCGCCAGGCCGCCCGCGAGCTCGAGGCGATGCTCAGCGAGCGCGGGTTCCGCAGGCTGCTGCGGGCCGACCAGCCGACCTCCGACATGTCCGTCCTGTCCGTCGGCCACGGCCTGACCATCTGGTGCCGGTCCGGCGTGGTGTCGCTGACCACCCCTAGCGGGTCGGGCCTGCGCTGGAACTACGCCGACCTGGTCGAAGCGGCCGAGCAGACGGTGCGGTACTGCGAGGAGCTGGAGTTCGGCGGGGAGTTCGGGCTCGGCGAGGACCTGCTCGCCCGGGCCCAGTAAACGGCTCAGGCCGCCCGCATCCCCCGCGCCACCTGGCCGAACGCCCCGAGCGTGACCTCCCAGAACCTCGCCACGTCGATCTCCATCGCCACCTGGGCGTTCGGGTCGCCGGAAAAGTCGGTCACCGTCATGCCCGCGGTCAGCTGCCCCGCCGTCTCCACCTGAACCCGCGCCGGGACCAGCCCGAACACGCCAGGCTCTGCCACCCACGCCACCGCGCACACGTCGTGCACCGGCGGCCCCGACGGCGACCCCGTGGACAGGTACTGCTCGAGGGCCGGCAGCAGCAGTTCGGTGCCGAGCGGTCCCAGTTCGCGCATCCGCTGGAGCACCGCCGGCGAGGCCCCGGTCCGCAGGGTCACGTCAAGCCCCAGCATGTTCACCGTCCACCCCGCCCCGAACACCACCATCGCGGCCTCCGGGTCGGCCCAGATGTTGTACTCGGCGGCCGGCGTGGTGTTGCCGCGCCCCGACGACCCGCCCATGATCGCGAACTCCCGTACCCAACCGGGCAACAGGGGCTCCCGCCGCACCGCCAGCGCGATGTTGGTCAGTGGCCCCGTCGCCACGAGCGTGATCTCGCCCGGGGCGGCGCGGACGGCGTCGATGATGTAGTCGATGGCGTGCCCGGGCGCCGGGCTGGCCGCCGGCGCCGGCAGCACCGCCCCGCCAAGACCCGACTCCCCGTGTACCTCCCGCGCGTCCAGCGCGGGACGCAGCAGCGGCCCGGCGCACCCGGCGGTCACCGGCGTCCCCGCGGCGCCGATGAACTCGCACACCGCCAGCGCGTTCTCCGTGGTCCTGGCCAGCCCCACGTTGCCCGCCACGGTCGTGATGCCGAGCAACTCGATGCCGGGGTGCCCGTGCGCGAAGGCGATCGCGAGCGCGTCATCGATCCCCGGGTCGCAGTCGAGGATGATCTTCGTGGCCATGTCACATCCCTCGCTTGTCGTTGGGTGCCCGGGAATGAAGGTACCGAACGAACGGTGGTGCGCGCCCCAGTGACCTGCTACGGCCCGGGTGTGTAGCCTGCATGCGAGGAGGTCCGTGATGCATAACCCGCCCATCCCGAACGTCGAGCGCACTGACCCTGAGATAGCAGGCCTCATCAACGACGAGGCCCGCAGGCAGTACGAGAAGGCCAGGCTCATCCCGTCGGAGAACTACGTGTCAGTCGCGGTGCTCGAGGCCTCGGGCAGCGTGCTGACCAACAAGTACTCCGAGGGCTACCCGGGCCGCCGGTACTACGAGGGCCAGCAGTTCATCGACCCGCTCGAGACCATCGCCGGGGACCGGGCCAAGGCGCTGTTCGGCGTCGACCACGCCAACGTGCAGCCGTACTCGGGCTCGCCGGCCAACCTCGCCGTCTACCTGGCGTTCGCGCAGCCGGGGGACACCATCATGGGCATGGCGCTGCCGATGGGCGGCCACCTCACCCACGGCTGGACCGTCTCGGCAACCGGGAAGTGGTTCCACGCCGTCCAGTACGGGGTCCGCCCCGACACCGGCCGGGTCGACCTGGATGAGGTGCGCGACCTGGCGCTCAAGGAGCAGCCGAAGATCATCTTCTGCGGCGGGACCGCGATCCCGCGGACGATCGACTTCCCGGCCTTCGCCGGGATCGCCGCCGAGGCCGGCGCGATCCTGGTCGCCGACATCGCGCACATCGCCGGGCTGATCGCGGGCGGCGCGCACCCCTCGCCCGTCGGCTACGCCCCGGTCATCACCACGACCACCCACAAGACGCTGCGCGGCCCGCGCGGCGCCATGATTCTGTCCGACGCGGCGCACGCGTCCGCCGTGGACCGCGCCGTGTTCCCTGGCCTGCAGGGCGGCCCGCACAACCAGACCACCGCCGCGATCGCGGTGGCGCTGCACGAGGCCGCCCGGCCCGACTTCCGGGACTACGCCCACCAGGTCGTAGCCAACGCGAAGGCACTGGCCGACGCGCTGCTGGCCCGCGGCTACGACCTGGTCTCCGGGGGCACGGACAACCACCTGATCCTGATCGACCTGACCTCCAAGGGCATCGGCGGCAAGCCGGCCGCCAAGGCGCTGGACCGCGCGGGCATCGAGACCAACTACAACACGGTCCCGTTCGACCAGCGCAAGCCGTTCGACCCCTCGGGCCTGCGCATCGGCACCCCCGCGGTCACCACCCGCGGCCTGCGCGAGGAGCATATGGACCCGCTCGCCGCCTGGATGGACGAGGCGATCACCGCCGCCACCAAGGAGGACGAGACGGTCTACGACCGCATCGCCGCCGAGGTCCGCGACCTCCTGTCCGCCTTCCCTGCCCCCGGCTGGACCCCATAGACGGCCCCTCTTCCTCTCGCGACCTATAGAGCGGCCCCTCCTTCCCCTACGACATAGAGAGCGGCCCCTGCCTCCCCGCGACATATAGAGCGGCCCCTCCCTCTCCTTCCCTCAATACGTAGACAAGCGACTTGACTATCAAGTTACTTGTCGATATCGTAACCGGCGTGGAGGATCCCGGCTGGAACGAGTACGCCACGCCCACCTTGATGCGGGCCGCTCGTGGCGTGTACGCCCAGTCCATCAGGGCGCAGTTGCGGCTGATCGAGGTCGATGATCTTCCGGAGAACGGGGTCTTCGTCCTCGCCGGGATCGACTCCGCGGGCGGCCCAAGGCAGGACCTGCCCGCCGGACTTGGCGTCACCAAGCAGGCCGTCAGCCAGGTGATCGACATACTCGTTAACCGGGGTTACCTCACCCGGCGCATCGACCCAGACGACCGCCGCCGGTTTGTCCTGGAGCTGACCGACCGGGGCTACCAGGTCGTGGACGTTGCCTCGCGCGCGGTCGACGCGGTGGATCGCCAGCTCGCCGAGCGCGTGTCCGCCGAACAGGTTGAGGCGATGCGCTCCGCGCTCATCGCCCTGGCCAAGATCAAGGGCGCGGCCATCACCACCGGAGCAGGCCAGCGCCGAACGCCCCGCCAGCTCCGCAGCTTCAGCCCCATCTTCCCGGTCCGTGACCTGGCCGCGGCGCTGGCTCACTACGCGGCACTCGGCTTCCGCACCTTCGCCTACGAAGGCGGCGGCGAGTACGGATTCGCTTCCCGCGACGGGGTCGACCTGCACCTGTCCGCGCACGCCGGGCCCGACTTCCACCCGGCCTCCGCCTACCTGTACGTGCACGACGCCGACGCCCTGTACGAGGAATGGAGCCGGCCTGGCCTCGCGGGGCACACCCACCCGGTCGGGCCGACCGACTACAAACTGCGCGAGGGGTCCCATGTTGATCCGGACGGCAACCTCATCCGCTTCGGCTCGCCCATGCCGGACTAACCCGACGCCCAGGCGGCTGGAGCACGCGGTCAGGTCCGCGCTGGCCGTCGCGGGCGCCGCGGCGTTGCTGGCCGGCTGCGGGGGAGGCGGCACCACCACGACCTCCGCGAGCACTCCCGCCAGCACCCCGAGCAGCAGCACCCCGAGCAGCACCGCCGCCACCCAGCCCGCGACCGTGCTCCCTCGCGACGTCGTCAACGCGCCAATCAAGATCGCCAGTACCACCGCCGGACCGGTGGGCTATCGCGAGGTCGGCACGGGCAGCCCGGTCCTGCTCATCACGGGCCTGAGCGCCTCCATGGACGACTGGCAGCCCGATTTCGTCGCCGGGCTGGCTGCCGCCGGCCACACGGTCGTGGTCTTCGACAACGCCGGAGTCGGCCAGACCGCCGCCCTGCCCTCACCGCTCACTATTACCGCCATGGCGGACCAGACCAGCGCCCTGATCTCGGCCCTGCGGCTGGGCCGGCCCGCGGTCCTTGGCTGGTCCATGGGCGGCATGATCGCCCAGGCCCTCACCGTGCTCCACCCGGCCCAGGTGTCCAAGCTCATCCTGGCCGCCACCCAGCCAGGGACCGGAGACGCGCTGCCCGTTCCGGCTGCAGCCGCCGCTGCGTTGGTCAGCGGGAACCCGGCCGAAGTTCTCTCGGTCCTCTTCCCACCCAGCGCGGCCGCCGCGGCCCAGGCCTACGCGATCGGCATCCTGCGCTACCCGGGCTTCTATCAGGCCTCCAGCGCTATCGTCGCCGATCAGACGGTGGCGGTGCGGCAATGGATAGCCGGTGGCGACCCCGCCGGACGGCGGTTGGGGCAGATCAAGATCCCCACGCTGGTGGCCGACGGGACCCTGGACCGCTTCAATCCGGTCGCCAACGACCGGATGCTCGTCGCGGCCGTACCCGGAGCGACGCTGATCCTGTATCCGGGAGCCGGCCACGCCTTCCTGTTCCAGGACTCGGCGAGCTTCCTGCCCTCCGTGGAACGATTCCTGGGCGCTTCATAGCGATGACAGGCGAAACGGGACCATTCGAGCAGGTCAGGCTCCTCTATGAGCAGGCCGTCTTCTATGGCGACCACGGCGCGCTCGCGTCAGCGGACCAGATCCTGGACGCGGCAGAAGCCGCCCTGGCGCTAGCCCGCGGCCGGATCATTCACGCCCGGTTCCTGGCCGGAGGAAACGACGACCCGGCCGAGCTCACCCTGTTCGAGCGGGCCACGGCGCTGTATCACGAGCTTGGCGATACGCGCGGTGAGGGCGAGGCCCGGTTCTGGGTCGGCACCTACCATCAGGTAGTCCGCGACGACAACGATGCCGCCCTGCCGCAACTGCGGCGGGCCCGGGAACTCGCGGCAGCCGCTTCAGACCCGCTAACGCTGTCCTACGCCGTCCGCCACCTGGGGTTCGCCGATATGGTCGCCGGGCGCCTGGATTCCGCCCGCGAGCAACTAGAAGAGTCCGTCCGGCTCCGGCGTGACATCGGCTTCATGCCCGGCGTGGCCGCCGGCCTCCTCGCCCTGGCCGAGGTAGCCGCCCAGGCAGGCGACCCGAACCAGGCGCAGGCGCTGCTCGATGAGGCAGCCTCAGTCGCTACCACAGCAGGCGCGCACGGCGTCCTGCTCTGGATAAATCAAGCCCGCGAGGAAACGTGACAACACTCCACCCCGCTAGCCCGGAAAGATAACCGAATACTCCAGTGTGCCAGTCCCGGAAATGTCGTAGGCAGCTGTTAGCCTCAGATTAGAAAATAATGCTGAAGCTCATCGGGGAGTCGTCGATCTAGCCATACACATTGTCTGGACAATGCCCCGGGGGAGGTGAGACAACAGATGTGCATGTGCGCGGGGACGGCCCCGGCCAGCATGGCCGAGGCGCTGGAGACGATCGCAGAGCTGGCCGGATTCGTGGCCGACGTGGACGCGGCAGAGCTGCCCGCCCCGGTGCTGGGAGACGGCCTGGCTGAGATGGAGCGGATCGATGCGGTGCTGGCGGCGGCGCGGGGCGTGCTGCTCGCCGCGTTCGACGCCAAGGACGGGCACCTGGCCGACGGGCACCGGACCCTGCGCGCCTGGCTGTTCCACCGCGTGCGGGTAACCAGACGGCAGGCGGGGGAGCACCTGGCGGTACGGGCGGTGGCCCGCGACCATGAGGTGCTGCGGGCCGGGCTGCGCGCCAGGGCCCTCAGCAAGTCCTTCGCGCTGCAGCTGGCCGGCTGGACCCAGGACATCCCGGCGGAGTTCCGCGCCGAGGCCGAGGAGATCCTGATCGCCGCGGCCCGGGCCGGAGCGACCCTGCACGCGCTGGCCGCGATCTGCGCCGAGATCAAGTACCGCACCGCCCCGCCCGACCCGGATCCCAGCCGCGACCCCGGCCTGGACCGGGGCCTGTCCCTGGACACGACGTTCGAGGGCGCGGGCGTGCTGCGCGGTGACCTGACGCCGGAATGCGCGGCGCTGGTGACCGCGGTGCTGGACGCGCTGTCTGCCCCGCAGCCCGGCGGGGACCTGCGGACCCGCCCGCAGCGCTACCACGACGCGCTCGCCGAGGCGATGCGGCGCCTGCTGGCCTCCGACCTGCTCCCCGCCCGGGCCGGGCAGCCCACCAAGGCCCTGGTCCATATCGGGTTCCCCGACCTGCTCCAGATGGACCAGGGCTCGGTCCTGCAAGACAGGTGGATCACCGAGTACCGGGCCCGGTGGGCCGCCCACCGGGCGGCCGCCTCGGCCGGGCCGAGTGACGGCGGCGCCTGGCTAGAAGGCGACGCGGCCCGGGCGGCGGCCTGCGACGCGATGATCATCCCGGTGGTGGTCGGCGACATTGACCCGGGCGCGGTCGAGCAACTGATCGGCCTGTGCGTGCTGTACGACCGCGCCCGCAGCCACGCCGACGCCCGCTCCGGCGCAGACGCCCACGGCAACGCGGGCACCTCCGACGCCGCCGATGCCGGCGGCCCCGCGAGCACGGACGGCGCGCACGCCGGCGGTCGCGCGGGTACCCCGGACGCCACCGATCCTGGCGGCTGCGCGAGCGGCCCGGACGGCACGCATGCCAACGGCAGCGCAGACACCCCGGAAGGCACCGACGCCGAGCAGGCCGGGCCGGGCCAGGACGCCACCGGGCAGGCAGGACCGGCCGGGCCCGGCGCCAGTATCGCCGGGCTGGCGGGGCAGGGTGCCGGGATGCCGGCCGAGGTGCTGGCCATGCTCGAGCACCAGATCCTGGCCACCGTCATCCAGATCGTCTCCGGACCCAGCGGCGTCGCGTCCTTCCTGCGCCGGCACCTGCTCGGCAAGGGCCTGAACGGC
>DATJQX010000158.1:0-11739 GCA_035505275.1 Streptosporangiaceae bacterium | reverse complement strand
GGGCACGTCGTCCTCGTAGTAGATCGCCTCGACCGGGCAGACGGGCTCGCACGCGCCGCAGTCCACGCACTCGTCGGGGTGGATGTACAGCATGCGCTCGCCCTCGTATATGCAGTCGACGGGGCATTCCTCGATGCACGCTCTGTCAAGCACATCAACGCAGGGCTGCGCGATGATGTAGGTCACGGGTGAGCTCCTTCGTTCAGGTCCTGCTAACACAGTATTGCCGGCCCGGCTGCGGTCGCCTCAGCCAGCGACAATACTTGCGCGTGCCGGGCCCTGCGCCCCGCTGGCGCGCTGCCAGCCCATACTGCCATCTGCCGCGGTCCACTCATAACCGGCGTACCGCACTTCGCTGATCCCGTAGTCCTGGGCGTTCGCCACCAGCCAGCTCGCCACCGTCCAGGCCGCGTCCCGCTGGACGCGCACGACCGCGACGCTTCCGTCCCGTTCCTTTTTTCCCGAACGAACGGTGGTGACCGCGACCATAACCCCTTGCCTGCCCTGGGGCCCGAACGTCTTGGCCAGCTCCCGCTCCGCCGCGGCCAGGTTCGCCTTCCCGGCCGGAGTGAACCAGCAGGACACGCCCGCGGGCGTGGCGCCGGTGAAGTAGCCGGCCAGTAGCGTGGCCACCTCGGCCCACTGCTGGTAGGCGGAGCCGTCCGCGCTGTGCTGCACGTCCTGCGCCGCCTGGGCGATGGGCAGCTTGGCGTACCTGGGCACGCGGACCAGCGCGGCGAAGAACTTGGTCGTCGCGTAGACCGGATTCTCCAGTTCGGCCGTCGTGCCCCAGCCCTGCGAGGGACGCTGCTGGAAGACCCCGACGGAGTCCCGGTCGCCGTAGTCCAGGTTCTGCATCTGCGATTCCTGCAGTGCCGTCGCGAAGGCGATGATCACCGCCTGCCGGCCCAGCCGGTCCCTGGCCGCGACCCCCGCGATGGTGGCGGCGATGGCCGCCTGGTCGGTGGCCATCGGGATGGCCTGCACCCCCGCGCCCGCCTGGCACCCGGGCGGCGGCGGGACGTACGGGGCAACGGGGCGGGAGCGGCCGAACAGCGCGTAGCCGGCCGAGCTCAGCAGCACCGCCGCGGACCCGAGCACGGCCACGATCTGCGGCCAGCGGCGTGCTGGCCCGGGCGGGCGACCCCCCTGGAACCCCCCGCTGCGCTCCGCGCCCCGCTGCGGTGCTCGCCGTAGTATCACGCGGCCGGGAGGGCCCAAGGCCCTCCGCAGCCACGCGATCGCGGCTTGCGCCGCGCGTACTCGCCGTACGCCGCGCGACTCGCCGTTACGCCGGGGCCCCTTGCTGCCACATCACCCGACTGTAGTGAATACCGTTGGTAGACGATGGGAGTTAATTCAGAGCCGCATCGGCGGGTCCGGCGCCAGGGACCCGTCACGCTGCGCGGCAAGCAGATACCGGCGACCACGACCGATCAGCGGCTGCTCGACCGGCGCGGTCCCGCCGACTGGGTGCACACCGACCCGTGGCGCGTGATGCGGATCCAGGCCGAGTTCGTGGAGGGGTTCGGCCTGCTGGCCGAGCTCGGGCCCGCGGTGTCGATCTTCGGCTCCGCGCGCACCTCCCGCGGCAGCCTGGAGTACCAGACGGCCGAACAGATCGCGTTCGGCCTCGTCAAGGCCGGCTACGCCATCATCACCGGCGGCGGCCCGGGGATCATGGAGGCCGCCAACAAGGGCGCCGTCGAGGGCGGCGGGCTTTCCGTCGGCCTGGGCATCGAGCTGCCGACCGAGATGGGCCTGAACGATTACGTCGAGGTCGGGCTCGAGTTCCGGTACTTCTTCGTCAGGAAGACCGTCTTCGTCAAGTACTCGCAGGCGTTCGTGGTGCTGCCCGGCGGCTTCGGCACGATGGACGAGCTGTTCGAGGCGCTGACCCTCGTCGCGACCGGCAAGATCACCAAGTTCCCGATCGTCCTCGTCGGCAAGGCCTACTGGTCCGGTCTGCTGGCCTGGCTTCAGGACACGGTGCTGGCCCGGGCCAACATCGGGCCCGCGGAGTTCGCGCTGATGAGCGTGGTCGACGACGCCGACGAGGTGGTCGAGATCATCCGCAAGGCGCACACCGGGATGGTCATGGACCGCTAGGCCGCTAGCGGGCCGGCGCAGCGGAAGCCACATCACGAGGCTGGACGTGGCACGATGGCATTGTGTCCGTTGTCATGGTCATCGCCGTCCTGGGCGTCCTCGTCGGCATCTTCTTCGCCGCCACCGGGCGGGGCGGCGAGTTGTCCCGCGAGCACGTCGATTACGCGCCGCTGGAACTCGGCTCGGTATCGGCCGCCGACATCGCGCTGCTGCGACCGCCCACCGCCATGTGGGGCTACAACGTGGAGGTGACGGACGAGGCTTTGGACCGCATCGCCCGCGCCATCCGCGACCGCGACCTCACGATCGCCTACCTGCAGGAGCAACTCGCCGCGGGCGAACTGGCCTCCTCCGCTACCACCACCGCCCTGGCGGGCCCCGAGGACAGCCCCGGCTCCGGGCAGGCCGAAGGCGGCGAGCAGGACCAGGGCTGGTGAGTGACGAGCCCCCGGCGGGCGGTTCCCGCGCCGCGCTGCGCGAGGCGGGCGCGGTTCCCGGTCCGGATGGCAAGCTGCGCTGCCCCTGGGGCGTGAGCGCCCCGGAGTACCTGGCCTACCACGACGAGGAGTGGGGCCGCCCGCTCCGCGGGGACGTGCCGGTCTTCGAGCGGCTGTGCCTGGAAGGCTTCCAGTCCGGGCTGTCCTGGCTGACGATCCTGCGCAAGCGGGAGAACTTCCGCGCTGCCTTCGCCGGATTCGACCTGGGCCAGGTCGCCGCCTTCGGCGACGCCGACGTGGCCCGGCTGATGGCCGACGCGGGCATCGTGCGGAACCGGGCGAAGATCAACGCCACGATCGTGAACGCCCGGGCGGCGCTCGCCCTGCCCGAAGGGCTGAGCGACCTGGTCTGGAAGTACGAGGGCGAGCCCGCCGGCGCGCCGCGGACGCTGGCCGACCTGCCGTCGGCCACGCCCGCCTCGAAGGCGCTCAGCAAGGAACTGCGCCAGCACGGGTTCACCTTCACCGGCCCGGTAACCGCCTACGCGACCATGCAGGCCTGCGGCATCGTCAACGATCACCTGGCCGGCTGCTTCTGCCGGTGAGCTAGCTCGCCCGCCTACGGCTCACCGCTTGGCGCCCGCCATCGCGGGCCCGCCCGCCGTCGGGTCAGCCGACGGCGGCCGCCATCCGGTCCACGATGGCGGCCAGCAGCGCGCTGCTGGTCCCGATCGTCACGCGGACGTGCCCCTCGCCCGGCGCGCCGAAGCGCAGGCCGTCGCCGAGGGCGACCCGGCCGCGGTCAAGGAACACCTGGGCGGGATCCGGGCCGAGCCCGAGCCGGGAGACGTCGACCCAGGCCAGGTAGCTGGCCTCGGGCGGGACATACGCGGCCTCCGGCAGCCGCCGCGCCAGCAGCGCGCCGAACTCCGCGCGCGCGTGGTCGAGCTGGCCGAGCAGCGCGTCAAGCCATTCGCCGCCCGAGTCCCAGGCCGCCAGCGAGGCCAGCACCCCGAACAGCCCGGCCCCGTACCGGCTGCTCGCGGGAAGCCGGGCAAGCAAGCGCTGCATGGTCGGCGAGCCCGCCACCGCGACGGCGGCCTTGAGCCCGGCGACGTTGAACGCCTTGGATGAGGAGGCCAGCGTCACGCCGCGTTCGGCCGCCGGCCCGCCCAGGCTGACGAACGGCGTGTGCCAAGCCCCGGACAGGGTGAGCGAGGCGTGGATCTCGTCGGCCACGACGAGGACGCCGAACCGCTCGGCCAGCGCCGCGATCCGGCGCAGGTCCGCCGCGCTGAACACCCGCCCGGTCGGGTTGTGCGGGTTGCAGAGCAGGTAGCCGCGCGCCCCGGCGGCGAAGGCCGCCTCCAGCGCGTCGAAGTCAAGGTCCCACCGCCCGTCCCGCCGGACCAGCGGCACCTCGACCACCCGGCGGCCCGCGTTTGCTATATGTTCGAAGAACGGCGGGTATACGGGCGTGTTGATCACGATGCCGTCGCCGGGCTCGGTGGTCATCCCGAAGATGAGATCGACGCCCGCCATGACGTCGGGCAGCAGGTGGACCAGGCCGGGGTCGACCGCCCAGCGGTGCCTGGCCGCGGCGAACCTGGCGAACGCCTCGCCGACGCCCGCCGGGTTGGCGTACCCGCAGTCATCGAGGTCCAGGGCCGAGCGCAGCGCCGCCACCACCGGCTCGGCGAGGTCATAGTCCGTCTCGGCGATGAAGGCGGGGAGCACGTCCGGCGGGAAGGCCCGCCACTTCTCGCTGCGCCTGCGGCGCAGCCGGTCCAGGTCCAGGTCCTCGAATCCGTGACGCATGGGGAAAGCCTAGGGCGTGGCTTATCCTGCACGGCATGACGGCGGATGAACCACTCTCCGAGCCCGACGTGGCCACCCTGTTCGCCCCCGTGGCCATCGAGCAGGCCGTCGACGGGGTACTGGCCGAGGCGGCCCACGCCCTCGGCCAGGTGGCTGACCCGGTGGACGCGGAGCTGTGGGGTTCGGACCTGATCGGGGCGCTGGCCTCCTCCGCGGCCGGGCCCGCCTCGCTCGCTGACGCCCTCACCGGCTCGCTCGTGCCCGCCGCCGAGGCGGCGGGCACTCCCGGATCCCTCGCCCTGCTGCGCGTCCTCGCCGCGGTCGGCCCGCCCGCCGTCCGCTCCGCGGCCGGGCAGGCCGCGGAGCGCCTGTCCGCGCGCGGCGTCGCCGACCCGCCGTGGGCCGGCCCGCTCGGCGCCCCTCAGGTCGGTGACTGCTGGCATTACGCCGACGTCGGCGGCCGGCAGGAGTCGCTGACCATGACGTTCGCCTACGGCAGCCGACCGCACGCGATCTGCGTGCTGGTCGACCACGGCCGCGGCGGGAAGATCAAGGACGCCTGGGTGGCGAAGGCGGCGGACCTGCGCGCCGAGACGGCGAAGGCGGCCGGAGGCGACCCGCTCGTAGTGTTCGAGATGATCGGCGCCGCCGACGCGTTCCGCCGTCTCGAGCTCGCCGTCACCGCAGGCGAGTGCCCCGAGCACCCCGACCAGGTCGACGACGTAGTGGCCCACCGCGCCCTCCTCCGCGCCCGCCTGGACCTGCTAGCGGATACCCCGGACGCTTAGGGTCAGCGGGGTAGGGCCGGGGCCGGTTCTGGGGGATCGGCGGGGGAGGCGAGCACCCAGTCGGCGCGGTCGAGGCGGATCGACCGCGCGCCGTCCGGCGCGATCCGGCGGGCCAGCCGGGCGCTGACGAACTCGCCGGCCTCGGGCCGGGGCAGGCCGAGCGCCGACGCGAGGCCCTGGTCCCCGGCGAAGTCCCCGAAGATCACGATGCCCTCGGCGCGCAACTGGTCGCGCGCCCCGCCGCCGTCCCTGACCCGCTTCATGTAGTCGTCCTGCATGGCCACCGTGGCCACCACCGTCCGGCTCACCCGCATCCGCTGCGCGCGCCTGAACAACTCGTTGACCCGCTGCTGACCCGAGGCGGGGGCGAAGACCGCCGCCGCCTCCTGGGCCGGCAGCCTGATCAGGGCGTTCTCCTGTAGCGGCGCACGGGCGTGCAGCCAGCACACCGCGGCACGACCGCTCTGGCTGAGCCCGCGCTTGCCGTCCCTGTTGCCTGCCGGGCGCAGATGGTCCTCCGTGGCCCGCAGCAGGCCGGCCGACCAGGTGCCGTCGTCGTCGCTGGCCTGGACCAGCAGCAGCAGCTGCCCGTCGGCCTCGGGCGGGATCATCCAGCCGCCCACCCGCTGCGAGAACTTGCAGTCCACGTCGGCACCCGCGATCGTGTAGTCGAGGGCCCGGCCGTCGGCGAGGTGAAGCGTCCGCGCCAGCGCGATCTCAACCAGCGTTCCCGCGTGCGTCTTCTCCGTCTTGTGCAGCTGGTCCCAGCGGTACCGGCCGGTGTGCTGGCCGTCGAGCAGCATGTCGAGCGCGCCGCGGATCGCCGCGGCCATCCGCGAGCCGTCCCTGTCCAGGGCGCCCAGCTCGGTGGCGACCGCGGCGAGCTCAGGATCATCAGGCACCGCCGCGTGCCCGGGCAGGTCGTCGAGACCCTCGAGCCCGGGCAGCGCCGGCTGCCCGGCCTCGGGTGCCGGATACATGCCGGGCAGCATGAGCTGGCCGGGAATGGGCTCGAGCAGATGCCGGCCTGACTCGGCGGGCAGCGGCTGGACCTGGTTCAATCCGGCGGCCCCACCGGCTCGGCGGCCCTGCGGAGCACCTCGATCAGCGTGGTCACCGCGGGCGGGTCCGGCGGGTCGCCGTACCTGACCGCGAGCACGTGCCTGCGGGCCCCCGCGAGCGGCACCGTCGTGATTCCCGGGTGCCGTACGGCCCGCAGGCAGAGCGCGGGCAGGGTCGAGACCCCGAGGTCGGCGGCCACCAGGGCCTGGACGGCGACGTAGTCATCGGTGGTGAACGCAACCTTCGGGACGAAGCCGGCCACCGCGCACTGCCTGAGCAGGTTCACGCGGCAGCGGTCACACCCGGCGATCCAGCGGTGCCGCGCGTATCTGGACAGGTCTGGCGCGGGCGGATCGCTGGCGTGCGCGGACACGACCATGTGCACGGGTTCATCGAGCAGCATCCACTCGCGCAGGCCCTCGGTGATGTCGATGGCGTCGTCCTCGTCATCTGTCCCCGCGGCCGGGTCAGGGCTCTGGCCGGCCATCGGGCCCGGCGGGCCGGCGCCGTCGGGGACGTACCGGAAGATAACCGCGACGTCGATGTACCCGGCGCGGAGCATGCGCAGCGCCTCGGGCGGTTCCGCCTCGGTCAGCCGCAGGTCAACGCTGGGCTGCTGCCCGCGGAGGACCGCGCCGGCTACGGGCAGGATCGTGCCGAGCGCGGAGGGGAACGCCGCCAGCCGTAGCCGCCCGGCCCGCAGCCCGATGTACGCGGCCAGTTCGTTCTCCGCGGCGTCCAGCCTGCCGATGACCTCGGCGGCGCGCTCGGCCAGGAGCCGGCCTGCGTCGGTAAGCCTGATGCCGCGCCCGGCCCGCTGGATCAGCTTGATCCCGGTCTCCGCCTCCAGCCGGGCCAGGTGGTGGCTCACCGACGGCTGCGCGTAGTTCAGCTCCCGGGCCGCGGCCGTGACCGAGCCATAGCGCTCCACCGCTACGAGAACGCGCAGTCTCGTCACGTCCAGCATGGACCGACTATAGATCCTGCCGATCTTTTCGCCCAGAGTGCCATGCGGGGCCTATTCCGGGCCTATCCGGCCTCGTCAGGCACGCAGCTTACGAGCGGCCCTCCAGCAGCGGCGCGTCGGGACGACGCGGGTTCTCACCGGCCCGTTCCCTGCGCCGCCAGGCGATGCCGGACAGCGCCTCGAGCACCACGCGGTTCGCCAGGAACGCGGTCACCTCGGCGTGGTCGTACGGCGGCGAAACCTCCACCACGTCGATGCCGGCCAGCGGGACCGACATGGCGATCCGCCGCACCGCGTCGAGTAGCTGCCTGGCTGTGAGCCCGCCGGGCTCCGGTGTTCCCGTGCCGGGGGCCATGCCGGGATCGACCACGTCGACGTCTACGGACAAGAACACGCCGTCGCACTCGTCGATGGCGATGGCGAACGCCTCGGTCAGGCAGTCGTCGAGCCCGCGCGAGACGATCTCGCTCATCTCGAACGAGCGCATGCGCTGCTCGGCCATCCAGGCCAGGGTCGGCGGCTCCGGCCAGTAGCCGCGCAGCCCGATCTGGAGGAACCGGTCGCCGCGTACGGCGCCGGACTCAATTAGCCGCCGCATCGGCGTGCCGTGCCCGACCAGCGACCCGAACTGGCTGTCCCCGGTGTCGGCGTGCGCGTCGAAGTGGATCAGCGATACCCGGCCCCACCCCACGTGCCTGGCCACCCCGGTGGCGTCCGGCAGCGTGATGGTGTGGTCGCCGCCCAGGATCACCGGGATGGCCCCGGCGGCGGCCACGGTCAGGACGGCGTTCTCCAGCCTCCGCAGCCCCTCGTTGGTGTCGACCGGCGGCATCAGCACGTCCCCGGCGTCGGCGCAGCGCAGTTCGACCAGCGGGTCCACGCCGAGCGCGAGGTGCGGCCTGGACGCGTCGTGCGGCAGGTAGTCGGTCATCCGGATCGCCTGCGGGCCGAACCTGGCTCCGGGCCGGTGCGAGGTGCCTGTGTCGAAGGGCGCGCCGAGGAACACCACGTCAAGCCCGGAAAGCGAGTCCAGGTCGGCCCGCGGCACCCCGAGGAACGTGAGGTCGGGCCCGAACATCCCGCGCACCATTTCTTCAGCACCGTCAGGCTCGCCCGCCATGCCGTTCCTCCCGCTCCGTGGCCGTACCCCTGGCTGCTGCCCCGCACGATACAGCGCGGGGCAGCAGCCGGGTTGGACCGCCGGAACGAATTGTGGCGTTTCGCTTGATCACGTCAACCTAACGGCCAGGTTCCGCGTCTCACCTAATGAGGCTCGGCGAAAGCGGGACGCCGAGCCTCGTTTCATGCCCGGATCCGGGTAAGGTTTGCCCCTGTGGTGGGCACCCTGGATGACATCGACGCGCGGATCGTCGCCGCGCTGATCAGGGACGCCAGGGCCAGCTACGCACTCATCGGTCACGAGGTCGGCTTGTCCGCCCCGGCGGTCAAGCGCCGCGTTGACCGGCTCCGCGCCGCGGGCGCGATCACGGGGTTCTCGGCCAGGGTGAACCCGGCGGCCGTGGGCTGGACGACCGAGGCGTACGTGGAACTGTTCTGCGACGTGCGCACCTCCCCCGAGGCGATCGGCGCCACGGTGCGGCGCTACCCCGAGGTCGTCGACGCGTGCACGGTGACTGGCGAGGCGGATGCCCTGGTGCACATCAGGGCCGCCGACATCCGGCACTTCGATGACGTGATGGAGCGCATCAGGGCCGAGCCTTTCGTGGTCAGGACCAGGAGCGTGATCGTGCTCTCCCGGCTGGTGGACCGGGACCCGGGAACCGGATGACCGGCGTCGCCGCGATGATCTGTATCCTGCCGAATCCGGACATCAGGAGGCCCTGACCAGCTAAAGTCGTGGCCATGTCGGAGTTGGACAAAGATCCGAGTGCGAATACCGCAGGCTTCCGGGCTTTCGTCGAACGCGGCGAGGAGGACTCGGCGACGACGCGGCGCTCGCCCGTGTCTCCCGCCGTGCTGATCGTCGCGGGCGTGGTGATCGTCGCGATCATCCTGATCGTGGCCCTGGCCTAGCGGAACATCCCCCGATGGGCGCCTGCCGGTGCTGGCAGGAGAGGACGGCGCCCTGATCATGCTGGCCGCCGCGGATGACGGCGGGACGCTCGACCGGGTGAAGGACGTGACCGGCCGGCACCTGGAGCGCTTCGGCGCGAAGGACGGCCCGGTCGTAACCGGGCAGCAGCCTCTCGTTCGCAGGCGCCTCCCGCGCCTGGTCAGGCCAGGGTGACATCCTGGGAGAATGACGAACGCGTCCGAGGACGAGGGCGAGCGACATAGGCTGAGCGCCGTCCAGGGGCTGGCCGCGCTGTCTCTCGACGCGCTGTCCTCGGTCGCGTACGGCCCCGAGGCCATCCTGGTCGTCCTGGTCGCGGCGGGGGCGGCCGGGCTCCGCTACTCGCTGCCGGTGACGGGCGCGATCATTCTCCTGCTTTCCGCGCTGGTGGTGTCGTACCGCCAGGTCATCGCGGCGTTCCCCACCGGCGGCGGCGCGTATGCGGTGTCCAAGGCGCACCTGGGCACTCAGGCCAGCCTGGTGGCCGCCGCGTCGCTCATCGTCGACTACGTGCTCAACGCCGCCGTCGGCGTGTCGGCCGGCATCGCCGCCCTCACCTCGGCGTTCCCGTCGCTGTTCGGCGCCACGACCTGGCTGTGCCTGGGCGCGCTGGCCCTGATCACCGGGCTGAACCTATGGGGCGTCTCGGAGTCGGCCAAGGTCTTCACCGTCCCGACGCTGGCGTTCATCGTGGCGATGGCGGCGGTGATCTTCGGTGGCCTGTTCCGCGCGCACCCCGCCGTGGTGCTCGACCACCACCTCGGTGCGTCCACCGAGGCCGTCGGGATCCTGCTGGTGCTGAAGTCGTTCGCGTCCGGCTGCTCGGCGCTGACCGGGGTGGAGGCGATCGCGAACGCCGTGCCGGAGTTCCGCACGCCACGGGCGCGCCGCGCGCAGCATACCGAGGTCATGCTCGGCACCCTGCTCGGCGGGATGCTGATCGGCCTGGGCATCCTGATCCATAAGTTCTCTGTGGTGCCGCACACGAGCATTACGGTGCTCGCCCAGCTCACCGAGGCGTCGCTCGGGCACAACGCCGTCTTCTACGCCATCCAGCTGATCACGATGGTGCTGCTCGCGCTGGCCGCCAACACCTCGTTCGGCGGCCTGCCGGTGCTGGCCGGCCTGCTGGCCAGGGACAACTTCCTGCCGCACATGTTCGGCCTGCGCGCGGACCGGCAGGTCTACCGCTACGGGGTGGGCGTGCTGGCCGTCCTGGCCGCCGCCCTGCTGGTGGCGGCGAAGGGCAACACGCAGGCGCTGGTCCCGCTGTTCGCCGTCGGGGTGTTCGTCGGGTTCACGCTGTCCCAGTTCGGCATGGTCAAGCACTGGCGGACCGAGCGGTCCCGCGGCTGGATGATGCGGGCGGTCATCAACGGCTTCGGGGCCATGCTGACCACGGCGACCACGATCATCGAGCTGATCAGCAAGTTCACCGAGGGCGCGTGGCTGATCGTCCTGGTCATCCCGGGCCTGGTGCTGCTGTTCAACCGGATCCACCGCACCTATGGCCGGATCGGCGCGCTGCTCGAGATCGGCAGGACGCCGGAGCCGCCGGCCAAGTTCAAGTCGCTGGTCGTGGTGCCGGTCGCGTCGCTCTCGCGCCTGACGGCAGCCGGCATCTCCACTGCGCTGTCTCTTGGCGATGAGGTGGTCGCGGTAAGCGTCTGCTTCACCGATCCCGAGGAGGAGTCGGCCGACGTGTCGTTCCGCGACGAGTGGGAGGAGTGGCACCCGAACGTCCCGCTGATCACGCTGCGCAGCTCGCACCGGTCGATCGCGCCGCCGATCGTGAAGTACCTGCGCCAGATCGAGGCGGAGGATGACTATCACCGGCTGGTGGTGCTGATCCCCGAGGTGCAGCCCAAGTGGTTCTGGTACGCGCTGCTGTTCAACCAGCGGGGCGTGATCCTGGACCGGGCGATCAGGCGGGGCACGGCCAACGTGGTGCTCTGCCGGCTCCGCTACCGGCTGGAGCAGCTCGCCCATGGCGACGCCCCCGCCGCGGCGGGGGTTCCGCCACCTGCCGCCATGCCGTGACCGTTGCATGGCGAATTGAGGCATTGTTGGTTAGGGCCGTGTCTGGCTGATGGCAAGATGACTGCCATGAGCAACGTCGCGGTCGGTCGGCGCCGGTGATGCCCGTGTTCGCTGACCTGCCGGTGGCGGTGGTGACTGGCGGCAACCGCGGCGTGGGCCGCGAGGTCTGCCGCCAGCTTGCCCTGCTCGGGTTCGCCGTGGTGCTCGGCTCCCGCGACCTGCGCAAGGGAGAGCTGGCGGCCAAGGAACTTGATCCTGAGGGCGTCCGGATCGTTCCCTGCCAGCTCGAGGTGGATAACTCGGTCAGCATCGCCGCGATGGCCGACTGGGTCAGGGAGCGGTTCGGCCGCACCGACGTCCTCGTGAACAATGCGTCGACCATGTACGACCGGTGGGTGACGGCGAGCAACGCCGACCTGGGCGCCGTCGCGGAGGCTCTGGACG
>DATJQX010000157.1:0-28955 GCA_035505275.1 Streptosporangiaceae bacterium | reverse complement strand
CCCGCGCGCACACCGCCGCCCAGCCGGCCCCCGCCCCCAGCCCCGCCCTGGCCTGGCTCGACTCGGCCGGCGGGCAGGCCCAGGTGACCTTCAACCAGGACGTCGACACCCTGGCCTCCGCGCTGGTCATCGAGAACCAGGCCACCACGGCCGCCAACCACGCCGCGTTCGAGGCCGCCGCCCGGACCGTCCGGACCCAGGCCCGCGCGATCCTGGCCGACCCGGCCCTGCTCCCCGGCACCGGCCGGGCCGCCTACCAGCACATGCTCCACGACTTCATCACCGTCGCGGACCTGCTCCAGCCCGGCGCCGGCTACGGCACCACCGCCCAGGATTACACCGCCTGGTACACCGCCCTGCGCGCCACCAACATCACCGTCGCCTGAAGACCAGCCAGCACAACGAGTGGCCGGCAACCGCCGGCCACTCGTCCGTATGCTCACCAGGCGACCCCACCGACTCCGTAGTACGGCGACGCGCCCAGGGGCGGGAGCGCGGTGATCTCGACCGGGGCGCCGCCGGACCAGCGCCAGATCGGCCAGGGGCCCTTCGGCTCGGCCGGGTAGTCGACCCAGATGGCCTGTCCCTGGGCGGTCATGTCGTACGTCGGGAAGGCGCCGCCGGGAAAGGAGAACAGCGTGGCGCGGCGGCCCGCCTGCCACGCGATCAGGCTGGCACTGGCGGCGCCGCTCCCGGATATCCGCTGGACGACGTACGTGAGCGCGCCGCTGGCCAGGTACGCGGGCTCGAACTCCTCGCATACCGGTCTAGCGGTGACCTCGCACGCAGACGGTGCGGTGCGGCCGTCGGCGAGCGTCCTGGCCGTGAACGCGTCGAATACCAGGACGCGGTTGATCGCCGCGGTCAGCCCGAACTGCACGGCCAGGTGCGCATCGTCGGGAGCCCAGGTCAGGCCCGAGACGCCCGGTGGCCAGTTGTTGGCGTCGGGGTCCGGCTTAGTGGCCATGACGATGGTGTTCTGCCGCCCGGTGACCAGGTTCCGCGCCACGAGTTCGAGGTCGTCCCCGTGATCCGCGCTGGTCACGTAGGCGACGGCGCGGCCGTCCGGGCTGACGGCGTACGCGGTGGCACCGGCTAGGACGAACTGCGCCCCGCCCCCGGCGACGGGGACCCGCCAGACCGAGACGCTCCCGACGTCCCTGAGGAAGTAGACCCAGCCGTCGTGCACGCTCAGCACGGCGTCGAACGTTCCGTCCCGCCGCGGGGTCAGCCAGCGCACCAGATGGCCGTTCCGGGAGGACAGCAGGGCAATCCGCTCGCCGAGGGCCCCGTGATCGGCAGTCAGGAACGAGACCGACGCCGCGAACACCGCGGGAAGCTCGGCGGCTGCCCCGGCTGCCGGGCTCGTGGCTGCGGACGTCGGACTGGAGGCTGGCGTCCCGCCCGTGCACCCGGCCACGATGGCGGTGGCCGTCACGGCCAGGGCCATCGCCGCGACCCGTCGCCCAGTTCGCACGTACCGCATGCTCCTATGACGGGCGCGCGCATGCGCGCGTTGCGTACGAGCGATGAGTTTTAGGCTCGCGATCCGTTAGATGATTACCCGGGCACGGCTAGACAGGAGAAGGCGATGACCACCAACCCGGCACTACATGAGTTGCAGTTCCTCGCGGGCGGCTGGGACATGGAGGTATACGAGGCCTCATTCCTGGCGGACCCGGACGCCACGCTGCGCGGGCCGGCCGCCTTCGAGTGGATCGAACAGGGCGCCGCGCTGGTGATGCGGATGGGCGGCGCGGGGACCCCCACGGCGACGTGGATCATCGGGCGGGATGACGCCGAACCGGGCTACCACGTCCTGTACGCGGATGACCGCGGGGTCTCGCGGGTCTACCTGATGAGCCTGCGCGACGGCACCTGGCGGCTCTGGCGGGACACGCCCGCGTTCTCCCAGCGCTTCGACGCCGAGGTCAGCGGCGACCAGGCCGAGATCGACGGCTCCTGGCAGAAGTCAGTCGACGGCGGCGCAACCTGGGAGCACGACTTCAGGGTCCGTTACACTCGCCGCGCGGAGGCCACCTGAGGAGACAACCATGGACGCTCAGCTTCCGAGGACCACGTCGCCCGGGCCGAGCGGTTCCGCCGGCTAGACGACGGACCAGCACCGCTCCGGCTCGTCAACGCCTGGGATCGCCTCTCGGCGCGTGTTTTCCGGCTCGCGGACGCGCCCGCGATCGCCACGAGCAGCTTCGCCGTGGCGCTCGCGCGCGGTTACCGGGACGGACAGAACATTCCCTGGGCCGGTCACGGCGGACATCGAGTCAGGGCAAGGACCGGCACCCCCGGGACGTCGCCACCGCCGTTGAGGACGCGATCACCGCCGGAGCCGTCGGCGTGAACATTGAAGGCAGCCTCCCGGACCACAGCGGAGCGTTGTTGGCGACCGGGGCGCAGTGCGACCGGCTGGTGCGGACAGCGAGATACGGTGGGACACTACGCCGGTAATCGCGAGCTATAAGGCGCGGTTCCGCTAACCTGCTGCTCGACAAGTCATCACTTCTTGAGAAGGTTGTGTGACATATGACACCGAACGGGACCGGGGGGCCAGGGCAGCCCGCTTGGCGTACGGCTAGCTTCTGCGCATCGGGGGAATGTCTCCAGGTCGCTCAGCAGGACGGCCTCATTATGGTGCGCGACTCCACTCAGCCCCACAATGGCACGGTTCAGTGGACAGCTGACGAATGGCGGTCCCTTGTCCGCGATATCAAGGATGATCGCCTCTTCTCGTGATCCGAGACTGGCTCGTGCGAGCCCAGTCGGCATTTCTCTCCAGCCTCAATAACCGCTGACGGCAAAATCGTCGATAGTCGTCAGCTGATTTACTGTATGTGCCTGGGGCGATCAGGGGTGGCCTACTTCCTCGATCGCGACCGCGGGCAGCAGGCGGCGGAGCCTGGAGGACACCGAACCGAGGACGAACTCGGCCAGGCGAGACCGGCGGCGGCCGACCACGACCGTGGCCGCGCCCTGGGCGCGGGCGGCCTCGGCGAGCCCCTGCGCGACGGCGTGCCCCTGGACCTTGGCGTAGGTCCCGCCTAGTTCGGCGGTCAGCTCCCGGTGGCGGCGCAGGAGGTCGGTCGGGCGGGCCAGGCCGTCGGCGAGCTGGACGTGCACGACCAGCAGCTGCGCATCGTCGGCCCGGGCCAGCTCGGCGGCGCGGTGGATCACCGCCTCGCCCCACGCCGAACCCGAGTCGCCGGCGACGATGAGCGGCGGCGCCTGCGGCTCGGCCAGCCCGCGGCGGACCAGCAGCTCCTCCCCCACGTCCTGGGCGGTTCCGGCCATCCAGGCCCGGGCCAGCTCGCTGAGCGCCTCCAGGTTGGCGGCCCGGAAGTAGTCCGCCAGCGCCCCGCCGACCTGATCCGCCGAGTACACCACGCCGGCCGCGATCCGCGCCCGCAGCGCCTCGGGCGGCGGGTCCAGCAGGACCACCTCGCCCGAGCGGACGAACTCATCGGGCACCGACTCCACGGTTCCCACCCCGGTCAGCTGGGCCGCGTAGTCGCGGACCGACCTCAGGTGGGCGACGTTGGCGGTCGTGACCGCGTCCAGCCCGGCGGCCAGGACGTCGGCGACGTCCTCCCACCGCTGCCGGGAACGGTCCGGCGTCGCGTGCGCGAGCTCGTCCACCAGGACCACGTCGGCGCCGGAGGCGATCGCCGCGGCCGCGTCGAACTCGGCGAAGGCCGCACCGCGGTAGTCGATCGTCCGCGGGGCCAGCAGCTCCAGGCCGTCCGCCTGCTGGGTGGTCGCGGCACGGTCCTTCGGTTCCAGCCAGCCGATGACCACCTTCTCGCCCGCCCCGGCCCGGCGCCTGCCCTCGGCCAGCATCGCGAACGTCTTGCCCACCCCGGGCGCGGTGCCCAGGTAGGTGCGCAGCGAACCGGCTTCGGCCACCCCAGCATCCTCCTCGCCAACGGGAGCCGCCGCTTTCTTCAACTCCCGAGCGCGCCGGATGATGCCATGAGGGGGACCACGGATCGTTCGGCAGAAATATTCAGGGATTACCGAACGGGCGGTGATTTCACGGCCTCAGCCGGCGCGGTGGTGGCGGAGAAGCCGCGCAGGCGCAGGCTGTTCCAGACGACGAAGACCGACGACAGGGTCATCGCGGCCGCGGCGACCAGGGGGTTGAGGAAGCCGAGCGCGGCCAGCGGGAGAGCCAGCAGGTTGTAGCAGAAGGCCCAGGCCAGGTTGCGGCGGATGGTCCGGAACGTGGCGCGGGCCAGCCTGATGGCGTCGGGGACCACGGTTAGGTCGTCGCGGAGCAGGATCATGTCGGCGGCGCAGATGGCGACGTCGGTGCCGGAGCCGAGGGCCAGGCCGAGCTGGGCGGCGGCCAGGGCCGGGGCGTCGTTGACGCCGTCGCCGACCATCGCGACCGGGCGGCCGCTGGCTTGGAGGTCGGCGACGACCTGGGCCTTGGCGGCCGGCAGGGCGCCGCTGATGACCTCGGTGATCCCGGCTTCGCCCGCGACGGCCTGCGCGGTGGCCGCGTTGTCCCCGGTCAGCAGCACCGGGCGCAGGCCCAGGCGGCGCAGGGCGGCGACGGCGGGCCCGGCGGAGGGCTTGACCGTGTCGGCGACCGCGAGTGCGCCCTGGACGTCGTCGTCCTTCGCGAGCAGGACCGTGGTGCGGCCGGCTTGCTCCTGCGCGTGGCACCATTCGGCTAGGCCGGCGGGGACCGGCAAGGCGCGGTCCTCGAACAGCTTCTCGCGGCCGATGGTGATCTCGTGACCGTCTACGATCCCGCGGGCGCCCAGGCCCGGGAGGGCGGCGAAGGCGTCGGCGGCGGCCAGCTCTATCGCCTCGGTCCGGGCCAGGGCGGTGACGGCGGCGGCCACGGCGTGCTCGGAGGCCTGCTCCACCGAGGCGGCGTACCGGAGCAGGTCGTGGCGAGTGGTCGTTGGGACGAGCCTTACGTCGGTGACCGTCATGCGGCCGGTGGTGACCGTGCCGGTCTTGTCCAGGACCACCGTGTCGACGGTGCGGGACGCCTCCAGGGCCTGGTAGCCCTTGATGAAAATGCCGAGCTGGGCGCCGCGGCCGGACGCGACCACCAGCGCGGCGGGGGTGGCCAGGCCCAGGGCGCAGGGGCAGGCGATGATCAGGACGGCCAGCGCGGCGCTGAAGGCGTGCTCAGCCGGGCGGCCGGCCAGCAGCCAGCCGGCCAGGGTGAGCGCGGCGCAGGCCAGGACGGCCGGGACGAACACCGCGCAGATCCGGTCGGCCAGGCGCTGGATGCCCGCCTTCTCGGCCTGGGCCTGCTCGACCATGGCGATCAGGCGGGCGAGCTGGGTGTCCCTGCCGACCTTCTGGGCGCGGACGACCAGGCGGCCGGTCAGGGCGATCGTGCCGCCGGTGACCGCGTCGCCGGCCGCGGCGTCGACGGGGACCGACTCGCCGGTCATCATGCTGCGGTCGATCGCGGACTGGCCGGACAGGACCTCGCCGTCGGCGGCGATCCGCTCCCCCGGCCGGACGACGAAACGCTGGCCGGCCTGGAGCCGTTCGGCCGGGATCTGCCGTTCGGTGTCGGTGCCGTCGTCGGCCAGGACGCTGACGTCCCTGGCGCTCGCCGCGGCCAGGTCGCGCATCGCCTCACCCGCCGTGCGCCTGGCCCGGGCCTCGTAGAGCCGGCCGGCCAGCAGGAACGTGGTCACCGAGGCGGCCACCTCCAGGTAGATGCCGCCGCCGGAGGCGTGGATTATGGCCTGAAGGCCTCCCAGGCCGGTGCGGCTGCGGTCCAGGACGAACATGGCGTAGACCGACCAGCCGCAGGCGGCGATGATGCCAAGCGAGACCAGCGTGTCCATCGAGGAGGACAGGTGGCGGGCGTTCTTCAGCGCGTTGCGGTGGAACGGCCAGGCGGCCCAGGTCGCCACCGGGGCGGCCAGCGCGACCAGGACCCACTGCCAGCCGGGGAACCGCGACCACGGGAACAGCGACTGGACGATCGACAGGTCGGTCAGCGGGATGAAGAACACCAGGGCCAGGACCAGCCTGCGGCGGAGGCTCCGGACGGCGGCGTCGTTGACGGCCACCGCGTCGGCCCCCTGGGCCGCGGGGGCGGCAAGCTCGGCGGTGTAGCCCGCCGATTCGATGGTTTCGATCAGCTCGCGGGCGGTGATGTTGGGCTGGGCGGTGACACGCGCGCGTTCGGTGGCCAGGTTCACTGAGGCGGTGACGCCGTCGAGCTTGTTGAGCTTATTCTGGACCCGGGCCGCGCAGGCGGCGCAGGTCATACCGCCGATGACGAGCTCGAACTCGGTTCTGGTCAGGGTGATGTCAGCTGACGGGGTCGTGATCGCCAAATGTCCATCACCTCCGGCTGGGTCTGGGTCCTAGGGTACTCAGGCGCGTTGGCGGACGATGCGGACGGTTCTGCGGTGGCGGGCCGGACTAGTATCGCGACCGTGGAAACTCGTTCGTTCGGGGTCGCCGGGATGAGCTGTGAGCATTGCGCTCGTGCCGTTCGGGCCGAGATCGGCAAGCTGCCTGGCGTTACGGAGGTTGATGTCGACGTGGCGGCGGGCACGGTCCGGGTCACGGGTGAGCCGGTGCCCGACGATGCCGCGGTGCGGGACGCGGTCCAAGAGGCTGGATACGAGTTCGCGTTGTAAGCCCGGGATGGGCCGACGGCGGCGGCCGCGCGGCGGGCTCCCGCGAGAAGGGCAGCCGCGCGGCGGGCTCGACGGGTCGTTGCAACAGGGCCGGCAGATGAGCCTTTCCGCGTCAACCGTGTGCGGGCGGCGAGCGGCGGCAGGGTGCCGTGCGTGGCGGGGGCAGCGCTGGAGCATCCGCCGGCGCTACTGGGTGGCGGGCGTTGTGCGGGCGTCAGGAATACTTTTAGACCGTTGGCATCGAGTGGGCCGGAACGGTTCACTTCAGGCGGAAGGTGCGTGCGGGATGACGCGACCGGGCTTGGACGCCCTCGGGGTGGTGACCACATGCGCCTGCTGCTGATCGGCGCGCCTGGCGCCGGCAAGGGAACTCAGGCCGAGCGGCTGGCCGAGCGGTTCGGGATCGCCCACATCTCCAGCGGTGACCTGCTGCGACAGCACGTCATGGACCAGACGGCGCTCGGCCGGACGATCAAGTCCTACCTCGACCGCGGCGACCTGGTCCCCGATGGCGTCGTGATGGACATGTTGCGCAAGCCTGTCGTCGCCGCCGCCGAGGCGGGCGGGTACGTGCTCGACGGATTCCCGCGCACCGTCGAGCAGGCCCAGGCCTCGTTCCCCACGGCCCACGCCCTCGGCGTGGAGGTGCAGGCCGCGGTCCACCTGGACGTCCCCCGCGACGAACTGGTGCGCCGGCTGCTGGCCCGGCAGCGGGGCTCGGACGACACCGAGGCCGTCATCGAACGCCGCCTGCAGGTCTACATGGACAAGACCGTGCCGCTGCTTGAGTACTACGCGGACCGGGAATGGATGTACGCCGTGAACGGGAACCAGCCCCCGGATGCCGTCCACGAGGACATCGTGGCCGGCCTGAAGCAACTGGCCGACGCCGGGATCTGGCCCGGCGACGAGCCGCTGGCCTGACCACGCGCGGAGACGAACGAGCCGGGTGATCTTCGACCCGGCTCGACGCAATTGCGTCAGCGCCCGAGACGCTACGGCGAGTGCGACGGTCGATGCGGCTACTCCGGCGAAGGCTCGTACCATTCACACGGGTCCCGGCGCGTACTCGACGGTGCCCGGCAATCAGATTCCCTGGTGGGCCATCGCGCTGATGGTGACCGGCGCGTTCATCCTCGCCGCGCTGGTCAGGGTTCTAGCCCTATACCGGAGGGCTGCGCGCGGGCCGGAGGGCTGAAGAAGCTGACCCGGCCCGTGTAGGTCAACCCGGCCAGGTGGAGGGGCCAGAAGTGCAGGGCTACCTCAAGGAGATAGTCGCCGCTGCTGTCCACCGCGGCGCAGAAGCTCCCGGTGACACACGACACCCCGTTGATGGCGGTGCCGCCGTCGATGTCGACGGCCCCGCTCCAAGCGGAGCCGTCGTAGGTGAGCGCGTGGCCGTCGTTGTCCACCGCTACGCAGAAGCTCTTGGCGGGGCACGACACCCCGTTGATGGCGGTGCCGCCGTCGATATCGGCGGCCTCGCTCCAGGCGGTGCCGTTGTAGGTCATCGCGTTGCCGTCGTTGTCCACCGCCGCACAGAACCTGACGCTGAGGCACGACACCGCGTTGAGCTGGTTGCTGCCATCGATCTGGGAGCCGGTCCAGTTGTCGACCGAGCCGCCATCGAAGATCATCACCTTACCCTGGCCGTCCACCGCGGCGCAGAAGGTGCGAGTCACGCAGGACACCGCAAGGTTCGCCCGGTCGCCGTTGATGTCGCCGGTGCTCCACGTCCCGCCGTTGAACAAGGCTGCGCTGCCGTCGCTGCCCACCGCCATGCAGAAGCCGCGGCTGACGCAGGACACCCCGTTGATGGGGTTGTCACCATCGGCGTTAGGAGTCGTCCGCCACGTCCAGCCGTTGTAGATGAGTGCGTTGCTGTGGTTGTCCACGGCGACGCAGAACCTGGTGGTGGCGCAGGAAAGCGCGTTGAGGCGGCTACCGCTGTCGATGGTCGCGCTGCGCCAGGTCCAGCCGTTGTAGGTGAGCACCGTGCCCTGGTCGTCGATCGCCATGCAGAAGCGGGCGTTCACGCACGATACGGCGGTAAGGAGGTTGCCATCGCCGGTCACCTCGGCGGGCGTCCACGATGCCGCCGCGTTCGCGCTGGTCGGAGGCCAGAACGTGGCCATGCCCACGACGGCCGCCGCTACCGCGAGACCCGCCAAACCCCTTCGCTGACGCATACCGATCGCCCCCCGCCTCCAGCTCATGACAGTACGGAGAGTAGCGTAACATCACGTTAAGCAGCGGACGTGCGGAACGCTCAGGACCGGACCAGCCGGGCGATCGCCTCGGAGGCCTCTTTCACCTTCTCGGTGGCTTCCGGGCCGCCCTCTTCGATGGCCTGGGCAACGCAGTGACCCAGGTGGTCTTCCACTAGGCCCAGCGCGACAGCCTGCAAGGCCCGGGTCACCGCGGACACCTGGGTGACGACGTCGATGCAGTAGGTGTCGGATTCGACCATGCGTTGCAGGCCGCGCACCTGACCCTCGATCCGGCGCAACCGTTTGAGGTAAGCCTCTTTGTCCTGCGTATACCCGCGCATGCTTTAACTGTACGGGCTGCCCGCCGCTCGGGGTAACCTCACGGGAATGCGCGACCAGACCATCGAGGCCTTCCTCGGCCAGCTTGCCGCCCGCGTGCCCGCCCCGGGCGGCGGTGCCACCGCCGCCCTGCACGCTGCGCAAGCGGCGGCGCTGATCGCGATGGTGGCCAGGTACAGCGACGGCGCCCGCTACGATGCCGAGCTCATGAGCCGGGTGGTTACCGAGGCCGACAAGCTCAGGGAAGAGGCGCTGGTCCTCGCCGAGGCGGACGCCGCGGCGTTCAGCGCGGTGGCCGATGCTTACCGGTTGCCGAAGGACACCGCCGAACAGCAGTCGGCTCGGTCGGCCGCCATCGCCGAGGCGGTGGCCGGGGCGGCGTGGCCGCCCGCCTACGTGGTGCGGGTCGCGCGCGTGCTGACCGACCTGGCCGAGGAGCTGCTTCCGGCGGGCAACCGCAACGTGATCACGGATGTGGCGGCGGCGGCCGAGGCCGCGCGGGCCGCGGCGGTTACCGCGCGGGTCAACATCGAGGTCAACCTGCGCAGCATCAAGGACCCCGCCGTCGCGGCCGAACTCAGGGCTGCGGCCACGGTCACCGACGAGATCACCGAGCGCGCCGACCGGGTCGTCGCGGCGGTCCGCGAGGAGATCAGCCGGTGACACATCAGGAGGAGGGTCAGCCGGTGACATCGCTGTCCGGGCGGGAGCTCGCGGCGGACATCCGGACCAGGACGGCGGCCCGCGCGGCGGTGCTCGCCGCGATGGGACGCGCACCGCGGCTGGCGGTGGTCACGGCAACCGCGGACGAGGCCAGCGCCTGGTACGTCAGGCAGCTCGCGTCGGCGGCCGCCAAGGCCGGGATCGCCTGTGACGTCACCGACCTGATCCCGGCCGAGACAGAGGAGCCGGAGGCCACCGCCGCCAGGATCGAGGCCGCCCTGACCGCCCTGAGCGGTGAGCCAGCGCTGCACGGGATCATCCTGCAGACCCCGCTGCCCGGCGGGGCGCGGCTAGCCGAGCTGGCCGCCGCGATCGACCCGGCCAAGGACGTGGACGGCGCCAATCCCCTCTCACTCGGACGGCTCATGACCGGGCAGCCCGCGTTCGCGCCCGCCACCGCCGAGGCCGTGCTCAGGCTGCTCGATCACTACGAGATCGCGCTGGAGGGGCAGCACGCGGTCGTGGTCGGCCGTTCCGCGGTGGTGGGCAAGCCGGTGGCGCACCTGCTACTCGACCGGAACGCCACCGTCACCATTTGCCACTCCCGTACGCCGGACCTGGCCGCCGTCACGAGTCAGGCCGACGTCCTGGTGGTAGCCGCGGGTCGCGCCGGGCTGATCGGTCCCGAGCACGTGGCGCCCGGCGCTACGGTGATCGACGTCGGCACCAACGCCACGGCTGAGGGCGGACTCGCGGGGGACGTCGACCCGAAGGTCGCGGTAGTCGCGGGTGCGCTGAGCCCGGTGCCCGGTGGCCTGGGGCCCGTCACCACGGCCGTGCTGCTCAGCCACGTGGCCGACGCCGCCGCGGCTAACGGGCAGCTTCGTTAATCACAGGACGCACAGCGGTGCGTCGCTCATGGCGACAGCGTAGCCCCGGCTCGGGTCCTAGCCGAGCATGCTGCGGTACACGGCGATCAGGGCCGACTTCTGATCGTCGCTGAGGCGCTCGTCGGCGCGGATCGCGTCCTCGGTCAGCGGCGGCTTGGCCTGGGCCTCGTCTTCGCCGGGCACCCTGGCCGCCATCGCGTCGAACAGGCCCGCCTGGGCGAGCAAGGTCTCCGCGGATAGGTTCAGCGCGTCCGAGATAGCCCTGAGCACGCGCACCGACGGCTGGTGCAGGCCCCGCTCGACCTGGCTGAGGTAGGGGTTGGACAGGTTAGTCAGCTCCGCGAGCTGGCGGAGCGAGAGGTTGGCCCGCTTGCGCTGATCCCGGATGAAGGCGCCGAGCGCTTCCCGCTGCGCCTCCCACAGGTCGGTCACGGCATACCTCCTTGCTCGCAAACTATGGTACGCGGCAGCACCGGCTTCCGGTGCTGCCGCGTGGCGAGCTGGTAGATCGGGCTTAGTTGTCCGAACCCTCGCCGGGGAGCAGCGGGGCCGCGGCCTTCAGCGCCTCGACGGTGAACTTCCGCTGGCTGGCGAGCAGCTTCTCGGCGAAGTCGTAGCCGTTCTCCACGAGCTGGTGCGGCTTGGGCAGCCGGTCGATCACCGGCATGGGGATCGAGGGAATCGCGGGGGTGAAGGACTGGACGGTCTCGACCCAGGTCTTGATCGCGGTGAGCGCGATCTCCTGGCTCTCGTGGACGGTGGACAGGAACGCGTCCTGGAGTTCCTGCGCGATGGTGCTGGCCATGATCGGTGCCTCCTTGTTGGCTTCTATTGCAAACTATATCTAGCTTAGATTGAGATGTCAAGCAATTCGCTTGACATACACAGCACAGCAGGAAGTGGCAGTCAGGCTCCGGCGCAAGCCTCGGGCTTGCGACCACGGTCACCTGGTAACCATCAGCTCATTTACCTCGTAGACACCGTTGGCCACGGCGGTACCGCCCCGTTTCGGCCCCCCAGGCCCCTCGATCGGGCCACAGGCCCCGTTACCGGAGGGCTGGCGCCGGCCGGCGGGGGCGGCGCGCGCGGTGGAGCGGTCTGGGTGTTGAGTAGGACTGTGCTGTCCCTCGCGCTCGCCGGCCTGGCCGGCCGCACGGGCGGCGCCGCGCCGCCCGTGGATCAGCAGTACCTGTTCGAGGCGCGCCAGATGCAGGCGCTCTCGCTGTCCGTGCACATCCCGCTGGTCTGCTTCGGCATCGCCTTCCCGGTCATGATCCTCTACGCGGAATGGCGGTCCCTGCGCTCCGGCGACGGGCTGTACCGGACGCTGGCGCGGCGCTGGTCCAAGATCATGCTCGCGCTGTTCGCGGTCGGCGTGGTCACCGGGACGATCCTGTCCTTCGAGCTCGGGCTGCTGTGGCCGGTGTGGATCCAGGACTTCGGCAACGTCTTCGGGCTTGGCTTCACGCTCGAGGGGTTCTCGTTCTTCGTCGAGGCGATCTTCATCGGGATCTACGTCTACGGCTGGGACCGGCTCAGCCCCCGGCTGCACTTCCTTTCCGGCCTGCCGATCGCGGTGGCCGGGGTTACCGGCTCGTTCTTCGTCATCTCGGTGAACGCGTGGATGAACCACCCGACGGGGTTCACGCTCTCCGACGGCCGGGCGGTGGACGCGCACCCGTGGTCCGCGCTGTTCGCCAACCCGTTCTTCTGGAGCGAGTACGTGCACATGTACTTCGCCGCGTACATCGTGTGCGGGTTCCTGATGGCGGGCGCCTACGCGTGGGCGTACCTGCGCGGGCGCCGGGGCCGGTACGAGCGCACGGCGCTGGGGATCTGCCTATCGGCCGCGTCGGTCGCGGCGCCGGCCGAGGGCGTGGTCGGCGACTGGGCGGCCCGGGACGTGGCCAAGTACCAGCCGGTCAAGCTGGCCGCCATGGAAGGGCTGCCCGCGACGACCAGGGGCGCCGCCGAGCACCTGCTCGGCTGGTACAACGGTCACGCCGTGGTGTACGGGATCGAGATCCCGCGGCTGCTCTCGCTGCTCGCCTTCCATAACCCCAACGCCGTGGTCAAGGGCCTGGATATCGTCCCGCTGGCCGACCAGCCGCCGGTCAACGTGGTGCGCTTCGCCTTCCAGATCATGGTCGACGTCGGCGCTCTGCTCGCCCTGCTCGGCGTGATCTACCTGTTCATCAGGTTCCGCAGGCGGCGGCTGCCCGAGGTCACGTGGTTCTACTGGGCGGTGATCGCGGCCGGGCCGCTGTCCGTGGTGGCGCTCATCGCCGGCTGGATCACCACCGAGGTGGGCCGGCAGCCGTGGATCGTGTACGACGTCATGCGGGTCGACGCGGCCGTCACCGGGGCGCACGACATCCCGGTCGGCTACGGTGCCCTCTGCCTGGTGTACCTCGGCCTGGCCGGCGCGGTGTTCTGGCTGCTCCGCCGGTTCAGCCGGGTGCCGCTCCCGGTCGACGACGAGCCGCCGGGAGGCTCCGGTGCTGGCTGACGTCCCGATGGTGTTCATCCTGGTCGGGATCACCGCCTACACCGTGCTCTCCGGCGCCGACTTCGGCGCGGGCCTGTGGACGCTGATCCCCGGCGGCGGGCAGACCGACGCGGCCACGACCCGCGATCACACCCGGCACTCCATCGGGCCGGTCTGGGAGGCCAACCACGTCTGGCTCATCTTCATCCTGACCGTCGCCTGGACGTGTTACCCGGTGGCGTTCGGCTCCATCGTGTCCACGCTGTCGATCCCGCTGTTCATCGCCGCCGTCGGGATCATCTTCCGCGGAACCACCTACGCGATGCGCAGCCAGCTCGAGCGCGGCGAGGGCCGCGGCGTCCGGCTCGTGGAGAACCTGTTCGCGCTGTCGTCGGTGCTCACCCCGTTCGCGCTGGCCACGGTCATCGGCGCGATCGCGACCGGACGGGTGCCGGTCGGCAACGCGCGCGGCAACCTGATCACGTCCTGGCTCAACCCGGTCTCGATCCTGGCCGGTGTGCTCGCCGTGGCCTTTTCCGGGTACCTCGCCGCCGTCTACCTGGCCGCCGACGCCCGGCGGCTGGCCGAACGATCACTGGTGCACGACTTCAGGATCCGCGCCCTGGCCTCGGGTGTCGCCGCCGGCGCGCTGGCGCTGGCCGGCCTGCTGGTCGTGCGGGCCGAGGGCGCGCAGACCCGCGCGCTGTGGCACGGGCTCACCTCGGGGGCCGGGCTGGCGATGGTATGCCTCTGCGCGCTGGCCGGGGTGCTGACCATGATCCTGGTGTGGCTGAACCGCTTCGGGCTGGCCCGGGCGTCGGCGGCGCTCGCGGTCGCGGCGGTCATCGCGGGCTGGGCCGCCGCCCAATCGCCGAGGCTGCTCCCCGGGCTGACCGTGCGCCAGGCCGCGGCGGATCCGGCCACGCTGACCGCCACGATCATCGGCGTCGCGGTCGGCGCGGTCGTGCTCGTGCCCTCGCTGACCCTGCTGTACACGCTGGTCCTGCGCGGCCGGCTGGACACCGGCGGCTCCAGCGGGGGCGGGGACCCGTTCGTCTCGTCGCGAGAGACGGCCGCGAAGGTCACCGCGCGGCCGATGCGGCCCGCGGCCGCCGCGTTTGCGGTGGCAAGTCTGGTGGTCGGCGTGGGCCTGATGGTGTTCGCCGGCCCCGTCTGGGCGGCGGGCGTCGGCGCGCTGCTGCTGCTGGCCTGCGCCGTGACGGTCTTCGCGCTGGCCACGAGTCCGCCCGCCGGGTAACGCAATGCGCGGCGGCTCGGGGGCCGCCGCGCACGGATAGTACGGGCTTGCTTACTTGGTCTCTTCGGGCTTGCCCTCTTCGGACTTGTCCTTGCTCATGCCGGGCAGCGCGGCCGTGGCCTTGAGCACTTCCTCGGCGAACTTGCGCTGACCGGCGAGCAGCTGCTCGGCGAAGTCGTAGGCGCTGGCCACGACCTCCTCGGGCTTGGGCAGCTTGTCGGCGAGCGGGACGTGCACGTTCGGGAGCTTGGGAGTGATCGACTGGATGGTCTCGACCCAGGTCTTGATCGCCTCGATGACGGTCTCCTGGCTCTTGCGGACGGTCTTCAGGAACTCTTCCTGCAGGTCTTGCGGGTTGCTGGCCATGATCTGATGCCTCCTCGTCGGCTTCACTGCTAACTATATCAAGCATAAGATTGACATGTCAAGCGCCATGCTTGACATAGGCAGCGCGAGCGGGGGTGGTGGGAGCGAGCGCGAGCGGAGGGTTGGGTTCGGCGCGAGCGGGGTTGGGTTCGGCTGGGGCGGGCGGGTTCGGCGCGAGCGGGGGGTTGGGCTCGGCGCAAGGGGAGTGGAGTGAGGCGGGCGCGGGTGGGCGTCCGGGGCAGGCCCACGGCGGGCTCGATGATCATGAGATCTGGTCGCGACCGGATCGAAATATACCAGTCCTAGGGGTTGATCCTAACCGGCGGTATGTTCGGGGTATCTGACGGCGAGCGGGGCGACGTTGCCTCGGGTTGACTGGGAGGGCGACGGATGCGACGCCTGTGGATGGCGGTCCTGATTGTGCCCGTGCTGGCGCTGGCCGTACCGACGGGGGCCTCGGCCACGTCGTCGGCCCCCGCGGCGCGCACGCAGCGGGCCGCCGCGGCAACCGGGCAGGTGCTGCGGGAGGGCATGCACGGGCTGTCGACCAGGGAACTCCAGCGCAAGCTGACCGCGCTTCACTACTACCCGGGCCCGGTCGACGGCCAGTTCGGCATCGATACCCTCGAGGCGGTGTGGGCGTTCCAGGAGACGCAGGGGCTGCCGGGCGAGGACTACGTGAGCTCCGCGATGGAGCGGGCGCTGAACAACCCGCGGGCGCCGCAGGTGCTTGACGCCGCCGCGGGGCCCAACCGGATCGAGGTCAACCTGTCGACCGAGGTCCTGGTGCTGTACCACAACAACCAGATCGAGCTGATCAGCCACGTCTCGAGCGGCGGCCACTACTACTACTGCTCCCCCGGCGGCGGCTGCGGTTACGCCGTCACGCCCACCGGAAACTTCAGGACCGTGGTCTTCATGCCCGGCTGGGTCATCGTGCCGCTCGGCGAGATGTACAACCCGGTGTTCTTCATCGGCACCGCGTACGCGATCCACGGCGACACGGACGTGCCGCTTCAGCCGGTCTCGCACGGCTGCGTCCGGATCCCGATGGACATCGCCGCGTTCTTCCACACGCTGGTGACCGTCCCCGGCGAGCCGGTCATCGTCCGCGGGTAGCCGGTTACGTAGCAGGCTGGTCGGCGGGCTGTGGCCCCTGGACCTCGGGCTTCTGGATCATGGCCAGCGAGCGGGAGAGCTCGAGGCAGCCGACGGCGACCGCCAGGACGGCGACGATCTCGGCGGCGAGCAGCCAGCCAGCGGTCTGGACGGTCTCGCCGTAGACCGTCACCCCGTAGGAGGAGCTGATCAGCGCGTCGCCGAGGGTGAGCGGCGGCTGGACGGCGACCAGCGAGCCGGCCTGCAGGGCGTTCTGGAGCAGGAACAGCGCGCCCACCCCGGCGGCGGCGGTCGCGTACAGCTGCCAGGAGCTGAAGAACGGCACGACGCCCCGGGCCAGCGCCGCCATCGCGCTCTTCATCAGCGTCGCGGTCAGCGCGTAGCCGCAGGCCGCCGCCAGCCCGAACGCGGCGGCCCTGGCGTTGCCGCGGGCCCGGACGCCGACGGCGATCACTACGACCTCGAAGGCGCCGGTGACGATCAGCGTCGTGATCCAGACGCGGGTGCTGGCGTGCGACGACCCGCCGGACGGCGCGGCGGCCGCGAGCCCGGCCCCGAGGCTGACCGTGACCAGGCCCACCGCCGCCCAGGTCCGCCGCGGCAGCTTGCGCCGGTTCAGCCTGCTGGCCACCAGCAGGGAGAACGGAAGCTCGATGATGAAGATGGGCTGCACCAGCGCCACCGGGCCGGTGGCGAGCGCGGCGGCCTGGCACACCGCGGCGCAGGTGACCAGCCCGATCCCGGCCAGCCAGACCTTGCGCCTGATCAGGTAGGCGAACAACGACAGGTGCAGTGCGCGCGCGGCGGGAGCGGTCGAGGCGGCGATCCGCTGCAGGACCGACGCCAGCCCGTTGCACAACGCCGTCAGCAGCGCAAACAGAACCGACACCACCGCGGCATCCTACGGGACGCGCAAGCCGCCGCGACGGCCGGGGCGGATAGGGGGCCGGAGCGGGCATCCGGGCGGGACGACCGACGGGCGCGGCCGACCAGGGCTGGACTGCCCGGCTACCAGTGACCTCGGTGCGTCAGCTCGGCCAGGGGCTTGCGGTCGCGGGATCGCGCGGGACGTACCGGGTCGGCGGCGGGATCGGGGTAGCCGATGGCGATCGCGCCGATCGGCATCCATTCCTGCGGGACCCCGACTTGTCGCCGTCATGGCCTCCTGCGCCGGGTTAGCCGTGCGAGCCGACGTAGCTGCCGCGCTTGGGGACGGTGAAGATCAGCTCGGCGTCGCGGAGCAGGCGCAGCGCGTGCAAGACGGTGTCCCGGCCGACCCCGTACTCGTCCTGGAGCGCCTTGACCGAGGGCAGCGGGCCGGAGCGCCATTGCCCGGCGGTGATCCGCCGGGTCAGGATGCCTGCCAGCTGCTGGTAGGCGGGTTCGGGCAAATCATGACTAATCATGTCAAGTTCGGCCACAGGACCACGGTAGCAGACCTCAGTAGACCAGGACATACATCTGGACTGATCTGATCTGATCTGATATTGTGATTGTGGATCCCAGAGGGGGGACGACAGCTCCGGTACCCGCTCCCACTCCCAGGTACCGGAGCTGTCAAAAAGTCGTCCCTTCCCCGGCCCCCCACGGTGGCACCATGGAACGGTGCGCTTCGCGCGCTAGGCGCCGGGGACGCGGAAGATGCGCAGCTGCAGAGCCAGGGTGGCGTAGTAGCCGACGAGGGCCGACAGCTCGACCAGGGCCCGCTCGCCGAGCGCGGCGACCGCGGCGGCGTACTGCTGGTCGTCGAGGTCCGCGGGGCCGACCAGGGAACGGACCACGTCGTAGGCGATCCGCTCCTGCTCGTCGGCGAAACCGGGATCGGTGCCCGCGGCGAGCGCCTCGATCTCCGGCTGCGTCAGGCCGGCCTCGCGCGCGATCGGCTCGTGCGAGGACCGTTCGTAGCCGCTGTCCCACTTCTGCGCCACGACCAGGATGGCCATCTCGCGGACCCGGGGCGTCAGCTGAGTGCGGAACCTGATGGCCGCGCCGAGCTCCTGCAGGGCGTGGCCGACGTCCGGCGCGTACAGCATCGCGTTGAACGGGCCGGCCAGGCCGCCCGCTCCGCTGGAGAGCTGGACCGCACGCGGCCCCTGGCCGCGCGGGCCGCCGAGGATCTCTCGGTACAGGTCCACCTGCTCGGGCGTCATTTCCTCGGACGACAAGACAGCTAGGCGCATGGCACTCCTAAGCCGCGGACCGCGAGAATCCCGTGGACCGGGACCTCACGAATCCGGTCAGGGCGACCGCAGCCAAGATGACCAGCGCGATCACCAGGGGGTAGACGATGTGGACGTGCAGCACGAGTAGCGCGCCGACCAGGGCCCCGACCAGCATCGCGGCCACCGAGATCAGCCTGCGGGCCACCCGGGCGCCAGTCGCCCCGGCCAGCGGGCCGTCCGCCGCGACGCCCGTGATGGTCAGCGTCAGCACCGTCGTCGTCAGGTCGGGCACGGCCAGCTTGCGCGCGGTGCCGTTCTGCGCGCCCATGGTGACCGCGAGCGCCACGATCAGCGCGTAGCGCAGGCCCGTCTGGATCGGCCTTGCCGCCAGGGCCGCCATGGTCACCGCCTCGGCCACGATCACCGCCTCGATCGCCGCGGTGACGGCGAGGAGCAGCTCGCGGCGGTCGGCCAGGGACCGTCCCAGCCGGCCCGCGACGAACGCGCCGACGGCGAAGGAGCCGATCGCGACCAGCGACGCGGCCACCGAGAACCCGCCGACGCCGGCCACCGCGAAGGCGAGGAAGACCACGTTGCCCGTCATGTTGGCCACGAACACGTGCCCGAGGACCAGGTAGCTAAACGCGTCGACCAGCCCGGTGACCGCGGTCAGCGCGACCAGCAGCGGCGGAAGCAGACCGTCCTTACTCCCCCGCGGCGGCGCGACCGTCAGCCGCGTGTCGGCCAGGAAGTCGCCCAGCCACGGGTAACTGCTCACATCACCTGATCATGCACCACTACCCGTTCGGATATATGAGCTTATGAGCCGAACGGGCAGTTGTGTCACGTGCTGGAACGGCCCCGGCGCGCTGTGGTGTCGACCGTGACAGCGGCGATCAGGACGACCGCGGTCCAGATGTTCTGGGACGCGGCGCCCAGGCCGAGCAGTTCCAGGCCGTTGTAGATCACGGCGACGATGACCCCGCCGAGGACCGCGCCCAGCATCTTGCCGCGCCCGCCGAACAGGCTGGTGCCGCCGATGACCGCCGCGGCCACCGCGTACAGCACGTTGTTGCCGCCCGAGACGCCGGTGGACATCGAGCCGAGGTAGGAGGCCAGGATGATGCCCATGATGCCCGCGGTCAGCCCGGCCAGGGTGAACGCGAGGACGCGGATCCGGTTCAGGTTAATCCCCGCCCGCCGGGCCGCCTCGGCGTTGCCGCCGATGGCGTAGAAGTACCGGCCGGTCCGGGTCCGGCCGAGCAGGACGCTCCAGGCCACCACGACCACCAGGATCAACAACACCACCCACGGCACACCACGCACCACCACCAGGCCAAGGCCGCGGTTGGTGTTGCCTATGAGCACAACGACCACGCCAGCCACCGCCATCGCGGCGACCTTCAGCCAGGTCACGCTGGCGGGGGGCGCGGCGAGCTTGCTGGCCCGCCTGCGGGTGTCGCGCACGATGAACAGCGCGCCCGCCCCTACCACGGCGACCGCCATGACGATCCAGCCGGCCGCCGGGCTCATGGCGCCGGCCTCGATCCAGTACAGCACGCCCGGGTACAGCCGGATGGTCCCGCCGGAGTTGGGCGCGGCCACGTTCATGACGTACAGCAACAGGCCCAGCCCGGCCAGCTGGCCGCCCAGCGTGACCACGAACGACGGCAGCCGCAGCCGGGTGATGATGATGCCCTGGATGGCGCCGTAGGCCGCCGGAACGGCCAGGCCGGCGAGCACGGCGATCGGCCAGGGCCAGGGATTCGGCGGGAGCAGCGCCCACAGGGTGATCGTCGCGCCGATCGCGGAGGAGAACCCGATCGACAGGTCGATCTCGCCGAGCAGCAGCACGAATACCTCGGCCATGCCGAGCATGACGATCCAGGCCGCCTGCGTCATCAGGTTGACCAGGTTGCCCGCGGACAGGAACAGGGAGTTGCGGACCTGGAAGTAGATGACAATGACCACGAGCCCCAGCAGGACCGGGAGAAAGCCGCTCTCTCCGCCGCGGACCCGGACCCACCAGATCTTGACGTACTCGCCGAACGAGTCGGCGATGACCTCGGCGGCGGCGCCCGCTGCGACCCCGGCCGCGATCTGGTCGGCCTCAGCCGACTCGGACGGCGGTGCGACTTCAGTGCTCACTGGAGCTCCCCTTATGACTGCTCGGCCGCGGCCGCGGTAATGCGCTTCGAGCTTCCGGTGGTCATCAGGTCGACGATGGACTGGCTATCGAACTGTGACATGGGCCCGACGGCGACCAGGCGGCCCAGGTACAGCACCGCTATCCGATCCGCCACGGCCAGGACGTCGGTCAGGTTGTGCGAGATCACGATCACCGCGATGTCCTGGCTCTTCAGCCTCCTGATGAGGTCGAGCACGACGCGGGTCTGGGTGACGCCGAGGGCCGCGGTGGGCTCGTCCATGATCACCAGCTTGGCCTGGCGCAGCACGGCCTTGGCCACCGCGACGGCCTGGCGCTGGCCGCCGGACAGCGACCCGACGAGCTGACGGACCGAGCGGACGGTCACCACGTGCAGGTCGGCCAGGGTGCGCTTGGCCGCGGTCTCCATCGAGACCTCGTCCAGCTGGAAGAACTTGACCGGCTCGCGCCCGAGGAACATGTTCTGCACGATGTCCAGATTGTCGCACAGCGCGAGGTCCTGGTAGACGGTGGCGATGCCGAGATCGGTGGCGCCCTTCGGGGAGTGGATCCGGACCGGGTGGCCCTGCCAGATGAGCTCACCGTGATCCTGCTGCCAGATGCCGGCGATCGTCTTGATCAGCGTGCTCTTGCCCGCCCCGTTGTCACCGACGATCGCCGTCACCTGCCCGATGGGGACGTCCAGGTCGACGCCGACGAGCGCGCGCACGGGGCCGAAGTTCTTGCCGATGCCGACCAGGCGCAGCAGCGGCTGGCCGCCGTTGCTGGTGGCGGGGGTGGCGGTCTCGGGCGCAAGGGTCTGGGCTGTGGCGAAGGCGTCCTCGGCCCGGGTGGCGGCGTGTTCCGCCTCGAGGGCGGCGGCTTCGGCCGCGGCCGCGGCCTTCTCGGCCTCGACGGCGGCGCCCTCGGCGGTGTCTGGATCCTGGGCTTCGCCGGGAAGCGGAGCCTCATCGGGAGCCGGGGCCCGGCCCGCGTCAGCGGGCCGGGCCTCGTCATCCGCGCTCGGAGTGGTCACCGGGCGCGCCTCCTTACGTTCAGCCAGCTCATGCCCTTCGCACTTAGCTGGCTATTGGTCATACAGATATTCCAGCACTCTTGCACGCGGCGACAAACGAGCCGACGCACAGCTGCTGGGCCGGCACGAACTGGTCCGCGATGACGGTCGCGTTCATGTTGGACGGGGTGACCCACTCCGGGGTCAGCAGGACCGACGGGACCTCGGTGTGCTCGACCGAGTCCATCGTCTGGCCGTTCACCAGGCTGGCCGGCGGGGTCTTGCCCGCGCGCAGGTACATGGCCAGCGCCACGGCGGCCTGGGCCTCGAGGTAGATCGGCTTGTAGACGGTGCCGCACTGGTAGCCGGACAGGATGTTCTGCAGGCCGACCAGGGTGGCGTCCTGCCCGGTCACCGGGAAGGTGTCGGGCTTGACGCCCTGCGTCTGCAGGTAGTGGATGATCGGGGCGGCGTTCTCGTCGTTCGGGGTGAGGACCGCGTTGACGCCCTTGTGGGCGGTGAACGCCTGCTGGAACTCACTCTCGGCGGTCGGCGGGTCCCACGTCCCGGCGGGGTTGGCGGCGTCGATGTAGCTCTTGTCGGCGAAGTGGGGGTCGAGCACCGCGTCGTAACCCTCGGCGAACAGGGTCGCGTTGTTGTCGGTCGGGGCGCCGCGCATCACGATGATGTCCGGCTTGGTGACGTGCCAGGCGGCGGCGCAGGCCACGAAGCCGTTGCCGATCAGGGTGCCGACCTCGACGTTGTTGAAGCTGTCGTAGTACTCGCGGCTGCCACCGAGGGTCAGCCGGTCGTAGTCGATAACGTCAACGCCGTGCGACTTGGCGTAGGTCTCGATCGAGGTGCCGACGCCGGAGTCCAGCGGGTCCATGATGAGGACGCTGGCGCCCTTGGTGATGGCCTCCTGCGCGTCGGCCAGTTCGGTGGCGTCGCTGCCCTGCGCGTTCACCACGGAGAACTGCGTGGGCGAGAGCCCCGCCGCCGCCAGGGCCTCCGACAGGTACGGCGCGTCGAATTCGGTGTACCGGGCCGAGCTGACGGTGTCCGGCAGGATCGCGGCGACGTTGCCCTTGCCGATGGCAGCCAGCGGCTTCAGGGTCGCCATCGCGGAGAAGGAGTTGTTCAGGTCGCTTATTGAGATGGACGGTATCGCGACTGCGGAGCTGGAAGAGGTGCTCGTGGTGCTTGAAGAGCTGCTGCTGCTACTGCTGCAGGCCGCAGCGGCGAGGGCCAGGGCCAGCACCGTTGCCAGTGCCGCCCCTTTCCTGGCCACTTGATTCATTTAAACCACCTCGTGTCTAAAAGGGAACGGCCGCATCCAGGCATGCGGGATCAACTCGCCAACCTGGCGATGTGTGCGGCACTGGCGTCTTATGACGACCATAGAACGCCGGAAATTAACGTGACCTTAACATCGGCGTCGCGTCGTGAAGATTGCGTGAACGGTGATCCTTTCGTACCCTTTTCGATTCACGTTTGTCACTAGGACGTTATCGGGCGTCATTCCGGGGCCAGCCGGTAGCCGGCCCGCGGCTGGGTGAGGATCAGGGGCGCGCTCTCCTCCGCCTCGAGTTTGGCTCGCAGCCGGCGTACGTATACGCGCAGATACTCGGTTTCGGTCTCGTAGCCGTGACCCCACACCCGGCGGAGCAGGTGGGCGTGGGTCAGCAGCTTGCCCCGGTTGACGGCGAGCTCCCTGAGCAAGGCGAACTCGGTCGGCGTCAGGTGCACCGGCTGCCCGTTGCGCCGCACCTGCTGCAGGGCCAGGTCGATCACGATGTCGCCGACCACGATGACCTGGGGCGCCTGCTCGGTCGGCGCGGCAGGCCTGGTCCGCCTGAGCGTGGCGGTGATGCGGGCGAGCAGTTCCTCGATGCTGAACGGCTTGGTCATGTAGTCGTCGGCCCCCATGTGCAGGGCCGTCACCTTGTCCCGCTCCCCGCCGCGGGCCGAGACCACGATGATCGCGACCGGCGAGCGCTCGCGGATCTGACGGCACAGCTCGAACCCGTCCGCCTCGGGCAGCATCAGGTCAAGCAGCACGATGTCCGGGTCTTCGGTCTCGAGCAGCTGGAGGGCGCGCATGCCGTCCACCGACACGATGGTGTCGAAGCCGCGCACGGCGAGGTTGGACCGGATCAGGTCCACGATGTTGGGGTCGTCCTCCACCACCAGGGCGCAGGTCTTGCGCGCGGCCTCGGTCATCGTTCGCTCCCGGCCTCGACGGGCAGGTAGACGCTGAAGCAGGTGCCCTTGCGCAGCGCGGTCAGCTCGATCCGGCCGCCGTGAGCCTGCACGATACCCTTCGCGATGGACAGGCCAAGCCCGGCGCCCGCGCTCTTGCGGTTGCTCCTTCCGTTGCTGGCGTGTCCGTTGCTGGCGTTTCCGTTGCTGGCGTTTCCTTCGCTCCTGCTCCCGGCGCCGTTGCCGTCGGCTCCGTTACCGGAGCTCGGGCCCCTGGCGGGCTCGAACGGCGCGGCCACCAGCTCCGGCGGCATTCCCGCCCCGTCGTCCAGCACGCTGATCACGACCTCCGACGGCGTCTGCTCCGCGGTCCGCCCCTCCCCCGGGCCCTTCTCCCCCGTGGCGGTCACGCGGACCTTGGTGCCCGGCGGGTTGTGACCGACCGCGTTGTTCAGCAGGTTCACGAAGACCTGCTCCATCCGGTCGTGATCGGCCCATACGACCGGCAGGTCATCGTCGTACCTCAGCGAGACCGACTCGGCGCTGGCCGGCGGCAGGCAGGCGATCGCCGCCTCGAGCACCAGCCGGATGTCGCACCAGTCCGGCTGCAGGCGCATGATGCCCGATTCGATCGCCGAGTAGTCGAGCAGGTCGTCGACCAGCCGGCCGAGGCGGGCCGACTCCGCGGCGATCCGGTCGAGGAAGCGCTGCTGCGAAGCGCCGTCCCAGGTCACGTCGGGCTGCATCAGGCTGGACGCGTACCCGCGGATGGCCGTCAGCGGGGTCCTCAGCTCGTGGCTCAGGCGGGAGAGGAAACCGCGCTGGAGCTCGCGCGACCGGCGCAGGGCCGCCGCCTCCTGGTGGGCGTGAGCGGCTTCCTCGCGTTCGAGCGCGAGCCGGAGCGAGTGCGCCGCGTCCTCCATCAGCGCCGTCTCCTCCTTGGTCGGCGGCACGCGCCGCCAGGTCGCCAGCAGCACGGTGGGACCGCCCGCGGCCACGAAGGCCACCGCCCGCGCGCGGTGCCTGCGGCTGCTGCGCAGTACCCTGGCCACCCCGTCCGGGTCGACGCTGGCCAGCGCGCTGTCCGCCACGTCGTGCAGGGACGGGGGCGCGGACGACGGGTCCGTGCCGAACGGCCCGGCGCACGCCCGCCACCGGGGCGGCTGGCCGGCCGGCCGGGTGACCAGCGCCACCTCCTCGGCCTGCAGGCCGCGGCGGAGCGACTGGATCGCGATGGCCAAGCCCTCGCTGACCGGGACGGGACCGGCCAGCGTCTCGAGCATCTCCCGGATCGTCTCGAGAACGCGGTTCCTGGTCGTCACCTGGTCGAGCAGCCGGTCCCGCTCGATGGCGCTGGCGGCGTAGCCCGCGTAGACGGTGACGAGGTCGAGTTCCTCGCGCATCGGCGCGCCGTGGACCGGGCGGAAGACCGTGATGACCCCGCTGAGCCCGCTCGGGCCGAGGACGGGGACCGACCACGAGCTGGCCACCTTCGCCGTCTTAGCCAGGTCGCGGAAACTCCGCCAGGCCGCGCCGACGCGGACGTTGTCCGCGATGACGGGCTGCTCGTCGGCGGCGGCCAGCCCTACCGGGCCGCCCGCCGCCCCGAAGGGCAGCCGTGACCACGGGTCGAGCTGACCCTGCAGGAACCCGAGCGACGCGGCGCAGTGCAGGATCTTGTCCGAGACCACGTGAATGCAGAGGCGCTCGCTGCCGAGCGCCGCGCCCAGCGCGGACAAGATCAGCGACAGGCTCGAAGACGGCTCGGCGGACACCAGGCGGTCGGTGAGCCCGTGCAGCCTGGTGAGCTGACGGCGGGCGGAGGAGTCGACCTGCTGGCCGGACAGCAGCGCGACCACGTCGTCGGGGTAGGTGTCCGCCGGGCGCAGGTCCGCCAGGACCCGCCCCTGCCGGAGCACCACGATGCGATCGGCGAGCCGGAACATCTGGTCGATGTCGTGGCAGGCGAGCAGGATCGTGACCCCTTGGTCCCGCAGGTTCAAGATCAGCTCTTCGACCTGGGCCGACTCCTTCACGCCCAGTGAGGCCGTGGGCTCGTCGAGCGCGAGCAGGCGCGGCCGCCGGCCCATGGCCCTGGCCACGGCGACCAGCTGCCGCTGCCCGCCGGACAGCGACGAGACGATGCGCGTCGTATCGGTGAGCGGGATCTTCAGTGAAGCCAGCAGCGCCGCCGCGGTCCCGTGGAAGCGGGTATCGGACAGCATCAGCCGGCGCGATTCCCGGCCGAGCATGATGTTGGCGGCAATGTCCAGGTTGTCGCACAGCGCCAGGTCCTGCCAGACCACCGCGATCCCGTGCTTGGCGGCCCCGCCCGGGTCAGGAGGCACCCTTCGCCCCGCCAGGGACACCTCGCCCCGGTCCGGGACGATGTCACCGGCGATGCAGCGGACCAGGCTGGTCTTGCCCGCGCCGTTCTCGCCCGCGAGGGCGACGAGTTCGCCGGTGCGCACGCTCAGGTCCACGCCGTCCAGGGCACGAACCCGGCCGAAGCTGACGCTCAGCCCCGACACCCTCAGCTCCGGCGGTGCCGAGGAACCGGCCGCAAAGGCGCCAGCCGCCATGCGAGCCGGTCCGGGACTCCGGTCCCGTTCGGCGTGGCGACCTGTCTTGGTCACCACCGCGGAACTTGTCATTCCGTCATTGTGTGGCCTCAGCCGTGCTCATCGCCACCCCGGAGAGCCAGGGCGGGGTCGCCCGTCAGATGGGGTAGCGGGTTGGTTCTATCGTGTACTGACGGGCCGCCGGAGTCGTCCACCGTACGTCTCCGCTGGCCAGTTGCTCAACCTTCCAGCGTGGATGCTGTTTCACCCGGTGGTCGCGCCGGCACTTCGGGCCGCCGTTCCAGAGGCAGGTCCGCCCGCCGGCTTCGTAAGGGATGTTGTGCTCGAAGTCCGCTTGCGTGGCGGGCCTGCGGCAGGCCGGGCCGGTACAGGTGGCGTACCGGATCTGGGTGAGGTGGCGGAGCAGGGTGCCGGGGTCGTGGCCACGCGCCTCGCGCCGGTGGTCGCACGGGTCGGTGGCGATCGGCTCGATGGTCACCATCAGGTTCCGTTGGCCGGGGATCCGGTCGTGATCCGCCATGTCCCGTAGCCGCCGGGAGGATCGGGCCCGGCCCGTACCGCCGGTTTGCGTCGTTTTCTGCGGTTCGTGGCCGGCCGTGCGCAACCGTGGCCTATCGCGTGGCCGCGCTCGTCGGTGAGCGTTAGGCACCATGTGGTCCTGGCATTACGGGCCGCGGCGCGGGCCAGGTCGCGGGCCAGCGCCGGGTCGCCGGGCCCGGTGCCGCCAGCCCCGGCACGCTCCTATCCGGGCCGGCCGCGCCGCTGACCCGCGAGCAGGCCGAGGCGCTCGCGATCGACCTGTCGCGGCGCAGCACCCCCGCCGATGGCGGATTCTGCACCTTCCAGCCCGTCGTGGACGGCGGTGCCTGCCCGTGGAACCTGGACTGCCACAACTGCGCCAAGTTCGTGCTGTCCGGTGCCGACCTGCTCTACTGGCGGCGCAAGCGCGAGCAGTGGTACTCCATCGCCGAACGCGCCCCCGACAACGCCACGGCCGCTTACCTGCACGACGCCTTCGCCCCCACCGCGGCCGCCATCGACGGGCTGGAAGCCGCCCTGGTCGGCCTCGGACTGCTCGACGACGCGCTCGCCCTGGACCTGCGCCGGCCCCAGGACTACTTCCAGCGGGTCTGGAACATAGGCTTCCGCGCCACACAGCTCGCCATCACCAGGGCAGGCGAGGACCCCCTCCCCGAAGACCAGCCAGAGGCCGACGGCGATGAACCCGGAGAGCTGGAGGAAATAGCATGACCCCGGACCGCACCGCGGCCGCGATCCAGGCCCGCCGCCGCGCCACCGAGCAGAAACTGCAGCAGGTCCGCGACGCCGTCGCCAGCCTCAAGCGCCGCAAGACCCCGGTCACCTACCCCGCCGTCGCCCGCCAGGCCGGGGTATCCCGCACCTTCCTCTACGCCAACCCCGACGTCCGCGCCCTGATCAGCGACGCCGTCAGCAAACCCGGCGAGCCCAAAGCATCCGCTCACCAGGGCAACGGTGATCACGACCTGCCCTGGCGGGAACGCGCCCTCAACGCCGAGGCGGCGCTCACGGCAGCACACGCCGAGATCACCGCGCAGCGTCACCGCATGGCTATCCTCCTGGGCCAGGTCCGCGATCTGGAACACGACCTGTCACCGCAGGCAGCGCAACGGCTGGCCAGCGAGAACGCCACGCTCAAGCACCGCGTCCGCGAGCTCACCCGCGACAACAAGACCCTCGAAGAGCGGCTGGAAGCCGCCCGCTCCAACAACCGCTTCGCCGACAGGCGCATCGCCCAGCTCGAAGCCCAGCTCACCGAACGCATACCCGCCCGCTGAAATGACCGGCCCCGGCACGCCGACCCGCTCGGCACGATGCCCCTGTCCGATGTCAAGATCCCGTTAACACCCGGCAGGGCCGCGGCAATCCGCCGGCACTGGCCACGCTCGACGCCATCCCCGCCCACCGCCGCGAACTCGACCGCCACGAGCACCAGCTCACCACTCAGGCCCGGACCGCCGGCGCAACCTGGCAGCAGATCGCCGCCCGCCTCGGCTACAAGGACCGGCAAGCCACCCAGCAACGCCACCGGGCGCTCACCCGCACGCTCGCCGCAGGCCCGCCCGCCTCGCGGACGCATCCGTGACATCCCGGCGGACTTCACGTCACGCACATGCACGCGACGTGAAAGCCCAGGTCAAGAGCAGGTTAACCGTCCGGATGATCGGAAAAATCGACGAGGCCCACCTGCTCACCGGCGAGCAACTGGACAGCACCAGGATGATGACGAACCACTCGCTCGACAGCGGCTCCCCGCTCATCATCCTGCTCATCGGCCAGCCCACCCTCCGCCGGCGGCTGCGGGTCGGTGACATGGCCGCCCTCGACCAAAGGGTGCAGCTCAAGTACGCCTTCCCGGTCCCGGCGATCACCGCCGCCGAGGCCGGCGGCTACATCCGGGCACACCTCGCCCACGCCGGCCGGACCGACACCCTGTTCTCCGATGACGCCGTCCGCGTCATTCACTCTCACGCCCGCGGCATGCCCCGCGCCATCAACCGCCTCGCCGTCACCGCGCTCCTCGCCGCCTGCACCGAGAACAAAACCATCGCCGACGAGCAGGCCGCCCGCACCGCCATCGCCGAGGAAACCGCCAACGCGACAGACTGACCACCACCACGACACTACGGCCACCACAGCCCCGCCAGGCACCCGCCAGGCGGGGCTATCTTCACCCCCCCACGGCCACCGCGGGGGTATCACTCTAGGTGTGTAAAGGAGTCACACAGGGTAATCATATATCGGGCGGGGACACCCGCCGACTCGGGGGGAGAACAACGGTGAAGTCCGTGAACAGGGCAAACGCGGGGCAAGATGCCCCGGTGCGCGGTA
>DATJQX010000156.1:0-4851 GCA_035505275.1 Streptosporangiaceae bacterium | reverse complement strand
GTTAATTTGATTGCGTGGCCTATGATCTCGCGGCGCCCAAGCCTGGGCGCAGCGCGGGGACAATGGTCCGGTATGTGCTCGGCGTGCTGATCGGCGCCGCCGTTCTTGTGCTGCTCTTCGGGCAGCGGGGTGACCTGGTGGCCGCCCGGCACGAGTTCCGCCACCTGGACGTCGGGTGGCTCGCCGTCGCGGTGCTGGCCGAGGGGGCGTCGCTGTCGGCGTTCGGCCTCCTGCAGCATCGCGTCCTGCACCTGGCGCGCTCGCGCCTCGCGCTGCCCGGCCTGGTGGCGGTCAGCCTGGCGAACGAGGCCATCGCGAACACCGTCCCGGCCGGGCCGGCGCTGTCCTGCGTCTACCGGTACCGGTTCTACCGGCGGCGCGGCGCGAGCGAGGCCACCGCGGGCTGGACCGTGTTCACGGTGCTGATCGCGCAGGCCATCAGCATGTCGCTGGTGCTGCTGCTCGGCGTGATCGTGGCGATGCTGGCCTCCGCGAGCATCCGCGGCGCCGGTATCGCCGCCGTGGGCCTGGTGATCGTCGTCGGGGGCGGCGCGGTGCTGGTCCGCCGGGACCTGGTCCTGCGGCTGGTCGCCGGGCTCGTGCGCGGCGCGCGGCGGGTCACCGGGCATCCGCGCAGCGCCACGGTCGAGCGGGTCGAGGCCGCGCTGGCCCGGATGCAGGAGATCCCGCTGGGCGCGCGGTCGACCGCCTCGATCGTCGTCATCGCGGTCGTCGTCTGGGCCTGCGATTTCCTGTGCCTGCTCTGCGGTTTTGCCGCCGTTCACGCCTCGGTTCCGTGGCGGGGCGTGCTGCTGGTCTACGGCGCGGCCCAGGTCGTGAGCGCGCTGCCCATCGTGCCCGGAGGGCTCGGCATCGTCGAGGGCAGCCTCGCGGTCATCCTGGCCGCCTACGGCATCGCGCGCGCTCCCGCGATCGCGGTGGCGCTCGCGTACCGGCTGGTCAGCTTCTGGCTCTCGATCACGGTGGGCTGGATCTGCGCCGGGGGCATCGCGTACCTGGCCTGGCGGGCGGGCCAGCACAGGGATCCGGGCGGCGAGCCGTTGGCGGTGGCTGAACGCGGCGATCCTGCCACGAAGTAGCGTGAGGCCTGCCCCCGGTCGAGCTCGGGCGGCGCCCGAGCCGGCCGGGAAGGAGCAGCCCGTTGCCCGCAAGCATGCTGTCCATCCGCCAGGAGACGTTCGGCGGGCCCGAGGTCATGCGGCTCGTCGAGCGGGACCGGCCGGAGCCCATGGGCACCGAGGTGCTGGTGCGCGTGCACGCCGCCGGGGTCAACCCCGTGGACTGGGTGACCCGCGCGGGAGACGGGCTGCTGCAATCCCTGCCGCTCACCGTGGGGTGGGATGTCTCGGGCGTGGTCGAGGAGGCCGGGCTCGGGGTGACCAGGTTCGTTCCCGGCGACGAGGTGTTCGGGATGCCGTGGTTCCCGCGCGAGGCCGGCGCGTACGCCCAGTATGTCGCCGCCCCGTCCCGTCAGCTCGCGCGCAAGCCCGCCGCGGCGACCCACGCCGAGGCGGCGGGCCTGCCTCTGGCCGGGCTCACCGCGTGGCAGGTGCTCGTCGACAACGCCGCCGTCCAGCCCGGTCAGCGGGTTCTGATCACGGCGGCGGCGGGCGGGGTCGGGCACCTCGCGGTGCAGATCGCCAAGGCGCTCGGGGCCCACGTGACCGGCACCGCGCGGGCAGCCAAGCACGATTTCGTCCGGGCACTGGGCGCCGACGATGTCGTCGACTACACCACGACGGACCCGGCCGCCGCCGTCGCCGACCTGGACGTCGTCTTCGATTCGCTCGTCGGGCAGGACGCCGTTGGCTGGCTGCCGGCCATCAGGCCGGGCGGCGTGCTGGTTTCGTTCGACCCGGGCGACGACCCGGTCCTGACGGAGCGCGCCGCCGGCCGCGGGATTCGCGTCGCGACCCCGCTGGTCGAGCCGGACGGCCACGGCCTGGAAGCGCTGGCCGGCCTGGTGGACGCGGGGCGGCTGCGGGTCGAGATCGAGAGGGTGCTGCCGCTCGCTCAGGCCCCGGAGGCGCACGCGATCAGTGAGGCAGGCCGTACCCGGGGCAAGATCGTGCTCGAGGTCTAGCCGCCGGCATCCGCCGATATTCGGTTGACGGGCGGTCCGGCGCTGCCGATGATGGTGGGCGCCTGGGTCCCGCCGGGATTACCAGTGAGTACGAGAGGAGGCGAAATGCGCGCCCAGCTTCTAGTTCTTGCGACGAAAGGTTGTCAGGCTTGTCATTTCCCCGCTCGTTCCAGTGCGGACACTGCGGCGTAGACGTCTCGCTCGACGCTCCCGGCACATCGCATCGCAACCATTGCCCGGCCTGCCTATGGTCCAGGCACCTGGACCGCAATGTCCCCGGTGACCGCAAGGCCGGCTGCCCGGGAGGCATGGAGCCGATAGCGGTCACCGTTCGCGGCGAGCACCGCTGGATGCTGATTCACCGCTGCACGAAGTGCGGGCGGCTGCGGATGAACCGCACGGCCGGCGACGACAACGTCCTGCTGCTGATGCAGCTGGCCGCGTTGCCGCTGGCCACGCCGCCCGTTCCTTACCTCCGCCCGGCCAGCTCGCGCTCGTCCGGCTTCACCGCCGAGGACCGGTCAGCGGGCGGCGCGGGCTGATCTCCTCCCGGCCGGACCTGCGTCCTGTAAAACACCTTCCACATAAGAACCTGTTCGTCGTGGACTTTGCGGATGGCGCGGATTGCGGCGCGCACGGCTTGCGTTGCGCTCATGACGATCACCTCGTGGGTAACTCGCTGACGGCCCGCCTTTCAGGTCGTAGCAACGTTCTATGCCGCGAAGCGGTATTTGATGTGTGCGGCCGTTGCAGCCCGGATGGAGAGCTAGGCGCTGGCGCGGGAGGTGCTGAGCTTCACGTACCGGCCGGGCGTCATCCCGAACGCGGCCTTGAATGTCCGGGTGAAGTGGGCCTGGTCGGCGAAGCCGGCGTCGATGGCGGTGTCGGCCAGGGGCCGGGCGTCGCGCAGCCAGTCGCGGGCCACGTCGAGGCGCCGCATTACCGAGTAGCGGTGCGGGCTGGTCCCGTAGACCGCGTGAAACTGGCGCGCGAACTGGTAGCGGTCCAGCCCGGTGACCGTCTCCACCTCGCTCGACTGCACAATCGCGAGCCGGCTTCGCAGGAATTCGCGACCACGCTCGACGGCTGACAGGTCGACCCGGCATTGCAGGTTGCTGGTGAGACCGGCCGCGCTGGACCGCAGCAGACCCTGCGCCAGCGCAAGCACTAGAGCGTCGAGCGCAAGCGGCTCGGGCCTGCGCGTGAACGCCGAGCGCACCACGCGAGCGAGGAGCGGGTCGTCGGTTACCGGGGGAGCGAAGGGCAGCGGCGCGGGACGCCCCGTGACGGACCGCAGCGCGGAGGCAATGCGGTCGGGGTTGACGTAGATCTGGCGGTAACCGAACAAGCCCTGGTCCTCGGCCCTGCCGTCGTGCATTTCGTCGGGATGCAGCACATAGACCTGTCCGGGGAGGCTGCGCTCGACCGTGCCCCGGTACTCGAAGGCCTGAACGCCCTCCTCGGTGACGCCGACGGCGTAGACGTCGTGCCGGTGGCGGCTGAACGGCCGGCCGCGCAGGCGGGCCCGGAACAGTTCCACTCCGTCCACGGGCCTCCTGGCGTCCACCCACTCCGCTCGGTCGCACGAACGTTCAAGACCAGCGCGGACGGCAGAACCCAGGCTGGGAGCCATAGGTCAAATCTACGGAGTGGCGTGTGGAAGTCATACATAATCCCGCCCAGCTCATCGCGTTCGTGACGTTCGCGGCGGTCGTCGCGGGAACGCCGGGTCCCAGCAACGCGCTGCTCACCGCGGTGGGCGCCAGGGCCGGGTTCCGGCGCGGGCTGCCTAGCCTGCTGGGGCAGGTGACCGGGATGGGCGCGATGCTGTTCGCCATCACGCTGGGACTGGGCGACGTGCTCCTGGCGCATCCGTTCGTCCTCCAGGTCCTGAAGTGGGGCGGGGCGGCGATGCTCTGCTGGATGGCCTGGCGGATCGCGACCGCGGGTGAGCCCGGCGGGGCGGCGAAAGGACCCGCCGGATTCCTCGGCATGGCGGCATTCCAGTGGATCAACCCGAAGGGGTGGCTGGTCAGCGTGGCCGCGGTCGCCACGTTCCTGGACCGGCGCGCGGGCAGTGCTCTCGCCCAGGCCGCCGTTTTCGCGATCCTGTTCATGCTGGTCGCCTTGCCCAGTTGCGCGCCCTGGCTGGCGTTCGGCGCCGCGCTCCAGCGCTTCCTACGAACCCCCAGGGCGAGGCGCATCCTTAACGGCGTCATGGCGGCGTTGCTGGCCGCATCCACGATCTTGCTGGTCTGGGCTCGCTTTTGACGGCTGGACTCAGCTCACGTTGAGTCGTTCGAGGGGCTGGCCGGTGATCCTGGCGATGATCTCGAAGTCGTTATCCAGGTGCAGAACGGTCAGGCCGGCGAGCTCGGCTGTCGCGGCGATCATGAGATCGGGGATTGATGGCGCACGATGCTGGCCGCGGTCGGCCAGCAGGGTGAGGACCTCAACGGCGCGATCCTCCGTCGCCGGGGTCTGGTATTCGACTGGCATGGAGGCGAGCGGTGGCAGCCGCAGGCTCGTCCGCAGGTCGTCGCCCGACCTGGCTGAGTAGCCAACCTCCAGCCGGGTGACCGTGCTGATCCGGATCAATCCCCGCTCGATCCGCTCCGCCCATCGCGCGGGATCAGGGCTGGCGGCCAGCCGGACCAGGGCCGACTTGTCAATAAGCCAGTCGGTCACCGCCACGCCCGCGACATGACATCGGGGTCGTCCAGATCCGCGAAGACGTCGGCAAACCG
>DATJQX010000155.1:0-7136 GCA_035505275.1 Streptosporangiaceae bacterium | reverse complement strand
GGGCCTGCGTGGCGAGCGGGGTGCACTGCGGCGCGACCCGGTGCGCAGAGGGGTCGTAGCCGCAGTGCCAGTCGCCGCGCAGCAGGGCCAGCGTCTCGGCGGCGTCCACACCGCGGGTGAGGATCGCCACCGAGTCGCGGTACGTGGGGAACAGCCAGTCCTGGTCGCGCAGCGCGAGCGCCGCCCCGACCTGGCAGGCGTCCTGGCCGTGCGAGGACGGGTACACGGCGAGCCGGCCCTGCTTGGCCAGGGTGGTGGCCTGGGTGTCGAAGCGCCGGCCGAGCACCATGCCGCGGTGCAGGCCCTGGAGGACATCGGGCCCGGGAAACTTGAGCCCGCCCGGATTCTGGCCGGGCCCGCCGTCCGGGGCTATCAGCTGCAGTGGCGCCGCGCCCGGCAGCAGCCCTTGGGTAGCCACCAGCACTCCCTTCAACGTGCTCTTTCCAGAGAATGCCTACCCAGAGCGCAAATTTTCTAGACGTGCCGCACAACATGAGACGTATTTCCTTGATCGCGGGCTTAATCTGGCCATATGCCTTCGAGTGACCTTCCCGCGGATCCCCCGCTTGGACATATGGCAGCGATGGATGACACCGACCGGCGGATCGTGCAGGCGCTGCGCGCCGATGGCCGGATGTCCATGCGCGCGCTGGCCGACCGCATCCACATCTCGCGGGCGAGCGCGTACGCCCGGGTGGCCCGCCTGGAACGGGACGGCGTGATCACCGGGTACGCCGCGCTCATCGACCCGGTGCGCTACGGCTACGCGCTGTCCGCCTACGTCTACCTGGACATCGACCAGCGGTCCTGGAAGTCGGTCCGCAGGCAGCTGCTGGCCATGACCGAGGTCGACCACGTAGCCCTCGTCTCCGGCGAGCACGACATCCTGCTGCGGGTCCGCGCCAGCGACGCCGTGTCGCTGCGCGACGTGGTGCTGACGCGGCTGCAGGACATCCCCGAGGTCCGCTCGACCCAGACGATCCTGATCTTCGAGGAGGCAACCCCCGCGCGGACCGATGACTGACCGGCATGTTCAGCGGGAACGACTTCGGTCAATCTCCCAGGTCACTCCGGACTCTCTAGACCCACGGGTCCCCGTGCGCCGGATAGACCTGGGCAGGAGTCGGTGCATCCTTCTATCAGCTGTGACCACTGTCAGCGTCTTCCTATCGCTTGTCACCATTCTGGCGACCGATTTGCCCGGAATATCCCGACCGAACTGATAGGGAGTCGCCGAAGTGATAGGAAGATGCCCGCTCGGCAGCGCACCCGCTGCCACACCGGGCTCTTCGACCACAAGTGTCGCGGCGCTCCAGCCTGCCGGGGCCGTCACCCTGGCTAGCGCCGTCGCCCTTGTCCAGCCGACCGGACGGTCACCCGGCGCGAAAGGTCACAGCGCGGTCAGGCGCGGCGCGGCGCGTTCCCGCAGCGCCGTCGCGATGTCCGGGGGCAACGGCACGGTCGAACCCTGGAAGCCGCGGAACGGGCGGAACGAGGACAGCCCAGCGGTCGCCAGCAGCTCGACCCTGAGCAGCGGCGGATCGATGCGGTAGTCGAACCGCACGTCGGTCCGCCACCGGGCGGACGCCGGGCTCCCTGGATGCCATTCGGGGTCCTCATAGGTCGGAGCCGTGATCGTCGCCACGTAGTAGATGCCAGGGTCGTGTCGTCCCGCCACCTGCAGCCAGACGAGATCTCCGGCGGCGGTCCTGTCCCGGTAACGCGGCGTCCGCCATGAGCGCAGCCGCGACGCGGCTATCGGCGCATCCAGGTCATGCCGCTTGCCGCTGGCCTGGAAGATCCATTCGGTCACAGGTCACATTGTCCAGCCGAGCCGCGGCCGGCTCATCGCTTCCGTCTATATCTGGCATTGGCACTTCGGTCTTCCCTGACGGTGCTCCGTCCGGCAGATTGAAGGCAGCCATTGTCAGCCGGAGGAGCGTGTCGTGCCTAGCGTCCGTAACGTGCTGGTAGTCGGTGGCGGCGCCGCCGGGTATGCCGCGGCCATCGTGTTCGCCAGGGACGGCGCGGCCGTCGACCTGGTCGAGGTCAAGCCCGACGTGACCGCCCTGGGGTCCGGCATCACCGTGCAGGGCAACGCCTTGCGGGTGCTGCGGCAGCTGGGCGTCTGGGACGAGGTGGCCGCGGCCGGGTACGCGTTCAATACGGTCGGGTTGCGCGCCCCCGACGGCACCCTGCTCGTCGAGATGCAGGACGCCAGGTCGGGCGGTCCCGACCTGCCCGCCACGGTGGGGATGTACCGCCCCGCGCTGGCCCGCATCCTCGCCGAGGCCGCCGCCGCGGCCGGCGCCAAGCTCCGGTACGCCACCACCGTGGACTCGCTCAGCCAGGACGGCGACGGCGTGGACGTCACCTTCTCCGACGGCACCAGCGGTGGGTATGACCTGGTCATCGGCGCGGACGGGGTCCGCTCCCAGGTCCGGTCCCTGCTCGGGATCGAGCTGGAGACCAAGCCGACGGGGATGGGCATCTGGCGGGTGTTCACGTCCAGGCCCGCCAGCGTGACCCGCACCGACCTGTGCTACCACGGCGCCTGCTACATCGCCGGGTACTGTCCCACCGGCGAGGACAGCCTCTACGCCTACCTGGTCGAAGACGTCCAGGACCGGACACACCTGACGCCGGCCGAGCGGCTCGCGGTCATGCGCGACCTCGCCGCCGGCTACCACGGCCCGTGGGACGACATCAGGGACCGGATGACCGACCCCGGCACGATCAACTACACCCGGTTCGAATCCCACCTGCTCCCGCCGCCGTGGAACCGCGGCCGGGTCGTGCTCATCGGCGACGCGGTGCACACCTGCCCGCCGACCCTCGCCCAGGGCGCGGCCATCGCCCTGGAGGACGCCGTCGTGCTCGCCGACGTGCTGCTCGCCGCCGACGTCATCGACCAGGGGGCGTTCGACGCCTTCACCGCCCGCCGCTACGACCGCGCCAAGACCGTGGTTGAGGCCTCGGTCCAGCTCGGGCAGTGGCTCCTCGACGGCGTCGAGGGGGACGTGCCCGGCCTGATGGGCAAGGTCTTCGGCCTCGTCAGCCAGCCCGCGTGAGAACCGAAGGAACGAGACGATGACCGAGCGCCTGATCACCCACCTGCGGCACGTCGACCTCGCCGTGCCCGACCACGCCAGGCAGCTGGACTTCTTCACCGGCACCTGGGGACTGACGGCCACCGAGGGCGAGGCGGGGCTGACCTTCCTGGCCGCCGAGGGGTCACCCGAGCAGTACATCGTCCGGCTGCGCGCCGCCGCCGACAAGCGGGTCGACCTCATCGCCTTCGGCGCCGCCGCCGCGGCGGACGTCGACACGCTCGCCCAACGGCTCGCGAGGGACGGGGTCCGGCTCGTGCACGAGCCGCGCGCGCTGCGGACGCCAGGCGGAGGGTACGGGTTCCGGTTCTTCGACAACGAGGGCAGAACCGTCGAGGTCAGCTCGGACGTCGCGGTCCGGCGGCACAGGAAGGTCGAGCCGGGCGAGTCGATCCCCGTGCGGCTGTCCCACGTGGTCGTCAACTCCGCCGACCCCGACGGCACGCGGTCGTTCTACGAACGTCACCTCGGGTTCGCGCTGTCGGACACCCTCATGCACCCGCGCATGGGGGAGATGATGTGGTTCATGCGGGTCAATTCCTGGCATCACAGCCTGGGGATCGCCCGCGGCCCGCATCCCGCGCTGCATCACGCCTCTTTCGAGCTGCGCGGCATCGACGAGTACATGCGCGGCACCGGCCGGCTGCTGCGCGCCGGGGTGGAGAAGATCTGGGGGCCTGGCCGGCACCTGGCGGGCAACAACACCTTCTCCTATTTCCTCGACCCGCACGGCAACACGGTGGAGTACACCACCGAACTGGAGCAGATCGACGAGGACACCTGGCACCCGCACATCTACGACTTCAGCCAGCCCGAGGTCGCCGACCAGTGGGGCACCGCCAACGCGATGAACGAGTTCGTCGCGCGGAAGTCGTTCAACGACGTCGACAAGGGCCTGTTCGTCGCCCCGCCGGTCTGAGGAAGGGAGCGCGATGCGATTCGCAATACGGTCATCGCGGGCGCCGAACTGCCGCCAGTGCGGCCGCGCGTGAAATCCGCCGGCGACGCGGTGCGCGCGCCTGACCAACGAGAGGACGAGCTGTGTTCGAGTACTTTCCCGGCAACTACGTGTGGAACCTCGGTGTCGTCGCCACGCTCAACAGCGGCGGGCTGATCGACGAGGTGGACCGGGCCTGCCGCCCCATCAAGGACGCGGCGGCCCGCGGTGAGGACGCCGGCACGCCCGATTTCCTGCGTGCCTGGCGGGCCCTGACCGATTCCCTGGTCGCCCAGGCCGAGGCGGCCGAGAAGGCCGGCCATGTGCGGACCGCCGGACAGCTGTACGCACGGGCCACCAACTACCTGTGCCAGGCCGAACGCATGCAGAGCGCCAAGGCACCTGATCGGCTTGACACCTACCGCCGCGTCCTGGAACTGCAGCAGAAGGCCTTTGCCCTCAAGGATCCGCGGCTGTCCCGCGTGCGGATCCCCTACGAGGGGACGACCCTGCCGGCGTACTTCAGCCAGGCGCCAGCCGCGGATGACGGCCCGGTGCCGGTCATGGTCATGTGGAACGGGCTGGACTCCACCAAGGAGCACATGTACTCCTCCGGCCACTGGGAGGAACTCGCGGCCCGCGGCATCTCCACGCTGATGGTCGACTGCCCCGGGTCAGGCGAAGCCCTCCGGCTGCAAGGGCTGACGGCGCGGATCGACACCGAGGCGTGGGCGGGCGCGTGCGTCGACTACCTGCTCACCAGGGACGACGTCGACCCCGCCGCGATCGGCCTGGTCGGCTGGTCCCTCGGTGGCTACTACGCCCCGCGGGCCGCCGCGTTCGAGAAGCGGCTCGCCCTGGTCGTCGCCTGGGGCGCCAACCACGACTGGGGTGTGGTCCAGCGCCGCCGGCTGCAGCGCGAGGGGGAGCGGCCGGTACCGCACTACTGGGACCACGTGCTGTGGGTCTGGGGTTACGACTCGGTGGACGAGTTCATCGAGTTCGCCGACCAGGTCAACCTGGACGGCGTGGTCGAGCGGATCACGGTGCCGTTCCTCATCGCGCACGGCGCCGGCGACCGGCAGATCCCGCTCGAATACGCGCAGCGGTCCTACGAGCAGGCCGTGGCCAGCCCCAAGCGCGAACTGCGCGTCTTCACCGCCGCGGAAGGCGCCACCGAGCACATCGGCCTGGACCACCTGCCGCACGTCAGCACGTTCATCGCGGACTGGGTGGCCGATACGTTCGCCGAACTGCGGGCGGCCCGCCTCTGATCAGGCCCGCCGGGCGGTACGCTCGGCGAATGGTCCAGCCGCTGATGATCCGGTTCGGCACGCTCCACGATCAGCTCGGTCCCCCCAGGCGCGACGGCACGCTGACGATCGTGGACGGGCGCGTGGCCGAGGTGGGCGGGCGCACGCTGCACGCCCCCGACGGCGCGCTGGTGATCGACGCGGGCTGCGTGGTTCCCGGGCTGATCAACGCCCACGGTCACCTGGAGATGGACGGGGGAGTCGACACCGCCGGGCAGTACGCGGGAACGACGCCGACGCAGCGCGCGATCTGCGCCGCCGAACAGGCGCGCAGGACGATCCGCGCGGGAGTGACGGCGCTGCGGGAACTGGGCGCCAGCAACCGGATCGCGATCGAGGTCAGGGACCTGATCGCGCAGGGGAAGCTGCCGGGTCCCACCGTGGTTCCGGCCGGCCGCGTGATCTGCATGACGGGCGGGCACGGCTCGTTCGTGGGCCACGCCGCCGACGGCCCGGACCAGGTCCGCGCGGCGGTGCGGCAGGAGCGCCGTGACGGCGCCGAGGTGATCAAGTTCATCGCGACGGGCGGAGTGCTGACCCCGGGAGCGGTACCGGGAAGACAGGAGCTGTCGGAGGAGGAACTGCGGGCGGGCGTGGACGAGGCGCACCGGCACGGCATGCGCACGGCAGCCCACGCGATCGGGAGCGACGGGATCAAGGCCGCGCTGCGCGCCGGGATCGACTCGATCGAGCACGGCCACCTGATCGACGAGGAAGGGATCGAGCTGCTGGTCGACCGCGAGGCTTACCTGGTGCCGACGCTCGCCGCGATCCGCTGCATCACCGGTGCGGGACCGCGGGCCGGGCTGCCCGGCTACGTGGTGCGGAAGGCGACCGAGATCGCCGCGCAGTCCGAGGCCAACCTGCGCCGGGCTTACCAGGCCGGTGTCCGCATCGCCGCGGGCTCGGATGCCGGGACGCCGTTCAATCCGCACGACGGGTTCGCTTACGAGCTCGAGCTGATGAACTCGATGCTCGGGATGAGCCCCAGGGAGGCGCTGCGCGCGGCGACGGTTACCGCGGCCAGCCTGCTGGGGATCAGCCGGGGCACGCTGGCGGTGGGCGAAGTCGCCGATCTGGTCGTGCTCGACCAGGACATCGATGACGGCCTGCAGGCGCTCCGCGATCCCCGGCTGGTGGTCAAGGCGGGCGAGATCGTGCACACCCGGGCGCCCGGCTGACCGGTCTGCGCCCTCGCCGCGCGAAGCACCTCCCGGCGAGGTGTGAAAAGATCGTTCGTTAGGGACAAGCAAGTTCCCCTTCGGGTCTCAGGGTGAGGGCAGATCGGCCGATGACGGTTAACTCCGAGGTGGCGGGGACACCCGTGGGGGCCGGGCATACGCTCGGGCCGCGCTACAAGTGGATCGCGCTGTCCAACACCACGCTGGGCATGCTGATGGCGACGATCAACCAGTCGATCGTGCTGATCGCGCTGCCGGACGTCTTCCGCGGCATCGGGCTGGACCCACTCAGCCCGGGCAATACCAGCTACCTGCTGTGGATGTTCATGGGCTTCCTGGTCGTGTCCGCGGTGCTGGTCGTGTCCTTCGGCCGCCTTGGCGACATGTTCGGCCGGGTCCGGATGTACACCCTGGGCTTCGCCGTCTTCAGCGTCGCCTCGATCTTCCTGGCCGTGACCTGGATGCATGGCGCGGACGGGGCGCTGTGGCTGATCGTCTGGCGGGTGGTGCAGGGCGTCGGCGGCGCGTTCCTGTTCGCCAACTCCGCCGCCATCGTCACCGACGCGTTCCCCGCCAACAAGCGCGGCACCGCCCT
>DATJQX010000154.1:0-36057 GCA_035505275.1 Streptosporangiaceae bacterium | reverse complement strand
GCCCGGCCGGGTAACCGTGCTGCCGCTGCTGCTGACGGCGGCGTACCACAGCAAGACGGACATCCCGCGCGTGCTCGCCCGCCTGTCCGCCGAGTTCCCGCGCCTGGACGTGAGCTACGGCGCCACGCTCGGGCCGCACCCCCTGCTGCTCCGCGCGCTCGAGCGCCGCCTGGCCGAAGCCGATCCGCTGGGTCCCGCCGGGCACGCGGACCCGGCGTACCGCCGGCAGACCGCGGTGGTGCTGGCCGCCGCGGGGTCCACCGACCCGGAGGCGAACGCCGCCATCGCCCGCCTCGCGGCGCAATGGCAGGCCCGCACCGGGTGGTTCGCGGTGCGCCCGGCCCACGCCTCCGCCGCCCCGAACCAAGGGCCGCCGCCCGGGGCCCCTGGAACGCCCAGGGCGCCTGGAACGCTCGGGACCCCTGGAACGCCGCCCGGGGCGCCGGGAACGCGGCCGGAGGCGCCCGCGCCCGGCACGGCCGTGACCGGGCTGCTGCGCGCCGGGGCCCGCCGGGTCCTGGTCGCCACCTACCTGCTCGCTCCCGGCTTCTTCGCTGACCGGGTCCGCGAATCCGCCCTCGCCGCGGGGGCCGCCGCGGTATCGCCGCCCCTCGGCGCATCGCCCGACGTGGCCGAAGTCCTGCTTGACCGTTACCAAGAGGCGAGATCGCGCCGGCAGGCAGCGGCGTAAATCTGGGTAAAACCCCGATAGGCCTCGATCAACCCGAGGACGCCGCGACGCGCTGATCACGATCGGGTATCGTACGTCCCCCCGGACCTGCGCATACCAGGTAGAGTCGGCCGGTCTTGACCTGTCGCACCGAAGGGGGCGAATGCGTACCTGGCCGGGGACGCCTTATCCGCTTGGCGGGACCTGGGACGGGTGGGGCACGAATTTCGCCCTGTTCTCCGAGGTCGCGCAGCGCGTCGAGTTGTGCCTGTTCGACGAGGGCGGCGCGAGCGACGCGGGCGGCGCGAGCGACGAGGGCGGCGCGCTGGCCGAGACCAGGATCGACCTGACCGAAGTTGACGGGTTCGTGTGGCACTGCTACCTGCCGGGTATCACGCCGGGCCAGCGGTACGGCTACCGGGTGCACGGTCCCCACGATCCCTGGCGCGGGCTGCGCTGCAACCCCTCCAAGCTGCTCCTGGATCCCTACGGCAAGGCGGTCGAAGGTCAGGTGACCTGGGACGAAGCGCTGTTCGACTACCGGTTCGACGATCCGAGGAAGCGCAACACCGCCGACAGCGCCCCGCACATGCCGAAGAACGTGGTCATCAACCCCTTCTTCGACTGGGGCAACGACCGGCCGCCGAACATCCCGTACCACGAGACCGTCATCTACGAGGCGCACGTGCGCGGCCTGACGTTGTGCCACCCGGAGGTCCCGGAGCACCAGCGCGGCACCTACGCGGGCCTCGCGCACCCGGCCGTCATCGCGCACCTGCAGCGCATCGGGGTCACGGCGATCGAGCTCATGCCGGTGCACCAGTTCGTGCCGGAGCACTCGCTGGTCGTGCGCGGCCTGACCAACTACTGGGGCTACAACACGATCGGGTTCCTGTCCCCGCACAACGCCTACTCCGCCGCCGGCCAGCGCGGCGAGCAGGTCGGTGAGTTCAAGTCGATGGTCAAGGCGCTGCACGAGGCCGGCATGGAGGTCATCCTGGATGTGGTCTACAACCACACCGCCGAGGGTGACCACATGGGGCCCACGCTTTCGTTCCGCGGCATCGACAACGCCGCTTACTACCAGCTCTCCGGCTCTGAGCGGTGGCGCTACCTGGACTACACCGGGTGCGGGAATAGCCTCAACGCCCGTCACCCGCACGCGCTCCAGCTGGTCATGGACTCGCTGCGGTACTGGGTCCTCGAGATGCACGTCGACGGGTTCCGGTTCGACCTGGCCTCGGCGCTGGCCAGGGAACTGCACGACGTGGACCGGCTCTCCACGTTCTTCGACCTGGTCCAGCAGGACCCCGTGGTCTCCCAGGTGAAGCTGATCGCCGAGCCGTGGGATGTCGGCGAGGGCGGCTACCAGGTCGGCAACTTCCCGCCGCTGTGGACCGAGTGGAACGGCAAGTACCGGGACGCCGTCCGCGACTTCTGGCGGGGTCAGCCCGCGACGCTCCCCGAGTTCGCCTCCAGGCTCACCGGCTCGAGCGACCTGTACGCCACGAGCGGGCGCCGCCCCGTGGCGTCGATCAACTTCGTCACCTGCCACGACGGGTTCACCCTGAACGACCTGGTCAGCTACGACCACAAGCACAACGAGGCCAACGGGGAGGACAACAGGGACGGCGCGGACGACAACAGGTCGTGGAACTGCGGGGCCGAGGGGCCGTCCGACGACCCGGCCATTCTCGAGCTCCGCGCCAGGCAGAAGCGGAACTTCCTGGTGACCCTGTTCCTGTCCCAGGGCGTCCCGATGCTGCTCGCCGGCGACGAGATGGGCCGCACCCAGGGCGGGAACAACAACGCCTACTGCCAGGACAACGAGGTCTCCTGGCTCGACTGGGGCCTGGCCGCCGGCGAGCAGGACCTGTTGCAGTTCACCGAGACGCTCGCGACCCTGCGCCGGGAGCACCCGGTGTTCCGCCGGCGCAGGTTCTTCCGCGGCCATCGGGACGAGCCGCGGGACGAGACCAGCGACATCATCTGGCTGACGCCCGCCGGGCAGGAGATGACCCAGTCCGACTGGGGCGCCGACTACGCCAAGTCCCTGGCGGTGTTCGTCAACGGGGAAGCCATCAGCGAACCCGATCCGCGCGGCGAGCAGATCACCGACGCCAAGTTCCTGCTGTTGTTCAACGCGCACAGCAACCCGCTGACGTTCACCCTGCCCGAGGCCAGCCTCGCGGCCGGATGGGAGGTCATGATCGTCACGGCGCCCCAGCCCGCCAAGCGCGCCAAGAGCCCGAGGGCTCGCAGCCACGCCAGGAGCACGGTCGGCGCCGACCAGGTTCCGGCTGCCCTCGAGGCCGGCGCGGTCGTGAAGCCCAAGAGCGAGGTCGAGGTCCCCGCCCGCGCCTCCGCCGTGCTGCGGTCCACGGACTGACCGTGCGCCAGCTCATTCCCTCCCCCGGTCCCGGGGACCCCGATCTGGCCGCGCTGTACGCCTACCCGTCCGGTCCCTGGCTCCGTGGCAACATGGTGGCCAGCGCCGACGGTGCCGGGTCGCTCGGCGGCGTCAGCGCCGGCCTGTCATCGGACGCCGACCGCCAGGTGTTCGCGCTGCTCCGCGCGCTCGCCGACGTCATCGTGGTCGGTTCGGGCACGGTCAAGGACGAACACTACGGGCCCGCGCGGCGCAGCAAGCTCTGGTCGCACCTGCGGGCCGGCCGGCCGGCTACTCCCCCTATCGCGGTGGTCAGCGGGCGCTTGGACCTCGACCCCGCAAGCCGGCTGTTCACCGAGGCCCCGCCGGACGCCCGCACCATCGTCATCACGACCGTGAAGGCATCAGCGGACCTGCGGGCCGGGCTGGCGCAGCACGCCGACGTCATCACCGCAGGCGAGGCGGCCGTGGACGCGACCGCCGCCGTCCGCGCGCTGGCCGATCGCGGCTACCAGCGGCTCCTCACCGAGGGCGGACCGCACCTGCTGGCCCAGTTCGCCGCGGCCGGCCTGCTGGACGAGCTATGCCTGACGATCGGCCCCCTGCTGGCGGGCCCCGGCGCGGGCCGGATCCTATCGGGCGACCCGTTCCCGGCCGGCCCGCTGCCCCTAGCCCTGGCGCACGTCCTCGAGGACGACGGATTCCTCATGTGCCGTTACACGGCCCATTTATGCCGAACGAGAAGTGGTACTCCTCCCGGGGAACCTGTCACGGCCTAGGGAGCAGCCCGCGTTCAAAGTCCAGAACCTGGATGCCATGGCCCAGCAGCGGCCTGGCCGACCCGATGCCGGAGCGCAGCAGCAGGGCGGCCGAACCGACTGCGCGGCGGCAGCCCTTGAGGGCACCGTCACCTGGCCGGCAGCCAGGGCGGGCCGGAGGAACGCGCGCGCGTAGCTGGTGTGGCATCAGATGCAGACATTCCAAGCATATCCTTGACATCTTGATGCAGCGAACTTAGATTCCAAGCATGTCCTTGGAATCTAAGCCGGCGCGGTCAGGGCAGCGCTGGCGGCTTCTCGATGACCCGGTGACCATCCGCGCGCTCGCGCACCCGCTGCGCCACGACCTGATGTCGATCATTGCCCGCCTAGGCCAGGCGACGACGGCGGAAGCGGCACGCGAACTCGGCATCAGTCACGGCCTGGCCTCGCACCACCTGCGCCAGCTGGCCAAGTACGGCTTCGTCGAGCAGGTCGCCGGGAAGGACCACCGGGAGCGGCCCTGGCGGCTGGTCGCCACGTCCTACAACTGGACCGGCGCGCGGGCCAGCGCCGAGGGCTCAGCGGCGGTCGACGTGCTCGAGCAGCTCGCCGCCGAGCGGACCCTCGAGGAGTTCCTGAGCTGGCAGCAGCGCCGCAAGGACTGGCCGGAAGAGTGGCGCGCGTACACCGGCCTCGGGGAGTCGTCCATCTACCTCACCCGCGACGAACTCGCCGGGATCGCCGAGGAGTTCGACGCCTTGCTCATGCGCTACATCAACGAGCGGCCGATCGACGACGTAACCACCCGTCCCGAAGGGTCCGTGCCGGTGACCTTCACCTTGTTCATTCTCCCTGGCTCCCCGGCCGCCGGACCTTAAGGAGGGAAGCTGACGTGCGCGCGACGTGGCGGGTGCTGGCCGGCCGGCGTGACCTGCGCCTGGTGCTCTCGGCCGGGCTCATCTCCGTATCCGGTGACTGGATCCTGACCATCGGCCTGATCTACCGGGTGTACGCGGTCACCGGTTCGGCGGTGGCGTCGGCGCTCACGATGGCGTCGTCGTTCGCGCCGCAGGTCCTGCTCGGCGCGGTCGCCGGCGTGTTCGCCGACCGCTGGGACCGCAAGCGGACGATGATCGCCGCCGACCTGCTGCTCGCGGCCGGGCTGCTGCCGCTGCTCCTGGTACGGGGCGCCGGGCAGGTCTGGATCGTCTTCGCGGTGATGTTCGGCGAGGGAGCCGTTCAGCAGTTCTTCTCCCCCGCCCAGCAGGCCATGGTCCCCCGGCTGGTTCCCGACGACGAACTCCTGGCCGCCAACGCGGTCAGCGGCCAGGTCTCGAACGTATCCCGGCTGGCCGGCTCCGCCCTCGGCGGCATCCTGGCCGCGGTCGGCGGCATTGCCGCCGTTACGCTCGTCGACGCCGTGAGTTTCGCGGTCTCTGCCGTCCTGATCGGCCTGGTCAGGACGAGCGGGCGCACGGCCGTACGCGAGGCGTCCGGCGGCTCGCTCCGCGCCCGGCTTCGCGCGGTCCGAACGGAACTGCGCGGCGGGCTCGACCTGGCCACGCGGCACCGCGTGCTGCGGGTGCTGATGATCTTCGCCCTCGTGACCAGCATCGGCGAGGGCACCATGAGCACGCTCTTCACGCCGTTCGTCGAGCATGTGCTGCACGGGAGCAGCCAGGAGTTCGGCCTGGTCGTCGCCGCGCAGGCCGTCGGGGGGATCGCCGGTGGCGCGGTCGCCGCCTCATACGGTCACCGGGTGCGGGCGTCCCGCCTGGTCGGTTACAGCGCGGTCGCATTCGGCGTGGTGGACCTGATCATCTTCCTCTACCCGCTCGGCTACGTCGCGGTCTGGCCCGCCGCCGTCGGGATGGTCGTCGTCGGCCTGCCCGGCGCGCTGGGTCTGGCCGGCCTGATCACGCTGTTCCAGCGCCACAGCGAAGACTCCTACCGCGGCCGACTGTTCGGCGCTATCAGCGCCGTCGAGGGCGTCACCATCCTGGCCGGGACGCTGGGCGCGGGGTACCTGAGCCGGCTGGCCGGCATCATCCCGGTACTGGCCATCCAGGGCGGCGGGTACGTCCTGGCCGGGCTCGCCATGCTCGCCTGGCTGAAGGAAGACCCCGGTTCAGGAGGCGCGCAGCCACCTGCCGCTGCTGGCCAAGACCTCGCGGTCGCCGCCGCCGGCCGCCGTGCTGATCTGTCGCGGGGTCTTTAGCCGCCGCGGTCACCGGAACCGCCACACAGATCTCGTTCGCCGCGACGGCGGTGATGGTCATGGCGGCGGCGTAGGAGCCCGCATCAGCGGAGGGAGGGGCGGAGACGCTAGCCTGGCCACTGGGAAAAGGGCCCTGATGACCTGCCCGGACTACCAGGGAGACTGGCATGCCGCTGCACACCAAGGTGGACGAGTCCGCCCGGGACGCTGAACTTGAGATCAACCCGGTTTACTTCCGCGAGAAGAGCTGTGACATCCCGCGGTACAAGCTGCCGGAGCACGGGGTACTCCCCCGGACTGCGCTCCAGGTGGTCCGCGACGAGCTCATCCTCGACGGCAACGCCAGGCTCAACCTGGCGACGTTCGTCACCACCTGGATGGAGCCAGAGGCCGAACTGCTGATGGCCGAGTGTGCCGCCAAGAACATGATCGACAAGGACGAATACCCGCAGACCGCCGAGCTCGAGCGGCGTTGCGTGAACATCCTGAGCAACCTGTGGAACGCGCCGTCCGGTAGCGAGGCGACGGGCTGCTCGACCACCGGGTCGAGCGAGGCGTGCATGCTCGGCGGCATGGCCCTGCTGTGGCGCTGGCGGGCGCGGCAGCAGGCGGCCGGGCGCGATGCCTCCAAGCCGAACCTGGTCATGGGCTCCAACGTCCAGGTGTGCTGGGAGAAGTTCTGCCGCTACTGGCAGGTAGAGCCGCGCTACGTCCCGATGGTGCCGCGGCGGCTGCACCTGCGCGGCACCGAAGCCGCGGCGAAGTGCGACGAGAACACCATCGGCGTGGTCGCGATCATGGGCTCCACCATGGATGGCAGCTACGAGCCGGTCCTGGAGATCAGCCAGGCGCTCGACCGGCTGCAGATGGAGCGAGGGTGCGATATCCCCATACACGTAGACGGGGCGTCGGGCGGGTTCGTCGCCCCGTTCCTCCACCCCCACCTCGAGTGGGATTTCCGCGTGCCTCGGGTGGCCTCGATCAACACCTCGGGGCACAAGTACGGCCTGGTGTATCCCGGGGTGGGCTGGGTCATGTGGCGGACTCCGGAAGCCCTGCCCGATGACCTCATCTTCCGGGTCAACTACCTGGGCGGTGAGATGCCCACGTTCGCGCTCAACTTCTCCCGGCCCGGCGCGCAGGTCGCCGCCCAGTACTACAACTTCATCAGGCTCGGCTGGCAAGGCTACAAGCACGTGCAGCAGACCTCCCAGGAGATCGCGCTGTACCTGTCCGGCGAGATCGGGAAGATAGGCCCGTTCGAGCTGCTCACCGAGGGCCGCGACCTCCCGGTGTTCGCGTTCAAGCTGCGCGACGACGTCACCAGCTACTCGGTGTTCGACCTATCCGAGCGGTTGCGTCAGCGCGGCTGGCAGGTGCCTGCGTACACCTTCCCCGAAGACATGACGGACACCGCGGTGATGCGGATCGTGATCAGGAACGGCTTCAGCATGGACCTGGCCAACCTGCTCCTGGATGACATGCGGCTGCACATACGCATCCTGGAGCATCACCCGCAGACGCAGCCGCCGCCGGAGATCCAGCACCTGCGCCAGGCCTTCACGCACTGAGCCCGGTCGGGTCAGCGCTCCTCAGGAAGCCACCGGGGTCGGCGCGGCGGCGCCGGTCGGGGCCGGCGCGGGCGCCGTCGTCGCGGTCGGTGGCGCGGTAGCCGGGGTCGCGGCCGGGGTGGCGGATGCGGTCGCCGTCGGAGTGGCGGGTGTTGCGGTTGCCGGCGGCGTCGCGGCCGGGGACATTTGCACGGGCATGCTCGGAGCCGGGGCCGGGGTCATGCTGGTCGGCATGGCCGCCGGGGCGGGCGGCACCTCGGTGCTCGGGTCCATGGCGGTCGGCGCCGACGCGTGCGGCGCCGAAGCCGATGGCGAGGTCATCTGCATCGGCACGCCCATAGCGGAGTGCGCGCCAGGTGACTGGTGCGGGGAGGCAGCCAGCGCGATGCCGCCTGCGCCAAGACCCCCCGAGACTCCCGCAACCACCAGCGCGATCGCCAGCCGCCGGCCGAGCCGGCCTGGCCGACCCCGGTTCGTGCGGGCCTGGGGCTGGCCTGGCCGCGGGTCCATGTTCGCCGACACCATGGTCTGGGCCGAGAACGCCTGGGTCGGTACCTGGCTGGGCATCGTCGGCGTGTAGCCCATCGTCTTCGGCGTGCGGCTCACTACGGTCGGGACGTACGCCGGCGCGGTGCTGGTCGCAGCCTGCGCCTGGTACGGAACGAACGCGCGGGTCATCCGGTCAGGCAGCCAGCCGGCCGCGGGCTCGGCCACGCGCGTTTCTGCCAGCAGGTCGCTGGCGTTAGGCCGCTGACGGGGATCGGCGGCCAGGCAGCGCTCGGCGAGCCGGCGCACCGCGGGCGGCACCCGATCCAGGTGAGCCTGGCCGCTGACCAGGCGGTGGACCAGCGTCATGTTCGAGCCGGCGCCGAACGGCCCCTCGCCGGTCGCCGCGAAGGTGAGGATCGCGCCCAGGCTGAAGATGTCACTGGCCGGGCCTACCTCCCGGCCCTCCGCCTGCTCCGGAGACATAAAGCCGGGCGAGCCCATGACCAGGCCGGTACGCGTCAGCGCGCTGCCCTCTGCGCCCAGGGAGATACCGAAATCAATCACGCGCGGTCCATCGCTGGCCAGCAATACGTTCGACGGCTTCAGGTCCCTGTGAACCACGCCGGCGGCGTGGATCGCGGCGAGGCCCTCGGCGAGGCCTGCGGCCAGGTTGAGCACGGTCCTGGCGGGCATCGGCCCGTGCTCGGCCACCGCGTCAGCCAGCGAGGGCCCGGCCACGTAGGCCGTGGCCAGCCACGGCACCGGGCCGTCCAGATCCGCGTCAATCACCGGCGCGGTGAACTGGTGGCTCACCTTGCGCGCGACCGCGACCTCCCGCTCGAACCGCGCGCGGAATTCAGGGTCCATGGCCAGCTCGGCGCGGATCACCTTCACCGCCGCCAGCCGGCCTCCCGCAGAAAGGCCGAGGAACACCCGGCCCATGCCGCCGGCGCCGAGTTGCCCGCGCAGCCGGTACGGCCCGATCACAACCGGGTCACCAGGCTCTAGTGCTCGTACCATTTCATCGCGTCCTTAAGTCAACTTCAGATCCCAACGCGGCCTGCAGCTAGGGTGCCGGCCGCAGTGGGGGGTTCTGTCGGGGGTTGTGGGGGAAACTCAGGGGGTCATGACGCCCTGAACCCGGGCCCTAATAACCTCCGTAGCTTCAGATCACCAGGCGGGTACGCAGCATCCGGCCGTCCGGTTCATGCGCCCCGGGCGGCGAGGTACTTTGGCCAGGACCGGCGTGAAGCTCGACAGGCGAGGAGCTGACGATGACGGCGCTGCGCAGCTATGTCTTCGGGACCTGGGTTGATCCGGCTGACGAGGGGCGCCCGGTGCTGGACGCGGTGACCGGCGAGGAAGTCGCGCGGGTCTCATCGGCCGGGATCGACTTCGGCGCGGCGCTCGACTACGGCCGGACAATCGGCGGCCCGGCCCTGCGCGAGCTGACCTTCCACCAGCGGGCCGCGCTGCTCAAGTCGCTTGGTCAGCTGCTTCGCGAGCACCGGCCGGAGCTGTACGCCCTGTCCGCGCGCACCGGGGCGACCCTCGCCGACGCCAGGTTCGACGTCGACGGCGGCATCGGCGTCCTGCTCAGCTACGCCAGCAAGGCCAGGCGCGAGCTGCCGAACGACACCGTCCTCCTCGAAGGCGCGGTCGAGCCGCTCGGCCGGGGCGGCACCTTCGTCGGCCAGCACGTCCTGACCCCGCTGCGCGGGGTCGCGGTGCAGATCAACGCGTTCAACTTTCCGGTCTGGGGTCCGCTGGAGAAGCTCGCCCCGGCGTTCATCGCCGGGGTACCGACCCTGGTCAAGCCGGCGACGCAGACCGCGTACCTGACGGCCAGGCTGGTGGAGCTGATCATCGGATCCGGGCTGCTGCCGACCGGCTCGCTCCAGCTCGTCTGCGGCAGCGCTGGCGACCTGCTCGATCATCTCGGCGAGCAGGACCTGGTGTCCTTCACCGGGTCGGCTTCGACCGCACGGCAGCTGCGGGCGCACCCGGCCGTCGTGAGCCGGTCCGTCCGGTTCAACGCCGAGGCGGACTCGCTGAACTGCTCGATCCTCGGCCCGGACGCCCAGGCGGGCACGCCCGAATTCGACCTGTACGTCCGGCAGCTGGTCAGCGAGATGACGGTCAAGGCCGGGCAGAAGTGCACCGCGATCCGGCGCGCGTTCGTCCCGGCCGGCCTGTCCGGCCAGGTGGCCGAGGCCGTACGCGACCAGCTGGCCGCCGTGGTGGTGGGCAGCCCGGCCGAAGAGGGCGTCGGGATGGGCGCGCTGGCCAGCCTGGAGCAGCGCGAGGAGGTGCGCCGATCGGTGAAGGCGCTGCTGGCGGCGGGCCGGCTGGTCTTCGGTGACCCGGACCACGTCGACGTCGTGGGCGCGAGCGCCGACCGGGGCGCGTTCATGGCGCCGCTGCTGCTGCGCAGCGAGGACGCGGGGCGGCCCGAGCCGCATCAGATCGAGGCGTTCGGCCCGGTGAGCACGATCATCGGCTACCAGGGCACCGATGAGGTGATCGACCTGGCGGCCCGCGGGCGGGGCAGCCTGGCCGGCTCGGTCGTCACGGCCGACCCGGCCTTCGCCCGAGACGTGGTGCTCGGGCTGGCTCCCTGGCACGGGCGGCTGCTCGTGCTGGATCGCGAGGACGCGGCCGAGTCGACCGGGCACGGATCCCCGCTGCCGACCCTGGTGCACGGCGGCCCGGGGCGGGCCGGCGGCGGCGAGGAGATGGGCGGGATCCGCGGTGTGGAGCACCACATGCAGCGCACGGCGGTGCAGGCCAGCCCGCGGGTGCTGTCGGCGGTCACCGGCCGCTGGGTGGCCGGCAGTGAGCGGAACGCATCAGGTGGCCACCCATTCCGCAAGTCGCTCGCCGACCTGCGGATCGGCGACACGGTGGTGGCGGGCCCGCGCCGGGTGACGCTGGCGGACATCGAGCACTTCGCGGAGTTCACCGGCGATACCTTCTACGCGCACATGGACGAGGAGGCTGCCCGGGCCAACCCGTTCTTCGACGGCCGGGTGGCGCACGGGTACCTCGTCGTCTCCTTCGCGGCCGGCCTGTTCGTCCAGCCGGACCCTGGCCCGGTGCTGGCCAACTACGGCCTGGAGAACCTGCGCTTCGTCACGCCGGCGTACCCGGGCGACGAGCTGACGGTGACGCTCACCTGCAAGCAGATCACCCCGCGCGACGACGCCGAGTACGGCGAGGTCCGCTGGGACGCGGAAGTGACCAACCAGGACGCCAAGCCGGTGGCGACCTACGACGTCCTGACCCTGGTGGCCAAGCAGTGGCCGCCCGCCGGGACCTGACCTGCCCTGGCGGACCAGGGTGTCCTTATTGTTACCGGAAGGCGGGATACGCCGGACTACGCTTCGTACCATGGGAGCGCCGCTGCCCGGCGGCGAGTGGGGGGAGCGAGTCTGCCGGTGGAGGGACTTCGGCCGCACGACCCCGAGTGGGTCGGCAACTATCGCCTGCTGGGCAGGCTGGGCGCCGGCGGCATGGGGCAGGTGTTCCTGGGCACGTCGCCCGGCGGCCGGCAGGTCGCCGTCAAGGTCGTCCACCCCGAGCACGCCAGGTCCGCCGAGTTTCGTGCGCGGTTCGCGCGCGAGGTCGAGGCCGCGAAGCGGGTCGGCGGGTTTTATACCGCTCCGGTCGTGGACGCCGATCCCGGCGCCGATCCGCCGTGGATGGTCACCGCCTACATTCCGGGCCCGACGCTGCAGGACGAGGTCGACACGCACGGACCGCTGCCCATGGACCAGGTACGCACGCTCGGTGCGCAGCTCGCCGAGGGCCTGGAGGCGATCCACGCCTGCGGGCTTGTGCACCGTGACCTGAAACCGGGCAACGTGATCCTGGCCGGTGACGGCCCGCGGATCATCGATTTCGGCATCGCCATCCTGGGCCAGTCAACCAAGCTGACGGCGACGGGAATGGTCATCGGCACGTTCGCCTACATGTCGCCCGAGCAGGCACGCGGTGAGCCGGCCGGGCCGGCCACGGACGTCTTCGCCCTCGGTGGCGTGCTGGCCTTCGCCGCCACCGGTCTGCCGCCGTTTGTTGGCGCTCCGCCCGACCTCGACAACGTGGCCGATGACCAATTCCGGCAGCTGATCCTGGCCTGCCTGGCCAGAAAGGCCGCGGACCGGCCCACCATCCCTGACATCATCGAAATCTTCTCCGGCGTGCGAGTCATGCCAGCGCCTCGGCGCGGGGAGGCGACCGGGCCGTCGGCCGCCTGGCCGGCCACCCGGCCGACCGACGCCGGACCAGAACTGCCCGGCGAGACCGGACCTACCTCGCCGGTCCAGCGCGCCGGCCCGAGCCGTCGTACGCTCCTGGTCGCGGGGCTCGGCACGGCCGTGGCCGGCGGCGCTATCGCCGGCGTCGTATCCCTCACAGGCGGTAGCTCGACCAAGAAGCCCGCCGCGCACGCTCCCCGGTCCCTGGCAGTCAGCGCAGGACCGCCGATCCTCCTGGATGACACCGGCGGCGGCGTGAACGCCGTCGCCTTCAGCCCGCAGGGATCCACGCTGGCCAGCGGCAACGTGGACGGCACGGTCCAGCTCTGGGACGTCACCACTCGAGCGCGAACGGCCACGCTCACCCATTCAGATACTGATCGCTACAACCCGTCCGCCACCGTCGCCGGGACCAGGAGCTGGTCGGTGTATGCCGTGACGTTCAGCCCGGACGGGTCGACGTTGGCCACCGGAAACGGTGACGGCACCACTGTGCTGTGGGATGCCGCCAGCGGGCAGGTCAGCGCCACCCTTCCCGACCTCGACACCGAGAACTGGAACAGCTTCACGAACGCTGTCGCCTTCAGCCCGGACGGATCGATGCTGGGCACCAGCTACGACGCCCAGACGGTAACGCTATGGGACATCGTCACGCGCAAGCCCGTCACCGCCCTGGCGTCAGGCAGCGACTGGTGGGTATACGCCGTGGCGTTCAGCCCGGACGGCTCCATACTGGCCAGCGGCAGCGGTGACAACGACCCCGACGCCGGCAGCAGCGACGGGCTCGTCCAGCTGTGGGAAATCACCGGGACCAGGATCGCGACCCTGACCGTGACCAACTGCGGGGCGGGTTCTCTCGCGTTCAGCCCGGACGGGTCAACGCTCGCGAACGTCACCGGTGCCGGGGCGATCAGGCTCTGGAAGGTTGACACGCGCGCCAGCGCCGCCGTTCTGACCGCCGCCAGCCACCAGGCGAAGTGCATCGCCTTCAGCCCGGACGGCGCCACGCTGGCCAGCGGAAACCGCGACGGGACGGTCACGCTGTGGGATGTCGCCAGCCGCCACCCTTACGCGACACTGCAGACCGTCAGCAATTCCGCGGTGCGCTCGATATCGTTCAGCCCGGATGGCGCGACCCTGGCCAGCGGTGGCATCGGCCTCACGATGTGGACGATCCACAAATCCTTACCTGGGGGCAGCGTGACCGACGTTCCAGACCGGTGGCACCGATGGCTGCTCAGCGTGCGGTTCGCCGGCAACGCCGCCTACCGGGAGAAGGATCTCGCCGAGTACCTGTACCCGGTCCGCGACACCGTGCTGGACAAGGCCCGGCTCGCGCCCGGGGACACGCTGCTCGACGTGGGCACGGGTGACGGCCTCATCGCGTTCGGCGCGCTGGAACGGCTGGGCCCGTCAGGGCGGGTGATCTTCTCCGATATCTCCCGAGACCTGCTTGACCACTGCCGTACCGCAGCCAGCGCCGAAGGGCTGCTTGACCGGTGCCGCTTCGTCCTGGCCGCCGCTGATCACCTGACCGACGTGGCGGACGCCTCGGTCGATGTGGTCACGACCAGGTCGGTGCTGATCTACGTCAAAGACAAGGCGCAGGCGATGCGCGAGTTCTACCGGGTCCTGCGGCCCGGCGGGCGGGTCAGCCTGTTCGAGCCGATCAACGTGCTCATGTCCCAGGCTGATCCTGACTTGTTCAGCGGCTACGACGTTACCCCGGTCAAGGACCTGGCCGCCAAGGTCGAGGCGCTGTACACCTCCATCCAGCCGCGAGGGGTAGACCCGATGATTGACTTCGATGAGCGCGACCTGGTTCGCCACGCGCAAAACGCCGGGTTCCCCGAGGTCAACCTAGAACTGCGGGTGAGCGTGAAGACTCGCAGAGTACCGCTTCCGTGGGAACGGTTTAGCCACACATCGGGCAACCCGCTGATACCGACGTTCCAGGAAGCCGTCGACCAGGTGCTCAGCCCGCAGGAAGCCGACGAGCTCACCAGGCACCTGAGACCGCTCGTGGAAGCAGGGACCGGAACCGAACGCAGGGCGCTCGCCTACCTGACGGCGGCTAAGAACTGAGGTACCGACGCGGCGTGTCGACGGGCTCAGCCATGGCCAGGCCCAGGGCGACCGCATAGCGGTGGCCGAGCGGTTCCCCTTCGCAGCTGCCGCCGATGTCACCGCGGCCGACGGCGGTACCGTCCGGCAGCGAGCGGGTGAGCACGCCGAGCAGTTCCTCGTCACCGGCTGGACCGCCGACGACGAGGATCTGGCCGGAGTCGGTCCCGAGGCTGCGCACCGCGCGCTGGAAGTTCCTGGCCAGGACGGCCTGCTTGAGTCGCAGCCGGATAGCCCTCCACTCGCCGGGGCCGTGGCGGCGGTCGAACGGCAGCATTCCGCCCGGTCCCTCGACCACCAGCATGCCGATCGCCGAGGCGGGGGCGCTGGCGGGCAGGAAGCCTCGGCTGCCGTCCTCGGCCTCGAACCGCTGCCCGCCGTCCACCCGCAGGCACGGGCCGCGCTTGACCCAGTCGGCGGCGGCCCGCGTGATGCCGAGCGTCTCGGCCACCGCGGCGGTCAGGAGTTCCCCCGCCCCGGCGGCGACTACGTGGGATGCGGGCCCGATGACGTCGATCGTGCCAGCGCCCAGGTCCACCACGACCGCGCCGGGGCGGGCCCCCGGTGTGGTGAGCGCTCCGGCCCGCGCCGCGGCCGGCTCGGTGAGCGGGCTACTCACCGCGACGCCGGCGAACTCGGTGAGCAAGCCGGCATGTGAGCTGGCACCCGGGGAGGGGGCGCGTCCGAGGGCGGCGACCAGCACCGCACGTCCCGTGCTGCCCTGCCGCGCGGTCGCTGCCTCGGCGGCGGCAGCCAGGTCCACCGCGAACAGGTCGTCGACCTCGGCCTCACCGGAAGCGGCGCCGAGAATCCGCACCGTCCCGACCGGCCAGTCCGCCAGGCTCGCGCACGCCGTGCGCAGCAAAACCGGCCGGCCATCCGCCTTCGCGACCCAGGGCTCATCCGTGCCTGCTCCCGTCTCGGCCGGGGCCGCGGCGAGCAAGCCCACGACCGCGTTGGAGTGGTCGGCCAGCGCCCTGGATAGCGCGGCGACGTGGCGATCCTCGTCCTCCCCTAGCCGGAGCTTGGCGCCCAGCGCGACCGGGTCGGTGAGCAAGTTCAGCGTGTGCCCGGGCGGGCGCACCTCGACGGCGAGCAGTTCGCAGGCCGCCGCGGCGGCCGTGTCGACCTGGTCGATCACCGGCAGGCTGTCCGGCAGCCGGTTGGCCACCAGGACTCCCTCGTCGCCGGCCACCAGGACGGCCCCGACCGGCACCCCGGTTCCCAGCAGGTCCCTGAGCCGGGCGGCGGCCTCGTCGTAGCGCAGACCGGCAGGCACCACGGCCACCAGCGACGAACCTCGAGGCGGGAGGGAAGGCTCGGCGGACTCGGACAGCAGCAGGGGCGGGCCGACGCAGGCACCAGCGCCGCCGGGCGTGGACACGCCCGCGGCCAGCACCCGTAGGCGGCCACGGGGCGGGATCGAGTCGGGGACGGTGACCACCGAGGTGTCGACCGCGCGCAGGGGGGCGATCCGTGCCTCGTCGATCGAGGTCCGGGCCTGTCGCTCCACCCGGCGAAGCAGCGCGGCAGCTCCGCGCAGCGAGTCAGGCGACCCCTTGCGGCCGCGGGTCGGCACGCGCGCGGCAGCGAGGATCGTGCCGCCGGACACCAGCACGACCTCGGTCGTGGCGTTCCCGACGTCCACCCCGGCGATCACCGACACCGGGCTGGCCCCTTGGTGAGCGTTCTCCTGCATGCGTGGGTCGCGAGGGAGCAGTGTGGCCGGCGCGAATGGTGGAGCGCCCGGTCCGCCCAAGATCGGCGAGGCAGAAAGTTCACGCCGTGAGACCCCGGCGGGCGTAGACCTCGGCCGCCTCGGCGACTAGCGCCGCGCAGCGCGGCAGGCCCCGGCCGGCCAGTGACCCGGCCAGCGCGGTCAACTGCCCGGCGGTGGACCGGCCCGGGCGCAGCGCCTCGTAGATGCCGAGGACCTCGTCGTCGGGCAACTGGGTCAGCTCCGCGGCGCGGCGCAGGTTGTCCGCCAGTTGCGGGTTCGCGTGCTGCTCGGCCAGCACCGCCTGCCGCTCCAGCGTCTCCGGGTGGATCCGCAGGTCGGACAGGCTGACCTCGCCGGCCCGCACGGCCTCCAGGGTCAGATCGGCCACCGGCTTGCCCGACAGCCCCCGGATCTCGGTCACTTCAGTCCCTCCAGTGACAGCTCCTCGGGCGGCACCGCAGGATCCATCCGGCGGCGCTCCAGTTCCATCAGGGCGATGACCGTGGTGTGGTAGCGGGCCTCGATCGCCTCGTCCGAGTACGGGTTCCTGGCCGGGTCGGGTGTGCCGCCCTTGGCGTGCCGTGCGGCGTTGGCGCCGAGCAGCCGGTACAGCTCGGGCGTGACCGAGGGGGCGACCGAGTACAGCTCCAGGTTGGCCAGCGGGGCCAGGTCGCGGCGATGGATGAGCGCCGTGCCCTTCCCCTGCAGTCCGATGCCGATGCCCGAGCCGGCCAGCCGGGCCGCGGCCAGGCCGATCCGCCCCAGGTCGACGCTGTCGTTGAACCGGACGACACGCCCGGTGCACCCCTCCTCCTCGAGCCCGGCCAGCATCTCGCTGAGCACGTCGGTCACCGCCAGCCCGGACAGGCACCGCCACACGTCACGGCCGACGGCGGGCGAGACGCCGATCACCACGTCGCGCGGGTCCTGCCCGGGGCGCGCCGCGCCGGTCGCGGCGAGCATCGCGACGGCGGACCGCGCCTGCACCGCCCGCAAGTCGTCCACCCCCCGGGCCTGGCGGATCGCGTCGATCTCGCGCTGCCGCTCGGCCGAGGGTACGTAGCCAGTACCGGGTCCCGCGTAATCGTTCGGGTCGGTGATAAGCGAGAGCACCTTGAGTTGCTCGTCGAAGATGGCGGACGTCTGGAGATAGTCGCCGGTGAGCCTGGCTCGGACGAAGGCCATCGTTCGTTCGGCCATCTCGAAATAGCCGCATTCGTCCAGGGCAGCCACGATGTCCACCACCGTCAGCCCGCGCTGGCGGATGGCGTGGGCCGCCGACAGGACGGCGAGCGTGTCGGCCTCGCCGAGGTCCTTCGAACCCGCCGCGTCGACGGCGAGACCCACGTGCTCGTCGGTGAAGTCGGCCAGGCCGAGGTGGGCGTACACGGCGCGGCAGGCCTGGGCGGCCTCGCGCCGTAGCTCGCCGATCCGGGCCGGCGCGACGGTCCGCAGGCCGCCGTCGATGCCCCAGTCCCGCTGCATGGCGAGGAAGTCGTCGATGTCCTCGGCGTTGAAGTTGCTCGGGCCGAACATGTTGTCATACCGCTGGACCGACCCAAACCCACTGAACGCGAAGTCTGAGCCCGCCAGGACGATCGGCAGCGTGCGGGACGTCCGGCGCATGTCCGACTCGCTCATCAGCGCGTCGTTGCCCGAGCAGGACTCCAGGTTGCGCATCATGACCATGACGTTCTCGGACATCAGCTCGCGCAGCCCGGACGGGACCGCGGCGGCGACGCTGGCGCCGTCGATACCGCCGTTCTGCACGCCCTGGGCGCCGATCGCCCGGGCCAGCGCGACGCAGCGGGCCTCCAGGTAGAGCATGGACTGGCCCTGCGCGCCCGCCATCAGGACCTCGGCGCCCGCGCCCGAGGAGACCCGCATCTTCATGCCGCGGGAGGCGTACGCGGAGGTCAGGAATGCCTTGGACCACGGCGTGTCGTCGCCGTCTGTGAAGACCTGCTCGGTGCCGTACAGAGAGACCGTCTCCGCGTACGAGGTGAGGCCGCGCATGCCGAGCTCCAGTTCCAGGGCCTCCTCGACCGAGCACTGGATGAGGACGCCGTCCGCGCCGAACGCCGCCCCGATCAGGCACGCCACCGCGTTGCTCGGCGCGTCCGCGAGCACGGGCACGGTGGTCTCGACCTCGCGGAACCCGAATGCCGCCGCGGTCGCCGAGTCGGCGGCGAGCAGCAGCGGGTCGTCCAGGCGGTTCGTGACGTGGGCCTGGTTGCTCGGGGTGCGTCGCGCGCGGAGCTTGGTCATGGCCAGGCCGAGCTCGGGCGGGCGGAGCACGGCCAGCACGCGGGCGAGCTTGGCCGGGGTAGCGCCGGCGCTGAGCCTGATGATCTCGGCCCGGGGGACGGCGGGGTCGACGAGCAGCCTGGCGAACGCGACGTCGGTCAGGGCCATGACCTCGTCCGCGACGGTCAGGTCCAGGCCGTGCCTGGCGATGTAGGTGTCGATCGAGTCGAACTCGGCCTCGGGAACGCCGTCGAGCTCGGTCACCCGGCCGTCCTTGACGACCAGGCCGGGCTCGGGGTCGTTCGGGGAGCGCATCGCCGCCAGCCCGAGTTCGGGGTTCTCGACCGCGAACCCGTCCAGGTTGACGCGCTGCTTGTCCATGAACCGAATCCGCCCAACGGGCCGGGGGCCCTCGGGGGGGATCACGCGGACCCCTGGGCGCGGAGCTCGATGACTTGGGCGCGGCCGGGGACGGCGCGGGCGCCGCCTTCGGTGCGGACCACGATGCGGGTGCGGTCGGCGCGGAACAGGTCGCGGGAGAACTCGATCGGCTCGCCGTCGGCGTCGCTGGTGGTCCTGGTGATGGCCATCAGCGGGGCGCCCGGCTCGATGTCCAGGATGGCGGCCTCCTCGGGCGAGGCGAGCGCGACCTCGATACGCTCCACCGCCTCGCTCGGCTCGGTGCCGAAGTGCTCCTCGATCAGCTCGTAGACCGAACCGCCGAGCGGCAGCTCAAGCAGCCCAGGGAAGCGCTTGGCGGGGAACTTCGCGCGCTCGAGCGAGAACGGGCTGCCGTCCGCGAGCCTGATCCGGATCAGGTCGACAACCAGGTCGCCGGGGCGGGCGCGCAGCGCCTGCGCGGTGACGTCGTCGGCGGCGGCCAGCTGCGCGCTGAGGACCCGGGTCCCGGCGACCACGCCCTGACTGCGCAGCAGGGCGGGCACCCCGACGATGCGGGACAGGTCCCGCTCGATCTTGCCCTTCGCCACGAACGTCCCGCCGCCGCGGCCGGGCACCCGGCGGACCACGCCGCCTTCCTCGAGGACCGCGAGCGCCTGCCTGAGCGTGGCGCGGCTGACGCCAAGCTCGGCCGCGAGCGCGCGCTCTGCTCCCAACCGCTGGCCCGGGTGAAGCTGCCCGCTGCCGATCCGCCCGGCCAGGACGCGACGGACCTCCTCCGGGGTCCTGCCGCCGGACACGGGCCCGGCGGCCACGGGATCCGCGCTCATTCAGCCCGCCGCCGCCATCGCCTCGGGCGACTCGGGCAGCACCTGGCCGCCGTCCACCACGATCGTCTGCCCGGAGATGTAGGCGGCCTCGTCGGTGGCGAAGAACAGCGCGGCGTAGCCGATATCGTCCACGCTGCCCAGCCTGCCCAGCGGGATCGCCGCGGTCATCCCCGCCGCGTAGTCCTCGCCGAGGCTGGCCAGGCCCTCCGTGGCGATGTTGCCGGGCAGCACCGCGTTGACGGTGATGCCGCTGGACGCCAGCTCGATCGCGGCGGTCCGCATGAACCCGAGCTGGCCGGCCTTGCTCGCGCCGTAGTGCGTCCACCCCGGGAACCCGGTGATCGGCCCGGTGATGGAGGAGGTCAGGATGACCCGGCCGCGGCCCGAGCGCCGCAGGGCGGGCAGGCACGCCTGAACCGCCAGGATCGTGCCCTTCAGGTTGGTGTCGAGAACCAGGTCCAGGTCGTCCTCGGACATGTCCTCCAGCCGGCTGTCGGGGAAGATCCCCGCGTTGGCGCACAGCACGTCGACGCCGCCCAGGCGCTCCTCCGCGATCCCGGCCATCCTCCGGCATTCTTCCCGGTTGGCCGTATCAGCCTTCAGGAAGGTGACCTCCCCCGGCAGCTCGTCGGCGGCCGCCAGACCCGTCTGTGAGTCGCGCCCGGTGATCAGGACCCGGGCCCCGTTGCGGGCGAACACGCTGGCGATCCCCTTGCCGATGCCCCGGGTGCCGCCGGTGACCACTACGGCGCGGCCTGCGATCGATGTGAACATTTCCAGGTCCTCTCGGTCCTCAATACATGCATAGGCCTCAATGCGTGCTTAGGTACGACTCGGCCAGGTCACAGGTGCCCTGGGTGTATCCGGCGCCGAGTTCGGCGGCGATGTCGACGCCCTGGTGCGAGCCGATCCAGGCGAGCAGGAGCAGCCGCCGGAACATGATGAACGTCCAGATTTCCGCCTGGTCTTCGCCGGACAGCTCACCAGCCCGGCGGTACCCCTCCAGCCAGCTGTCCACCAGCCCCGGTACCTCGGGCGAATGCTCGAAGAAGCTCATCGAGGTGCCCAGGTCGTACAGGTACCAGCTGAACCCCGAATCGTCGAAGTCGATCACGCTGACCGCGCCCTCGTGCACGAGCAGGTTGGCCAGCCGGGTGTCCGCGTGCACGAGCCCGTAGCGCGCTGGCCCGGTGCCGAACGCCTGCAGGCGCGTCCTGAGCATGTCGTCCAGCCGGGCGAGTACCTCGCGTTCGGACGTCCCGACGCCGATACCGTCCTGCCAGCGACCCCACCGCGGGGCATGGCCGAACGCCGCCGGGTAGTCCCAGTGGAACCTGGTGAACCAGGCCGGCCGGCGCCAGTGCCTGGAGTGCTCGTGCATCCGCGCGGTGATCTCGCCGAGCTCGGCGAAATGGCTTTTGGTCAGGTCGGGCTCGCCGCCCGGCTCGGTGCCGGGCAGGAACTCGAAGCGTACGCAGTGCCTGGCCGCAGCGCCGCCGCGTTCGGCCACCGTCACCACGCGCCGCCCGTCGGCGGCCGGCAGCACCCGGGGCGTGCGCACCCCCGCCTCGGCGCGCAGGGCGTCCATCCAGGCCAGCTCGGAAGCGATTTCGTCCTCGGTGTGATAGCCGAGCCTGTGCACGCGCAGCACCGAGGGCCCGGCCTCGGGGTCCTTCACGAGGAAGGTGGCGTTCTCCGAGACGTTGAGCAGCTCGATGGTGGTGGCAGGGTGGCAGCTGTGGGCGGCGCGCAGCGCTTCGCGGGCGCACCAGGTCACCCGGTCCATGACGTCCCCGCCCGCCGACAGGTCGTGCCCGCCCGCGGGGCCCGAGCCGGACCCGTGCTCGGTCACGCCTCGTGCTCCCGCCCGGCCACCGCGGAGAGCACCTCCGTGATCTCCTCCTGTGCTCGCTGTACGTCGGCCGAGGGCCCGCTCAGGTAGATCCGCCCCGCCACGCCGATCATCGACACGTCCACCAGCGTCACGCCGGGCGCGGCGCGCTCCGCCTCGTTGGCGGCGACCGCGGCGAACAGGGCGGGCGTGACCTCGCTGATGCCGAGGGTCTCACCGGGGATGATCATGGAACCCGCCCGGTTCCTGTTGATGATGATCGCGTGCGCGTCGGTCACGTCCTCGATAACGTCGGAGAACAGGATCCGCGGCTTCAGCTGGTCCTTCTCGTCCGCGCCGAGCCCGTCGAGGATAGCCTGGCCGGCCCGGCGCACATCGTCGAGGTCGGGTCCGTGCACCTCGAGCACCCCGAACTGGCGCTCCACGAACAAGATGCCGGGCTCGACCGCGGGCACCGCGCGCAGGGCCAGGTCGGTGACCCGCTCGATGGCGAGCGCGGGCGCTACCTCCACGATGAGGGCGTGCTGCCCGGCGAACGGCGGGTAGCCGCGGGCGCGGGTCGGCGTGCCCAGGTAGGCGGCGAACTGCGGCTGCAGGTCGCGCACCAGGAGGTAGACGCGCAGCTCGGGCGTCCCCTGAGCTGATCCGTTAGTCACCGCTGATCTTGAAGTGCCTGGCAAGCTCGGGGTGCGGGCGCGGTATCACGTGCACCGAGATGAGCTCGCCGACGCTCGTGGCGGTCTCGGCGCCGGCTTCGGTCGCGGCCTTGACCGCGCCCACGTCCCCGACGATCGTCACCGAGACGAGCCCGTCGCCGACCTCCTCACGGCCCACGATGGTTACGTTCGCCGCCTTGACCATGGCGTCGGCCGCCGCGAGCGCGGCGACGTACCCCTTGGTCTCGAGCAATCCGATCGCGTTGTCCGCCATCACTTAACTCCGTTTCGTTCAGGTGGTCAGGAGCTTTTGGGGTCTGGGTCGATGGAACCGATGATGAGCGCGTCGACGGGCGGCGGCTTGCCCGGGAACCAGGCAGCCGCCACAGACCCCTGGGCGACCAGCACGCGTTCCCCGATGCCGCTGCCGAGCACGTCGAAGGCGATGAGCCGCTGGCCGGTGCCTTCGGCTTCGACTTCGAGGAAGGCGCCGTTCGGCAGTTCCTTCAGCCGGCGCGTCGCCCAGACGTTTCCGATCACGGTCGCGGTCAGCATCAGCGCTCCTTCACGATCTCTACGCCGCTGGCCCGGGCCCGGTCCCTGGCTAGCGGGGTGAGCACGGCGCGGCGCCCGAGCACGAGCCGCTCGCCGTCCTGCGCCGCCTGTCTGACCAGTGCCTCGGTGACCGCCCCGCTCTCCACCCGCCGGACCGGGGCGCCAACCGGAGCCTGGACCCGGCCCGGGACCGGACCTCCGGCCGGGGTCGGAGCGGGAAACGGGCCCTTGCCGTTCATGGTCAGGGCGAGCCGGAACCGTTTCCGGCCCGCCAGCAGGTCCTCCCGCTCCCCCGGATCCAAGTCCAGCAGCCGGGCCACGAACGCCGCCACATCCGCATCGGTCGAAAGGTCAACCGTTTCGGTCACCGGGCCATCAGGCAGACCGTTGGGCAGGCCATCAGGCAGCACGTCGCGGATGACTTCCCGCACCAGGGCCCGAAGCTCGTCGAACTCGCTCACGCCAGGCTCCGCAGCGCGTCTTCCGCGGCGTCCGCCGCCTGCCGCACGTCCGCCTCTGATCCGGACAGGTACAGCCGCCCCGTGGCGCCGATCATCCGGTAGTCGACCAGCTTGATCCTGGCCGCCTTCTCGGCCTCGTTGGCCGCCAGGATCGCGTACGACGCCGGCTGCATCTCAAGCACGAACAGCGACTCCCCGGCCAGCGCCATCGAGCCGATCTTGTTCCGGTTGACGAGGAACGCCTGCTGCGGGTCGAGCATGGTGATGATCTTCGACGCGAGCACCTGCGGCCTGGTGGCATCCCTCGCGGTTGCGCCGAGCGCGCCCAGGACCGCCGACGCCGCCGCCTGCACCTCGTCGGTCCCGCCGTGGATCTCCAGGTAGCCGAACTGCCGCTCCACCACGAGGATGCCCGCCCGCACGTCGGCGTGCTTGACCGCCACGTCGGTGAGCGGCTCGATGTCCAGCCCCGGCGCGACCTCGATGACCTGCGCGGCGACGTGGCTGCGCGGCAGCGACCCGCGGATCCAGGTGCCCAGGTAGCACATGGTCTGCGGCTGCAGCCTGGACAAGAAGATGAACGAGCGCAGTTCGGCCACGGGTCACCGGCCCACGAGCTGGGAGAGCTCTTCGATGATCAGCCGGCGGATCTCTTCCCGCAGTGCCGAATCCCGCAGTGCCGACTCCCGCAGTGCCGACGCGTCCGGCTGGAAGTCAAATTTTGCCGAACGGGCGGTGGTGGCCCTCCCCAGGCCGTCGTCGCCGGTCGGATGCTGGCGCTCCCGCTGATTGGACGGCACCGGATAAGGCGGAACCGCCCCGGCCGGCGCCTGCCACGGAACCAGCCCGGTGAAGTCGCCGAACGGCTCGGCCCGGTCGTTGTTGTAGGCGAGCCGCGTCCACTGCACGAGGTGGCTGGGGTGCAGGTTCTCGGCCACCGACGAGCGCCCGAAGAAGCCGGTGCCGATCGTCATCGACGGCGCCAGGCCGGTCTCCAGGCCCGCGCTGCCCAGGCTGTTGCCCACGTTGACCGCGACGCGGAGCACCTCCACCGCGGCGCCGTACTCCATGATCACGTGCGGGTCGCGGCTGTGGATGGCGGCCGAGTGGCCGCGGCCGGTCAGGCGCAGCACGGCGCGGGCCGCGTCGATGCCCCGCCGGGCGGACGGTACCCGGACCAGGCCGAGGACCGGGCAGAGCTTCTCGTGGGCGAGCGGCTCCTCGGGTACGACCAGGTCGAACGGCGCCAGCAGCACCCGCGTGTTCGCGGGCACCCGCAGACCCGCCTCGGCGGCGATCCAGGTCGCGTCCTTGCCGACGAACCGGATGTCGAACCGGCCGCCGGGGAACAGCAGCGCGGAGACCTTATCCCGCTCGGCGGGCTCGAGCAGGTAAGCGCCGACGCGCCGCAGCTGCCGTAGCAGCGCGGTCGCGACCTGCTCCTCAACGATCAGGACGGACTCGTTCGTGCACAGGATGGAGTTGTCGAAGCTCTTGCTGTCCACGATCCGCGCCGCCGCCTTCGGCAGGTCCGCCGTGGCGTCGACCAGCACGGGCACGTTGCCCGGGCCCACCCCGATGGCCGGGTTGCCCGAGCTGTAGGCGGCGCGCACGACCGGGACGCCCCCGGTGGCGACGATCACGCTGGTCCGCTCGTCGGTCATCAGCGCGTCGATCAGCGGCACAGACGGCTCATCGACCACCTGGATGACGCCGTCCGGCGCGCCCGCCGCGGCCGCCGCGGCGGCCATCGTCCTGGCGGCGTCCGCGCAGCACTCCTTGGCCAGGGGGTGCGGGCTCAGCACGACCACGTTCCTGGTCATCAGGGCGAGCAGCGCCTTGAAGAACACGGTGGCGACCGGGTTGGTCGAGGGGGTCAGCGCCAGTACGACCCCGGCCGGGCGGGGGATCTCGACGATCTTGGCCTCGGGGTCCAGCCTCGGCGTCACGTAGTCGTGGGCCGCGTAGTGGTCCGCGATCCCGGTGCTGCACGCGACGTTCTTGAGCACCTTGTGCTCGACGACCCCGAACCCGGTCTCCCGCACCGCCCACTCCGCGTACTCGCGGGCCTTGGCCGCGCCCGCGGCCGCGGCGGCGCGCACGATCGCGTCGACCGTGCCCTTGTCGTACCTCGCGAACGAGCGCGCGGCCCACTCGGCGCGCTGGAGCATGGCCCGGGCACGCGGCACGCCCGCCGGGTCGGTAAGCAGTTCGGCCGTGCTGATCTGCGGTGCGCTTACCTCAGTCACGTGCGCCTCCCGCTCACGTCGTCGCGGGCTTTGCCGATGGCCACCTCGGTCCGCTCGAGGAGTTCCTCGCAGAGCGCCGGGGTGAGCAGGATGCCCGGCTTGTACTGCAGGACGCTGGGGTCGAGGGTGGAGAAGATCGCCCACACCCCGTTCTCGTACAGCCGCTTCATGACGAACTTGGCACCCTGCGGGTGGCCGAATTCCAGCCCCATGACCAGCCCGTCCTGGCGGATGCCAGTAAACCAGTCCGGGTACTGCGCCTGGATGCGCGCCAGCCCCTCGGTGAAGACCGCGGAGATGTAGTGCACCATCGACCTGACCTCAGGCCGGCAGGTGATCTCCAGGGTCTTGAGCGCGGCGACGCAGCCGAGCTCGGCGCCACCGAAGGTGGACATGTGGGCGAAGCCATCCTCGTTCAGCCAGCCCGAGGCCTGCTCGGTGGCCAGGACCGCGCTGACCGGGTACATGCCGCCGGATATGCCCTTGCCCGAGACCAGGATGTCCGGCTTGACGCCGTGCTTGCTGATCGCCCACAGCTCGCCGGTGCGCATCAGCCCGGTCTGGACCTCGTCGGCGATGTAGAGCGCGCCGTAGCGTTCGCAGAGGCGCTTGACCTCGGGCAGGTAGCCGGGCGCCGGAAGCGGGAAGCCGTAGGTGGCCGGGATCGTCTCCATGATCACCGCCGCCACGTCGCGTCCCTTCAGCGCCGCCTCCATGGCGTCCGGGTCGTTGAACGGCACGTGCGCGAACTCGTCGGGCCGGTCGGCGAGGAACAGCGTGGCGAACCGCTCGTCGCCGGTCGCGACGGCGAGCCCGGTGTGCCCGTGGTAGGCCTTGGCCACTGACACGATGCCGCGCTTGTTGGTCGCGTGCCGGGCGCTCTTCAGCGCGATGTCGATCGCCTCGCCGCCGCCGCTGCCGTACATCACCTTGGTGATGCCCTCCGGGGCCGTCCCGACCAGCGCCTCAGCCAGCGCCGTACGGGCCAGCGAGGGGAAGTGGTGGTTGCCGATGTCGAACCGCTGCATGGCCGCGGTCACCGCGGCGGCCACCTCGGGGTTGCGGTGGCCCAGGTTGTACGTGCCGCCGTTGAGGTGGACGTCGATGAGGCGCTTGCCCTCGACGTCGTAGATGAAGTAGCCCTCCCGCCGGTCGATGACGAGCGGGACGCCGGAGTCGATCCAGAACTGCGTCTTGTCCGGGTTCCAGAACTGCTTGGACTTCGCCAGCATCTCCTGCTTGGAGGCGAAGGCGATCAGCTCTTCAGCCACGGTCACCTCCAGCAGAAGCGGGGAACCACAAGGCGCGTTCGGCTAAACCAAATAAGTACCGAACGTACCGATTACTGTCAAGCGGTTGTGTTTCGCTCAGATTAACTCAACCGGAACTCTTGATCATGAATCGGCCTGGCTGTTACGCTCCCGGCAAATGCGCCGGAGGTGTACCCATGGCCCAGCCCCAGGTCCCCGAAGTCCCCCGCGTAGCGACTGCGACTGGCGCGGCTGAGGACTATGACGTCTCGCAGCGCGAGGACGTGTCCAAGCTCCGCAAGCATGCCGTCGGCCTCGGCGGCGTCCTGTTCCTGACCTTGACCGGATCGGCCCCGATCTCGGCGATGTTGTTCAACGTCCCGATCATGGTCGGCTACGGGCAGGGCAACGGCGCGCCGGCCGCGTTCCTGTTCGCCGCTATCGTGCTCGTCGTGTTCGCGGTCGGGTACGTCGCAATGGCGCGGAAGAAGACCACAGCCGGGGGTTTCTACTCCTACATCAGCCACGGGCTCGGGCGCGAGCTCGGTATCGGCACCGGCTACGGCGCGGTCGTCGCCTACTCGGTGTTCGAAGCGTCGCTGGCGGGCGGCTTCGCCTACTTCCTCAGCCTGAAGCTGAACGCGTACGGGGTCAGCGTCAGCTGGCCGTGGCTGGCGCTCGGCATGGTGGCGATCATCGCCATCCTCGCCTACTTCGACATCAGGATCTCGTCCATGGTCCTGGCGGTCGGCCTGGTCAGCGAGATCGTGATCCTGCTCATCTTCGACGTTTACTTGTTCAGCCGCGGGCACTTCACCGCCAGCTCGATCAACATCGCGAACGCGTTCAAGGGCTTCCCGGCCCAGGGCAAGCTCGCCGCGGGCGCGGTCGGCATCGGCCTGTTCTTCGCCTTCTGGTCCTGGGTCGGCTTCGAGATGGCGCCGAACTACGGCGAAGAGTCAAAGGACCCGAAGAAGATCGTCCCCCGCGCCCTGTACATCTCGGTGATCGGGCTCGGCATCTTCTACACGCTGACGGCGTGGGCCTCGCTCGGCGGCTACACGAGCACGCACGCCGCCATCGCCGCCTCGCAGAACAACGCGGCCAACTACTTCCTCACCCCGGCGACCCAGTACGCCGGGAAGTGGGTGGCCTCGGTGATGAGCTACCTGATCATCACCGGCTCGTTCGCCTGCGGCATGGCCTTCCACAACACCACCGCGCGGTACCTGTACTCGCTCGGCCGCGAGGGCCTGGCCCCGAAGGCGCTCGGCAAGACCCACCACCGGTGGAAGAGCCCGCACATCGCGTCGGTCACCCAGACGGTCATCGCCGCGGTCATCATCGCCCTGTTCGCCCTGTTCACTGGCACGAACGACCCGACCTCCCAGGCCTACCTGCAGCTGTACGGCCTGATGGCCGTCATGGGCGTGATCATCATCTTGTCGGTGCAGGCGCTGGTCTCGCTCAGCATCCTGGTCTACTACGAGCGCTACCACCACGACGAGGTGCACTGGTGGAAGACCAGGCTGGCCCCGCTGATCTCGTTCTTCACCCAGGCCTACGTGGTGTACCTGCTGTTCACGAACATCACGTTCCTGGGCGGAGGGTACGGCTACGCGAACTGGCTAGGACCGATCGATGCCGTGGTGGTAGTTGCCGGGATCGCGGCGGCCTTCTATTACAAGAAGTACCTGCCGTCCAAGTTCGAGCAGGCCGGCCGGCTGATCAACGACGGCCTCTGACGTTTTTACGTGGCCGGGCGCTATGGGCCCGGCCACCCAGCCGGGCGCGGGTCTCCGGGTTCAGGGTCTTAGTCGGCTCCGGTAAGCCGGATGACCGGGATGGCCCGGTCGGTTTTCCGGCCCGCATCATGACGCGCATCAACGGGTTCGACGGGGGCGTTCGCCCTCCTCGGGTCCCGCCCGGCGTCTTCTGGAAGCTCATCACGTCCGTCCTTAGTCCCCCCGGGTTTGGCCGATCCATCCTAGCGCCGACGATCACGCCGCCCTGGCGCCGGGCCGCGGCCGTCGTGGCGGGCCGCGGCCGTCGTGGCGAGGCTCGCAGCTTGATCGTGGCCCTCCGTCTGCCCTGGCGGGTTCAACGAGAGCTATTGTCTGAGAGAATACTCTCAGAGTATTCTCTCGGATATGAGTGTTCCGCTAACGCTGCTTGGCCTGCTTGAGCGCGGGCCGAGTCATGGATACGACCTGAAACGGGACTACGACGCGTACTTCGGACGCGGCAGGCCGCTGCGGTACAGCCAGGTGTACGCGACCCTGTCCCGGCTGGCCAGGGACGGGAAGGCACTCCCCGGGCCCGTCGAGCAGGGGGCCGGGCCGGAACGGCGCCGGTACGTCATCACTGAGGCGGGGATCGCCGAGGTGGAGCAGTGGCTGGCCGAGCCGGCCCCGCCGGAGCCGGACCTGCAGAGCGAGCTGTTCGCCAAGGTGGTGCTCGCCCTGGTGCTCGGCCGGTCGGCCGACAGGTACCTCGACGCCCAGCGGGCGGCGCACCTGCAGCGGATGCGCGAGCTCACCGAGCTCAAGCGCGACAGCGATCAGCTCGGTGTGCTACTCGCCGACCACTCGCTCTACCGACTGGAGGCTGACCTACGATGGATCGACCACGCCGCGGCCCGGTTGGACCTGCTCGAGCGGGCAGTGGGCCGGTGACCGGGAACATCATCGAGGCGCGGAACCTGGTGAAGTCGTTCGGCGAAACGCCGGCGCTCCGCGGCGCCTCGCTGAGCGTCCGGCAAGGCGAGATCGTCGCGGTCATGGGGCCGAGCGGCTCGGGCAAGTCCACGTTGCTGCACTGCCTGGCGGGCATCCTGATCCCCGAACAGGGCGAGGTCTGGTTCGACGGGCAGCGTCTGGACACCCTCAGCGACGTGCGGCGCAGCGCGCTGCGCCGGGACCGGTTCGGGTTCGTGTTCCAGTCCGGCCAGCTGGTCCCCGAGCTGACCGCGGAAGAGAACGTCGCGCTGCCCTTGCTGCTTTCCGGCACCCGCCGCGGCCCGGCGACGACGGCGGCCAGGACGTGGTTCGGCACGCTCGGCCTGGACGGACTTGAGCACCGCAGGTCCGGGGAGCTGTCCGGCGGTCAGGCCCAGCGCGTCGCGCTGGCCCGCGGCATGGTCGCGCGGCCGGAGGTGCTGTTCGCCGACGAGCCGACCGGGTCGCTTGACTCGGTGTCCGGGGAGCTGGTGATGGACCTGCTCACCGCCGCGGCCCGCGAGCACGGCACCACCGTCATCCTGGTCACCCATGACGCCCGGGTCGCCGCCTACGCCGACCGCGAGGTCATCGTCCGCGACGGCACGGTCGGCACGCTCACCGGGGCGGCCCCGTCCTCCGGGGCGGCCCAGTGATCCGCCTCGGCCTGCGGCTGGCGGTCAGCGGCGGCCGCGAGGCCGTCGTCCGCCTGGCCGTCGTGGCCGCCGCGGTCGGCATTGGCGTCGGCCTGCTGCTGACCGTTATCGCGGCCGTCAACGCCGTCGGTGTGCAGAACGACCGCTACGCCTGGCTGGACACGAGGACACCAGCGGCTTCGGGCTCTGCGAGCTTGAGTCGGGCGTCGACCGCGGCCGGCCGTGACCCGTTGTGGGCGTTGATCACCACCGACCTATTCGACGGGCAGGGCATCTACCGGGCCGACGTCGCGGCCACCGGCCCCACCTCACCCGTACCTCCGGGGATCCCCCGGGACCCGGGGCCGGGCCAGTACTATATCTCTTCGGCGCTGGCCGCGTCGCTTCGCAGTGCCCCGGCGGACGAGCTGACGGATCGTTATCCCGGGCACCAGGCGGGTCTGATCGGCGAGGCGGGCCTGCCGTCCCCCGACTCGCTAGTCATCGTGGTCGGCCGGTCGGTCGCGCAGATGTCGCACCTGCCCGGTGCCGCGGAGGTGACCAGCCTCAACTCCACTCCGCCCAGCGGATGCGGCCTTCATGTCACCTGCGTGATCCGGGGCGGCCTCGAACCGGCCGGCGTCGACTTCGTCCTGTCGGCGGTAGCGCTGGCGCTGCTGCTGCCGGTGCTGATCTTCATCGGCACCGCCACCCGCCTGTCCGCAGCCCGCCGGGAGCAGCGGTTCGCCGCGATGCGCCTGGTCGGCGCGACATCCAGGCAGGTGTCGCTGATGGCGGCCATAGATTCCGCGGCGGCCGCGGCGGCCGGCGTCGCCATCGGTTTCGGTCTGTTCTTCGTGCTGCGGGCGCCGCTGGCGGCTATCCCGTTCACCGGTCAGCCGTTCTTCCCCGCCGAGCTGTCGCTCAGCCTGCCCGACATCCTTGCGGTCGCGCTCGGCGTGCCCATAGCGTCGGTCGCCGCGGCCCGGCTGGCGCTGCGGCGGGTGAACATCTCCCCGCTAGGCGTCGCCCGGCGGGCGACCCCGGTGCCGCCGCGGGCCTGGCGGGTTCTCCCGCTGCTGGCAGGGCTGGCCGACCTCGGGATCTTCGCCGTGCACGGCAAGCCGGCGAGCAATTCCGGGCAGGTCCTGGTGTTCGTGCCCGGCTTCGCGCTGATCATGATCGGCCTGGTCATCGCGGGGCCGTGGCTGACGATGGCGGGGGCCCGGGTCCTGGCCAGGCGCGCCAGCCGCCCCAGCGCGCTGATCGCCGCGCGGCGGCTGGCAGATGACCCGCGGGCCGCGTTCCGGGCGGTCAGCGGCCTGGTCCTCGCGCTGTTCATCTTCACCGTGACCGCTGCGCTGCTCGCCACCCAGAACACCAAGCCGCCCTTCGTGCCCGACGGCGCGGCGGCCGGCAACATCCTCATCGACCAGTTCTCGAACATCACCGACAGCTCCGGGAACGAAGCAGCGGTGGGATCCGCGCCGCTGCCATCCGCAACGGTGCTCACTCGGCTACGGCAGATCCCCGGCGTCCAGGCTATCGTCGAGTTCCGGGCTGACCCGGGGCTGACCATCGCCAACCCGCAGCTGCAGATCCAGGACTTCCCGGCCGCGGTGGTGTCGTGCGCCCAGCTCGCGAGCGTTCCTGGCCTTGGTCGCTGCCCCGCGGGGGCGGCAGCGGCGAAGGTCCCCGCCTCCCTCAACGGCATCGGTGGCAACCTGGCCGAGGTCACCTGGTCGGCCGCGGATGTCCCCGCCGGGCGGCTGGACAGCCTCCCGCTGGACAGCATGGAGGTGGCGACGAACGGGTCGCGGCCCGCGATCGAGCAGGCCAGGACGGTACTGGAGAACGCATACCCGACCGGCACCGGCTCACCGCCGCCGCAAACGGTCGGCGAGTACAGCGCGGCCGGCAACGCGGCGGACAACGCCTACCAGCAGCTCGCCGATGTGGTGATCCTGACCAGCCTGACCATCGCCGGCTGCACTCTCGCGACCAGCGTGGCAGGCGGGCTGGCCGACCGTAAGCGCCCGTTCAGCCTGCTGCGGCTGACCGGCGCCCGGCTCGGCATGCTGCGCCGCGTCGTCGCCCTGGAAAGCGCGGTCCCGCTGCTCGCCGTCGCCGCGGTCGCGATCGGCATCGGGTTCGGCGCCTCCGCGATGTACGCGACCATGGAGTTGAAGCTGTCCCTGGTATCACCGGGCGCCGCCTACTACGCGCTGACCGCCGCCGGGATCGTGCTGGCCCTCGGCCTCATCGTGGCCACGTTCCCGCTGCTGCGGCGCATCACCGGCCCGGAGACCGCCAGGAACGAGTGATCCGCTAAATCCTCCGGCCAGGAGGACGGCCGCATCAGCGTCCGTCTGCGGTGCGCCCGCCTGGCTCGGGGTCAGGCCGGCTCGGGGTCAGGCCGGCTCGGGAGGCCACAGCCCGGCCAGTTGCGCGGGGCTGATGTTGCCGCCGCTGCACACGATCGCTACCTTCCGGCCCGCGAAACGCCCGGGTGCGCCCAGTACCGCCGCCAGGGCAGCCGCGCCCGCCGGCTCAACGAGGTTCCGCGTCTTCTCGATCATCAGCCGCGTGGCGGCCCGCAGCGCATCTTCGGAAACCAGCACGAAGTCATCGAGTGACTTCTGCAAGATCTGCTGCGGCAGCTCGAACGCCGTCCCGGTGGCCAGCCCCTCGGCGAACGTGGCATTGGTGGCTTCCACCAGGGAGCCGGCCCGCCAGGAGCGATAAGCGGCCGGGGCCGCCTCGGACTGCACGCCGATCACCTCGATCGACGGGCGGATCGCCTTCGCCGCCACGCAGGCGCCCGCCGCCCCGCTGCCGCCGCCGACCGGGACCACGATCACCTCGATGTCCGGCCGGGTTTCGAGGATCTCCAGGGTGTAGGTGCCCACGCCGACGATGAGCAACGGCTCGTTCCCGGAATGGACGTACCGGTAGCCGTGCTCAGCGGCCTGCCGCTCGCAGTACCCGCGGGCCTCGTCGAAATCGCTGCCGTGGAAGCGTACCTCGGCGCCCAGGGCGCGCATCGACTCGACCTTCACCGGGTTGGCCCGCTCGGGCATGCAGATCACCGCCCGGACGCCGAAAAGGTCCGCCGCATACGCCACCGACAGGCCATGATTGCCGGTCGAGGCGGCGATGACACCGCGGCGCCGCTCGTCCTCGGTCAGCTGGCTGACCAGGTTCACTCCCCCGCGGACCTTGAAGGCGCCAACCGGCTGATGATTCTCGTGCTTGACCCACACCTGCACTCCGGTTACCGCGCCTAGGGCGGGATAGCGGTACAGCGGGGTCGGCCGCAGGTAAGGCGCGATGCGCTGGCTCGCCGCCAGCACGTCAGCCAGGTCCGGTGTCGGGAAGACCGTCATGTCACGTGTCTACCATGGCCATTCCGGACTTCTTCAGTGGGAAGCCGCCCCGTGTCGGCTGCACTACCGCCGCCGCCCCGCAGGACCCACGGTGACACGCAGGCCCTTCCCGACGTTACCGGGGCGGGCGCCCTACCCGGACCGGGGCGGCGGGCTGTGGCTGCGGATGACCTTGCCGGCGGGGCTGGTGACCTGGCTTGTGCCGTCCGGGTAGACCGTCAGCTGCCAGCCTTTCTGGTGTAGCAAGACGTGGTGGTGCCAGTGGCACTTGTCTTTGAGGTTCCACAGGCTGGTGTGCCCGCCGTCGGCGCGGTGCACCACGTGGTGCGGTTCACACCGGGACGTGGGCTGGTCGCAACCGCCGGAGAACTGGCAGGTCTGGTCGCGCAGCGCGACCAGACGGCGGAGGTGGACGGGGATGTCGTCGGTCTGCCCGACGTCGAGCGGCAGGCTGGGTCCGTTCAGGCCCTTGCCGAGCAGCTGGCGGCGCAGGAACGAGGCGACGCCGCTGGGTCCGGAGACGATCTGGATGACGGTGGCCAGGATCTGGTGCTCGAGCATGGCCAGCACCTGCGCGGTGCTCCCGGCGGCAGGCTCGGCTGTCTCGGTGGCGCTCCCGCCCGGCACTGCTCCGGTAGCGTCCGGTAGGACCGAGCCGTCCTGGGTGCCCGGGCCGCCAGGCCCGTCCAAGCCTTCCGCTGTGCCCGCGCCGCTCTCCGACGTGCCCGCGCTGCCGGGCCCGTCCCCGGAGTCTCCGGCATGGGCATGGGCATGGGCGCGGAGGCGGTCGTACTCCACGCAGTAGGTGATGAGCTGCTCGATCGGACCGGGATCGATGTCGCAGAGGACTACGGGGATGAGCATCGCGTCGCATGCGACGGCCCGGGCCGCGTCGCCTTCCAGCCAGGCGCCGCCGTCGCCCGGGGTGACCGACGCGGCGGCTCGATGTGCGGCCCACCGGGCGCGGTAGGCGGCGATCCAGGTGTCCTGTAGTACCGAGTCGGTGTCCAGCTGGATCAGGTCGGGCAAGCCGATGTGAACGAGCGCCTTGGTGGGTTGCCCGGCCCGGGCCGGGAGCAGGTTGGAGGCCAGGAGGCGGCGCATGGCTTCTTCGAGCGCGTCGTGGTAGCGCTGCGGCTGGGTCCGCAGGTCCCCGCCGGGCTGGGGGGTGGAGAGTGCGTCCAGCACCGCGGTCACCATCGCCGCGCACTCGGGGGTTAGATCCCCTCGTAGCACCCCCGCACCGTCCATCGTGAGATCCAGGGACAGCCCGCGGTCCAGCCGCGGGTCCTTGTCGTCATCTGGGTCGGGCGGGGCGGTCCGGCTTCGGATCTCGGCGTAGATCGCGGCTAGTTCGTGCAGCCTGGCCCCGGCCTGGGCCGCGGCCACCAGGATTTCCTCGGTCTGCCTGCGGAACTCGGCGGGGATGTTCTGGGTCCACTGGGCCAGTTGCAGCGCCACCGACTTGACGAGCGCCTTGGTGCGCAGCGCGGAACACAGCACGGCATGGTCCAAGGCCAGCTTCACCAGCGCCCGGTACTGCGCGGCCTGCCCCTTAGTGACCCCCATGGTGTTGACCAGCCAGGCCCGCAGCGTGCGCTGTCCGTCCGCCAGGTGCCCGTCCTTGGCGTCGTATGCGGCTAGCAGCCTGCCGATGGCGGCCGCCAGCACCGCCTCGACCCCCTCGACGCCCTGCACGCACTCCCCGAGCGTCTCGGCCGGCATCTCGGCGGCGTCCAGGTCGGCCACGAGCCCCGCTGCGTACTCCAGTAGCTCGAGCGCCTCACTAGCCGGGACCGTTCCCGCTGACATTTCCTGCCTCACCTCCCCCGAGGCATTGTTCAGACAGTACGTACGGTTACACTGATCTCCTAACGATCTTCTCCGGTCTTATTTTCCAATCAAACCTTATCAGGTCGTTCTGACATTTCCGGCGGCAACACGCTGAGGTATTCGATTTCCTATTGATTTCCCGATCGATCTTTGTCGTCCTCGCCAGGACCTGCTTAGCGGATCGATCCTCCGCAAACGGACGAGTGGCCGGCGTTGCCGGCCACACGTTGTGCTGGTTGGTCTTTAGGCGACGGTGATGTTGGTGGCGCGCAGGGCGGTGTACCAGGCGGTGTAGTCCTGGGCGGTGGTGCCGTAGCCGGCGCCGGGCTGGAGCAGGTCCGCGACGGTGATGAAGTCCTGGAGCATGCTCTGGTAGGCGGCCCGGCCGGTGTCCGGGAGCAGGGCCGGGTCGGCCAGGATGGCGCGGGCCTGGGTCCGGACGGTCCGGGCGGCGGCCTCGAACGCCTGGTGGTTCGCGGCGGTGGTGGCCTGGTTCTCGATGACCAGCGCGGAGGCCAGGGTGTCGACGTCCTGGTTGAAGGTCACCTGGGCCTGCCCGCCGGCCGAGTCGAGCCACGCCAGGGCCGGGCTGGGGGCGGGGGCCGGCTGGGCGGCGGTGTGAGCGCCGGAGGCGTGGGAGGCGCGGGTGGTGACGGCGGGGCGGGGGGCGGCGGCGTGGTGGGCCAGGCCGCACCCGGACAGCAGCGCCACGGCGGCCAGGGCGGTGAGGGCGCCGGCGATGCGGGTGGGCTTCATGGTCTGGGTCCTTCCGGGCGGTGCTGCCGTGTG
>DATJQX010000153.1:0-4391 GCA_035505275.1 Streptosporangiaceae bacterium | reverse complement strand
GGGTGGACTGGTCGAAGGCCGCCGGCGAACGGGACCTGCTCATCTTCACCCAGAAGCTGGCCCGGCTGCGCCGCCACCACCCGGTGTTCCGCCGCCGCCGGTTCTTCAAGGGCGCCTTCTCCGGCTCAGGGGCCGGCAACCTGAGCGCCGACATCGCGTGGCTGACGCCGGCCGGCGACGAGATGACCGAGGAGGACTGGCGGGCCAGCTACGCCAAGTCGGTGGCGGTCTTCCTGAACGGCGCGGCGATCAGCGAGCCCGACCCGCGCGGCGACCCGGTCACCGATGTGAAGTTCCTGCTGCTGTTCAACGCCGGCGCCGAGCCGATCACGTTCACGCTGCCCGAGGCGAAGCTCAGCGGCGACTGGGAGGTCGTGATCGACACCGTCAGCCCGCGCGGCGACGCGACCGACGCCATCGGGTTCCTGCCGCGGACGAAAGTAGAGGTCGCGGGGCGGGCCGTCGTCGTGCTGCGGTCCCGGACATGAGGGTCCTGCTGCCGCCGCCGTCGGCTTCGGCAGACGAGCTCGACGATCACGCGCTGGCCGGGCTGTACGCCTACCCCCGGCCGCACTGGCTGCGCGCCAATATGGTGGCCAGCGTCGACGGCGCGGGCTTCCTCGAAGGCAGGACGGCGGCCCTGTCGACGCCAGGCGACATGCGGCTGTTCGGCCTGCTACGGGTGCTCGCGGACGTGGTGCTGGTCGGGGCCGGCACCGCGCGCGTCGAGGAGTACAAGCCGGCCCGCCGCAGGCCCGCGCTCGAGGACCTGCGGGCGGGACGGCCCCCGACGGTGCCGATCGCCCTGGTCAGCAGGGGGCTCGGCCTGGACCTCGCGACGCCGCTGTTCACCGACGCGCCGCCGGACGCGCGGACGATCGTGATCACCTGCGCCGGGTCACCCGACGACCGGCGAGCGGCCGTCGCGCGGGTGGCGGACGTGATCGTGGCAGGCGAGATGGCCGTGGACCTCAAGGAGGCACTGACCGCGCTGCAGGACCGCGGCCTCGGCCGAGTGCTCTGCGAGGGCGGGCCGCACCTGCTGGGCCAGCTGACGGCGGAAGGCCTGCTCGACGAGCTCTGCCTCACCGTCAGCCCGATACTGGCCGGCCCAGGCCCGACCCGCGTCGTCGCCGGCGCCCCGTTCCCCGCGCGGCCGGCGACGCTGGCGCACGCCCTGACGGAGGACGGCGCACTGTTCTGCCGGTACCTCGTGGACGGCAGCTAGCGCCCTCGTCAGCCTGCTTCGCCGCCCTGGATCGGAGGCGGTCCGCCGGTGTAGTCGATCTTGATCAGCGTCGCTGACTCGACGGTGGTGGTGGCTACCGTGTTGCCGTTCTCCACCATGTTCAGCACCGTGTCCGCGTTGCCCCCTTCCACGAAGAAGGCCAGGCCACGGCCGGCATAGGGCGAGTCGAAGGAGATCTCGCTGAAGTCCGGCAGCTGCGCCTGGCCGGTTGACAGCTCCGGCCGTTCGAGGATCCACTCGGCCTGGTTTTCCATCGAGGGGGTACTGGAGGGATCGGTCAGCGGGATCGATCCGAACCCCACGTGGACACCAGTGGTCATGTTGATCATGCTGAAGTCCGCTTCTTCTGGCGATTGCATGCAGATCAGGCCGCACACGGTGTCCCCGAAATCGACGGGGAAGTTCTGGATCGCCACCCACGGCGATGACACCGACTCCGACCACCACTCGTGCCACGCAAAACAGGACCTGGTGACGCTGCCGTCCGCGGCGGACGACACGACCTGCATCGTGCCGATCTGGGTGACGTCGATGACCCCGTCGATACCGATCCAGGTGGCCGCCCACCAGCTGCCGACGCCGCCGCCGTAGGGCTCATCGACATGCGGGGCATTCCACTGTCCGAAGACGTACTCGAACGTCTCGCCGGCCGGGGCGTGCGTCACGGCGCCCGACCAGGTCCCGTTCGTGCCGTTGGCGTCCAGGCGCGGGCGAACTGCCCGGCTGATGCCGGGCACCAGCTCCTCCACCGGCTGAAAGACGGGCGCGATGTAGCGGAGCTGGCGGGAGAAGACCGCGTCCCAGCGGGCCGCGAGTTCTGGGCGGACCGCAGGATCGGGTCGCTGCGGCAGGCCGTAGCGGCGCAGCTCGAGCGGCGACGCGGCGCGCGGGTCGAAGCCGTCGGGCGGCAACGGATGGGTCCATCTGCTGCCGCGGCCGGTCTTCGCAGTGACTTCTGGCATGTCTGCTCCTTCCTACGCCGCGTCGCCGGGTCGGCACGGGAGCGTTTGTTTCCTCGCCTGCACAGAGCGTACGTCGCCCCGTCAGATACAGCCGGCCTCACAGCCGGTGGTGCACCCACACCGCCGGCTCGACGTAGACCGCGTAGTCATGCTCGACGCTGCACTGGACTGGCACCAGCGCGCCGGGCACCACGACCGGCCCCGACTCGTCAAACGGCAGGCCCGTCCAGGAACGCCACTCCTCGAGCGTGCCAGGGATGACCATCGCGCGCTTGCAGGTGCCAACGATCCGGCCGCCAGCCCGGACATGAACACGCACCCACGGATCCTGGGGCAGGCCGTCCTCGCGGACCAGCGCCGCGTACGCGTCAATGGGCATGTCCGGGACCAGGTGCTTGCGGTTCGGCCGCACCGGGGCGACCAGGTCCTTGAACCCGAGACGTTGCACGTTGTCCCGCATGGCCGCCAGCATCTTCCCGGACAGGCCGGTGCCCTGGAGGTCCGCGGGAACGGTGATCTCCAGCGCCGAGACCATGGTCGGCTGCTGCCCGATCTGCCGATCGCGCGCCGCACGCCAGATCACGCCATCCCAGCCGTCGACCGGCAGCTCGCCGAGAGCCGGGTCGCCGTCCCAGGCGAACGGCACGCAGAACGCCCGGGCGACCGCCTCGTCCGGGGCGGCGGCGTCATAGGCGATCAGCCCGTATTCGGGGTTCGCGATCCGGACGTCGCTGAAGTAGAGCCAGCCGATGGGGTCTTCGTTCATGAACGCGGGCCACGGCTCGGTCTCCTTGTTCACGAACTTGGACTTCATGCCGGGCCGCTCGGCGAGGGTCGCGATGCGCAGATCCATGCCCGGATCATAAGAAGGTCAGCGCGCCGGGAGCACGTGATTTTCCCGCCCGCCGTTATCCCCTGTCGTTGATGAACAGCACGATGTCGTCGAGGACCGTCGGCGAAACGTGTGGGCGCAGGATCGCGCGCAGTTCCGCCTGGAGCTTGGCCGGGTCGGGAGGCCGGGCTTGCGCGGCCCGCCCAGTGTCGTTGGCGTAGCCGGCGATGGCAGTGGCCATCAGGGTTGCCTGCGCCGCGGGCAGGCCGGGCAGCAGGAGAACGGCGGGGGCCGCGAACGACCTGATCAGGTCAACGGCCAGCGCGAGCTGCGTCCGCAGCTCATCGGTGCTCTGACGCGCAGCGACTTCGGCTGCGGCAGAGGACTCGGCGTCGCCGCCCGGGGTGGGCGACGGGTTCTCGGCAGCAAACTCGGCCTGGACAATGATCAGCGACGGGTCGCCAACACGGAGTTCCTCCGTGCCGAGCATCCTCGGTGTTGCGTCCGTAGTCAGCGCGCCCACCTCGAGCCGCGTACCCGCGGACGTCGTGATCGCCGCGCCGATCGCGTGCCGCACCTGGACTTGACCGAGCGGGCTGGCTGGGCTCTCGTAGTGATCAGCGTAGATCGGCGTCCAGCTGGGGGACGCGTCCAGGGACAGCGCGACGCCCTCATGCAGCCGGTAGGGATAGACGTCGATGAGGTTGCCCGTAGCGAGCCCGGAGTCCGGGTCGGCGCTCACGAACACCTGGCGACGCCACTCGATGCGACCAGCGGCGTCCGGGCCGAGGCTCGCGGTGATTATCCGTTCCCATGGCAGGGCGGCGTCAGCCGGACGAGAGATGATGAGCCCGCTGGCTGTGGGACCCACCCACCAGGCACTGTCTGCCTCAGGGGGCCCGCCGATCCACTCCACGTCGTTCTCGCCTGTGGAGGCCCCTGCCATCCGTCCCCGGTACCCGTCGCGTCGGCCGCGTCGGGGGCGCAGCGCTGACGCAAGGTACACAGCGAGCACTACAGCGAACACACGTGACCGTTGCCGCAGTGGCAGCTGCCATGGGGAGTGCAGGTGCACCCACAGGACGGCGGAGTAGCTGCCTGGCTGCCGGCCGGGTTGGATGAGCGCACGGAATTCCAGGCTGGACGGGCTGAAGGCGGTACCAACTGCCACACTGTCGGCGAGGCGGTGCAGTGCACCCTGTCGCCAGTGGCCAGCGGCCGCCGCGGCGACGGCGAACACCGCCACGGCCGAGCCGGCCGCGATGAGCGGGGTGAAGCCGGGCAGGCGGGCGACCAGCGCCCAGAGGATGACGGCGGCGGACCCGGCTAGGCCGAGGGCGACCCCCGC
>DATJQX010000152.1:0-3990 GCA_035505275.1 Streptosporangiaceae bacterium | reverse complement strand
TCGTGCGTATATCTTCTTAATCACGAGATGCTCCTTTTTTCTCTGGGGTGTGCATCAAGTGCCTGCCGCGCGGGTCATGCCGGACCCGCGCGGCAGTTGGTGGCGGCCCGCGCTCTCCCTGATGATCAGTTCAGGTTCGGGTCGTCGTACGTGGGGCAGGGTCTCCTTCCGCTCCATCAGTGCCAGGAGCAAGGCGAAGCAGACCCGGCCTAGTTCGGCGAAGTCCAGCCGCACCGTGGTGAGCGGTGGTGTCAGGAACTCGGCCACCGGCATGTCGTCGAACCCGACGACGCTGACGTCTCCCGGGATGGCGCGCCCGGCCGCGTGCATGGCTCGCATCACGCCGAGGGCGAGGTCGTCGTTGCCGCAGAGCACGGCGGTCACCGCCGGATCGGTGGCCAGCGCCTGCCCGGCCTCGTAGCCGGACCGGGGGGTCCAGCCGCACTGCCGCGGGGCCGGCACCGGCGCCCCGGCCTCCTCCAGGGCCTCACGCCACCCCGCTTGCCGCTGGCTGGCATGCGTCGATGACGGGATCGCCAGGTAGTGAACCGTCGAGTGGCCCAGCGAGAGCAGGTAGCGGGTCGCCTCGACGGCGGCCTTCCGGTCGTCGAGCCACACCCAGGGCCGCTCCGGGCCCGGGTCGCTGGCCGGCGCCTCGACCATCGCCATCATCGGGATGTCCGGCGGGACGGCGTCCAGCGTCATCCGGCCCGCCTGGTCGTAGGCGATGACGATGAGCGATCCCCCCGGCCCGATCGCCCTGGTCACCGCGTCGGCGACCTCCGCGGGGACCGCCGACTCCACGACGCGGACCCCGACGGCGAAGCCTGCGGCGCGCGCCGCCTCCTCGATGCCCTGCAGGGCCGCCTGGTATCCGTACAGGCTGGTGTTCGGCGTCAGCACGGTGACCGACCGCGCGAGCCCGCCGCGCAGCAGCCGGGCGGCCCGGTTCGGGCGGAACCCCAGCTGCTGGATGGCCGCCAGGACGAGCTCGCGGGTCGCCGGCTTGACGTTCGGGTGGCCGTTGATCACCCGGGACACGGTCTGGTAGGAAACCCCGGCCGCCGCGGCCACGTCCAGGATGCTGGCCGGTCGCAGGCCGCGGCCCTGGGCTCCGTCGCCGGGGGGCGGAGCTTGGCCACTTGTGGGGCCGGTCACTGCCATGCCAGGATTGTGAACGTTCACAACAAAGGCAGTCAAGGCATCCGACATCACGATTTAACGCGACCGCGGCGCTGCGACCTGGGCCGCCGCGGCGAGGAGGAAGGCTTGGCCGGAACAGAACAGCTCCCGCGGGTCATCGGCTGGGCTGACGAGAACCTGGAGCTGCGGATCGAAGTGGACCGCGACGGAATGGCCAGGCTCACTCGCCTGTCGGCCCCGGGCGGCTCGGCGCTGGCGCGCGACGCGGCGCTGCCCCTGCTCGACGTCATCGTGACCGGCGAGGGCCGCGGCTGGTCAGGCGGGCGGTACTGCGAGTCCGAGGCGGGCGCTCGCTTCCGCTACGCCGGGCACGTCGAGGGCGCCGCGGACGGCCCCTGGCGGGAGCTGCGCGTGGACCTGGACGACCCGGTGACGGGGCTGCGCGCCGAGGTGTTCTACCGGGTCCTGGATTCGAGCGGGCCGGGGGCCGGAGGCGCCGGGGGCGCCGGGCTCCGCTCCTGGGTGCGCCTGGAGAACCGCGGCGCGCGGCCGGTCACGGTCGAGTCGGTGACCTCGTTCCTGTACGGGGGCCTGGGCACCGGGCCGGGTCCCGACGACCTGGCGGACCTGGACGTGCTGTGGGCGGAGTACGACTGGATGGCCGAGGGCCGCTGGCAGGCCCGGCCGCTCCGCGACGCGCTCCCCGACATCAGCCGCCTGGCGCTCGGCGCCGACCCGCGGGGATGCTTCAGCCTGACTAGCGCCGGAAGCTGGTCGTCGGGACGGTACCTGCCCGCCGGCGCGATCGTGAACCGGCGCAGCGGGCACGCGTGGGCATGGCAGATCGAGCACAACGGCGGCTGGCACTGGCAGGCCGGCGAGTGCACGCACCGGTCCGCGGCCGCGGGTCCGGGTCCCCGCGGCAGGCATGCCCCGGCAGGCACGGCCGGCGGCGCTTACCTCGCGCTCCTCGGCCCGACGGACGCCGGGCACCACTGGCGCGTCACGCTGGACCCGGGCGAGGCCTTCACCACCGTGCCGGCCAGCGTGGCGGTCAGCCCGGAAGGGTTCGACGGGGCAGTGGCCGGGCTCACCGCCGTCCGGCGCGCGATCAGGCGCCCGCACGAAGACGGCCGCCGCCTTCCCGTGATCTTCAACGACTACATGAACACGGTGATGGGCAACCCGACGACCGAGCGCCTGCTGCCGCTGATCGCCGCCGCTGCGGAGGCCGGCGCGGAGTACTTCTGCGTCGACTCCGGCTGGTACGCGGAGATCGACGAGGGCTGGTGGGACACGGTCGGCGCGTGGCGGCCCTCACAGACCAGGTTTCCCGGCGGGATCGCCGAGGTGCTTGACCGCATCAGGGATGCCGGGATGGTGCCCGGCCTGTGGCTGGAGCCCGAGGTCGTCGGCGTCAACAGCGAGGTTGTCAGGCAGCTTCCCGCGGACGCTTTCTTCCAGCGCGGCGGGCAGCTCATCGTCGAGCACGGCCGCTACCACCTGGACCTGCGCCATCCCGCCGCGGTCAAGCACCTGGACCAGGTGGTCGACTTCCTGGTCGGCGAACTGGGCGTGGGTTACCTCAAGCTGGACTACAACATCGAAGTCGGGCCTGGCCCCGACACGGGCGGCGTGAGTGCCGGTGTCGGCCTGCTGGCCGCCAACCGCGCGGAGCTTGACTGGCTCGACGCCGTGCTCGACCGGCATCCCGGGCTGGTGATCGAGAACTGCTCGTCCGGCGGCATGCGCACCGATTACGCGCTGCTGTCGCGCATGCAGCTGCAGTCCACCAGCGATCAGCAGGACTTTCTCCGCTACCCGCCGATCGCCGCCGCCGCCCCGGCGGCGATCGCCCCGGAGCAGGCCGCCGTGTGGGCCTACCCGCAGCCGGAATTCACCGACGACGAGATCGCGTTCACGATGGCCAGCGCGATGCTGGGCCGGGTCCACTTGTCCGGTCACCTCGACCGCATGAGCCGTCGGCAACGTGATCTGGTCGCGGACGCGGTCCGGGTGTACAAGGAGTCCGTCCGGTCCGCGATCGCCGGGTCCACCCCGTTCTGGCCGCTCGGCCTGCCGCGCTGGGAAGCCCCGTGGATCGCGCTCGGCCTGCGCGCGCCGGGGGTGAGCCACCTGGCCGTCTGGCGGCGCGAGCCGCGGCCGGGAACGGACGCGGACCACCAGATAACAGTCGCGCTGCCGCATCTGCACGGCGCGCGGGTCACCGCGCGGGTGCTCTACCCGCCGCACGCGGCGGCGGAAGCCAGCTGGAACGCGAGTCTCGGCGCGCTCACCGTGACCCTTCCCCGTTCGCCGTCCGCCTGCGTCGTGCGCCTCGAGGTCTCGTGAGGCGCGGGGAGGTCACACCTCGCCGCGGTTCATCGCGATCAGCCGGTCCAGGACCGGCCCGCCGCTGACCCGCAGCCCGTCGTGCTCGTACTCGCTGGTCACCCAGGGTCTGAGCCCGCTGATCGCGGCCGCGGTGCGCATCGACAGCTCCCGCGGCACGTACATGTCGTGGTAGTAGACCGCGGCCGCCGCGGGGACCTCGTTGGCGGCCAGCCGCGCCGGGTCGTACAGCGGCGGCCAGCCGTCGCGGTTCGCGATGATCTCCGCGGCCAGCCGCAGCGGCTGCAGCGCCGGGTCGAGCTCCATCATCCAGGGATAGATCATCTCGCCGGTGAACAGGATCGGGGCGCCGGTGTCGAGCGCGGCCGCCGCGTCGAACTCGGGGAACTCCGCGCGCACCCGCTGCGCCGCCCACTGGGTCGCCGCCCCCTGCGCGTAGCAGGCCTCGTGCAGCACCGCGTACAGCGGCGCGAGCGCGAACCCGGTCCGGGTGGC
>DATJQX010000151.1:0-6189 GCA_035505275.1 Streptosporangiaceae bacterium | reverse complement strand
ACGTTCATGCCCGCGTCGATCGCGTCCCCGTTGCCGTTCGGGGTCGTGGACACGGCCAGGTTCCCCGAGATCACCGTGTTCTGGACCGTCGTCACCGGCGTGTTCAAGTTGACCTTGATACCGCCCGTGTTGGCGACCAGGCTCACCGCCTTCCCGCCGTATGTGGCCGGGAGACCCGTGCTGAGACGGACGCTGTTGCCGGAGATCCGGCTGTCCTTGATGACCACCGTTTCATGGCCGACGTTCGCGCCGGGCCCGAAGTCGGGAACGCCGGCCCAGATGCCGCCGCCCTCGGCGAAGCGTCCCACCGGGGCAGCCGCCGTCGTGTGGTTACCCGTCACGACCGCGTCGTCCAGCGTGAGGCCGCCCTGGCGGCTGTAGATTCCGCCGCCGTCCGCGTCACTGGCGGTGCCCGGCTGCCCCGGCGCCGCCCCGGCGCTGTTATCGGTCACGGTGGTGCGGATCAGCGTCAGCGCGCCCCAGGTGCCGATGCCGCCGCCGTAGGCCGGGGCGAACGGGCACTGACCTTTGGGGAAGCCGCCAGGGCAGGCAATCCCTGACGGGGAGCCCGTACTCGGGTTAACGCGATTGCCGGTGATCACGCTGTCGGAGATCGTCACCGTCGCGCCGTTGCCGAAGTCCCTGCCCGGCGGGACCTCGATGCCGCCTCCCTCCGCCCAGGCCCCGTCCTCCCCGTTGAACGCGACCGATTCCGGACTCGACCTGGCCAGCCCGCCGGTGATCGTCACGCCGCTGATGGAGACGGTCGGCTCGGTCTTCGCGTCGTAGGTGCCGATCGTCAGCACGTGGCCGCCGCCGCGGATAGTGGTCGACGCCGCCCCCGCACCGTCCAGGTGGATGCTCTTGGTGACCGTGATGCCGCCCGCGAAGGTGCCGGCCCCGATGGTGATCGTGTCGCCGGCGTGCGCCGCGTTGACGGCCGCCTGGATCGTCGGATAACAGCCACCGCCGGCCACGCATACCGCCGCCGCCTGCGCCGGCTGCGCCGCCAGGGTCAGCCCGGCGGCGGCCGCCGCCGCCGCTGCTGTGCCCCCCGCCGCGAGCGCGCGCCATCTCTTGCCGGCCCACTTCCGCCATGCCCCGCTCATGCCAGATCCTCCCCCTATCGATGTCCCCGGACGGTGAACGCGCGGTTCACCTGGGCTGATCGTGACGCGGCGCGCTTTCAAGAAGCTGACAGCCCTGGCCAGGGCGCCTGGGCAGGGCCAGTACCGGGTCAGCACGGCCCGGTGCGCGGCTCGCCAGGACGTGCTTAGATGTGGGCGGGAGCAGGGGTGGGACCGGATGATCGAGTACCGGATACTCGGGCCGGTCGAGGTCAGCGTCGACGGGCGCGTGATCGAGATCGGCGGGCCCAGGCTGCACAAGTTGCTGGCCATCCTGCTGCTGCACGCGAACGAGCCGGTCTCGCGCGGGATCCTCGTCCACGACCTCTGGGGTGATCAGCCGCCGGCCGACGCGCGGGGGAGCCTCGAGGTGTACATCTCCAGGCTCCGCAAGGCCCTCGGCTCGCCCGTGCTGCTGACTCGGCCGGGTGCGTACTGCCTGCGGGTCGATGACGGTCAGCTGGACGCCCGCCGGTTCGAGCAGCTGGTCGGGCGCGGCCGCGATGAGCTCGCGTCAGGCGCGCGACAATCAGCCGCCGCGAGCCTGCACGCGGCGCTTCGGCTCTGGCGCGGACCCGTCTTCGGCGACCTCAGCGGCGAGTCGTTCGCGCAGGTAGAGGCCGGACGGCTGGAGGAGCTCAGGCTCGGCGCGACCGAGGACCGGATCGAAGCCGACCTGGCTCTAGGCCGGCACGCCGACGTGGTCAGCGACCTCCAGGCGCTGATCGCGGAACACCCGCTGCGCGAGCGCCTGCACGGGCAGCTGATGCTGGCGCTGTACCGCGGTGGCCGGCAGGCCGAGTCGCTCAGCGCCTACCTGGCCGCCCGGCAGATGATGGTCCGCGAGCTCGGCCTGGAACCAGGGCCGGCCCTGCAGCGGCTCGAGGGCGCGATCCTGCGCCAGGATCCGGCCCTCGACCTGCCCGCGGTCGCGGCCGCTCCGGCCGGGGCGCCGGCAGCGACCCGGCCGCGTCCCCGCCGCGGCCGGGTAGCCACCCTCGCGGTGGCCGGCGCCGGGGTCCTGGCCGTCAGCCTCCTCGTCGGCTTCCACCGCTCCGCCGCCGGCCAGGCCACCCTGGCGGGCGCGGACGGTCTGGTCGCCGTGAACACCACATCGGACCAGATCGTCCAGGCGACCAGGCTCGCCGGGGCGCCGGGCGCGGTCAGCGGCGGCAGCGGCTCGGTCTGGGTGGCCGATCCTGGCGGGGGCAAGGTCTCGCGGATCGACCCCGGTTCCGGCGCCGAGACCGACCGGATTCTGGTCGGAGGCGGCCCGGGGAGCATCACTACTGGCGCGGGGGCGATCTGGGTGGCGAGCACCGTGGGCGCTACCGTCACCCGAATCGACCCGGCCACCGAGGCGGTGACGCAGACGATCCAGCTCCCGGGGACGAACCCTGACGCGATCCTGTACGGCCTCGGCGGATTGTGGGTGGCTGACTCGGGGGCCCGTGAGCTTTTCGAGGTCGATCCCGCGACCGGATCGCTGCGCCGGACGCTTCCGCTGGACCTGCAGCCGAGCGCGCTCGCAGCGGCGGACGGGGTGCTCTGGGTGGCGGGATACGACGACGGGACGATCGAGAAGATCGATCCCGCCGCGGGCCGGGTGACCGGGCGGGTGCACGTAGGCAACGGACCGGTCGCGCTCGCCGCGCAGGCCGGCTCGCTCTGGGTTGCCAACAGCCTTGACGCCACCGTCTCCCGGGTCGATCCGGTGCGCCTGTCGGTGACGGCCACGATCGGGGTCGGAAGCGGGCCGGCCGCACTGACCGCCGCTGGCGGCTCAGTCTGGGTCGCCAATCAGTACTCCGGTACCGTCTCGCGGATCGACCCGAACCGCAATCAGGACGTCGCCCGCCTGTCCGTGGGCGGCACCCCGACCGCGCTCGTCGCCGGACCCGGACGGCTGTGGGTGGCCGTGGCGGCGGCCGGCGGCAGCCATCACGGCGGGACGCTCACGATCGTGACGACGAACATCGCGGACGCGTCCGCACCCGGCAGTAACGTCTCGATCGACCCGGCCATCTACGACTACGCCCCCAGCCCTCAGTTCGGCGGGCTGGCCTACGACGGTCTCGTCACCTTCCAGCGCAGCGTTGGCGCAGACGGGCTGCGGATGGTTCCCGACCTGGCGCTGGCCGTCCCGGTGCCGTCGGACGGCGGCGCGACGTACACCTTCAGGATCCGTCCGGGCCTCCGGTATTCCGACGGCCAGCCGCTGCAGGCCGGCGACTTCCGCCGCGGCATCGAGCGCCTCTTCCGGGTCGGGTCTCCGGGCCAGTCACTGTACGCGGGCCTCATCGGCGCCGCCGCCTGCGGTGCGCGGCCGCAGCACTGCGACCTGTCCCGCGGCATCGTCACCGACGACGCGACCGGGTCGGTCACCTTCCATCTCACCGCGCCTGATCCGGAGTTCCTGTTCAAGCTCACCGAGATGTCGTTTGCCGCGCCGGTCCCGCCGGGTACGCCGGACCGCGAAGCTGGCCCCCATACGGTGCCGGGCACCGGGCCGTACCGGATCGCGCAAGCCAGCAGGACAGAGGTCCGGTTCGTCCGCAACCCGCTGTTCCGCGAGTGGTCCCACGCCGCCCAGCCGGCCGGCGATCCCGACGCGATCGTGTGGCGGACCATGGCGACCGCGCAGGCCGCGGTGACCGCGGTCAGCCAGGGACGGGCCGACTGGTACTCCGGGCAGCTTCCGCTCGCCCAGTACCAGCAGCTTCAGCTTCAGCAGCCGGCCCAGCTGCACTCCAGCCCGCAGTTCGCCATCGAGTTCGCTCCCCTGAACACGCACCGTGCCCCGTTCAACGACGTCCGGGTCAGGCAGGCCCTCAACTACGCGATCGACCGGGCGAAGATCGTCCAGCTGTACGGCGGCCCGGACTTCGCTGCCCCCGCCTGCCAGCCGGTGGCGCCCGGCCTGCCCGGCTACGTCCCCTACTGCCCGTACACACGCGATCCCAGTCCCGGCGGCGCCTGGAGCGCACCGGACATGGCCCGGGCGCGGCAGCTGGTCAGGGAGTCAGGAACCGCGGGAGAGCAGGTCGACGTGTGGGGCAGCCCGGACGAGGGCTGGGTGCCACCCGGGGTCGCCGCCTATTTCGCCGGCGTCCTGCGCGCGCTGGGCTATCACGTCCGCCTGCACGTCGTCCCGTTCGCCACGATCACGATGTCGATGTGGGCCGGATTCCAGATCTCCACCGACGGCGACTGGCTCGCCGATTACCCCGATCCGTCGTCCTACATCCCCCAGTTCCTTGGCTGCCATGGCGGAACCAGCAACGGCTACTTCTGCGACCCGGCGCTCGATCGCGCGATGCGCCAGGCAAGCCAGCTCGAGCTCACCGATCCGGCCAGGGCCGCGGCGGCCTGGGCCGCGGTCGACCACCGCCTCACCGAGGCCGCCCCCTGGGTGCCGACCGTCTCCCTTCGGGTCGTCGAGGTGACCTCCCGGCGGCTGGGAAACTACCAGTACAACCCGGTCTGGGGCTTCCTCGCCGACCAGAGCTGGGTCCGCTAGCGAAGCGGGCCAGGATGTCTTGACGCCGGGTTTAATGAACCCGGCGTCAAGACACCTTCAGGTTCCGCCTATCCCGCGTAGCGGGCCAGGGCCGGGACGAACGCCGCGGCGTTCACCGTGCCCCACCCGCTCGCGTCGTTGTAGGAACCGTTGGCGTTGAAGCCGGGCACGGTCACCAGGTCGGCGGCCGACGCGCAGGAATCGTCGGTCTGCGTGTCAGCGACCGGGCAGAAAATGTAGGTGTTCCCGCCCTGGGCGATCGGCACGATGCCGCGGGCTCCGCTGCGGCCCATCGCGTACAGAGCCGGGTTCAGGAGTCCGATGCGGTGCCCCGCCAGCTGGTCGGTCAGCGCCACGATGCCTGAGAAGAGCGGGGAGGCCTCACTGGTCCCGCCCACGATCCCCCAGCCGGCGACGCCCGGGTCGGTGGTGTCGTAGAAGTCGACCGCTCCGTTGACCGCGGCGCTCATTGAGATGTCAGGCGTGCCCCGGCTGTGGCCGACGACGGAGCCCAGCCCGTGCTGGTACGACGGGCGGGAGAAGACCGTCGAGTGGCCTCCGCCGCCGGACCCCCAGGTGTAGACGGGTCCTGTCACCCCGACGGTGGAGCTGAGGTCATCCCAGACGCTGTCCGGAGCGGTCCTGGCACCCTTGGCGTTGAGGTGCAGCTGGGTGCCGCCCACAGAGGTGACCAGCGGGTCCGACGAGGGCCAGTCAACGGCCCTGGTCGACTGGCAGCAGTAGACATTGGCCGGGTTAGCGCAGCCCGCGCTGGTGCAGACGTCGCTGGTCGCGCCCTGGTCACCGCTCGCCGCCAGCACGGTCACCCCGTGCCGCGCGGCGTTGTAGTACGCGGAGCGCAGCGAGTAGATCTGGCCCGGGCTGGTGAAGGTCGATTCGTTGGCGCCGAAGCTCTGGGTGATCACGTCACCGAGGTGGTGGTTGATGACGTAGTTCTCGGCCTCCACGATCTGCGGGAACCCGTAGATGCCCTCGGTCTCTGTCATCGGCGTCTCGACCAGGAGGATGTTGGCCTTCGGGGCGATCACGTGCGACCACTCGACGTCGAGGCTCGTCTCGTCGGTCCAGCCGTAGTAGTCCGAGCACACGTCAGGGGCGCCAGGAAGGTACGACGACCTGCAGTTCCTCGGCGTCGTGGTGATGGGTCCCGCGGGGGTGATCACCCGGAAGGAGGGCGGGTTCGGCAGGCCCATCTGCTTGTCGAAGGTCTTCAGGTCGGAGGCGATAGTCGGGGAGCCGAAGGCGTCCACGATGACGATCGTTTGACCCTGTCCCTCGATCCCGTGGGAGAACAGCGGGGCCAGGTTGTAGGCCCGCTGCAGCTGGAAGGCCTCGTAGCAGGCGATGCCGAACGATGCCTCGCATTGCGCCGTGGTGGGCGGCGCCGCCATACCGCCGGCCGCCAGAATATGCCCGGTCGAGAATGGGACCGGCATGACCGCGGCGGCGGCGGCCGCAGCGGGCGCGCCCGCCAGGCCGCCAAAGGCGGCGATCATCGCACCGGAACCGAAGAGAAGGCCG
>DATJQX010000150.1:0-22165 GCA_035505275.1 Streptosporangiaceae bacterium | reverse complement strand
CAGGGCGTTCGCCACCGGCAACGCGGCCAGCCTGCTCGGATCGATCGCGCGCGGCGGGCTGCAGTTCATGCTGGTCATCTGGCTGGCGGGCATCTGGCTGCCGCTGCACGGCTACGACTTCTCCGTCACCCCGCTGTGGGCGGGGATCTACATGCTGCCGCTCACCGCGGGCTTCCTGATCGCGGGCCCGATATCGGGCACCTTGTCGGACCGGTACGGCCCGAAGCCCTTCGCGACCTCCGGCCTGCTGCTGGCCGCGTGCTGCTTCACCGGCCTGATGCTGATCCCCGTGGTCTTCCCCTACTGGGCGTTCGGGCTGCTGATCTTCGGCAACGGGATCGGCTCCGGCCTGTTCGCCGCCCCCAACACCTCCGCCATCATGAGCGCCGTTCCGGCCAGGTACCGCGGGGTGGCGTCCGGCATGCGGGCCACCTTCCAGAACTCCGGCATGTCCCTGTCCATCGGGATCTTCTTCTCGCTGATGATCGCCGGGCTGGCCTCGACCCTGCCCCGGACGCTGAGCAGCGGGCTGACCGCGCAGGGCGTGCCGACCTCGGTGGCCACGCAGGTCGGCCACCTGCCGCCGGTCAGCACGATGTTCGCCGCACTGCTCGGCTACAACCCGGTGCGGAACCTGCTCACGCCCTCGGGAACGCTGTCCAAGCTGCCCGCGCACAACGTCGCGGTCCTGACGGGCAGGCAGTTCTTCCCCCACTTGATCTCGGCGCCGTTCCACCACGGCCTGGTCATCGTCTTCACCACGGCCGCCATCATGTCGGTCACGGCCGCCGTGGTCTCGCTGCTGCGCGGCAAGCAGTTCTACTGGAACGACCCGGAGCTCAAGGTCCCGCTCGCCCCCGCTCCCGCCGTCGCTGCCCCGCCCGCGCCCCTGCTGTCCGCCATTAGGCCGAACGAGAATGGCCTCTCCCCCGCGAACCATGACACGGCGCACGTGGCTGGCGATTCCGCCGACCCAGGCGCCGGTTAGGATACGCATGTGCCACGCTATGAGTACCGCTGCCGGGCCTGCGGCGACACGTTCGAGCTTAACCGCCCGATGGCCGAGTCGTCGGCGCCGTGCCCCTGCCCGCAGGGACACGACGACACGGTCAAGCTCCTGTCCACGGTCTCGGTCGGTGGCCTGGCGTCAGGGCGTGATGGCTCCGCACGTTCCTCCGGCGGCGGATGCTGCGGCGGGGCCTGCGGCTGCGGGGGTTAGCCCGGCGGGGTTGGCCCGGTGCTATTCAGCTAGCGCAGCGGCCGTTCAGCTAGCGCAGCGGGCCGTTCAGCTAGCGCAGCGGGCCGTTCAGCGGGTCGTGACCGGGGTTTTAGGTGCGGCCGCGTCTTCGTACCTGGCCGCGGTGCGGGCGGCCGTGTCCAGCGCCCAGCGGCCCGTGGTGACCAGGCTGAGCAGGAAGACCGCGACGCCGCAGCCGGCCAGCACCAGCCAGGCCGCGTGACTGGCCGAAACGAACCCGTCCCTGAACGGGCCATGCAGGCTCGCGGCCAGGATCGAGCCCGTGACCGCCACGCCGAGCGACTGGCCGACCTGCCGGCTGGTGGACGCGATGGACGACGCCACCCCGGCCTGGGTGGTCGGCATCCCCGACACCGCGGCGTACGTGATCGGCGGGTTCACCATGCCGGCGCCGATACCGAAGACGCAGAACGCGACGACGATCGGCCAGGTCGCCGAGGCCAGGGTCAGCCTGGACAGCAGCACGCCGCCCGCGGCCATGCCCAGGCCCGAGACCAGCATCGGCAGCCGGGCGCCGCGCCGGGCGAGGATCCGGCTGGAGAGCACCGCGCCGGGCGCCATGATGATCGCCATCGGCATGATGTGCAGCCCCGCGTGCAGAGCGGACTCACCGCGCGCGTCCTGCAGGTACAAGGTGGCGAGGAACAGGAACCCGCCCATCGCGGCGAAAGCGGCGATCGCCGTCAGCACCGAGCCCGCGAACGGCGCGCTGCGGAAGAACCGCGGGTCGAGGACCGGCTCGGCCCGCCGTACCTCGTAAGCCGCGAAGGCCGCGCACGAGGCGACGGCCACCGCGAACAGCGCCAGGATCGCCGGACTCCGCCAGCCGAGCGCGGGTCCCTCGATGATCGCGTAGGTCAGCGATCCGAGCATCGCGATGAGGAGCGCCTGCCCGACCACGTCCGGCCGGCGCGCCACCGGCGCCCGGGATTCCGGCACGAACCGCGCGGTGAACGCGATGGCAGCCAGGCCGACCGGGATGTTGATCCAGAACACGCCGCGCCAGCCGATGGCGTCGACGAGCAGTCCGCCGAGGACCGGCCCGAGCGCCAGGGACAAGCCGTACGTGCCGCCCCAGACGCCGATCGCCCTGGCCCGCTCGGCCCGGTCGGTGAAGGTGTTGGTGATGATCGACATCGCGACCGGGTTGAGCATCGACCCGCCGACCGCCTGCATCATCCGGAACGCGATCAGCCAGCCCAGGCCGGGGGCCAGGCTGCACAACCCGGACCCGGCGGTGAACACCGCGAGGCCGATCAGGAAGACGCGGCGCCGGCCGACCCGGTCCGCGGTCGCGCCGGACAGCATCAGCAGGCTGGCCAGGACCAGCACGTAGCCGTCGATCGTCCACTGGAGGCCGGCGACCGAGGCGTGCAGGTCACGCCCGATGACCGGCAGCGCGACGTTGACCACGGTGCTGTCGAGCCCCACGATGAACAGGCTCGAGCAGCAGATGACGAGCACCAGCATGCGGCGCCGGCGGCTGGGTTCTGACAGCGGTATCACCCTGGTTGACTGGTATGAGGCTCGTTGCGTCAATACAACTAACGTTGACCGAGACCCGGCAGGCAACCCTGCGCAGTTGAGAGATTTGTCACCGCTAGGGGCGCGCGGGCTCGTTCAGGCGGGCCGCGGTGGCTTTGGCCCACTGGGTCGTGCAGAGCAGGCCGAGCAGGAGAACCGCGTAGCCGCAGCCGGCGAGGATCCACCAGCTCGCGTGGCTGGCCTCGACGAATCCCGTCCGCAGCGACCCGCGGATGCTGGCCGCTAGCACCGAGCCGACGATCGCGACGCCGAGCGACTGGCCGAGCTGGCGGCTGGAGGAGTTCAGTCCCGAGGCCATGCCCGCCTGGGACTTCGGCACTCCGGACATGACGCCGTTGGTGATCGGGGAGCTCATCATGCCTGCCCCCACCCCGAACAGGCCGTAGGCGGCGACCAGGTAGAGGTGCTCGGTCGTGCCGGTCAGGCGTGACAGGGCCGCGCTGCTCACGGTGAACGCCGCCCCCGCGATGACCAGCGGGATCCGCGGGCCGCGCTTGGCTACCATCCGGCCGGCCATCGGCGCGCACAGCGCCATGACCACCGGCATCGGCACGATGGTCAGGCCGGCCTGGAGCGCGGACAGGCCCCGCACGTCCTGCAGGTACAGCGTGGACAGGAAAAAGAACCCGGCCATCGCGGCGGTGGCGCACACCGCGGTAAGGTTCGCGCCCGCGAACGGCGCGCTGCGGAAGTACCGGAAGTCGAGCATGGGCTCCGTGCGACGCGGCTCGTAGGCAAGGAGCACCGCGAGCGCGGCTACCGACAGCGCGAAGAAGCCGAAGATCCGCGGCGACTGCCAGCCGTCGGTGGGGCCCTCGATGATCGCGTAGGCGAGCGAGCCCAGCATCACGATGATGAGGAACTGCCCCACCGGGTCAGCGCGGCGCGACCTGGAGGCCTTCGAGTCGGGCACGAACAGCGCGGTCAGGGCCATTGCGGCCAGGCCCACGGGGATGTTCGCCCAGAAGATCCCGCGCCAGCCGACCGTGCCGACCAGCACGCCGCCCAGCACCGGGCCCAGCGCCATGGACAGCCCGAACACCCCGTCCCAGACGCCGATCGCGCGGGCGCGCTCCGCGCGGCCGGTGAAGGTGTTGGTGATGATGCCGAGCGCAGCCGGGTTGAGCATCGACCCGCCGATCCCCTGGAGGATGCGGAAGCCGATCAGCAGGCCCAGGGTGGGCGCCAGGCTGCACAGCCACGAGCCCAGGGTGAACAGCGACAAGCCGACCTGGAAGACGGTCCTGCGGCCGATCCGGTCCGCGACGGCGCCGGAGAGCATCAGCAGGGCGGCCAGCACGATCGTGTAGGAGGCCACCGTCCACTGCAGGCCGGAGACCCCGGCGTGCAGGTCACGGCCGATGGAAGGCAGCCCGACGTTCACGATCGTGTTGTCAAGTCCGACCATGAACAGGCTGATGCAGCACACCGCCAGCATCAGGGCGCGGCGCCCGCGCACCGGCGAGCTCGGGTCGGCACCAGGGTGGGGATGCGGGTCGGCGCCCGGGGCGAACCCCTGGCTCAGGACCGGCACCGGAGTCCCTACTTGTAGTCGGCCAGGCACGTAAAGTGACTTCAAGTGGGCGTCTTGCACTGGTGCCTGCATGGCGCAAACCCCTTATGTCACGTCCGGCGCGGGGCCGACCAGATGATCGGGAGCTTGTCGGTCCCGTAGCTGCCCTCGACCCCGCCTAGCTGTGGCGGGCCGTCCAGGGCCAGGCCCTGGGTACGCGGCGCGGGAAACGCCAGCGCCTCTTCGAGTTCGGCCCGGGCCAGGTTGGCGCCCAGGCAGTAGTGCAGTCCTGCGCCGAAGGCGAGCAGCCAGCCGAGCCGGCGGATCTCGGCCAGGTGCTGATGATAGACGTCAGCCGAGAAATCCGGCGCCATGTAGCCGAACGCCGGCAGGTCAAGATCGGACACAACGTTCATATCAGATATGACGGTACTCCGCTGCATTGGGTAGTCAAGTGGCTACTGTGGGCATTTCAGCACGCGTTCGGGCCTCACGGAGTGATTCTGCAGTCTAGATTGGCTAGTTAAGCAGGGCTGTTACCGCGGAGTCGACGTGCCGGAGGGGGCCATGAGCCGCAGGCTGATGCAGCTGGTCGTCCCCGTCACGCCTGAGCGCCGGATGTTCCGCATCCATGATCCGGGTATCGACCCGGATGCGCCCGGCGGCCCGCTGCCCCCAGTCGGCGCGCTCATCAGCACGAACCGTGAACAGCTGTGGGTCGGCAGCCTGCAGGAGGACATCGACGTCCGGCTGGTGCTCGAGGAGTGGGACGGGGCTCCGCCGCCGTGCGGCGACGCCTGGGATGAGGAAGCCAAGGGCACCATTTACCTGCGTGGCCAGGTCAGCGTCAACATGGGCCTGGCGGGAACCGCGGTCCACGGGCTCAGGCTTGGCGGTGGTGTCGGCGACTACTCGGTCCGGGTCTACGCGGGCAACCGCGACATCGTGACCCGCCGCTACGCGGCCCTGTTCGACCGGCACCGCAATCCCCTCAGTGATGAGTTCCAGCAGGAGAAGAGGGCGCTTGAGGGCCTGGAGCGCTACCTGGTCCAGCTCTGGCGGGAATCGTTAGCCAAGCCCGGCTACGGCGGTTACGGCCGGCGGGACCGCCGTTCGCGCGCTTACGGCCCGCGCGACGACGCGCGTGAAGACGATCCTGGCCGTTACGACCCGCGTGGCTACGGCCTGCTGGTGGACGGCGCCGAACGGCCCGTGGCCTGAGTCGTCCCCGTGGCCTGACTCGTTGCGGTGCCGTGAGCCTTGACTGTGGTCGCCTTGGTCGACGGCGCCGCCGAGGAGTTCGGCGTGCTGAAGCTGGTGGGGTCTGCGACGCCTCCGCTGGCGGTGGTGGCAGCCTGCTGAGTGCCATGGTGGTTGGTGCTTCCCGTGGCCAAGACGGTGGTCCGGTCCTGGACGGCCGCACTCGGCGCGGCCGGCGGCCGGGCGCCGTGGGCGCGGAACGGGATCATCGCGTAGACCATCAGCGAGACCATCGCCACCAGCGCCACCGTGAACAGCGAGCCGATGATGCGGGCCCGGGGCGAGCGCAGCACCGTCGTCGGGCGCGGGCGGCGGAACGTCGTCAGGCAGGACGCAAGACCCGGATCCTCGGCGGCCAGTCGCCGCTCGATTTCGGCAAGCACGCGCTGCTCGTCCTGCGATAGCGCCACGCCGCCACCTCCGCCTCGCGCGCCGGGCCAGTACCCTCCCACTATCTCTCAGGAGCGGGTCTTTATCCAATCGTTCCGGCTTTGTACTTCTGTTGTTTTTCGCCCAGGCGGTCACATAGCGTGCGTGCCGCCGTGGCTCGTTAGACATAAATATTCGTGACGACTGACGGCATGTCAAGCTGGCGGTGATCGAAAAATCGTTCTATCCTTGAGGTCATGCGCTGGGACAACCTGCGGCTCGATGACCAGGCCGCCGCGGAGCAGGATGCGGTCGCTGACGACACCCTGTTCCCCCCTGCGCGCCGGGACGTGGCGATCCCGCTCATCGAGCGGGGGGCGGTCGCGCGGACCTTCGACACCCCGGGCTTCCGTGGCATGACCTTCTACGAGGTCCAGGCCAAGTCCATCGTCAACCGCGTCCCCGAGGCGTCCCGGATGCCCTTCCGCTGGACCATCAACCCATACAGAGGATGCCAGCATGCATGCTATTACTGCGCAGAGGGGCAGACGCCGGTATTGATGGCGGATGGCCGGGCGAAGCCGCTGGCGGAGGTGCGGGCCGGGGACGAAATCTACGGCACGGTAAAGGGCGGTTACTACCGGCGGTACGCGATCACGACGGTGCTGGCACACTGGTCCACGGTCAAGCCCGCCTACCGGGTTGTGCTTGAGGACGACACCCAACTCGTGTGCAGCGGCGACCACCGCTTCCTGACCGAGCGCGGCTGGAAGCACGTCATCGGAACCGAGAGTGGCCCGCTCCGGCGCCCGTTCCTGACCGTCAACAACAAGCTGATGGGGGTCGGCGGCTTCGCGGAGCCGCCCAAGGAAACTGATGCCTACCGACGCGGGTACCTCTGCGGCATGATCCGTCGAGACGGGGCCATCGGGCATTATCCTCACCATCGGCTCGGTCCCGGCGGCCGTGACGGCCACATGTTCCGACTGGCGCTGGCCGACTCGGAAGGACTCACCAGAACCGCCGACTACCTCGCCCGCGAGGGCATCGCCTGCAAGGAGTTCACCTTCGCCGAGCCGTCGGGCACGCATCGCCTAATGACCGCCATCGGTAATAACCGCCGCGACGACGTCCGGACGATCGAAGGGCTGCTCGGCTGGCCGGAACACCCGAGCCTTGACTGGCGCAAGGGCTTTCTGGCTGGCATTTTCGACGCCGAGGGCAGCTTCAGCCGAGGAATCCTGCGAGTCTCCAACACCGATCCGCAGATCATCGCCTGGACGGTTTCCTCACTGGAGTCATTCGGCTTCGATGTCGCGCACGAGCCGACTGAACAGGCTAACGGACTGGTTCGTATCTGGCTTCGCGGGGGACTCAGGGAGGCGCTGAGGTTCTTCCACACCGTGGATCCCGCGATCGCCAGGAAGCGGTCCATCGAGGGCGTGGCGCTCAAGAGCGACGCCAAGCTCCGGGTGGTGGCGATCGAGCCGCTCGGGTTGGACGTGCCGATGTACGACATCACCACCGGCACCGGAGACTTCATCGCCGACGGCGTGGTGAGCCACAACTGCTACGCCCGGTATTCGCACACGTACCTGGACCTGGACTCCGGCCAGGACTTCAACACCAAAGTGGTGGTGAAGGTGAACGCGCCCGAGCTGGTGCGCAAGAAGATGGCCTCGCCGGCGTGGTCGGGCGAGCACATCGCCATGGGTACCAACGTGGACTGCTACCAGCGGGCCGAGGGCCGCTACCAGCTCATGCCCGGGATCATCGGGGCGCTCAAGGACGCCGGCAACCCGTTCTCCATCCTGACCAAGGGCACCCTGATCCTGCGGGACATCGACCTGCTCGCCGAGGCCGATGAGGTCACAGACGTGGGGCTGAACGTCTCGGTCGGGTCCGTCGACAAGGAGCTATGGCGATCTGTCGAGCCGGGCGCGCCCGCCCCGGCCCGCAGGCTCGAGGCGTGCGCGGCCCTGAACGAGCGCGGGCTCCGCTGCGGCGTCCTCATGGGGCCGGTCATCCCGTTCCTGTCCGACTCCCCCGCCCAGCTGGAGGAGACCGTCAGCCAGATCGCCGCGGCGGGCGCCACGGGGGTGACGCCCATCGTGCTGCACCTGCGCCCGGGCATCCGCGAGTGGTTCTTCGGCTGGCTCCGGGCCTGCCACCCGGGCCTGGTCGGCCGCTACCTCGAGCTGTACGGCCGAGGCGCGTACGCCCCGAAGGCCTACCAGGAGAGGATCACCGGCCAGGTACGCGAGCTGGCGGACCGGCACGGCGTCGGCCGGCCCGGTGCTGGCCGGTCCGGTGCTGGCCGGCATGGTGCCGGCCGGCCCGGGCCCGGCCCCGGTCACGGCAGCCGGCCCCCGCGGGTCCTTCCGGCCCCCCGGAGCGCTCAAGTGGTGTCCGAGCCCGGCTCCCGCACGGATCATTTGCCGAAGACACCCGGGCAGCACGCGCTATCCGAGCAGCTCACCCTGCTATAGGGGCTGATTCTCCGGCCGGCGCAAGGCCGGCTGCCGCACCCTGGGCCGGCGGGGCCGGGTCATGCGCCTGAACCATCCTCGGACAGATTTTGAGATATAGCTTGACAGGGCGCCTGGACGCGATACATCGTATTCGCTGAGAACAATTTCAGAGGCTTTACCAAGGGAGGACGACGTGGCGCGCGGGACCACGGGGGCGCCCCGTAACACGCCAGATCCCGGTGTCCCCGCGCAGGGCGGGGACACCGGGGCCGACCGGGCCCATCCGGGCCGGGATTCCGGGGCGACCGGCCTGATAGAGCCAGGGTCGGCGAGCCCGGGCGCGCGCGGGACGGCGCCGGAAACGCCGGCGAGGCTGGGCCGGCTGATCGCGTTCATCTGCGGCCGCAGGTCTAAGTACCTGGTCGTCGCGTTCTGGCTGATCGTCGTCGCGGTCACCGGATCGCTGGCGGGCAAGCTGCAAGGAGCCGAGAAGAACGACGCGTCGGCGTACCTGCCCTCCTCGGCCGAGTCGACCCAGGAACTGAACGAGCAGTCCATCTTCCAGTCCAAGAACTACAACCCCGCCCTGGTCGTCTACGTCCGCGACACCGGGGTGACCGCGGCCGACCTGGCCAAGGCGCGCGCCGACGCGCGGTACTTCGCGTCGCTGCCCGTCGTGGACGGGCGGGTCGCCCCGCCGGTGGTCTCCGCCGATCACAAGGCGATCGAGACCATCATCGGCTCGGACCTCGGCTACAACAGCAACCTGAGCGGGTTCATCTCCACCGTCACCGGCACCGCCACCAGGGGCGCCGACGGGTTGAGCGTCTACGTCGGCGGGCCCGCCGCCAGCGCGAACGACGAGCTCAAGATCTTCAAGGGCATCGACTCCACCCTGCTGTACTCGGCCCTGGCCGTGGTCATCGTGCTCTTGCTGCTGACCTACCGGAGCCCGGTGCTCTGGTTGCTGCCGATCATCTCGGCGGGCGTGGCCCTTACCGTCGCCGAGGCCGTCATCTACCTGCTCACCCAGCACGTGAACCTCACCGTCAACGGGCAGAGCGACGGCATCCTGGTCGTGCTGGTCATCGGCGCGAGCACCGATTACGCACTCCTCCTGGTGGCCAGGTACCGGGAAGAGCTGCGCAGGCACGCCGACCGGCACCAGGCAATGGCGGTGGCGCTGCGCCGGGCCGGCCCGGCCATCATCGCCAGCGGGCTGACCGTGGTGATCGGCATGCTATGCCTGATGGCCGCCGAGTCCAACGACATCTCGGGCCTGGGCCCCGTAGCCGCCATCGGCATCGGCGTGGGCCTGATCGCCATGATCACGCTGCTGCCCGCGCTGCTCGTCGTGGTCGGCCGGTGGATCTTCTGGCCAGTCAGGCCTGCGTACGGCTCGCCCGAGCCGACCAGCCGGGGTCTATGGGCGAGGGTAGGGCAGGCCATCAGCCGGCGGCCGCGCTGGGTGTGGCTGATAACTGCCGTCCTGCTCGCCGCCGGCTCGGCGGGCCTGTTCGGCTTCAAGTTCGGCCCGCTGACGACGGCGCAGTCGTTCCGCGGCACCCCGGCGTCGATCACCGCGCAGAACGTGCTGGCCAAGTACTTCCCGGCCGGGTCCGGCGAGCCCGTTCAGGTCATCTCCAAGGCGGCGAGCGCCAGCCAGGTCAGGACCGCGCTGGCCGGCACGCCGGGCATCGCGTCGGTCACCCCACCCGTGACCAAGAACGGCCTGGCCTTCCTGCAGGCCACGATGACCATCCCGCCGGACAGCCCGGCGGCGTACACGCTGGTCGACAAGATTCGGACCACGGTGCACGCCATCGGCGGAGCCGACGCGAAGGTGGGCGGCGGCACGGCCATCGACCTGGACGTGGAGAGCGCCGCAGCCCACGACCGGGACCTGCTCATCCCGCTGATCCTCGGCGTGGTGCTCATCATCTTGGGACTGCTCCTGCGGGCGATCGTCGCGCCACTGGTGCTCATCGGCACCGTCATACTGTCCTTCGGCGCGGCACTGGGCATCTCCGCGCTGTTCTTCCAGCACGTGTTCGGGTTCGCCGGGGCCGACACCTCGGTGCCGCTGTTCGTCTTCGTGTTCCTTGTCGCCCTCGGGATCGACTACAACATCTTCCTGATGACCCGCGTACGCGAGGAATCGGCCAGGTCCGGAACCCGGCGCGGCGCGCTGGCCGGCCTGGCCGCCACGGGTGGCGTCATCACCTCGGCGGGCCTGGTGCTGGCCGGGACGTTCGCCGTGCTCGGCACGCTGCCGCTGGTGGAGTTCACCGAGATCGGGTTCGCGGTCGCGCTCGGCGTGCTGCTCGACACCATCGTGGTCAGGTCGGTCCTGGTGACCGCGCTGACCTTGGACATCGGACGGCACATCTGGTGGCCGAGCGCGCTGGCGCACCCGGAGCGCGGCTCAGTGACGAACGGCACCTAGAATGTGGCGTTATGGCGGGTGACCAGGTAGCGCGTACGGCAGCGTGGCGGTGCTGAGCCGCAAGGACCCGGCGCGGCTTTTCGTCCGATCGGTCGCCATCCCCGATCCCGGGGAACTCCTGGGGCAGCTTCCCCAGCCGGACGCGGTCGCCTGGATCCACCACGGCGCCGGGCTGGTGGGCTGGGGCGAGGCCATCAGGGCCGCGCTGCCCGCGGGCGAGGACAGGTTCGCCGCGGGGGAAAAATGGCTTCCCTCGCTGTTCGACGCCGTCGACATCGACGACCAGGTGCGCGTCCGGGGCTCGGGCCCCGTCGCATTCGGCACGTTCACCTTCGACGCGTCATCGGAAGGGTCGGCGCTGATCGTCCCGCGCGTGCTGCTCGGCCGCGACGGCCACGGCCGGGCCTGGCTCACCACGGTTACCGAGAGCCGCGAACCGGACCTCGCGGCCCTCGGGTGGCCCGCCGTGCCGGAGGCCGTGCTGGCGTGGCCGCCGGCGAACGTGCGCTGGCACGATGGCAGCCTGCCTGGACCGCAGTGGGAACACGCGGTCGAGGAGGCGGTGACGGCCATCAAGGCGGGCACCCTGCGCAAGGTCGTACTCGCCCAGGACCTTTTCGCGACCGCCAACGACCCCATCGACGTCCGGGTCCTGCTGCGCCGGCTGGCCAGCCGCTACCCCGAATGCTTCACCTTCGCGTGCGACGGCATGGTGGGCGCCACCCCGGAGCTGCTGATCCGGCAGAACGGCCGGCAGGTCAGCGCGCTGGTGCTGGCCGGCACGACGCCGCGCGGCGGCGACCCGGCGGAGGACGAGGCGCTCGGCACGGAGCTGCTGGCCTCGGCGAAGAACACCGAAGAGCACGCCTACGCGGTGGCCTCGATGCGTGACGCGCTCGCGCCGCTCTGCGATGCGCTCGACGTGGAAGCGCGGCCCGCGCTGCTGAAGCTGCCGAACCTTCAGCACCTCGGGACCTGGGTCCGCGGCACGCTGGCGCTGAACTCCGAGCCCAGGTCGGCGCTCGGCCTGGCCGCGGCGGTCCATCCGACCGCGGCGGTCTGCGGCACGCCGACCGGGACCGCGCTGGAGCTGATCCGCGAGCTTGAGCACATGGACAGGGAACGGTACGCGGGCCCGGTCGGCTGGGTAGACGCCGAGGGGAACGGCGAGTGGGGCATCGCGCTGCGCTGCGCGCAGCTGTCCGGCCGGACCGCCCGGCTGTTCGCGGGCTGCGGCATCGTGGCCGGGTCGGATCCGGCCGCCGAGCTGGCCGAGGCTCAGGTGAAGTTCCGCCCCATGCGCGGCGCACTGGACGGCTAGGCGCCCGGCCAGGCGCTACTTGGGCGGCAGGGTCTGAACATAGCGGAGGGCTTCCCCGATCCACCGGTCCAGGTCGCCGTCGGCCAGGCCCTCACCGGCCACCAGGATCCAGCCGCGCATCGGCCGGCCCGTCATATCGAACGGCCGCACGCCCGGCTCGGCCAGGGCGTCGTCCATGGACTCCGGGTCGATCCTGGAGATGAGGTCATCGCCGTGGACGCCCACCGTCATGTTGCCCGCGGTGAGGAAGCCCAGGCCGCCGAACATCTTCTTCTCGCTCACTCCCGGCTCGTCCCGCATCCGGTCACGGACCCGCTGGGCGAGGGCGTCGTCGTACGCCACACCCCGGATGCTATCTCGGCCGGGCCCCGGGTCCCCCGAGATAAGGTAACTCTTAATCCGATGTCGCCAGGTCAGCGACCAGGACCTACAGTCGTCGGTAGGAGGCAAGCTTGCCGGGCCCGCCAACCAAGGATGGCAGCAGATGAGCGCTAGCACCGACGACGTCCTCGGCGTGCTCCGCGGGGTGTGGAGCGGCCAGGAGCAGACCGCCGAGGACATCGAGGCGGCCTGCGGCAACACCAAGTCCTGCCAGCGGATGGCCGACGTGGGCTTCGACGGCCTGGCCGAGGAGGCCGGCGGCGACCTGCGTCTGGCCTGGCGGACCCAGCTGGCCCGCGAGGGCAAGCTCAGCCCCGGCGCGAGCAGCGTGCGAGACCTCGTCCTCTGAATGGAAAACCCGGAGACCGTCGGCCAGCTGACCGAGATCTTGCGCCAGGGCGGGTACCTGGCTGACCGGGGGCTGGCCACGGCCCTGTTCGTCGCGATGTCGCTGAACCGGCCCCTCCTGCTCGAAGGTGAGGTCGGGGTCGGCAAGACCGAGGTGGCCAAGGTCATGGCCGCGGTGTTCGGGCGCAGGCTGATCCGGCTGCAGTGCTACGAGGGCATCGACACCAACCAGGCGCTGTACGAATGGGATTACGCCCGGCAGATGCTGCACATCCGGGCGCTGTCCGAGCATCAGGTCACCGACTCCGACGCGGTCGACAAGCTGTTCGGCCCCAAGTTCCTGCTAGAAAGGCCGCTGCTCGAGGCGGTCCGGGCCGGCGAGCGGGCCGTGCTGCTGATCGACGAGATCGACCGGGCGGACGACGAGTTCGAGGCCTTCCTGCTCGAGGTGCTCTCCGACTTCCAGATCAGCATCCCCGAGATCGGCACCGTCAAGGCCGACAGCCCGCCGCTGGTGGTGCTTACCTCCAACCGCACCCGCGAGCTGCACGACGCGCTGAAGCGGCGCTGCCTGTACCACTGGATCGGGTACCCTGCCGCCGACCGCGAGGTCGAGATCGTCCTGATCAGGGAGCCGGGCATCTCCGCGGCGCTGGCCCGCAAGGTGGTCGCCGCCGTCCAGCGGTTGCGTGAGCTCGACCTGGCCAAGCCGCCCGGCGTGGCCGAGACCATCGACTGGGCCCGCACTCTGGACTTCCTCGGCGAATCGGACCTCGACGCCCGCGCCGCGCAGGACACCCTCGGCGCGGTGGTCAAGGACCGGGACGACCTTGAGGTCGTCCTGGACAACCTGCAGGAGATCACCGCCGGTGCCCGGGGCTCGTGAGGCCGAGCGCGTCCCGATCGTCGGGCTGCTGGTCAGGTTCGCCGCGGAACTGCGCGCGGCCGGGCTGGCCGTGGGCTCGGGAGACGTCCAGTTCTACTGCTCGGCGCTGAGCAGGCTGGATCCGTCCGACCTGGTCGACCTCTACTGGGCCGGGCGCACCACGCTGGTCAGCCGGCACGACGACATCGCCACCTACGACGAGGTGTTTCGCCGGTTCTTCCTGTCCGCGGACCCGGACGGGGATGCGCTGACGCTCATGCTGCGCGCCTGCGCCGCGGCGCAGGGCGCGCTCGCCATCCCGTCCACCGAGCCCGGTGACGACGCGCGCGAGGACGACGCCGTGCTGGGCTGGATGGCGTCGGACATCGAGGCGCTCAAGCACAAGTCGTTCGCCGCCTGCACCCCGGAGGAACTCGCCGCCCTGCGCCGGATCATGGCCAGGATCAGGCTGACCCCGCCGCGCCGCCGGACCAGGCGCACGGCCGCCGCGCGGGCCGGCACCCGGCCCGATCCCCGCCGGACCATAAGGGAATCGCTGCGGATGCTCGGCGAGCCGGCCCGGCTGTACTGGCGGCGGCGCAAGGTGCGGATGCGGCCGCTGATCCTGATCCTGGATATCTCAGGCTCGATGGCCGACTACTCGCGCAGCCTGCTCCAGTTCGCCCACTCGGCTGCGCGTTCGGCCGGGCGGGTCGAGGTGTTCTGCTTCGGCACCCGGCTGACCCGGGTGACCGGGGCGATGGAGTGCCGCAGCCCGGACGACGCCCTGGAGCGCGCCGCGCGGGCGGCGTTCGACTGGGACGGCGGGACCAGGATCGGCGACAGCCTCGCGGATTTCGTCCGCAGCTGGGGACGCCGGGGCCTGTGCCGCGGTGGCATCGTGGTGATCTGCTCCGATGGCCTGGACCGCGGCGATCCCGGCGTGCTGTCCGACGCTATGGAGCGGCTGGCCCGGCTGAGCCACCGGCTGATCTGGCTGAACCCGCACAAGGGTGACGATCCGGGCTGGCGGCCGAGCACGCTCGGCATGATGGTGGCCGCCCCGCACCTCGACCTGCTGCTGTCCGGCCATGACCTGACCAGCCTGGAGAAACTCGCCACGCTGCTGCCGGGACTCAACTAGGGCACAACCAGCGCGCCCGGCTGGACTCGCCTTGATTACCTGCCATACCATTACGTGCTTTCCAAGGCCGACTATTGCTGTCAGGGAGTGGCGGTGGGGGAAGACCTGCAGCCGCAGGAGCCGGAGGACGTCTCGCCGACCGGACTGGACGATGCCTGGCAGGCATCCGGGCAGGACCTGCCGCCCGGGGGCAGCGACCAGCCCGCTCCTCCGGCCGACCGGCGCTGGCGCGTCTTCGTCGCGGCGGCCATCGTCATCGTCGTGGCGGCGATCGCCCTGACGTTCGTCCTGGTCAAGGTGAACACCAGAACGACGGCCGCCTCACCAGCCGCGCCGTCATCGGGCAGCGGCGCAGACGCGGCGCCGGCCGCCGTGATAGGCCAGGTTACCTCGGTTCCCGCGAGCACCCTGGCTGCGGTAGGCGACGGCGGCGGTGCGGTCACGGCAAAGCCCATCGCCATCAAGGGAACGGCGCTGACCCTTAACGGCAAGCCCGAGATGCTCTACCTGGGCGCCGAGTACTGCCCCTACTGCGCGGCCGAGCGCTGGGCGATGATCGTGGCGCTGAGCCGGTTCGGCACCTTGAGCGGGCTCACCACCATCCGCTCCGCCGCCGCGAACGGCGCCGGCAATGCCGAGCCCTACCCGAATACGGCCACCTGGACGTTCGCGAAGGCCAGCTACTCCAGCCCGTACCTGGCGTTCACGCCGGTCGAGACGCTCACCAATATCCCGGACCCGTCCACCGGTGGCTACACAAGCCTCGAGACGCCCACCCCGGCCCAGCAGGCGCTGGTCAACAAGTACGACGCCCCCCCTTACGTCCCGGCCGAAGATGCCGGCGCGATACCGTTCATCGATTTCGGCAACAAGTACGCGATCATCGGGGCGAGCTACAGCCCGCAGGTGCTTGCCGGGCTGAGCTGGAGCCAGATCGCGGCCGACCTGCGCAACCCGGATAGCCCGGTCGCCAAGGCGGTCGACGGAACGGCGAACTACATCACCGCGGCCATCTGCTCGATGACCGGTAACCAGCCCGAGAGTGCGTGTACCGCGAGCCTGCCTGCTCCGTAGTTAGATGGAGCTGTTCAGCTCAGAACGCGCCCCGGAAAGGAGTGCGCCGGTGAGGTGGAGCGTGGGGCTCGAGGCCGAAGGCGACGACGTGCTGACGCGGGAACAGGTGGTCGAGCTGGCTGACGCGGTGGCGGCGGCCGACGGCATCGCGACCGGGATCGGCACCACCCGGTACGGCGCCCAGCTGGTCGTGGAGGCCGGCAGCCGCGAGGAGGCCATCGAGCGGGCCACCGGAGAGTTCTGGCGGGCGGTGCGTCAGGCCGGCCTGCGGCCCGCTCCTATCGTGCGGACCGAGGCCGTCAGCGAAGACGAGGACGCGGCCGGATGATCCGGCTCGGGTCGCTGGCCGGGTACCCGTTCGAGGGACCTCGCCTGCTGGCCGGCTGGACGCCGCCCGCGGCGGCGGGCGTCTACGCGATCCTGTACAAGCCGGAGCCGGGCGCCAAGCCCGACCGGTACGCGGTGATCTACGTGGACCACTCCGACGACCTGGCGGCCGAGCGGTTCCCGTTCCAGCACCCGCGCGCCCACTGCTGGGTCAGGCGCGCGGGCTCCAGGTGGAAGGTCTACGTCTGCAGCTACGAGGTGCCGGGCGGCGGCAGGCCCCACCGGGAGCAGATCGCCAGGGAGCTGACCGCGATCTACCGCCCGCGCTGCAACGACCAGCAGTACGAGCAGGCGTGGAAGGATGAGTGGATCGGCGAGACCACGTCATCCTCCCCGAGTCTGGCCAAGGACCCCGAGGTTCTTCCGCCGCCGCACTGACCCGTCAGGACCCTGAGCGGAAGCCCACCGCGTCGAGCAGCCGCGAGCGCCGCGTCCCCGACGCGGGCCTGGCCGGCTCGGGCGCCTCGGGCGCCTCGGGCCTGGGCGTGACGTCGGTCACGATCTCCTCGGCCATCCCGTACAGCAGGGGAAGTGCCCCGGCGACCACGCCGCCGGTCTCGTTGATGTGCTCCACCCCGGGGCGGATGAGCTTGGCGTGCCCGACGATGGTCCGGACGGTCTGCGCGCACTCCTCCAGGTTCCCGGCGATCCGGGTGAGCAAGGTCCCGACCCAGAACAGGTAGAACGCCAGGCCCGCGACCAGCAGCAGGATGTCGATGAGCGTGAAGACGACGAGCCCGGTCATGACTTCACCTTGCCCAGGACCCGGCCGAGGAACAGGTGGTGCTGGAGGCCCTCGGCGAGTACCGCTTCGACCCCGCCGGCCACCTGCGGGATCAGCACGGTGTCCGCGGTGTTGGCCGCGGCCGCCTTGAGCGTGTCCCGCACGGCGACGACCCGGCGGTCGATGATCTTCACCAGGTAGATGAGCAGGCTCAGCAGGGCGGCGACCGCGACGACCACGACGAGGCCGGCGATGTCGGCGATCAGCCACCGGGTGTGCTCGGAGCCGGACATGGCGACGGCGTGCACCCCTAACCTCCCAGCCTGGCGCGGCCGCGTTGCAGCCCGCCGATGATGATGGTCGCGTGCTCGATGGTGGTGCGCAGCGCGCCGAGCGGTGCGGTGTTGCGCACGGCCTGGGTCAGCGCGTCGTTGATCTTAGGTGCTTCGTTGCCGATCGACCGGGCGAGCAGCAAGATCGGCACGACCAGCGCCACGACGGCCAGGACGACCACGATTCCGATCACCCAGCCCACCACCCAGCCCGTGTTGCCAGATCCTGCGGCCAGGATGTGTTGTTGCATGGACAGCTCCTCCTAGACCGTTTCGCAGAAGTCGCGGACCGGCTTCAGGCTCGCGTTGACCGACGTGAGCCGCTCCGGCACCGTGCTGGTGAGCTGGGCGACGGCCCCGACTCCCCCGGTGGTCGTCACCAGGGTCGCGCGGACGGCACGCAGGTGGAAGATGACGCGGAGCAGGCCCACCGCGGTGATCGCGATGATCAGCGCGGCGACGATCAGTGTGAACCAGGCGGCTGCTGGCATGGCCGGTCTCCTTTCGCTCAGCCGAGAAGCCTGGCGACGGAGCCGGCGTACCGGACGGCGCCCACAGAGATTTCCTTGACGGTGGTGTCGGTGACGGCCAGCGCCTCCGGCAGGCCGTTCAGCTCGCCGATGAGGGCGACGCCGCCGGCCAGGACATCGTCGGTGGCGCCGCGGATCCGCTCCACCGCGGCCAGCACGCGGTTGAGCAGGTAGATGACCACCGGCAGGACCACCACAAGCAGGATCACGTTGCCGATCCACCACAGGACCATGACTTGATCTCCTCTTCTCAGCTCGCGGGCTGGTAAGGCATGAAGAAGCGGCGGAAGACCCGGGTCAGGGCCAGCATCGCGGCCCGCAGGCCCAGGGTGAAGCCCCTGGCGGGCACGGCGGAGGTGGCCGCGATCTGATCCGGGGACTCGCCGAGGTTGAGCCGCTCGATCCGGCCCTGCATGTTCGTGGCGAAGTCGCGCATCAAGATGGCCGAGACGTCGCTGATCATGCCGCGGCCGTACTGGGCCGCCGCGCCGGACAACTGCAGGTCCTGGACGACATCGACCTTGGTGGTGCCGCGGTTCGTCCGGGCCAGCGTCGCGGACACGACCATGCTGGCCTGGCCGCGGCCCTTCTCGTCGGCGCCGCTGGCGTTGACCGTCAGCCGCTTGGCCGCCTCGTCGCGCTCGGTGATATCGGCGATGCCGGCAAACTGCAGGCGGACCGGGCCCATCCGGACCGCGACCGTGCCCTTGTACTTGTCGTCCCCGAGATCCTCGGTCAGCTGCGCACCGGGAAGGCAGGCAGCGACCTGCGGGATGTTCTGGAGGAACTGCCAGACCTGGTCGACCGGCTCAGCGACCTCGAACTCGTTAGTGATCAGCATCGGGTCTCTCTCTCCAGGTAAGCGTCAGGGTCTTTCTCGAACGCCTGGCGGCAGCCGGCGCAGCAGAAGTAGTAGTCGGCGCCGTCGTGCCGCAGCGGGCGCCCGGACGCATCGGCGGTCACCGTCATCCCGCAGACCGGGTCGATGGCCTGCGCCGATGACCCGGCCCGCGCGGCCGGACCGGCCGCCGGTTCCCGCAGTCCGCCCGAGGCTCGCAGCTGGACCAATTCCGCGAGGATGGCGACGGCGATCTCGGCGTGCGTAGTCTTGCCCAGGTCCAGCCCGGCCGGCACCCGGACCCGGTCGAGCTCGTCCTGTGGCACCCCCCGGTCGGCGAGGTAACCGAGCACGGTGGTGCCGCGTCGGCGCGACCCGACCAGGCCCAGGTACGCGGGCCGCACGGCGACCGCGCGCTCCAGCACGTCCTCGTCGTCATGCCCCTGGGTGGCCACCACGATCATGGACCGCTCGTCCGCGCCGGCCGCCGCGAAGTCCGGGCCGCCGACCAGGTCGGTGCGCCAGCCGAGCGCGCGGGCCAGGCTGGCCAGCGTGTGCGACATCGGGGAGCTGCCCACGATGACCAGGTGCGGCACGGGCAGGACCGGCTCGATGTAGACCTCGAGCGCGCCCTCGCTCTGGCAGGCGATGGGGATGACGGTCATGCCCTCGGGCACCGCCTGGCCGAACTGGTCCGGCGTGCCCAGCAGGAGCAGCCGGGCCGCCCCGTCGGCCATGACCCGCTGCGCCTCCCGGATCACCGCTGGCTCGGCGCACGCACCCCCGATCCAGCCGTGCAGTTCGCCGTCGGCGGTGATGATCGCCCGCGAGCCCGGCTGGCTGGAGGACGGGCTCTGCCGCCAGACCACGGTCGCGAGCGCGAACGGCTGCCCGCGCCGGGTCAGCTCGCCGACCTCCTCCAGGATGCGCATGCCCTCCATGACGTGCTCCGCGCTCAGTCGTCCGAACGGACCGGCGGCGCGCCGGATACGTCCCGGTGATACGTGATGGCTTCCCACACGCGGTCCGGCAACAGGGGCATGTCGATGTTGCGGACCCCGGTGCCAGACAGCGCGTCCATGACCGCGTTGACGTAGGCGGCCGGGCCGCCCACCGCCGCGCACTCGCCGATGCCCTTCGCGCCGATCGGGTGGTGCGGGCAGGGCGTGACGACCTCGCTGTGCAGCTCGAAGCCGGGCGTCTCCCAGGCGGTGGGCAGCAGGTAGTCCATGTAGTTCGAGCCTACGCAGTTGCCGTCGGCGTCGAAGGTGATGAACTGCATGTTGGCCATCGCGTACGCCTCGGTGAGGCCGCCCATGATCTGGCCCTCGACGATCATCGGGTTGATCCTGACCCCGCAGTCATCGACGGCGACCAGCTTCAGGACATCCCAGACGCCGGTCTCCGGGTCCACCTCGACGGTGACGATGTACACGGCGAACGGCCAGGTGAGGTTGGGCGGATCGTAGAAGGCCGTGTTCTCCAGGCCGGGCTCCATGCCGTCGGGCATGTTGCTGTACGCGGCCATCGCGCACTCCTGGATGGTCACGCCGCGGTCGGGGGCGCTGCGGACGTAGAACCGGCCAAGCTCCCACTCGACGTCCTCCTCGGACACCTCGAGCAGGTGCGCCGCCAGCTTGCGCGCCTTCGCCCTGATCTTGCGGGACACCATCGCGACCGCCGCCCCGGCGACGGGGGTGCTGCGGGAGGCGTAGGTGCCCATGCCGAACGGGGCGGTGTCGGTATCCCCTTCCTCGACGACCACGTCCTCGGCCGGGATGCCGAGCTCGTGGCTGACGATCTGGGCCCAGGTGGTCTCGTGCCCCTGGCCCTGGGTCCTGGCCCCGGTCCGGACGATGGCCTTGCCCGTCATGTGCACCTTGAGCTCGGCCGAGTCGAACATCTTGATGCCCAGGATGTCGTACTCGCGGCTGTTGCCCGCGCCCAGCGGCTCGGTCATGGTCGAGATCCCGATGCCGAGCAGCCTGCCCTGCTTCCTGGCCTCGGCCTGCTCGCGCCGGAAACCCTCGTAGTCGACCGCCTGCAGCCCGACGTCCAGGCACTTGGCGTACTGGCCCGAGTCGGTCAGGAACCCGAACGGGGTCCGGTGCGGGAACTGGTCGTCGCGCACGAAGTTCATCCGCCGGAACTCGGCCTGGTCCATGCCGAGGTCATCGGCCGCGGCCTGCATCATCCGCTCCTGGAAGAACATCGCCTCGGTGACCCGGAACGAGCAGCGGTACGCCACTCCGCCCGGCGCCTTGTTGCTGTACGTCCCGCGGTCGGTCAGGTGCGCGACCGGGATGTCATAGGAGGCGAACGCCGAGTGCAGCAGGCCGATCTTGAACTTGCTCGGCTGGGCGTCGGAGAAGAACGCGCCGTGGTCGGAGTCGCAGTGCATCCGCACCCCGAGGATCTTGCCGTCCTTGCGCAGCGCCATCTCCCCGTCCAGGTAGATGTCGCGGGCAAAGCCGGTGGAGATCAGGTTGCCCGTCTTGTCCTCGAACCACTTGACCGGCCGCTCGAGCAGGATCGAGGCCAGGATCGAGCAGACGTACCCCGGGTAGACCGGCACCTTGTTGCCGAACCCGCCGCCGATGTCCGGGGAGATGATCCGGATCATGTGCTCGGGAAGCTCGGCGACCAGCGCCACCGCCGCGCGGATGATGTGCGGCGCCTGGGTCGTCATGTACACGGTGAGCTTGGAGGTGGCGCGGTTGAAGTCCGCGATCGAACCGCAGCACTCGATCGGCGACGGGTGCGAGCGCGGGTAGTGCAGCTTGAGCCTGGAGATCACGTCGGCCTGCTCGAACGCCCGCTCGGTGCCGGCCGCGTCGCCGACCTCCCAGTCGAAGATGACGTTGTCCTGCTGGCCCGCCTTGTCGTCGCGGATGACCGGCGCGCCCTCGGCGAGCGCCTGCTCGGGGTTGACGATCACCGGGAGCGGCTCGTACTCGACGTCGATGGCCTCGCACGCGTCCTTGGCGATGTACGGGTCGTCGGCGATGACGCAGGCTACTTCCTGCCCCTGGAACCGCACCTTGTCCGTGGCCAGCACGGCCTGCGTGTCATACGACAGCGTCGGCATCCAGGCGAGGTTCCTGGTCGCCATCATCTCGCCGGTGAGGACCAGGTGCACGCCGGGGATGTCCCACGCCTTGCTGGCGTCGATGGACTTGATCCGCGCGTGGGCCAGCGGGCTGCGCAGGATCTCCATGTGCAGCATGCCGGGCAGGGTGATGTCGTCGGTGTAGTTGCCCTTGCCGCGGATGAAGCGGTTGTCCTCGACCCGCTTGCGGCTCGCGCCCAGCCCGCCGATCTTGATTTCGTCGAGCGCCTGTGACATGTCATGCCCCCTG
>DATJQX010000149.1:0-87449 GCA_035505275.1 Streptosporangiaceae bacterium | reverse complement strand
ATCCCGCAGCCGATCCGGCGTATTATCCGACAGATTCCCCTGATCCAGCCACGACAGATCCGCCCCCGAACAAAACGCCGACCCCGCCCCCGTCACCACCACCGCACGCAACGACCGATCCCCCGCCACCTTGTCCAGCACCGTCACCCAGGTGGATGTCATTTCCGTCGTCATCGCATTGCGCACTTGCGGCAGATTCAGCGTGATCAGCGCCACCCCGGGCGACGCCAGCCGGACATCAACCAGGTCCGCTAGGTAATCAGTCATCCCCGCCACCCATCACCAATACGCCGCCTGCAGCCACGGATAAAAGTAATACTAACCAGGCTTCGCGGCCAGCCGAAAAGACTTCGATCACGGATTGGCCGGCTCCCGGGCCCGGTGCGTACCGCCGCCGTCCGAGGGGCCTGCGCCCTGTCCCCTGCCTCAAGGCTGGACCGACCCGCTGATGGCGGTCGCTGCCCGGCAAATTCCCGACCAGAAACGGCGAATCCGCAGCCTTCCGCCGGGTATTTCGACCGCCAAATGTCAGGCGCCGCACGGTCGGCGCCCCCTAAGCCGCTACGGCCGGGCCGCGGAAAATCGGGTACCGTCCCCGGCTAATGTCATTTGGCGCTGGTTATCGACTTACCCGCCCCTCGCGTCCAGACAGCCAGCGACCCGGCCGGTGGCCGGGTCGCTGGTCATCTAGGTGCCGTCGGCGGTATCAGCTGGCGGCGTAGAGAATGTCGTACGGGCCCTGCTTGAGGGTGCACTCCTTCAGCGCGGAGCTGGGGAAGCCGTTGTGCACCGACGGAGTCGCAGTCCAGTTCAGGTCCAGACCGGGCACGTTCGTCGGGATGTCCGACGCCGAGCTGAGCACGGCCGCGAGCTTCTGCCCGTTCAGCGAGTTGGCCTTCTCGATCGCGTACTTGATGGCGAGCAGGTAGAAGTATCCGGTGATGGTGCCCGGAGTCTGCGGGTTGAGCCCGATCTTGGCTTCCATGGCCTTGGCCAGCGCCGTGTTCTCCGGCGTCAGCAAGGTGGACGTCGGCTGTCCCGGGGTGTAGGAGATATCGCAGCCGTCGACCGCCCCCGGCGGCAACTGGGCAGCGGTGATGTCGAAGTCGTTCAGTCCGCCCCACCCGACGACCACCGGTGACCAGCCGATCTGCTTGATCCCGGCGACCATCGCGGTGATTCCGGTGAACCCGGTCGGGAACAGCGTCTTGATCCCGGCCTCCTTGGCCTCGGTCAGCTGGGTGGTCAGGTCGATGGCCGTGGGGGAATAGGTGATGGTCTTGATGAACGTCAGCCCGGCGGCCTTGACGTCCGCCTCTGCGTCGGCGGCCAGTTCGATGCTGAACGAGGTCCCGTCGGACAGGATCCCGATGTCGTTGTCGTTGTGCGACTTGGCCCAGTTCACCATGAGCTGGGCGTACTGGGCGTTGGACGGGCCGGTGCTGAACGCGGTCGGATTCTGCGCCGCGTTGAACAGCGCGTAGGCGCCGTCGCCGTTGACCACCAGCATGTGCTGCTGCATGAGATACGGCTGGATCTGGTTCTGGGCCGAGGAGAACGAGTCGGCCATGATGATGACGTTGCCCTGGGAGACGAGCTGCCTGGCGATGCCCAGCGAGGTCGCCGGGTCCCCCTTGTCGTTGTAGTTGGTCAGCGCGAACTTGTGGCCGCACACGCTGTCGTTCGCGTTGAAGTAATTAACCATGATGGTGGACTCGACCTGCGTCAGTGTTCCTGACGTGGCGGTCGGCCCGCTCAGCGGGACGATGTTCGCGAGGTGGATGGGCCCGGCCGGGATGTTCGAGCACATGCCCGAGGCTCCGGTCGAGGTCCCGCTCGCTGAGCTGGTTGACGAGCTGCTTGAGCTGCACGCCGCGAGCCCCGTTACGAGCACCGTTCCGACCACGATGGGTAGGAATCTGTGACGGAAATTAGCCATGCCCGGCAACTCCATGTGCCCTCCTATCCCGGCCTTCGTTAGGATGAGTCTCCACCCTAACCCCTACCGTGCAACCCGTCGATAAATATCGAACTGATGGTTCCATAACAATTTTGACGCAGCGTCACTAGACGGCCGTGACGAGGACGCCGCGTAACCGCCTCTAGCCTGTCAGGTTGACCGGCCGGGCCGGCGCTAAGTAGTTTGATTGTTGTCAAGTTATTAGCCTAAAGCGCTCGTGTACGGGGAAGGTGACCGGTCGTCCATGCTCGCCGTCCTCGAAGGCATGATCACCGAACTGCGCCGGATTGGCGTGCCGATCTCGCTGTCCGAGCGAATCGATGCCGTCCAGAGCCTGGAGTACCTGCCGCTCGCCGAGCGCGATGACGTGAAGGCCGCGCTGCGAGCGGCCCTGGTCAAGAGCCATGATCACGAGCTGGCCTTCGATGCCCTCTTCGATCTCTACTTCTCCTCGCCGGCGGGCCGGACGCAGGAGTCAGCGGCTGACGGTCAATCTGCCGGCGCCGACGGCCAAGGCGGGGCAGGCGGCGGCTCGTTCGGATCGATGGATGACGCCGGCCTGACCGAGCTCCTGCTGGCCGCTCTCCACGACGGCAACGACGCCATGATCCGGACCATCGCGGGCATCTTCGTGGACCGGCACGCGGCCGTCGAACCGGGCCGGCCGGTGGCCGGCACCTATTACGTCTTCCGCACCCTGCGGGCCCTCGACCCGGACAAGCTGATGGCCCGCCTGGTCGAGGCGGATCGGCATGCCGAGGAGCAGTCGGCCCTGATGCGCAGGCTCCAGCAGGAGGGCCGCGAGGCCCAGTTGCAGCGGCTTCGCCAGGTCGTGGAGTCAGAGGTCCGCCGCCGTCTGGTGGCCGACCGCGGGGCTGATGCGGTCGCGCACACCCTGCGCCATCCCCTGCCCGAGGACGTCGACTTCCTGACCTCATCCCGCGAGCAGATCGTCGCCATGCGAGGCGTGCTCGATCCGCTCACTCGCCGGCTGGCCGGCCGCCTGGCGGCCAAGCGCAGGCACCGGCGGCGCGGCGCGCTGGATTTCCGGCGGACGGTACGCGAGTCGCTCGGCACCGGGGGAGTGCCGGTGAACCCGGTCTTCCGTAAGCCGAGGCCGAGCAAGCCGGAGCTATTCGTGCTGGCCGACATCTCCGGCTCGGTGGCCACGTTCGCCGCCTTCACCCTGCAGCTCATGTTCGCCTTGCGTTCGCAGTTCTCCCGGGTGCGCAGTTTCGTGTTCGTCGACGGGATCGACGAGGTGACCGAGGTCCTGCAGCGCTCGCCGGACGTCATCGACGCCACCCGGCACATCAACGCCAACGGCAGCGGCGTGTGGCTGGACGGCCGGTCGGATTACGGCCACGCGCTGGAGTCGTTCTGGGAGCAGTGGGGCGGGCAAGTGCGCAAGCGCACCACCGTCATCGTGCTCGGCGACGCCCGTACCAACTACCATGACCCGGCCGAGGGCGTGCTGAAGGCCGTCAAGCAGCAAGCCGGCCACCTGTTCTGGCTGAACCCCGAACCCAGGGCCGCATGGAACAGCGGCGACTCGGTCATCGCCCGCTACCAGCCGTACTGCGACGCGGTCCACGAGTGCCGGAACATCCGGCAGCTCAGGGGATTCGTGGAGGAACTCGATTAGGCCAGTTCCGGCATCGCGTCGGTGGTGAAGAAGTAAGAGGCGCCGAAGCAGTCGTCCGGATCTGCGGCCAGCACGCCGTCCCGAGGCCTGGTGGACTTGATGTTCTTCTTGTCCAGCCACGCCTGCGCGGAGTCCAGATCGCGGACACTGAAGGTGATGGCGTAAATCATGTTGCCCCAGCGCGCGACGTGCTCGCCGAGCGGAGAGTCCGGCGCTAGCGGCTCGGCGAGCTGTAGCAGGCAGTCTCCCAGCTGGACCATCTGGTAACGGAACGCGCCGCCGTCGTCCACCCCGCTGGCCACCGGCACGGCCTGGATGCGCTCGACGTACGTCTGGCTGGCCGCATCGAGGTCCCTGACCCCGAGCGTGACGTAGGCCAGGCCCTTGATCCCGAGCGGATGGCCGAGTTCCCATATCTTGGCCTGGGACGACCAGGAATCCATGAGCCTCGGGTCATCCCGCATGTCCACCTTGCAGAGCTCGACCATCAGCCCGTACATGTCCCGCGGGGTGGGGTAGAAGTAGATCATCGACTCATCGATGTGCTCGAGCCTGCCGCCGCCGGGCGCGCCGATATACACGCCCTGCTCGATCAGGTGGTTACCCAGGCCGGCCAGGTCGTCGACCTTGTATCCGACCGAGTGCAGGTGCCGTCCGAATTTGGTATAGAACTTGCCGACCGGCTTGGCCGGATCGGCGGGCATGTTGGGCGCCATGGTCTCGATGCACAGGTCGCTGACCAGCAGGAGGCTCGCCCACCGGTCTTCGACCGGCGAGAAGCCAGGCGCGTCGACGTTGGAGTAGATCAGGCCGCCGAATACTTCCTCGTAAAACCGGTTGAGGGCCGGCACGTCGTCGGTCATGTGCACCGAGTGGATCATGATGCCGATGCCGTAATCGCCCGTCTTCCCTACGATCTTCTTCATCTCATCCCAATCTGTCGGGTAGGCAGGGGTAGGCACCTGCCTGGCGCCAGAGCCTTACCTGCCCTGCCGCACCTGGCTGAAGGGCACGTCCCGGTCCGCCGCGAACTCACGCGGCATGCCGAGGACGCGCTCGCTGATGATGTTGCGCGACATCTCGGTGCTCCCGCCGCCGAGCGATCCGGCCTGGCGCATCAGGAAGGCCTGGCCATAGCCCACGCCCTGGCCGTCGTCCGAGGCCGCGGCGTGCGAACCAAGGATCTCGACGCCGATCTCGGCCAGCCGGGTGCTGGCCTGGCCGGCGTACAGCCGCATGATGGCCGCGGCGGGCGGCGGCAGTTGCTGGGTGCGCATCCCGTCCGTGACGCGCGAGATGAGCTGCTGCTGGACGCGGACGATCGCGTGCGCTTCGGCCGCAAGCTCGCGCACGTAGACGTCGTCCGACTGGCCCGTCGCCCGGATCATGTCGATGAGGGTGTGCGTTCCGGGCCCGCGCCGGGGGGTCCCGATGGCGCCACTGACGTACGGCGAGCCGCCGCCGACCGCGTTGCGCTCGTGGAATAGCTGGCGGCTGGCCACCGCCCACCCGCCGTTGACCTCGCCCACCACGTCCGACGCGGGCACCACGACGTCGTCGAAGAACTCCTGGCAGAACTCGTTGTTCCCGTTGACCTGCTTGATCCGCTTGATGTCGATGCCCGGCTGATGGACCTTCAGCAGGAACATGGTCATGCCGCGGTGCTTGGGCGCTTCCCAGTCCGTCCGCGCCAGGCACAGCGCCCAGTCGGCGGCGTAAGCGCCCGAACTCCAGATCTTCGAACCGTTGAGGATGAAAACGTCACCGTCGCGCGTGGCCCTGGTAGTCACGCCCGCCAGGTCGGACCCGCCACGCGGCTCGGACAGGAACTGGACCATGATCTCTTCGCCGCGGATGACGGCGGGCAGATGCTGGCGCTTTTGCTCCTCGCTGGCCATATCGAGGACGGTCGCCCCGCAGATCGAGAACGTCGGGGTGTTGAGCACGAGCGGCATCTCATAGCCGGTGCACTCCTCGTTGAAGGCGTGCTGGTGAGCCGGGGTCAGGCCTAGGCCGCCGTACTCACGCGGAAAGCAGATGCCGGCGAAGCCGCCGTCGTAGAGCATGCGCTGCAGTTCGCGGGCCCGCGGCCAGATGTCGTCGCCCCGCATCATCATGGCCTCGAGGCTGTCGCTCTCGCCGGGGACCAGCCGCGGCATGTTCTCCGCGAGCCAGGCTCTGGCCTGCAGCCGGAACGACTCGACGTCCGCTACGTCGGCGCCGGTCGCGGTCACGTGTTCCGTCATCAGTTGACCCTCACTCAGACGCCGAGAATGTCTGCCAGGCGGCGACGGTGCTCACTGGGTGTCCCGAACATCGTCCGGTTCACCGTCGCGCGCCGCAGGTAAAGGTGAATATCGTGCTCCCAGGTCACGCCGATACCGCCGTGCATCTGCACGCAGTCCTGGATGATGTCGGTCGCGCGCTGCCCGACGTATGACTTGGCCACGCTGGCCAGCTCGTCCGCTTCGGCGCAGCGCTGGGCCGCCGCGTGGGCGGCGGCGCTCGCCGTGGCCGCTCCGGCTTCGAGCCAGAGTTTCATGTCGGCGAAACGGTGCTTGAGCGCCTGGTAGGAGGCGAGCGGCCGGCCGAACGAGTACCTGTCGAACGCCCACTGCACGGTGAACTCGAACACCCGGCTGACCGCGCCGGCCGTTTCCGCGCACTGGAGCGCCACCGCGATCTGGATCTGCCGGTTCACCGCCGCCTCGGCCGTCTCGGCCGGGCTCACGAAGCTCGTGGCGGGTAGCCGCACGCCGTCCAGATCCACCCGGGCGTATCGCCGGACGAGGTCCAGGCTCTGCTCGGCGGTAACGGTCACGCCCGGCGCGGCGGCGGGCACGACGAACTGCGCCAGCCCGTCCGGACCGGCCGCGGTGACGAGGAAGTAGTCGGCCTGATCGCCGCAGTCGACCCGGTCCTTGACCCCGGACAGGACGTAACCCGAGCCGTCCGCCGTGGCCCGGACGGCCGGTGTCAACGGAGACCAGCCGCGCGCCGGCTCATACACGGCCCAGCTGGCCACCGCCTCGTCGGCCATCAGCGCGGCGATCACGTCGGCGTGATCGGCGGCGTTAGCGGCCTCACCGAGGGTCGCCGCGACCACGTTGGCGCCGAGCAGCGGCCCGGGCGATACCAGGCGGCCCATCTCCTCGGCGACGATACAGGTGTCCACAAGACCTTCGCCGGAAATGCTGTCGCCACCCCAGTCCGGGCCGACGATCATGGAGTTCCAGCCCAGCTCGCTGCCGCGCTTCCACCAGTCAGCCTCGAAGCCGATGCCGAGGTCCGCGAGTTCGCGGACCCGCGTGAGCGGCATCTCCTTGTCGAGGAATTCCCTGGTCGTGGCGCGGAACAGCTTCTGGTCGGCAGTGAGGTCGAAATCCATCCGGTGATCTCCTCCGGCGCGCCAGCTCGTCGGGCCCGCCAACGCCCCAGTTCGTTACTTTTACAAGCGTTGCACTATTTGGGGCGTCAGGTCAACCGTCTGGACCCAGACTTGCTGCCGCGTCGCACGCCGCGCCTCAGGCGCAACGGCCAGGAAACGGCGAGGACCAGCGATCCATCCTCACCAAAGCACCAGCGATCGTCCTCACCAGGTGAGGACGGCGGCCTCCTCGATTTCGTCGCCCGTGTCCCGCTGCCGGGAAATGGCGGCCATGCTGGCCGCTTCATTCCGCTTCTGGCGGCGGCCGGTCGGCACAGAACCGGCCTGCGTTCCGACCACGGGCCTCGGCGTCGGAGCCAGCTCCCACAACTCGTCAAGAAGGTCACGGAGCACGTCGCGGCGCAGCGAGTAGTAGTAGTTGCGTCCCGCCTTGCGCGTACTGATCAAGCCCGCATTCTGGAGAATCTTGGTGTGGTAGGAGATCGTCGGCTTAGACACGGGGAGCGTGCTCTCCAGTGTGATACACGCCAACTCGTCCACCTGCGCCATCTGGGCGATGATGCTCCACCTGATCGGGTCGCTCAATGCCCTGAAAACCTCGGTCGGTGGGTTGTCGACCGTCAGCTTGCGAGCCATAAAGTACTCGATTTCCCTTCGGGTGCCACGACCATCACGATGGCGGCACACTTGCAGACAACTTCGAGAACTATCATATAGCCCGCTCCGCCAGCTCAGCGCCGCGCCGCGGATAAGTCACAGGGAGTTCACAGGGCCGAAACAATCGCACCAACGGCCGCCTCAGCTGGTCCGGGCCGGGCTGGGCACCTCCTCCGTGCCGCGCACGATCGCGAAGACGTGTTCATCCTGGGCCAGGATCGCGGAGTCTCCGCTGATCACGATCCGCCCGCGCTCCATGACGTAGCACCGGTTGGAGTTGGCGAGCGCGCGCGGCACGCTCTGCTCGACGATCAGGATGGCGATCCCCTGCTCGCGAAGCTGCGCGATGGCGTCGTAGATGGTGCGGACGACAATGGGCGCCAGGCCGGACGTGGGCTCGTCCAGCATGAGCACGCGTGGTTCGGCCATCAGCGCCTGGCCGATGGCGACCATCTGCTGCTCGCCGCCGGACAGGAACCCCGCGTTGCGGGACGCATAGGTCCGCAGGATGGGAAACAGGTCAAAGATGCGTTCCATGGTGCCGGCCACCGCCTTGCGCCCCGATCGCCGGCGCGTGTAGGCGCCGAGGCGCAGGTTCTCCTCGACAGTCAGGCCGGTGAAGATGCGGTGGCCCTCGGGCACGTGGGCCAGCCCCGCGTCGACGATCTGGCGTGAGCTGGCCCGGGAGATGTCCGTGCCGCCCAGCTTCACGCCGCCGGGGAAGCGGCCGTAGCGCAGGCCGGCGATGGCGAGCAGGCTGGTCGTCTTGCCGGCCCCGTTGCGGCCGACGAGGGCGACCGTCTCCGCCGCGCCCACGTGCAGGGAGATGCCGGCCACGGCCTCCAGCGATCCGTAGCCGGCGTGCAGGTCAGAGACTTCAAGCAGCGGTTCGCCGGTGCTCATGACGATGCCTCCAGTGGCTCATCGATGCCAAGGAACACGCTCGCGACCGCGGCGTCCGCGCGCAGTTCCGCCGGGGTGCCCTGGAACAGCCGCTTGCCCTGGTGCAGGCAGGTGACGGTGTCGGCGATGGATAGGACCATCGGGACGTTGTGCTCGATCAGCAGCACGCCCACGCCCGAACGAGCCAGATTCTGGCACACCTCGGCGATCAGTTCGAGCTCTACCGGACTCAGCCCGGCGGCCGGCTCGTCGAGCAGGATGAAACTGGGCCGCATGGCGATGGCCCTGGCCACCTCGACGAGCCGCCTGGTGCCGTGCGGGAGCAGGTTGGCCTGCCGGTCCATGACGTGCCGCAGCCCGAGCGCCTCGAGTATCTCCGCCGCCTCGGCGCTCGCCGCGCGGTTGGTCCGTATCCCGCGCGGCAGCCGCAGGATGGATTCGGCGCCGGAGCACCGGATGCGCAACTCGACGGCCGGTATCACGTTCTGCAGCGCGGTCGAACCGAACATCAGCTTGGGGCTCTGGAAGGTCCGGGCCACGCCGGCTCGCGCCACGACGTCCGATGGCTGGTTGTCCAGCCGGGTGGACCCGATCCTGATCTGCCCGGCGTCCAGTGTGTAGAACCGGGAGATCAGGTTCAGCAGCGTGGTCTTGCCCGATCCGTTCGATCCGATCAGGCCGTGGATCTGCCCTCGCACGATGGTCAGGTCTACATCGTCAACTGCCGTCACCCCGCCGAAACTCCGCTTGGCGCCGTCGACCACGAGCGGGCTCTCCTCGGCCGAACCGAGCACCGGCGGCCAGGACGGCAGCTGCGCGGCGGGCTTCTCGGTAACCGCGGTGCTCGCCGTCGGCTCGGGGACGACGGTCGCGGGTACCGCGGCGGGCGTGCCCGGGCGGGCACCGGTCCCGGGCGCCCTCCTGATGCCCAGCCGCTCATTCAGCACGTTGATCCTGGCCATGAGCCCGTTCGGCAGGAAGATCGCGAACGCCAGCAGCAAGACGCCGAAGACTATGCCGTTGTACTGCTGGAACGAGGTGAAGAACTGGTTGATGCCCAGGATGATGATGGAGCCGATCAGCGGACCGGTGATAGTGCCCATCCCGCCGATGGTCATGCCGGCCAGCAGGAGGACGGCGAACTGGACCGACGAGCTGCCCGGTGCGAAGAACTGCTGGGTGTAGACGTACATGCCGCCTGCGATGCCCGCCATGGCGGAGGAGATGAGGATGGCGAGCAGCTTGGTCCGGTACGCCCTGATCCCGATCGACGTGGCCAGTTGCTCGCTGGAGTGCAGGGCCACGAACCTGTGCCCGACGCGGCTGTGGACCAGGGCCCAGCTGAACAGGGTGGCCAGCAGGACCATGGCGACCACGATGATGTACAGCACCTCGCCGGACAGCTTCGGCGCGAACCCGCTGACGGCGTACAGCGGGATGCCGGTGTCGGCGCCGACGAAGCCCCACTCCTGGGCCACGGTGGGGATGGCCAGTGCGGCGAACAACGAGACCAGGGCCAGGTAGAACCCGCCGACGCGCAAGGCGGGCAACCCGATGATCAGGCCGCCTATGCCGCCCGCCACGGCCCCGATGATGCACATGGGCACCAGGCCGATGCCGGCCGGGTGGTATTTCGCGCACAGGATCGCGGCGTAGGCGCCGACCGCGAACACCGCCGTGATGCCGAGGATGTACTGCCCGCCGTAGCCCATCGCGATGTTCAGCGCGACGGCGATCACCAGGAACGACAGCACTTCCTCGTACTCGCCCAGGCGGAACGCGCTGCCGCCGCCGATCTGCGGCACGATGAACAAGAGGATGATCAGGACGACCGGTACCATCCACCGCAGCGAACCGCGGCTGCCCAGGTCCAGCCGGGTCGCGATGCCGTTCATACCTGACGCACCGCCCTCGTCCCGAACAGCCCGGATGGCCGTATCGCCAGCACGATCAGCACCAGGATCAGCCCGGCCAGGATCTCGTAGTTCGAGCTGACGTACAGGTCGAACATCTGCTCGGCCACGCCGAGCAGGAGCCCGCCTATCACGCAGCCGCGGAGGCTGCCGAACCCGCCGGCCGCCAGCGCGATGAAGCCCTTCAGGCCGTAGGTCAGGCCGACCGTCACGTCGGCCGAGACGATCGGCGCCACCACGAAGGCCGCCAGCGCCGTGACCAGCCCCGCGATCACGAACGCCAGCCTGCTGATTCGCAGCGCGTCGATCCCGCGCAGCGCCGCGACCTCGCGGTCCTCGGCGACGCCCCGCATGGCCGTGCCCAGCCAGGTGCGCTTGTAGAACACCTCGAGCGCCAGCATGACCACGATCATGACCGCGAAGGCCAGGATGAACTTCGTCGCCACGTGGACACCGGCGATGCTGACCGTCCCGTTGCCGAGCGCCCCTGGGATCGGGACGACCGGATTCTGGCCGTAGATGATCGACGCCACCGTCTCGATGATCAGGGAGAACGCGAGCGTGGCGATGAACCAGCCCAGCCCGACCACCGGTTTGGCCACGAACGGCCGCACGGCTACCCGCTCCTCGATCAGGCTGATCGTCACCACCACCGCGATGATCACCAGCAACGTCAGCAGCTGGGGCAGGTGCCACCGATCCAGGCAGAAGTACGACACCAGCACGCCGGCCATCATCAGGTCGCCCTGGGCGACGTTGAAGATGGCCGTCGAATTGAACACCACCGTGTAACTCAGCGCGATCAGCCCGTAGACCGACCCCACCGCCAGACCCGCAAACAGTGCGGTCAGGAACAGCGTCATCGCATGAAACCCCCTGCCCGGCCGCCAGTGGCCACGAGGCGCGCCGCGAACTCAGTCCATGAGGTCAGCCCGCGAAATGATTCGGTGTCTCTCAAACTCTTGTTAAATATGCCGGTACCGTCAAGGGTGACCGTCCGGCAACCGCAGCCGCCGGGGTTTGCCGGGCGCCTCACGATGGCTTCGGCCATACGTACGGCGCAGCCTCGTCCGGCGTCATGCCCAGCCACTCGCCAAGCACCTCCACCGTGTGCTCGCCGAGGCGCGGGGTCGGTCGTCGTACGGTCGGCGGTGTCGCGGCCAGCCGGTGCGGCGGGGCCGCGTACTCGGCTACGCCGAGGTCCGGGTGATCCATCTCCAGCAGGAAGTGACGTTCCCTGTGCTGCGGGTCACGGACCACGTCCTCGCTGTCCTGTACCGCGCCGGCGGCCAGGCCTGCCCGCTGGAGCATCCGCACGGCCTGCTGCGCGGTCAGCTCCGAGGCCCACGCGGCCAAGGCGGCGGCCAGCGCGGCCCTGGCCCCCTCGTCCGGCGGCAGCGTGACCTCGGCCAGGTCACCGCGCCGGAGGAACTCGGCCAACCGTCGCCAGTCGGCGGCGTCCTCAGCCTCGACCGCGAGCCAGCGGTCGTCCCCGCGGCAGCGGACCACCTCCGACAGCAAGGCGCCGGGGACCCGGTTTCCCGGCACCACCGAGCGGCGCCCGTTAACCACGTAGTCGAGCATCATCGGCCCCATCACGGCAGCGGCGGTCTCCACCTCGGCCAGGTCCACGTGCGTCCCGCGGCCGGTACGATCCCGTGCCGCCAGCGCGGCGAGGACCCCGAACACCCCGTGCGCCTCGGACATGTAGTCGAAGTGGACACCGCCCTGGTGCCGCCAGGCGTCGGTCAGGCCGACGAACGAGCAGACCGTGCCGCCGTAGGCCAGGTAGTGCGATCGCGGGCCGCTGTGCCCGAAGCCGCTCAGCGACAGCATGACGATGCGCGGGTTGGCCGCCGCGATCTGCTCGTATCCCAGGCCCCAGCGCTGCATCACGCCGGGTGCGTAATTCTCCACGATCACGTCCGCGACCGCGGCGAGCCGCAGGAACAGCGTCACGCTTGACGGGTCCTTCATGTCCAGTGCGACGCTACGGGTGGTGCGGTTGAAGTTGGCGAACATCGGTGAGGTGTCGGCACCGGACGGTTCGTGTATCACCGGATCCTCGGGTGCCCACAACCGCCGCAGGTTGTCGGGCCGGGTCGGCGACTCGATCTTGATGACGTCAGCGCCTAGGTCGGCCAGGGCGGTGCCGGACAGGGCGCCGGCGATGGCCGTGCCGAACGAGATCGCCCGGATCCCGCTCAGCGGCCCAGGCACGGGCGCCGGCGGCGCGGGGTCCCGCCATTGGCGGGCGACCTCGGCCGGGTCACTCTCGCCGAGCCGCGGGGCCGGACGGCGGTACTGGTCGAGCACGCGCTCGGTGCAGCGGAATGGCTCGCCGGGCAGCTCGAATTCGCCGATGCCCGCCAGTTGCCTGCGGACGAAGAAACCGCGGCTGCGCGGCTGCTCGTCGTCCACGAAGTCGCCAACCGTGTTGATCACGTTGCAGGGCAGGCCGAGCTGCTGGCCCCGGATGAAGAAGTCCTCCCGGCTCATCCCGGCGATCAGCGGCCGCATGACCTCGACGATCTTGTCTTCGTACGGGTGGCGGACGACCGGATGGGCCCACGTGGGGTCGGACAACTCGCCGGGATGGCCCAGCAGTTCCATCAGCGCGAACCAGTGCTTGTCGGTGGACGCGGTGAACTCGACCACGCCGTCCCGGCACGGCCAGGAGCCGCCACCGGAGTAGTACGCCGCCGGCTGCCGCCGCCGGCCGATCCGGGCCGCGTTGGTGTAGCCGTAGAGGTCGAAGCAGGACGCGGTCATCACCTCGTGCGCCGACATGTCGATCAGCTGGCCGCCTGCCTGCGGCCGGGCGCGCAGCGCGGTGAGCACCGCGATCGCGGCGTGCGTCCCGGTGAAGTCGTAAAGCTGCTGCCCGGGCACGACCACCGGGGGACCTTCCGGCGGGCCCTGACCGTACATCAGGCCGCTCATCGCGTGCGAGGTCAGGTGCGTGGCGCGCCAGGTCCGATACGGCCCGGTCAGCCCGAACGGCGTGATCGAGCAGACCACCGAGTCCGGCCCGGCCCAGGCCAGCTCGCCCGTCGCGGTATCGAAGCCTGCTACCGGCTCGCGCACGGTCGGCGTCAGCACGATCACGTCGGCGTTCGCGCCCAGGTCAGCCAGCGTCGCGACCGCCTCTGGCCGGCGGTAGTCGAGCACGACCCCGCGCTTGTTGGCGTGGTAGTAGGCGAAGCTGAGACTGCCCTCCGGGTCAGCCCGGTCACCAGCGAACGGCGGCCGGTGCCGCAGCGGGTCACCCTCGGGCGGCTCGACCTTGACGACGTCGGCGCCCGCGTCGGCCAGCAGCCGGGCGCAGTAGCTCCCCAGCGGGCCCGCCATGTCCAGGACGCGGATTCCGTCCAGCGGCAGCTCAGCTGTCCGTTCGGCCATAAGCTCACCCTCACCAGCAGCTCAGGAGCCTGTCCAGTCATAAGCTCACCATTAGCAGCCGGTGGCGCCTGGCGTGGTACGTCGTACCCCGGCCGTCTGGATTGCCGCATTTATCCGCCGACCTTGAGTTGACGCGCTGCCGGACAAGTCTAATTATGAGTCAATATATAACTATCGAATTATTTTGACGGCCCCGACGGCCGCCGTCAAGGATCCGGCGCGAGTCAGTCGCCTCCGGTACGCGAGCACGTCTGGACCGGCGTACCCGCGTGTGGTGAAATGCTTCTAAGGTTCTATGTTTTACGAATCGATGACTGGCACTGACGCCGCGGCGAGCTGGCCGAGCGTCCGCGGCCCATGCTGGTGCTGGGCAACCTCGTGCACTACCCGGTCGACCGGATCAGCATCGGCATGCCGATCCGGATCAGCTATCTGGACGTGCCGGACGAGGCCGTGACGCTGTGGCAATGGCAGGCCGCCAGCTAGGGGACGGCCGGGAGTTATCCCAAGGAGGTTGACGTGGATTTGTCGCTCAGTGACGATCAGCTGGCGCTGCGCGCGGCGTTCGCCGAGTTCTTCGACAAGGAGGCCAGCGTCGAGCGGGTCCGGGCGGCCGAGCCGCTGGGGTTCGACCAGGACCTGTGGGCGAAGCTGGCCGGGATCGGAGCCACCGCCATGGGACTGCCGGAGGATGCGGGCGGCGGCGGGGCGAGCAACCTCGATCTGGTCCTGGTGGCCGAGCAATATGGCCGGCGGATCGCGCCGGTGCCGTTCGTCGAGGCCGCCGCGGCCGGCCACATCCTGGCCGAGGCCGGCGCCACCGGGTTGCTGGCCGGCGTGGCCGACGGCAGCACGCTGCCGACGATTGCGCTCTCGCCGCCGCGCGACGGCTGGCTGCGGCAGGTGCCCGCGGGCGCCGTGGCCGAGATCGTCGTCGCGCTCGACGGCGACCGCCTGATCGCGGTCAGGCGCCAGCCTGGCGCCCGCCCGCACGTCGAGCCGAGCCCGAACTTCGGCTCCAGCCCCCTGGCCGACTGGCGGCTGGACGACGGCGAACCGACCGTGCTGGCGTCCGGTCCGCAGGCCATCCGGCTCTACACCGGCGGTGTCGGCCTGTGGCAGCTGCTGATGGCCGCGGCGCTTGGCGGCCTGCGTTCGGCCGTCCTCGAGCTTGGCGTCTCCTACGTCAAGGCGCGCAAGGCGTTCGGCGTCATCATCGGCTCCTTCCAGGCCATCCAGCATCGCCTGGCTGATGTGGTGGTGGCCGGGGACGGCGCCCAGTTGCTGGTCTACGAGGCCGCCTGGGCCAGGGACGCGGGCCAGCCGGACGCAGCGGCGCTGGCTTCCATGGCGTTCTTGTTCGGAGCCGACTGCGCGTTCCGGACCGCCCGGGAGTGCCTGCAGTTTCACGGTGGCTACGGATTCACTCTGGAGTACGACGTCCAGCTGTACTTCCGGCGGGCCAAGGCCTGGCCACTGGCTCTCGGCGACCCGCGGCGGGAGTATCAGCGGCTGGCCGATCTGGCCTACCCGGAGACCGGCGAGCAGGAAGACGAGGGGTAGCGATGGACTTCAAGGAAGTCGACCGGCTGGCCGAGTACCGCCAGGACGCGCGTGACTGGGTGGCCACGCACGTCGATCCGCAGTGGGCCGAGCAGCAGCGCGTATCCGGCACCTATCACACCCCGCAGCTGTACGCGATGCTGGCCGAGCAGGGCTGGCTGGGCGCCGGCTGGCCGGCCGAGTACGGCGGCACGGACAACGACCCGGACATGGCGGCTGCGCTGTTCGAGGAGATCGACGCCGCCGGCCTGCACCTGGACGGCTGGTTCACCACCAGGATGATCAGCAGCACGATGCTGCACACGGCGACAGAAGAGCAAAAGCGCGAGTTCATCGGCGGGGCGCTGCGCGGCGAGATCATCATCGTGCTTGGCTACACCGAGCCCGACTCGGGCTCCGACGTGGCGGCGGCCAAGACCCGGTCCGAACGCGACGGCGACGAGTGGCTGATCAACGGGCAGAAGATGTTCACCAGCACCGCCCACATGGCCACGCACGTCTTCATGCTCACCCGCAGCAACACCGAGGTACCCAAGCACAAGGGCCTGACCACGTTCCTGGTCCCGCTCCACAACGCGGGCGTGGAGATCCGGCCCATCTACACGCTCGGTGGCCAGCGGACCAACGCGACCTTCTACACCGACGTGCGCGTCCCGGATTCGGCGCGGATCGGCCCGGTCGACGGCGGCTGGGGGGTCATGCACGTGGCCCTGGTGTTCGAGCGCAGCGGAGGCGGCGGCGGCCGGAGGTCCGGACCCACGCTGGCCGAGCGGGTTGCCGCCTGGGCGCAGCGCACCCGCCGCGACGACGGCACCCGGGTTTACGACGACGCCACGGTCAAGGAGCGGCTCGCCCGGATCGCCATCGACGCCGAGGTGACGCGCCTGCTGGGCATGCGGACGGCCTGGATTTCCTCGACCGGAGGCCTGCCGGGTACCGAGGGCTCGGCCGCGAAGCTCTTCAGCGCCGAGAGCGCGCAACGCCAGCACTGGGACCTGCTGGACATCCTCGGCTCCGAGGCGGTGCTCGGCCGGGAGGCGGGCGACGCGCCGCTGGCGGCCGCCGTCGAGGAGGCGTTCCGGCGCGGCGTCGTCGGCACCATCTACGGCGGCTCGTCGGAGATCATGCGGGAGATCGTCGCCGAGCGCGTGCTCGGCCTGCCCCGGGTCCGCTCGCGGAGCTGATGCCAGCGGATATCCGCCAAATGATATACAATTTTGGAAGACTCCGCCGTCGGCAGGGCGACCGGCGGAACCGTACCGACCCGGGATGTCATGACCATGGACGCCATGCCGCAGCCACCGACCGAGATCTTCAAGGCGCTCAGTGATCCGGTCCGCTGGAGCATCATCGTGCAGATGGCCTCGGTGGACGAGCTTGCGTGCATCACGCTCGAGGACACGCTGCCGGTCTCGAAGCCCACGATCTCCTACCACACGAAGATCCTCCACCACGCGGGCCTGATCAACGTGCGCAAGTCGGGGCGGAACTACTATTACTCGCTGCGCCGGGACGCGCTGCACAAGCTGCTCGATGACCTGTGGGAACTGGCGCCCACGCCGCGGCCGGTCCTGAGCAAGGATGACGGCAAGGTCGCGATGGGCCGGCGGCAGAAGCGTGCCGATGGGTACGGCACGGCCCGTAAACGCCGCGTGGCCCGCGACGCGGTCGAAGAAGTCGCAGTACTGACCTGGTGACGCCGGTACCGGCCCGATGACGGCAGCCGCCGCGCGCGAGCCCACCCTCATTTCGATAGATGTGCAACCTTGACTAGAGGGTGGGCCGGTCTTTAGCATCAGCGTGTAGCTCAGCGAAGCCGCCGCACCTGGCCAGGGCTGAGGTCCGCGGCCGACCCGAAAGGGAGCGCATGACCTTCCCCCGCCGGATGGCCGCGATCACCGGGGTATACACCACCACCCAGGGCAAGAAGCTCGGCCGCGCCGAAGAGTCCCTCAAGCTCGAGGCCGTCAAGGGCGCACTGGCCGACAGCGGGCTGTCCTTCAGCGACGTCGACGGGATCATCCCGATCGAGTCGCAGATGCACGGGTCCGGTTTGTCGTACCACATGCAGTGGGCCGAGCAACTGGGCGGCCGTCCGCTCGGCTTCATGGGCATCGGCCAGGCCTCCGGGGGCGTGGCCAAGGCGGCGGCCGCCATCGACGCCGGGATGGCCGAGGTCGTGGTGGTGTTCTGGGCCAACGGCGGCTTCCAGATCGGGCCCCGCGGGACACCCGTACCATCCACCGCACCCCGCACCTGGGAGTGGGGCTTCGATATCCACGGCGCCTACATGACCACCTGGTACGCGCTGTGGGCCGAGCGGTACATGCACGAGTTCGGCGCCACCTCGCAGGACCTGGCCCGGGTCGCCGTCACCCACCGGTACCACGCCACCCTCAAGCCGGACTCGATCATGGGGCGCCGGGGCGAGATCACCGTCGAAGACGTGCTGAGCTCCCGGATGATCTGCTCGCCGCTGCACCTGCTTGACTGCGCGATCGACAACGAGGGCGGCTACGCCATCGTGGTCACCTCCGCGGCGGTGGCCCGCAACTGCCGCACCACGCCGGCGTGGGTCCTCGGCGGCGCCGAGGCCGCGTACACCGACTTCTACACCACGATCCAGGATCCCTGGTTCCCCCGCAGCGGATACGCCGTGCGCCGGGTGGGGGACATGGTCTTCGACATGGCCGGCGTAAGCCGGGACGACATCGACGTGGCCGGCCTGTACGACTGCTTCACCATCACCATGCTCAGGGACCTGGAAGAACTCGGGTTCTGCAAGCTCGGTGAGGGGGCCGCCTACTTCGCCGAAGGCCACACCCGGCTCGGCGGCTCGATGCCCTGCAACACCGACGGCGGCCTGCTTTCCAACAGCCACTGCGGCAGCCCGTCCGGGCTGCACACCATCGAGGTCGTCCGGCAGTTGCGCGGCGAATGCGGCCCGCGGCAGGTGCCGGACGCGCGGATCGGGCTCAGCCTGGCTCAGGGCATGTCCCCGCACGGGCTGACCTCCGCGCTGATCATGGCCACCGACTAGGAGGAGACGAAAGATGACGGTCCTGGCTGAGGCGAGTGCGCCGTACCTCAAGCCCCTTCCGCAGGTCACCGAGGCCAACAGGGAGTTCTTCGAGGGCCTGAAACGCCGGGAGTTCCTGGTACCGAAGTGCGGCCAGTGCGGCGACTACAACTGGGTCCCGTACCCGGCCTGCCGTTCCTGCCTGTCGGAGGACCAGACCTGGACCCGCGTCTCGGGCGAGGCCACCGTCTACAGCTACTCGGTCATCTACCGCGGGCCGGGTGCCTTCGACGCGGACGTCCCCTACGTCGTCGTGCTCGGCGAGCTGACCGAGCGGCCGCGGCCGTGCCTCGTGCTGGGCAACCTGGTCGGCACGGACCCGGACGAGATACGGGTCGGGATGCCGGTCCAGATCGCCTACCAGGACATCCCCGGCGAAGACATCACGCTGTGGCGCTGGGTCGCTCGCTGAGCCGCAAGGAGCAGGCATGCCATTCCCGTCCGGCCAGACCGCGATCGTCGGCGTCTACACCACCCGGCAGGCCAAGTCGCTCCTGCCGCGCACCTCAGTCTCGCTGCAGCTCGAGGCCGTCAAGGGCGCCCTTGACGACGCCGGCCTGAAGCCCGGCGACGTGGACGGCGTCATCCCCCTGGACCCGGCACCGTACGGCGCGCCGGCCTCGGTGCACATGTTCTGGGCCGAGCAGCTTGGCGAGCGGCCGCTGACGTACCTGGAGGTGGGCATCGCGTCCGGCGGCCTGGCTAAGGCCGCGACCGCGATCGGCGCCGGCATGGCCAACGTCGTGGTCCTGTTCTGGGGAAAGGCCGGCTACCAGATCGGCCCGCGCGGCACGCCCACGCCCGATGCGGCGCCCAGGACCGGCGCGTGGGGCCACGGCATCCACGGCGCCTACATGACGCCCTGGTACGCCATGTGGGCGCAGCGCTACATGCACGACTTCGGGGTCAGCAGCGAAGACCTCGCCCAGGTCGCCGTCACCCACCGGTATCACGCGACGCTCAATCCCGGCTCGATCATGGGCAGCCGGGGCGAGATCACCGTCGATGACGTACTTAGCTCCCGCGTGATCGCCTCGCCGCTGCACCTGCTTGACTGCGCCATCGACAACGACGGCGGCTATGCCATCGTCATCGCCTCCGAGGCGGTGGCCCGCTCCTGCCGCAAGCAGCCGGTCTGGGTCCTCGGCGGCGCTGAGTCCGCGTATACCGACACCTACACCTCGATCGCCGACCCCTGGTTCCCCGAGGAGGGCCAGTCGGTCCGGCGCACGGCTGACCTGGCCTTCGCCCAGGCGGGAGTGACCCGGGACGACATCGACGTGGCCGGCCTGTACGACTGCTTCACCGTCACGATGCTGCGTGACCTGGAGGAGATGGGCTTCTGCAAGCTCGGCGAGGGCGCCGCCTACTTCGCCGAGGGCCACACCCGGCTCGGCGGATCCATGCCCGCCAACACCGACGGCGGCCTGCTATCGAACAGCCACAACACCAATCCATCCGGCATGCACACCGTCGAGGTAGTCAGGCAGCTGCGCGGCGAATGCGGGGCCCGGCAGGTGCCCGGGGCCAGGATCGGCATCTCGCTCGCCCAGGGGTACGCGGTCCACGGCATGGCCGGCACCCTCATCATGGGTGTCTAGGGCCGTTCGGCTCGGCCTCCAGCCAGTGAAAGTGGCACCCTACCAGGAAGAACCGGTAGCAAGCCACACCCATCGGTGCTGGCCGGCGCCCGTAGCAACCTACCGCCAGGCGAACACGGGCTGCTCGAAATGGGCCACCCGAACGGTCACGCCGTGCCGCGCCAGTTGGCAGAACTGATAGATGACCGCGGCGGTCGGAGCATGCACGTAGCCGCCAAGCAGCGGCAACTGGATGACCGGCGCGGGCGACTCCGGGATGGTCAGCAGCCTCGGCGGGTGATCGAGGTCGGCCAGCGGGATCACGTAAATCCGCGCCACCTCCGCCGCCTGCCTGGTCAGAGTGCCCAGCGGGCCGCCCCAGACCACCACGGGAGTGATGAGGAACCCGGATCGCGTGACGTAGTCGTCGAGGATGCCGAGGACATCGCGCGCCGCGGCCACGACACCCGTTTCCTCGCGCAGTTCCCGCAGCGCCGCTTCCTCAACCGACTCGCCCGGATCCCGGCTTCCGCCGGGCAGCGCCCACTGCCCGGCGTGGTTCCGCAGGCCCGCCGCTCGCCTGGTGATGAGCAGGCACGGCACGTCGTCCTGCTGCAGTATGCACACCGCCACCGACGCGGCCCGCAGGCCGGGCCGTGCTATCGCCACGCGCGGGAAGCCGGCTACGGCGGCGGCGATATCGGCCCGATCGTCCGCGGCCGGGCTCGCCACCATAACGGGCCACTCACCTTTGCGTAGGTCACGTTCCTGCCCTGACCATGGGCGCCGTCCCGGCTGCCTACCGGTTCGCCCTGGCCCGGATGGCGTCCCTGAATCCGTCGGTCGCGTTCCACTTGAAGTTCCCCGCCACGATCGTGGCGTTTTGAAGCCGCTCGGCCAGCACGCTCCGCCGGTACCTGACCGTCTCCCGCAGCGCCGCCTGCGGGTGCTGCAGAACCTGCCTGGCCAGTGCCGTGGCCTCGTCGAGATGGCGGCCGCTGGCGGCCACCCGGTTGATCATCCCCGCCCGGAAGGCCTCCTCCGCGGTAAAAAACCGCCCGGTCAGCACCACGTCGTTGGCGAACGAGGCACCCGTCGCACAGACGATATGAGACCAGAAGCCGGCCGATGGCACGCCCAGGGTCGTCTCGGTCACCTGGAACCGGGTGTCCTCGGCGGCGACCACCAGTTCGCAGAGCAGGGCGGTGCCCAGCGCATGCCCGAGCGCGTATCCGTGCACCGCCGCGATGAGCGGCTTCCAGTTCTCGCAGCGCAAGACGGCCTGCGTCTCGCTCGGCAGGGTCCGGCTGTCTACTCCCTCATCGGCGATGGCCAGCAGCCGCTGGTTGATATCCGACCCGGTGGAGAAGGCCCGTCCCGCCCCGGTCACGATGCCGATCTGCGCGTCGTCGTCGTGGTCGAGGCGGTCCAGGGCCGCGACGTACTCGGCGAGGCCGCTGTTGGTGAAGGCGTTGAGTTTCTCGGGCCGGTTAAGAGTGATATAGGCGATGCCGTCGGTCACTTCATAATCGATCATGTGCTGCCGCATTTCCCGTTGGCGTGAATCCGTGCCCGCCCGCCGGGCGCCTGACCTGGCAGGCCTGGGTGGCTCGCCGGACGGCACCCCGACATGAATCGATGGTTGCACAATGGTGGACTAAACGACAAGGCGCGACCGACCCGCGGGTCAGAGCCTTCTTCCGTCTGACCGCTCAAGACAAAGCTCAGCGCCCTCCTCAGGCCGGCCGCCAAGACAAAGCATTGACACATGTACATATGTCGCATTAATGTGCCTGTGACTGGCCCGCCTGAATCAGGCGCGGTTAGCACCCGCCTGCCCCAGCAGCGGGGACGCGGCCCTCAGGAGAGTCGATGACGAGACCGCTCGCCGACCGCGCAAGCCCGGCGGAGCTCACCGAGGAGGCGAGAGTCGTCGAACGGCTTCGCGGGCTGCGGGAGCAGGTCACCACCCAGATGGGCGGCCCAGAGGCGGTGCGCGCGATCCACGCGGCCGGCGGCCTGACGGCCCGTGAGCACATCGCCGAGTTCGTCGACCCCGGATCGTTCCTGGAGATCGGGACCTTCGCCACGTTCGTCGACAAGGTAACCGTGCCCGATCCCGGCCCCTACGGCGGCGGCATCATCGGCGGGCAGGCTACCCTCGACGGCCGGCCGGTCACCGTGGCCGTGGACGACGACAGCGTGATCGCCCCGGCCCGGCGGAGCACCGGCAAGGCTGCCCGGCTCTACCAGATGGCCCTGAAGCAGCGGCATCCGTATATCGAGATCATCCGCGGCGATGCCGTCCCTGACCTGGCCGACCGGCCGGGGAAGACCGGCACGCAGAGCGCCCGGACGTTCGGCGCCGAGCCCGCGTTCCCTTACCTCCTCGGGCGTCAGCGGGCCATCCCCGTGGCCTGCATGGTGCTGGGAGACACGGCCGGTGCCGCGTCCTTCTCCGCCGGCCTGTGCGATTTCCTGGTCCAACTGGAGGGCACACGCCTGTCCCTGGCCCGCCAGGCACCGGCCGGAGCGGACGGCCCGGACGGCCCGGACGGCGCGGCGGCCAGCGGCGCGGTCGATGCGGTGGTGGGCTCACCCGACGAGGCGTACGCGGTCACCCGGCGGTTCTTGTCCTACCTCCCGTCCTACGCGGACGGCCCGCTCCCGGTGACCGGGGCAGACGTCCCGCTCGACTACGACCACCAGCTAGCCCAGCTGGTCCCGGCGCGCCGCAGCCGGGCCTACGACATGAAGGCCGTCATCCGCCGGATCTGCGACGAGGGCAGTTTCTTCGAGCTCAAGCCGTCGTACGCGCGCAACATCGTCACCGGGTTCGGGCGGCTGGGGGGCATCCCGATCGGCGTGCTGGCCAACGCGCCCATGCGGATGGCCGGCGGCCTGACCCCGGAATGCTGCCTCAAGGCGGTCAGCTTCGTCTGCCTGTGCGACGGATTCGGCGTGCCGATGCTCGTGCTGCAGGACACGCCGGGCTTCCTGGTCAGCGCGCAGGCCGAACGAGATCGGGCCATCGTCAGGGTCATGGCCTTGCTCCAGGCCATGTCGCTGATCACCGTGCCCACCGTCAGCGTGGTCGTCCGCAAGGCCTTCGGCCTGGCCTTCCTGATCCTGGACGGGAACCGCGCCGTCGATCTCTCGCTGGCCTGGCCCGGTGCGGAGATCGGCTTCATGGACCCGCCGGTCGCCGCCAACGTGCTCTTCGAGCCGCAGATCAGGGAACTGCCTCCCGAGGAACGCCCGGCGTTCCTGGCCGCCAAGGCCGCCGAGCTCGGAGTCGGCTTCGAGCCCTACGGCGTGGCCGCCAACCTGACCATCGATGACATCATCGAGCCGGGCGCGACGCGGAGCGTGGTGGCAAGGTACCTGCGCATGGCGCTGGCGTCGCGGCCGCCTCGCGCCGCGCCGAGCCCGCTGGCCAGCTGGCCCTGCTGGTACTAACGAGTTGCCGAGGCAGAACCGGGACGGTCACCAGATCACATGAGCCACGCCCCCGCGACACCCAAGCCAGCCCGCCCGACGTTCCACGAGCACGTCGAGCGCCTGGTCGACCCGGGTTCCTATACCCCGGCCTCGTCGTTCAGCGAGGGGATGGACCTGGTCGGCGCGGCCGAGGGCGGTGAGGCCCTGATCGACGGGCGCCCTGTCACGGTCGGCATGGCCGGCCACCTCGTGGTCCGTGCCCTCAACCGCGGCCATCCGTACGTCGCCATCTCCTCGGGCACCGGCGGCCTGGCCAGAGGAGGACGGCGCAACCTCGGGATCCTGGATACCGTCTGGGGCATGAGCGGCGGTCCCATGCTGGCCGAGATGGCCAGCCGGGCCCGCGGCGTGCCGGTGGTATCGGCCCTGGTCCACCACTCGTTCGGGGACTCCAGCTTCTTCAGCGGGCTGTCCGACTACGTGGTGCAGCGCAACGGCGCCTGCATGGCCCTGACCAGCCCTCGCGTGCTCGCCATCGGCACCAGCGAGCAGGTCACGATGGAGGAGCTTGGCGGCGCTGACGTACACCGGCGCAACGGGCAGGCGGACACGATCGCCGAGACGCTGGATGAGCTGTACGCGGCGGTCCGGCGGTTCCTGTCCTTCCTGCCGTCCAGTGCGGGAGCGCCCCTGCCCGTCACCGGCCCGGGACTGGCGGGCGACGCCCGGTTCGCGCTCGAGGCGCGCCAGCGGCATGACCCCAGGCAGCTCATCGACGGCCTGTGCGACGGCGGGTCGTTCTTCGAGCTGCGGCGGGACTTCGCGCCAAGCCTGGTCACCGGCCTGGCCCGGCTGGACGGCGTCCCCGTCGGCGTGCTGGCCAGCGACCCGGCCGTCGACGACGGCGCATTCTCGCCCGATGCGTGCCTCAAGGCCACCCGGCTGGTGTGTACCTGCGACGCGTTCGGGCTGCCGATCGTCTTCCTGGTCGACTCGCCGGGACCCCGGGCGGGGCAGGCGTCGGCCATCTCCCGGGCCATGATGGTCGCCCAGGCGGTCCAGCTGGCCGAGGTCCCCAAGTGCTGGGTGATCACCGGGCGGGCTCTCGGCGTCGGCCTGCTCGTCACCGGCCCGGCCCGCGTCGCCACCGACCTGGTGATCGCCTGGCCCGGTACCCGCGCGGGTTACTACGACAGCGGCGAATCCTCCCCGCCCGATGCGCATCACTGGGCTGCGGACGGCATCGTCAGCCCGGCCGATACCCGCCGCGCCCTGGTCGCCCACCTGCGCGCCGTCCTGGGACCGTCTCCGGTAAGCCGGCCGGGCCGGACGCTGCGGACCTGGCCGGTCGGGTTCTAACCCGGCGGCCCCAGGGTGATAACCGTCCGCCGCCCAACCGCTGACATTCCCGCCGAAACCGTCCGTCACCTAGCGCGTTGACACTCCCGCTCAGCCGGGAATAAGCTTTTATAATTATCTATGTAAATCAGCTCGTGAGGGAGCCGGCCATGGATGCCTCGACATTGCCGCTGGTTTCGGCGGACTCGCATGTGAACGAACCGCGGAAGCTGTGGTGGGACGGCCTGCCTACGTCTATGCGCGACAAGGCGCCGGCCCGACTGGTGCCGGATAACGACGGGTCGTGGTCGATGTGGAAGCACGAGCAGACGACCGCGACCCAGGCGCAGCAGGACCTGCAAGAGGAACAGGCCCGCAACCAGGCCAACGACCTCAATTACCGGTACAAGATCATGCACGAGGACGGCATTGCCGGCGAGTGCGTCTTTCCCACCATCGGCCTGTTCGTCTGGGACCTGGAAGACCGGGAACTCGGCCGGGCCTGCTGTGAGGTCTATAACGACTGGATCGCCGACACCATCGAGTCCAAGTCGCCCCGGCACCGCTGCGCGGGCATCCTGCCGACCTGGACGATCGAAGACGCTCTCGCCGAGCTGCGCCGCATCAAGGCCCTCGGGCTCGGCGCGCCGATGCTGCCGCTGCGCGGTGTCCCGTACGAGTACAACCACCGCTACTGGGAACCGCTCTGGGACGCGATCGAGGAAGAAGGCATGCCCGTGGTCATGCACCAGGGGACCGGCCACGACATGCTCTTCTACCGCGGCCCGGGAGCAGCGGTAGCGAATCTTCTCGCCACGCAATCCATGGCGCCTCGCACGGCGGGGCTCCTGGCCATGTCCGGGGTACTGGAAAACCACCCTGGCCTGCAGTTCCTCATGGTCGAGACGAACGCGGGCTGGATTTCCTGGGCGATGGACACCCTGGACTGGTATTACGACGCGTTCCAGCTGAACCCCGGCTGGGTCAAGCCGATCCTGAAGGAAAAGCCCAGCTTCTATATCAAGCGGCAGGTCCACGGCACGTTCCAGAAGGACTTCACCGGCATCAACAACATCCCGCTGACCGGGGTGGCCGCGGTCATGTGGGGGTCGGACTACCCGCACGGCGAAGGCACCTACCCCCATTCGCGGAAGGTCGTCCGCGAGATGTGCGAACCACTGTCCGAGGCCGACGCCCGGGCCGTGGTCGGCGGCACGGCGATCGAGCTGTTCGGGTTCGACCCCGCCGTGGTGGCCACGGTCGCGCCGCCCGCCCCCGGCGGCTGACGGTGGACCACCTGATCACCCCGCACCCCGTCGCGTGCACCGTCTGCGACTCCGGGCGGCCAGCCGTCGACGCCATGCGCGTGGAAAGTACGGAGCTCTACGCGGTCTGCGAAGAGTGCGAGAGGGCGGACCCGACGTACATCCGCAGGAACGGATCGTTCCTGCGGCTCCTCGGCTTCCGGGTGGAGGACGTCCGAGGCCTGCTGAAGTAGCCACCAGAGGATGCCATGACCGAGACGAACGTAACGTTCCGCAGCTTCGCGGTAATTCGGCTGGCCGTCGCCGACCTCGACGCCGCGGTATCCGCCTGGACTGACCAGCTGGGCTGGCCGCCCGCGACCACCGCTCCTGACCTGGCAACATTCCCGCTGGGCGCCACGACCATAGAGATGGTCCCGGCGACCGCGGGCCAGGTGCCCGGAGTCATCGCGGTCGCCGTGACCGTCGATGACACCGAGCAGGCCGCTCAGCGCATCGAATCCGCCGGCTTCCGCGTCGAACGGACCGCGGACCACTCCGTGGTCCTGCCCGCCCGCGACCTGAACGGCGTCGCCCTCGAACTCCGCCCGGCTGACGAGGACGGGCCGGAGAGTTTCAAGGGCCCCTATACGCGGATCAACCACGTTGTCGTGGCGGTCGAAGATGACGATGCCGCCCAGGAGAACTGGGCCGCGGCCTTCGGCCGGTGGCCGGCGCATGCCATGGGAGGTCACGATCACTTCCATCACGTGCCCGTGGGAATCGCCTGGTTCGGACTCACCGCGTCCGGAACGAACGCCAGTGCGCTCGGCAGGTTCATCGACCGGCGCGGTGAAGGCGTGTACGCGCTGGGTGTGGTCGTCGATGACTGGGCGCAGACCCTCGAGACGCTGCGTACGAACGGGGCGAGGCTCATCACCCAGGAGGATTCGAACCAGACGTTCCTTCATCCGGCCACCACGCACGGCGTGCTGATCAACCTCGTGGCCGAATGGCATCCCGACCTGCTTCCTGCTGGCTGATCCGGCCAGCGGTCAGCTACCCAGCGCCCCCGCCGCAATCGCGGCCAGCACCTGAGACGGGCCGAGGGGCGTTCCCGTGATGCGGGCGCCCAGCGGCGCCAGCGCGTCGGCCACCGCGTTGATGACCGCGGGCGGCGAGCCGATGGCCCCGCCCTCGCCGACGCCCTTGTAGCCGCCGGGGGTGTCGGCCGGCGTCACGACGTGGCCGTATTCGACGTCGGGTATCTCGCACGCGGTCGGCAGCAGGTAGTCCATGAACGTGGTCGTCAGCGGGTTGCCGTCGCCGTCGTAGATCATGTGCTCGAACAGCACGCCGCCGATACCCTGCGCGACCCCGCCCGCGATCTGCCCTTCCACGACCATGGGATTGATCATCGGGCCGCAGTCCTCGCTGACGACGTAGCGCAGGATGGTGACCACGCCGGTGTGCATGTCGACCTCGACCGTGCACGCATGGCAGGCGTTGGCCAGGACCATCGCCGGCGCCACCGACCGGGCGCTCACCAGGAGCCCGGGCTCGATATCGGCCGGCAGCGCGGCGGGATTCAGGTACGCCGCCTCGGCCAGCTGCCCGAACGACAGGCGGGCCTCCGGGTCGCCCTTGACCTGGATCCGCCCGCCGGATAGCTCCAGGTCGTCCGCGGAGACCTCCAGCACGTACCCGGCCACCCGCAGCATCTTGTCCCGCATCCGCTCGGCCGCCAACTGCGCCGCCCCAGCCGCGATCACCGCGCTCTTGCTGCCGCCGGTACCTGGTCCCCACGGGGCGACCGCGGTGTCGCCCTGGATGAAGGCGATCGAATCGGGCCGGCAGCCGAGCACGTCGGCCACGATCTGGGCCATGGTCGTTTCCAGGCTCTGCCCGTGGCTCGCCGTTCCCATGATCAGCGTGATCTCGCCCGTCGGGTCGATCCGGATGATGGCGCCCTCGCTGCCGAGCGGCCCGCGGGTCTGGATGGGCTCGACGTACAGGCTCAGCCCGATGCCGAGATAACGGCCATCGGCGCGGGCGGCCGGCTGCTCGCGGCGGAACGCTTCGTACCCGATGAGCTCGGCCGCTTGCTCCAGCGTCTTGGCCGGGCTGATGCGGTCGTACCGCACTCCCGTCGCGCTGGTGTACGGCAGGTCATCGTCGGTGATCACGTTGAGGCGCCGCAAGCTGAGCGGGTCCGTTCCGACGGCGCGCGCGACGATGTCCATCATCTGCTCCCTGGCCACGGTCTCGAACAGCCATGGTCCCCGGTACGCGCACCGGCCGCAGGTGTTCGTGTAGACCGCCCGGTTCGTGAACGACAGGAGAGGCAGCCGGTAGGGCCCGGGAAAGAACGCCGCCACTCCGCCGCCCACGCTGCCGGTGCCGGGAACGCTGTACGAGCCGACGTTCTCCAGGTGCAGGACTCGCGCGGCGAGCAGGTGCCCGTCGCCGTCGGTGGCGATCGAGACGGTCGCCTGCTCTTGCCTGGCGTGCCCGCCCACCATCAGGTTCTCTGACCTGTCCTCGATCCATCGCACCGGGCGGCCCAGCAGGTAGCTGGCCAGCACGACGGCCATCTCCTCGCGGGTGACGAACATCTTCTGGCCGAAACCGCCGCCGACGTCGCCCATCACCACCCGGACCCGGTGCTCGGGCAGCCCCAGCATCCGCGCGCAGTAGGACCGCATCTCGTGGGGTGCCTGCGTGGCGGCCCAGATGGTCAGCTCGCCGCGTCCGGCCTCCCAGCTCGCCACGAGCCCGCGGCCTTCCATCGGCACCGCGACGTACCGGTGCTGCGCGACCGTCTCGGTGACGACGTGCGCCGCGCTGCCGAACGCGTGCTCGTCGTCGGCGGGGGCGTAGATCGCGGCGGCGAGGTTGGAGCCGGTCTCGGGATGCACGAGGATTTCGGTGCTCAGGCCGGTCGCGATGTCGAGCACCGGCGGGAGCGGCTCGAGCTCGACGTCCACGGCCTCGGCTGCGTCTTCCGCCAGGTAACGAGACTCTGCGATGACGATCGCGATCGGGTCGCCGGCGAAGCGGACGTCGCCGTCGGCCAGCGGGCGCAGCGGCGTGGTGGGCGCGCCGCGGCCGATGATGGTCGAGAACGTCGGCTGGTAGATATCGCGGAAGTCATCCATCGTGAACACGGCGGCCACGCCCGGCATGGCCAGCGCCGCGGCGACGTCGACCGAAGAAACCGAGCCACGTGCTACCGGGCTCCTGACAAAGGCGGCGTGCAGCATTCCGGGCACGGCCTGGTCGTCGATGTAGCTCCCGCGCCCGGTCAGCAGGCGCGGGTCTTCCAGCCGGTGCACCCGCGCCCCGACGTATCGTCCCGCTGTCCCCTCAGTCACGGCCAGTCTCCTGGCGGGCGCGCGCGGCGGCCTGGACCGCGCGCACTATCCCCTGGTATCCCGTGCAGCGGCACAGGTTCCCCGACAGCGCCTCCCGGACCTGGGCCAGGGTCGGATCGGGATGATCGGCCAGGAAAGCCGTCACGGAGACCACGAAACCCGGCGTGCAGAAGCCGCACTGCAGCCCGTGCTCGGCGCGGAAGGCCTCTTGCACGTCGCTCAGCCCGCCTTCCCTCGGAGTCAGGCCCTCGACCGTCGTGACGGCCGAGCCCTGCATCTGGATCGCGAAAACCAGGCAGGACCGGATGGCAGCCCCGTCGGCGAGCACCGTGCAGGCCCCGCATACGCCGTGTTCACAGCCAAGGTGCGTCCCGGTCAGCCGGAGCCTGTCGCGCAGGAAGTCCGCCAGCGTCAGGCGCGGCTCGACCATGGCCGTTACCGCCTGGCCATTGACCGTGACCTCGAGGTGATGCTCAGCCATGCCGCGCCTCCGCCATCGCCTGCCGCACCGCCTGGCCGGCCAGGTGCGCCGCGACCCTCTTCCGGTAGCCGGCGTCGGCATGGACGTCGGAGACGCACGAGATCCCGGACAGCGCCGCCTGGCCCACCTCCTGCGGATCGATCTCGCCCGCGGCGGTGCCCGCCGCCGCCTGCTCGGCCGCGGTGGCCCGGACGGGCGTCGATGCCACGCCGAACAACCCGAGCCGCAGGCTCCGGATGCGCTCGGCCGGGTCGAGCTCGACCGCGCAGGCGACGCCGGCGATCGCGAAATCTCCGTGCCTGCGGGCCAGTTCGACGACGGCGCAGCCCTGCGGGCGATGGGCGAACCGGACCTCGGTCAGAACCTCGTCGGGCTCGGCCGCGGTGGCGAACGTACCGGTAAAGAAGTCCGTGGCAACGACCGTCCGCGCGCCACGGGTGCTGGCGAGGCCGATCTCTGCGTCCAGGGTTACCGCCACCGCCGGGTACTCCGCGCTGGGGTCGGCGTGGCTGAGCGAGCCGCCGATCGTCCCGCGGTTGCGGATCTGGAAGTGGGCGATGTGCGCCGTCGCGTCGGCCAGCAAGGGCACCCGGCACCTCACCTCCTGGCTCCCGCCGATGGTGGCCTGGGTCGTCATCGCCCCGACGCGGGTGACGCCGCCTCCTTCATCGACGTAACGCAATGTTGGGATCCGGTTCAGGTCGATGAGCTGCCCGAACCTGGCGAGCCGGAGGGCGAGCATTGGCACGAGGCTCTGCCCGCCCGCCAGGACCTTAGCGTCGTCGCCGAACTCTGCGAGCAGCGCGAGCACCTCGTCGAGGGTCTCCGGCGCGTGGTACTCGAAAGGGGCGGCTTTCAACGGCTGACCCTCCGTAGCCGTGGTGAGGGATCACACAGTACTATACATTGGCAACTTTAAAACGGTATACCCGGAAGGGTCATGCATGACGGTCGACAGGCGCTCGGCGCAAGCGGCTGGCGCGGCGGTCGCGGTTGCCCCGCCGGACGATGGCTACAAGTGGGTCGCGCTGACCAACACCACCGCGGGCGTCCTGCTGGCGACCATCGACGGCTCGATCCTGATCATCGCGATGCCCGACATCTTCCGCGGCATCCGCCTGGACCCGCTGGTGCCGAGCAACAGCGTGTACCTGCTGTGGATGATCCTGGGCTACCTCGTCGTCGGCAGCGTGCTCGTGGTCAGCGTCGGCCGCCTGGGCGACATGTACGGCCGGGTGCGCATGTACAACCTCGGATTCGTCATCTACACCACCGCGTCGCTCTTCTTGACGATCGACTGGATGACGGGTCACGAAGGAGCCCTCTGGCTGCTGATCTGGCGCATCGTCCAGGGCGTCGGCGGCGCCTTCCTGGTGGGAAACTCCGGCGCCATCCTGACCGACGCCTTCCCCGCGAACCAGCGCGGCCTGGCGCTCGGCATCAACAACGTGGCGGGGATCAGCGGGACGTTCATCGGCCTGGTGCTCGGCGGCATCCTGGCCCCGGTCAGCTGGCGGCTCGTGTTCTTGATCTCCGTGCCCACCGGGATCTTCGGGACGGTCTGGGCGTACAAGCGGCTCCATGACCTCAGCGAGCGCACCAGGCAGCCGATCGACTGGCCGGGCAACCTGACCTTCGCCGTAGGGCTCGTTCTGGTCATGGTCGGCGTGACATACGGGATCCAGCCCTACGGCGGGCACCCGCTGGGCTGGAGCAGCCCGAGAGTGATCACCTGCCTGACCGCCGGCGTCCTCGGCCTGGCCGCGTTCGCGGTCATCGAAGCCAGGGTGCGCTATCCCATGTTCCGGCTCAGCCTGCTCCGTATCAGGGCCTTCTCGTTCGGCACGATTTCCACGTTCTTGTCTTCCCTGGGCCGAGGCGGCCTGATGTTCATGCTGATCATCTGGCTACAGGGCATCTGGCTGCCGCTGCACGGCTACAGCTTCGCGCGGACGCCGTTCTGGGCCGGCGTCTACATGCTGCCGATGACGGGCGGGTTCCTGCTCGCCGGGCCGATCGCGGGACGGCTATCCGATCGCTACGGCTCGCGCCCGTTCGCCACCAGCGGCATGATCGTCTCGGCCGGGGCGTTCGTCTTGCTCGAACTGCTCCCGATCAATTTCTCCTACCCGGCCTTCGCCGCGATCCTGCTGCTCAACGGGCTGGCCATGGGCGCGTTCGCAGCGCCCAACCGGGCCGGGGTCATGAATAGCCTGCCCGCGCGCGATCGCGGCGCGGGCGGCGGGATGAACTCGACCTTCATGAACTCCGCGCAGGTCTTCTCGCTGGGCATCTTCTTCAGCCTCATGATCGCCGGCCTGGCCGCGTCCCTTCCGCACACGCTCAGCTCGGGCCTCGTGGCCCAGGGCGTCCCGGCCGGTGCCGCGAACCAGATCAGCCGCCTGCCGCCGATCTCGGTCCTGTTCGCCTCGTTCCTCGGGTACAACCCGATCGGCCACCTGCTGGGCGGGAGCGTCCTGGCCCACCTCCCAGCGGCCAAGGCGGCCGAGCTGACCGGCCGCAGCTTCCTGCCGGGCCTGCTGACCGGCCCCTTCCGGGCCGGGCTGCACATCGCATTCGCCTTCTCCATAGGATGCTCCCTGATCGCGGCGGCGGCATCCTGGTCGCGCGGCGCCAGGTTCGTGGCCGGAGAGCACGATCTGACGGCAAAGGAAAATCGGTGACTGAATACCGGAGGTGGCCGTGTTTGCTGTGACTGCTGCGCGTGTGGACGCCGGTGATCCGTTGTCGGGGCTGGAGTTGGGGGAGCGGCCGGATCCGGTGGCGCCGGACGGGTGGGTGGCGGTGTCGGTCCGGGCGGCGGCGCTGAACCATCACGATGTCTGGACGTTGCGCGGGGTGGGGATCTCCGGCGACCGGCTGCCGATCGTGCTGGGCTGTGATGCGGCGGGCGTGGACCCGGACGGCAACGAGGTGATCGTCCACGCTGTCATCGGCGACCCCGATGCGGGCGGCGGGGATGAGACCCTGGACCCGCGCCGGTCGCTGCTGTCCGAGCGGTATGACGGCACGTTCGCGGGGCAGGTCGCGGTGCCGCGCCGCAACCTGGTGCCCAAGCCGGCGGCGCTGTCGTTTGCGGAGGCGGCGTGCCTGCCGACGGCGTACCTGACCGCGTACAAGATGCTGTTCGCCAGGTCCGGGGTGCAGCCCGGCGGGACGATCTTGGTGCAGGGCGCGGGCGGCGGGGTGGCGACCGCGCTGATCGTGCTGGGCCGGGCGGCCGGGTACCGGGTCTGGGCGACCAGCCGCAGCCCGGCCAAACAGGAGCAAGCCTGTGAGCTGGGCGCCGATCAGGCGTTCCCGCCCGGGGCGCGGCTGCCGGAGCGGGTTGACGCGGTGATGGAGACGGTGGGGCAGGCGACGTGGGCGCATTCGGTGCGGTCGCTGAGGCCGGGGGGGCGGATCGTGATCTGCGGGGCGACTAGCGGTGATGCGCCGGCGGCGGAGCTGACCCGGGTCTTTTTCACTCAGTTGTCGGTGGTGGGGTCGACGATGGGCAGCCGTGATCAGCTGGCCCGGCTGGCCCGGTTCTGCGAGCAGGCGGGCGTCCGCCCGCGCATCGACCGGGTGCTGCCGCTGGGCCAGGCCCGCGACGGCTTCGCGGCCATGATCGCGGGCGACCTGTTCGGCAAGGTCGTCCTCGTCCCCTGATGCCCGATCTCCCGGCCGGCCTGATCCTCGTCAGCTTCGACATCGACGGCACGCTCGAGGCGGGCGAACCACCCGGTCCGATTACCTTCGCCTTCGTGGCGGAGGCGAAGGCGCGCGGATACGTGATCGGGAGCGCGTCCGACCGCACGCTTGCTGAGCAACGGGCCATGTGGCAGCACACAGGCCTCAGCGCGGACTTCATCTGTCACAAGCATCACCTCGCCGATAGCACGCGGCACTTCAGCTGCCAGCGCAAGCTGCATATCGGGGACACATCGACGGACGAGTACTACGCCAGGCTCGCCGGCTTCGAGTTCTACGACGTGGCCGGCCTGCCGGCCCGCGGGACTCCCGGCTGGATCCTCTGAAGCCTCGCCGGCTCACCGCGGCCGGAGGTAGGCGACGAGGTACGCGACGCCGAACGGATCATCTCGGTACAGCACCTCGGTACCCGGTGCCGCGGCGGGCAGGGCGCCCGCCAGCACCTGCCAGGCGGGCCGGCCGCCGGCCATCAGGTCGCGCGCCAGCGCCTGGTCCAGGCGCAGCAGCGCGCCGGCGTCACCGGCCCGGAGAGCGCGCTCGACGCCCGCGTCGAAGCCCTCGGCCCGCGGGTCCAGGTACCCCGGGGCCTTCAGGCTTCGTCTGGCGCTTCCGTCGCCCATGACGAGCAGGGCCGTCCGCGCGCTTGAATCGGCCAGGTCCGCACCCAGTTCCGCGCATGCGCTGGCCGGTTCGTCCTGGCCGATCGCCTGCAAACGGCGGGGACCGGCGTATCCAGCCTGATCGAGGAGCATGGCGCCGAGGCCGAGGGCCAGCGGCAGCAAGCGCGTCCCGGTGCCCGTGACCGGCGGCGCGAAGGCGGCGACGTTCAGCCCGCTGGCCGGGTCCCAGGCGCCTGTCTCGGCGGCGGGCCCGACGACCACGACCACCTCGGGGTCTTCACCCAGCAGCCGCGCGATCACTTCAGCGCAAGCGGCCCGGAGTTCGGGCAGGACCGGCGTGCGCCCGGTGAGCTGCCCGCACAGCAGCGGAGGCGATGGGGCGAGCGCCGCGCCCGTGATCACGGGTCAGCTCCTTCCTGCGGGATGGCCGGCACGCCTACGCCAGTCCTCGCACGGCGCGCGCGGGCGGGATGTCGCCGCGGATCGCCGAGACCATGCTCAGGACGTGCCGGGTCTCGCGCACCTGATGGACGCGGAACACGCGGGCGCCCAGCCACGCGGATACGGCCGTCGTGGCCAGGGTCCCGGCTAGCCGCTCGTCGAGCGGTGCGTCGAGGGTCTCGCCCACGAAGTCCTTGTTCGACAGCGACACCAGGACCGGCCATCCCGTGTCGGCCAGCTCGGCCAGCCGCCGGGTGATCTCCAGCGAATGCCAGGTGTTCTTGCCGAAGTCGTGCGCGGGGTCGATGACGATCCGGGCCGGGTCGACACCGGCCAGCACGGCACGGGCCGCCAGGGCGAGCGTGGCGCTGCGCACGTCGTCCACCACGTCGTCGTAGGCCACCCGGAACGGGCGGGTCCGCGGCGGCAGCCCCCCGGCGTGCGAGCAGACCAGGCCCGCTCCGAACTCCGCCGCCACCTCGGTCAGCCGGACGTCCCAGCCGCCCCAGGTGTCGTTGATCAGGTCGGCACCAGCGGCGCAGGCCTCCCTAGCCACCTCGTGTCGCCAGGTGTCCGTGCTGATCACCAGTTCCGGGTGGGCCTCGCGCACCGCTGCGATGAACGGGACGGTGCGGCGGATCTCCTCGCTCACCGGGACCTCGTCGCCGGGGCGGGCCGGCACGCCCCCGATGTCGACGATGTCGGCACCTTCCTCGACCACCACGTGCACGCGTTCCAGGGCGACCGCCGGATCCCAGGTCACGCCGGGCTGGTAGAAGGAGTCGGGGGTCCGGTTGACGATGGCCATGACCAGGAGCCGCTCCGGCTCGAAGGCGTGCCGGCCCAGCCGCAGGACGCGCTGGGGCCCCGATTCCCGGCGCTCCGCCAAGCCGGACCCGCCGCTCTGGCCGGGGTCGCTCATCGCGCCGGGGCCCTCGGCACGTCGCCGAGCTCCCCGCCGCGCCCGGCGGCGGGGACGGTGCCCGCCGGCGGCCGCTCGAGCGTCGGCACCGGCCGGGATCGCTGGACGACCTGGTCGCCGGCCCTGACGAACTGCTCGAGCGTGACGTCGCCGATCACGCGGTGCGGTCCGGACCGCCGGTTTTCCGCCAGGGCGAGCAACTCCGCCGCCATCACCGCGAGGTCGTGATTGGCCTGATGGCGATGAGCGCGCGCGCCGAGGTCCACCTGCGCGAGCGCGTCCAGGCCGTGGCGGGCGGTGGTGTCAAGCAGCGTCGACAGCTCCACGCCGTAGCCGACCGGGATGCTCAGCGACTCCATCAGGGACCGGCGGGCCGCCCATTCACCCGCCAGGGGCTGGACCACGCCGGCCAGGTGGGGCCACCACAGGCTCAGCAGCGGCCGCGCGACCAGCTCGGTGACCCTGCCTCCCTCGGTCGAGACCGAGCCGTCTACCTCGGTCCGGACTCGGTCGTAGAAGCCCTTCACCAGGAGCACATCAGGGTTGGCCAGCAGCGGCCCGAGCAGGCCGGTCACGAAGTGGGGACCCCACTGGGTCAGGTCGGCGTCGACGAAGACCAGGACGTCACCGCGGGTCACCAGGAGCGACTTCCACAGCGCCTCGCCCTTGCCCCGGTGGGACCCGAGCGCGGGGGCGATGTCGCGGGCCCGGTGCACGACCGCGCCAGCGGCCGACGCCGTCCCCCCGGTGGCGTCGGTGGAGTCGGAGTCGATGACCACGAGCTCGTCCACCAGGGGCTCGTCCGACCCCAGCGCCTGGACCAGGGGCCTCACCACCCCCGCCACCGTGCGTTCCTCGTTCTTGGCCGGTATGACCACGCTGATCGTGATCCCGGCTTGCTCTTTACGCTCAAGCAGCCGGGCGAGCGGCCAGTCGGTCCAGTGGGAGGTCCTTCGGCGGTACCAGGCCTCCGCGCGGGGGTCCATTCTCCCGGCGACTCCTTCCGCTCATCCCGGCACCAGGCTACCGGTGCCCCCCGCACCGAAGGCCGGCCGGTCCTCGGCCCAACCCGGGACCGCTGCCGGTCGCTAGTCGCCCTATCTCGTGAGGGTAGTAAGTACCCCGTCAAGGTCAGGGATGTTCATCGTGATTTTCCCGCCAGGCGTGGCCGTGAAGATCTCTACTTGCCAAGGCCCGGGCACGCAGTCCCCCTTGCTGTTCGGGACCCAGGCCTGCAGTCGCCCGGAATAGACACCCTGGTCTGGTGTCTCTGGGAAGTAGGCGATCTCTACCCCGGAAGGAACAGTGCATGATGAACCGTCAAGGTCTGGATACGGGATGACGCTTATCGACGTCATCTTGTATTCCCCGCCGGACTTTGTGATGCCCACTGTGAAAGTCCCGGGCTGCGGTCCGGCGCCTACACCGGTCGTCACGCCGACCCACGTACCGGTAAGTCCTCCGGTACTCGCCACGGTATTCACTGCGGATGGCGTCGTTGCCCGGGCGCTAGGTGTTGCGCTGCCCTGCGAGGCAACAGGCGAAGAAGGCGACGTAGACGGCTGCGACGGCGTGCTTCCGGCTCTTATGAGGGTGACCGCGCCCGTCATTACCATCTTGTTCGCGGAAAGCACGCCCAGGGTGGCTGGATACGTGTCGGCGTATCCGCAGGTATTCGTATACCAGGACTTCTCGGTTCCCTGGTAAATAGCGGGACCATTGCCGTCCGTGGAGGATGCGGAGAATGTGGCCTCTTCAGTGCCGGGCGGCAGGGAGCACCCGTTCGGTAGCCCGCCTGCAAGCTTCAGCGCGGTATTCGCAGTAAGGACGTACTGGCCGTCAGACTCGGTGATGGAATACTGGCCGTACACGTCGGCGGGGTCTGAGGTAGAGACCGCATTCCATATCCCTACCGGGATTGCGGTAGCCGTCTGACTCGGACTCGGTCCGGCTACTGGCGCGCTCGTGCTGCTCAGTGTGTGCGCCGCAGCCGAGTGCGGCTGGACTTCCGGTTGCGTGTGCGCCGCTGAGCAGCCTGCGCTCACGACCGCCGCCGCGAGCGCGGCCAGCACCGCGATGATGAACCTGCTATTCCTCACGAAGCCCCCCTGACCCGGCCGATCCGACCATCGGTCACCGGAGCCTATCCCGATTTGCAGGCCAGCCTAGGCACGGCCGTAGACGGGGATGGCCGCCCCGGAGATGAGGATGGCGTCGTCGGAGACGAGGAAGGCCAGGACGGCGGCGAGCTGGGCTGGCTTCGGCCAGCGGTGGTGCATGGCGTTGGGCAGGGCCGCGCGGTTGGCCGGGGTATCGATGATGCTGGGCATGATGCAGTTGACCCGCACGCCATGCTCGCGGCCCTCGGCCGCGGCCGCCTCGACCAGGCGGACCACCCCGAGCTTGCTCACGCTGTAGGCGAAGCCGTTCTCGCCCTTCTCCATCGCGACCCGGCTGGAGACGTGCACGATGGAGCCGCCGTCCTGCGCGGCGAGCAGCGGCATGGCGTGCTTGGTGATGATCGCCGCGGTCACCAGGTTCAGCTCGAGCTGGTGCCTGAGCACGTCGATGTCCAGCTCGGCGAGCGGCTGCGGCGGGGTGTACCCGCCGATGAGGTTGACCACCGCCCCGGGCGGCGGCTGCGTCGCGAATGCCGCCGAGACGCTGGTCTCGTCCAGGGCGTCGACGGCAACGTAGTCGACGTGGTCCGCGTCGCCCGGCGGCCTGGTGTCGGCCACCAGCACCGAGGCGCCGTCGGCACCGAACCGCTCGATGACGGCCCGTCCGAGGGCGCCGCCCCCGCCCAGCACGATGATCCTGCGGCCGGCCAACGACCGTCCCGTCATACCTGCTCCTCTTGACAGCGTTCCACTGACCGCTCATTGTGCCGGATATCTCTTCGTGGGTGAGGATTGAGTATCAAGAATGGGGCTGGCATGCGGATTGCGGTTCTGGGCGCCGGGTCGTGGGGCACGACGGTGGCGTCGCTGCTTGCGGGCAGGCACGACTGCACCGTCTGGGCCCGGGATCCGGAGCTGGCCAGGGAGATCTACGAGCGCGACGCCAACTCGCGCTACCTGCCCGGGTTCACGCTGCCGACGGCGCTGAAGGCCACGGCCGACCTGGAGAAGGCCGTCCACGACGTGGACCTGCTCGTCGTCGGCGTGCCGACGCAGGGGTTCCGCGCCATCCTGGCCGAGGCCCGCCCGTACCTGCGGCCGTGGATCCCGGTGGTCAGCCTGGCCAAGGGCTTCGAGCGCGGTTCGCTGCTGCGGATGACCCAGCTCATCAGGGACGAGCTGCCCGGTCATACCGCCGCCGCCCTCACCGGGCCGAACCTGGCCAAGGAGATCATGGCCGGGCAGGCCGCGGCCAGCGTCATCGCGACCGAGGACCTGGCCGTGGCCCGGGCGCTGCAGTCCGTCATGCAGCGCGGCCTGTTCCGCATCTACACCAACCACGACGTGATCGGTTGCGAGCTGGGCGGCGCGCTGAAGAACGTGGTCGCGATCGCGACCGGCATCGCGCAGGGCCTGGGCGTGGGTGACAACACGCGGGCCGCGGTGGTCTGCCGCGGGCTGGCGGAGGTCACCCGGCTGGGCGTGGCCATGGGCGGCGAGGCGGCGACCTTCGCTGGCCTGGCCGGCATGGGGGACCTTATCGCCACCTGCATGAGCCCGCTGAGCCGTAACCGGACGCTCGGTGAGCAGCTCGGCGCGGGACGAACCCTCGACGAACTGCTCGCGGAGACGCGGACCGTGGCAGAGGGCGTCGGCACCGCGTACACCGTGCACGAACTCGCCGCGCGCTACGGTGTTGAGATGCCCGTCTGCGAGGAGGTCTACCGCGTCCTGGCCGGGGAGATCCACGCGTCGGAGGCCTACCGCGGCCTGACCCCGTACCAGCAGGCCGGTCACGAGCGGGAGCCCGGATGACCGCCCATGGGTGACAAACGGCCCTCGGGTCGGTCGTGGGCCGAGGAGTGGAAGCGGGCCCTGTCCGGAGTCGTGTCCCTGTCGGCGACCGCGGCCGCATCACTCGGCCTGCCTGCCGCTGCCGCCCTGACCGGTGACTCGTTCGCGGCGCTGGTCGACGCCGCCCGAGGGTGGCTGATCGGGCGGAAGCGGACGTTCAGCCTCTCCGGCCAGGACCTGACCTTGGTCCTGGAGGACCTCTCGGTGGAGGGTTCGGACCTGGCCCGGGCCATCGGCCAGTACGGCCGGGTGCACCTGCGCGCACGCGACGTCGAATGGTCAGGCTTCCGGTTCGAGTGGATCGAGGTACACGCCCGGAACCTGCACCTGCGGCCCGGCGCCAAGCCGGTGCTCGTGACCGCGCCGATCCTGTTCGAAGCGTTCGTCTCGGCCTCGGCCGCGTCAGCCTACCTGGCTACCGTCTCGCCGCGGCTCGAGCTCGCCGTGCACGCCGGCGTCCCGCAGGTCGGCCTGGTCGGCGCGCCGTGGATCCGCCTGGAGGTGGCCGCGGGCGCCGGAGGCCAGTCCGTTCGCATCCAGCCGCGCGCTGTGTACCTGCTCGACTGGCGCGTATCGGTGCCGTCCCCGGCCTTCGACGTGCCGCTGCCGCCGATGCCCCTGGATGACCTCATGCTCACCTCTGTGGAGTCCGCCCCGGGCGGCTTTCTCATCAAGGGCGTGCTCACCGAATGGCAGCGGACCCTGACGCGCGACGATCTCGACCGCCTCCTGGCCACGATCCGTGGCGGCAGGGACCGCCCCGATGCCTAACGACAGCGCGTCGCGGTGAGCACCCGGCTCGGTTCGGGTGCTCACCGGCCACTCCCCGTTAGTGCAGACCCTGGACCGCGGTGAGCGCTCCCACGAGGACCAGCACGATGGCCCCGATGAGCAGGATCTTGATGGCGGTCTTCCAGAAGATCACCGCCGCGATGACGATCACCAGCACGATCGTCCTGATCGATTCCGCGTCAGGCGCGGGGCCCTGAGCGATGAACATTTCCCTACTCCTCACCGGCTGTTTGCAGCCATCCGGTGGGGCCCAGTGGTGCGTGTATACTAAATGCACCACTGGTCCCTTTGCTTACATGGGCGGGTCCGGTAGTGGCCCGGTCGAAGCGCCACCTTCGGCCGTGCCTCGTGTCTGGCCTGTCTTGCGGGTTCCCTGGCGTCACCACGCGCCAGGGAACCTCCCCTCCTCGCTCGCCTGGCGGCCAAGGCTCCTGTTGTCACGTCCTCACCTCCCTTGACGGTTCCGGCCCTCGAGTGGCCAGGTCCCGCCTACTTTGTCGCGACACGCCGTTCGCCTGCTTTGCCTACCTACATGATCCCATGTATAGTTCCTGTGAAAACACGTTAAATCGTAAAATTAACTTAAAATTAAGTGTCGTTACGTTCATGTGATGTAACGGTTTCGTGAACGAAGCCCGCACCGTCACGGACCGCGGAATACTCTGCCCGTGGAGGCATCGTGGCCATGGCTGCTGCGCAGCCCGCACCAGACGCGCGCCGGCTCGCCAATCGCCTGCGTGAACTGCGGGAACGTGCATTTGTCCGGCTCACTCAAAGTCAGCTGGGACAGGCTCTCGGGGCTCAGGACGACCCTCTCAGCCCGGCGGCCATCTCGATGTGGGAGAACCCGGCCAGCGGGCGTCTCCCGCCTGTCTCACGGCTGGAGGCCTACGCCCTGCTGTTCTGCACGCCGCGGTCCTTCGAGGGCGGGGTGCACATGCTCGGCGTCGGCGAACTGACGCGCGAGGAGCTTGACCGCCGCGACGATCTCCTCGGGGAACTTCTCGCCTTGCGGGACATGGCCGAGTCGCATCAGGGTGTGACGTCACCCGTCCGACCTGAGTCGATGTGGCACTTCCCCGACGGCTCCCGGATCACGCTGGTCTGCTATCGGGTGTCGCCTGAGTACCGGCCTGCCCATGCAGACCCCGGCCACCTGAACTACGTACGCTTCGCAGGCCTCGCCGACCTCGATAGCCTGATCGATGTATATGGCGCGATCAGGGCCTATAACCCAACATCCCGGGTCTCTATAGTGGCCGCGGAGGATCTGAGGCAACGAGACATCGCGAATCACTTGGTCCTGATCGGCGGCAGGGCCTGGAGCGCCGTGATGCCATGGTTCTCCCGTATTTTCCCGGTGCCGATTAGCACCGAAGATCCTGGCGATCGCGGTGCGATAGTGATTCGCAATGCCGACGGCACTGAACGCGAATTCAAGTATACGCTCGTTGACGATGACCTTGTTGAGGACGTCGGCTTTTTTGTCCGCGGAGAGAATCCGGCCGCACCACTGCGGACGCTCACCATCATCGGCGGAATAACGACCCGGGGCGTGCACGGCGTGGCGCGCTGCTTCATCGACACGGAAATGCGAAGCCGTAACGAGAACTATCTCTACCCGCGATTTCCCGAGGGGTCTACCTACTGCATCGTTATGAGAGTCCCGGTAGTGAATGGAGACCCGCTGACGCCCGATCTTTCCATCTCCGAGAACCGCCTCTTCGAATGGGACGACCAGACCTCAGCGGCCGGATGAGGCTCCTGACGTGAGCACCTGGACCGACCTAGATAACTCGTTTCACGTCGAGTCACATGCGTCTCTGCTGCCAGAGACGACTCACGCCGAGGTATCACCGCGAGTTCTAGATGCCATTGTCGTGCCCACGATCAGGCCGCAGTCGCTTCAGGCGGCGGCCACGCTCGCCGACGATATCGGCTGTTCACTGGTGGTGCTGTGCAGCACGCCAGGTCAGGCCCGGCAGGCCCTGGCCGAGTGCAAGCCCCGCGCTGACAACACGTGCGTGACGTGGGTGCCGCAATCCGTCGAAAACAACTGGCTGTCATTTCTCACGACTGTGCACCCGGAAAATGAGATCGAACGCTCCTGCCATGCCGACATCGCCAGGAAACGGAACATCGGCCTGCTGCTCGCTCGTATGTGCGGCTGGCGTACGATCATGTATCTCGACGATGACATCAGAGACGTTACGGCAGGTGCCGTATCTCAAGCAGCCGCCCTGACCTCACGGTTCTGGACCGCCAGCTTCGAAATCGGCGATTACCCGGACAACTCGGTGGTGTGCCACGCGCATAGGCTGATAGGTGGTAACCAAGGCACATTTCCGGGCGGCAGTGCGTTGGTTGTCGATGTGAAGCGCTGCGATACGCTGTTTCCACCCATCTATAACGAGGACTGGCTATTCTTGTTCGATGCCGTCCGGAACCGATCTGCCACGACCGCCGGCCCCGGATCCCAGCTCGAATATCAGCCTTTCGCGCACTCGCGGCGCGCCGCCTCTGAAGAGTTCGGCGATGTCGTCGCCGAAGGGCTTTACCGTCTGCTGCACCACGGGGCGGATGTGACCGACGCGACGCACTCGTACTGGCAGGCCGTGCTGGACTGGCGGTTCCAGTTGATCGACTACGTGGCCGCGCAGTTGCTCCTGCGGGACGGGCCCGTGGTCGGAGGCGCCCTGATGTCGCTGGCCGCCGCGCGCAAGCGGCTCACCGCAATCTCGCCGCTGGCGTGTTCCTCGTTCATCCACGCTTGGCGGACTGACATTGGCACGTGGCGGGAGACGTTGTTTGACCTGCCCGTCCTCGGCGACCTGGCCGATGCGGCCAAGTTCATCGGGCTCCCGGCCCGGACTGGATGTGAGCAGTGACCATGTGCGACCTGGCCCAGATGTTCCCGGCCGCTCACATAGCCCCGACCGCGATCATCGGGAACCAGTTCCGACCCCTTCTCGACGGCCGCGAGGTACGGGTCGACCGGGCCACGCAGATCGGTGCCGACGTATGGATCGGCCACTACACCACCGTCGGACAGGGCGTGACGATAGGCGACAACTCCATCCTCGAGGAATATGTCGGCGTCGAGCCTAGAGCCGAGATCGGGATGAGAGCCCTGGTGGCGAGCCGCTCGTGGATCGGCATCGGGGCAAAGCTAGGCGACGAGTCGGTGACCAAGGGCTACATCGGTGATCATGCTCGGGTGGGAGCACGCTGCCGGATCTTCGGAGACCTCATTCACCGCCAGCTCGATCCTTCCGTTCCGTGGGACGCCGCCGCCGCCGAGGAACCGGCGCCGTGGGTCAAAGACGGTGCGTTCGTGGGCTGGCGCGCCTTGGTCGTGGGCGGCGTGAACATCGGGGAAGGGGCCTACGTCTGCGCCGGTGCGCTGATCACGAGGGACGTCCCGCCCTGGCACATAGCGTACGGTCGCAACCAGATCAGGCACCCGGACGACTGGCCAGGGACCCTCGGGAAATCCTCCTTCTTTCCCGACCGACGTCAGATCCGGCAGGCGACACCCATCGGCTCCCGTCCCCGCCGTTTGATCGGCACCCGGCCGTGGGTCAGCGTGGAGCCATCCGGATCGCGCCGTCGAGCCGGATCGTCTCGCCGTTGAGCATCGGGTTCTCGACGATGTGCGCCGCGAGGGCGGCGTACTCGCTGGGGTGACCGAGCCGGGAGGGGTGGGGGATCTGCTCTCCCAGCGACTTTCGCGCCTCCTCGGGCAGGCCCGCGAGCAGCGGGGTGTCGAACAGGCCCGGCGCGATCGTCACCACCCGGATCTTCATCCGCGCCAGGTCGCGGGCGATCGGGAGCGTCATCCCGACGATGCCGCCCTTGGACGCTGAGTAGGCCGCCTGGCCGATCTGCCCGTCGAACGCCGCCACCGAGGCGGTGTTGACGATCACGCCGCGCTCGCCGTCTTCCTCGTCGGCCTGGCTCATCTGCTGCGCGGCCAGCCGGATGACGTTGAACGTCCCGATGAGGTTCACGTGGATCACCCGGGTGAACGCGTCAAGCGGGAACGGGCCGTCCTTGGTCACGGTCCGGAACGCGTTGCCGATGCCCGCGCAGTTCACCACGATCCGGAGCACGCCCGCCAGGGCGCCCGTCGTATCAAGCGCGGCCTCCACATCCTCCGGATTCGTCACGTCGCCTGGCGCGAACGCGACCCGCGCGCCCAGTTCCTCCGCCACCGCCTTGCCGTTCGAGCGCGGCAGGTCGAGGATGACCACCGACGCCCCGCCGTCGTGCAGCTTCCTCACCGTGGCCAGTCCCAGACCGGACGCTCCGCCGGTGACCAGGGCGATGTTTCCCGAGATCTTCATCCGCGCCTCCCTCTGCCTGCCGAACCCGAGCTCTCAAGTTACCCCTCGGTACCAAGCAGCCTGCCGCGGGGGAAGCACCACTGCTCGTTCGGCAGATAGGTTTTCAGGAAACAGCGCGAGAGGTAACGACGATGAGCGCATCTGCCGGGCCGCTGGCCGGCCTGCGCGTGCTCGAACTGGCCGGCATCGGGCCCGGGCCGTTCTGCGCCATGATGCTCGCCGACTCCGGCGCCACGGTCCTGCGCATCGACCGACCCGGAACCGGGCCCGCGCGTAAGCCCGAGCGCGAGCTGATGAACCGCGGCCGGCAGTCCGCCGTCCTCGACCTGAAGCACCCCCAAGGCATCGACGCGCTGCTGCGCCTCGTCGACGTGGCGGACGTGCTGCTCGAAGGCTTCCGGCCGGGAGTGACCGAACGCATGGGCGTCGGCCCCGACACCTGCCTGGCCCGTAATCCCCGGCTGGTCTACGCGAGGATGACCGGGTGGGGCCAGCACGGGCCGCTGTCAACGACAGCAGGGCACGACATCGGGTACATCGCCCGCACGGGCGCGCTGCACGCCCTGGGCCGCGCGGGCGGCCCGCCCGAGTTTCCCGCGAACCTGCTGGGAGACTTCGGCGGCGGCGGGATGCTCATGGCCTACGGGATCTGCGCGGCCCTGGTGGAGCGGGCGACCTCCGGGCGCGGGCAGGTCATCGACGCGGCCATCGTCGACGGGGTGGCGTCGCTGCTGGCCATGCCGTTCATGCTGATGGCCCAGGGCCTGTGGCGCGACGAGCGCGGGGTGAACCTCCTCGACGGCGGGGTGCCCTGGTACGACGTCTACGAGACGGCCGACGGGAAGTGGATGGCCGTGGGAGCCCTGGAGCCGCAGTTCTACACCGCCCTGCTGGCCGGCCTCGGCCTGGCGGAAAACAAAGACGTGCCCGACCGGGGCGACCCGGGGAACTGGCCGGAGCTTCGCGCGCGGCTCGCGGCCCGGTTCGCCGAGCGCACCAGGGACGAGTGGGCCGGCGTCTTCGCGGGAACCGACGCGTGCGCCGAGCCGGTGCTCTCCCTGACCGAGGCCGCCGCCGACCCGCACCTGGCGGCGCGGGACACGTACGTCACCAAGGACGGCGCCACCCAGCCCGCCCCGGCCCCCCGCTTCTCCCGGACCCCCGGCCGGATCGCGGCGCCGCCGCCCGTACCCGGCCAGCACACGACGCAGGCGCTCACCGAGTGGGGCCTGCCCGACGCGCAGGAACTGGTCGAGTCCGGGGCCGCCGTCCAGGCCTAAAACTACTCCGCCACCCGGGCGTCGGCCGCGTCCCTGATGTACCGCCGGATGGCCAGGTCCTCGATCCGGTCAAGCCGCCGGAGCAGGTCCCGCAGCTCGGTGAGGAAGGCGGCCCGCCGCTTCGGCAGGTCCTCACCGGGTTCGAGCAGGCCCCGGTTCCTGGCCAGCTCGAGGGCCGTCCGGAACAGCAGCACGGAGACCGACTCCGAGCTGCGCAGCCGGCCCTGGGCCACGTACTGGTGACCAAGCCCGAGCGCGCGCCTGCTCACCTCGGCGTCGTCGGCCTCCTCGCCGACGGCCAGCGTGTCATCGCTGGCCAGGACGTCGGCGACCAGCCGGTAGGCCTGGACGAAGGGCCGCACGATGACCTGGGAGACCAGCGGCCGCATCTCGGCCAGCAGCGCGTCCGCCCCGTCCGGGCCCGACCTGAGGCGCTCCTGCCACGCGGGATCGTGCCGGTCCATCTCCGCCTGCACGCTGCGCCGGTGCTCGTCGCGTTCCCTGAAGTAGAACTCGAACTTCAGCAGGTCGCGCAGCCAGGCGATCTCGGCCCAGAACGCACCGACCGGGTCGGTGCTGTCGTCGGCGGCGCGGAGCACGGCCAGCTCGGCGAGGGCCGTGTCGAGCATGAAATGGATCACCGAGTTCCGGTAGAACGTGGCGGCGAGCTGATGGTCGGGCCCGATCAGCCAGACCGGCTCGCGCCCGTCCGCGATCACGGTGACGAGGCCGCCCTGGACCAGCGCGTCCAGCGTGGCCCGCACGGGCTCGGCCGCGGACAGCGCCTGCGCGCTGGCGGTCCTCGGAATGCCGCGGTCCTGCAAGTAGTACAGCGCATCGGCCAGGCCGAGCCTGATCTGGCCGAACGTGAGGCCTGAACCGTGCATAGCCAGCAGGATCGTGGTGACCAGAGCCGTCGCCGTGACCGGCATGCCCTGGTTGATCCGCCAGGCTACCTCGAACGCCGTCTTGGCCAGGGCCAGCCGGCGGGCCGTTCCAAGGTCCGGGTCGGCGGCGGTTTCGCCGGACGGCGGCCCGAGGAACGTGCTCAGGAAGACCGGCTCGCCGAAGCGGACGTAGACCTTGCCGTAGTGGCGGGCGCCCTGCGCCTTGATGAAGCCGTAGAGCCAGCCGAAGCCCTCCGGCTTCTTCTGCGCACCGCGGGCGTAGTCCGCGTACTCGGCGATCTCGTGCAGCTGGTCGAAGGTGATCGAGACCGGCAGCAGCGCGATGTCGTCGACCCGGCCCTGCAGGTAGGCGTCGGCGGCGTAGGACAGCAGGCCGAGCCGCGGCCGGAGCATCTTCCCGGTGCGGGACCTGGTGCCCTCGATCGACCAGCTGAGGTTGAACCGCTTCTCGAGCACGTAGCCCACGTACTCGCGCAGCACGTACCGGTACAGCGGGTCGTCGCCGGTCGAGCGCCTGATGAAGATGAAGCCCGCCCGGCGCAGCAGCGCCCCCATGGGCCCGAACGCCATGTTGATCCCGGCGAACACGTGCGGCGGCGGCAGCCCCAGCTCCTGCAGCGCGGCGGTGAGCACGAGGTTGTCCAGGTTCGACCGGTGCGACCAGAGCAGGATGCCCGGGTGGCGCGCCATCGCCTCGCGCAGCCGTTCGACCTGCCCCTCGTCGTAGTCGATCTGCGGGTCGAACCCCCGCTGGAAGATCAGCCGTCCCAGCAGCGGCACGATGTCGATGATCCGCCGGCTCCAGCCCGCGGCGAGCTCGTCGAGGATCTCGCCCGCGTCTCCCAGCGACGGCGCCGGCTCGCCCGCTGCGCGCTGGACCTCCGCCAGGCCCGAACGGAACCGGCGCGAGGACAGGATCTCCTCCTTCACCAGGCTGGGCGTCTTGTATCGCGGCCCGAGCAGCCGGTACTCGGCCCGGTCAAGCGCGAGCGTGGCCCGGCGGGTGACGAAGGCGGCGAAGTCGGCCGGATCGTCGGTGCCGGCGACCTCGGCCCAGCGCTGCCGGAGCGAGCCGACCGTGGCGGGCTCGCCGACGAGGACGGTGGCCCGGCCCGGCTGGCGGGCCAGGATCTTCTGCTGGCGCTCGCTCGGGTGATACGGGTCCTGACCCGGCCGCAGGTCGGCCGGCCTGGCGGCGCGAGTGCCCTGGTGTTCCCGCGGGAGCCAGGCGACCCTGACCGGGACCAGCCGGGTCGCGTCGGACCATCCGGGCAGCGCCCCGGCCAGCTCGGCATCCCCGCCGTCCGGCGACCCCAGCCTGACCGGCGGGCGGCCGGACCCGGCCGCCCCGGCCGCCCCGCCGGCCGCGGCGACGCGTTCGGCGATCAGCCGCGCCTCGGTCGGCGAGCGGGCCTGGGTGAGCAGCACCGTTTCGCCGCGGTCCGCGAGCAGCACGGCCAGGTCGGGCTCGGGCCCGGTGCTCACGACGAAGACCCCGCGCGGCCGTTCGGCCCGCCCGCCGGCCAGTCGGCCAGGGTGGCCAGGTACTGCGCCCGGATCTGCTCGATCCGCTCGCGCAGGTTGCCCGGCGTCCAGTCCTCGACGCTGACCGGCGGGAGCACCGCGACGTCGACGATCCCCGGATTGAGCGTGGTGGAGTTCCGGCCCGCCACCGTGTCGGCGTTCCTGATGACGATCGGGACGATCGGCAGCCCGGTCGCCATCGCGATCCGGAAGGCGCCCTTCTTGAACGGGCCGAGACCGGTCGGCCCCGTGGCTTCGGCGGTGTCCAGCCGGGTGCCCTCCGGGGCGACGACGATCGACAGGCCCTTGCGCGCCGCCTCCTCGAGGGGCTTGAGGGCGGCGACCGCCGCCGCGGTGTCCGAACGGTCGATGAACGCGGCGTCGAGCAGCCTGCCGAGCGGGCCGATCAGCGGGTGGGTCTGGAGTTCCTTCTTGGCGACGCCGGTCCAGTTGTCCTTGACCAGCGCGGCCACGATGAACAGGTCGAAGTTGTTGCGGTGGTTGAACAAGAACACGGCGGGCCGCCGCGCAGTCAGGTTCGCGGCGCCGGTCACGTTCAGCGCCACGCCGTTCAGCGTGAGGAGCGTCTCCGGCCAGTACCTGGTCAGGAAGTTGATCCCGGTCCGCTTGTTCGCCGTCAGCACGCCGAGGCCGAGCGCGCCCGCGGCCAGCGGCCCGAGCGAGCCGACGGAGGCCAGGGTCCGGACCCAGCCGAGCGGGCCGCCGCTGCCCCGGCTGCCGAACCGCAGGATCGGCCAGCCGCGGCGGCCCGCCACCTTGGCCAGCATCGGCCCGGGGTTGGTCGGCCGCGGGTTGCCGACCAGGTGCATGAGGGCGAGGTCCTCGTCGCCGTCGGCGTAGAAGTAGGCCGAACGCAGGTCGATCTGGTGGTCAAGGGCGAACCGCTGCACGCTGGCGGCCTTGGTCGGACCCCAGATGATCGGGCGCTGGACGCCGCCGGTCAGCACGCCGTCTTCGTCGACCACGAACCGGTTGCACACCACGTGGTCGATGCCCAGGTAGCGGGCCACGGGATCGGCCTGAATGGTCAGCGCCGACGAGCTGAGCACCACCGTATGGCCGCGGCGCTGGTGGGCCCGGACCAGCTCCCGCATCTCGGGGTAGATCGAGTCCGCGACGGACTGCCGGAACACCCGCTCGCCGATTTCCTCGACGTCCTCGGCCAGCCGCCCCCTGGCCATCCGGGCCCCCTCCTCGATCAGGGCCTCGAACTCCCGCCGCCCGAGCTTGTACTCCACCGCGAGCTGCGTCAGGCGCAGGACTTCGCCGGCCCCGACCTGCCGGCGGCGCAGCCGGTCCACGGTGTGCGCCGCGGCGGTGTACCCGGCCACCAGCGTCCCGTCCAGGTCGAAGAACGCGCCGATCTGCCGGCCTTCCGGGCTGGCGTCGACTTCTGCCACCGAGCCGGGCAGGCGCAGCTGCCGGTCAGTGCCGCCCGGCCCGGTGCCGCCCGGTGGGGTGGGGGCCACGGGGCTCACTGCTCCGCCGCCTGCGGCTCCGCCGCCTGCGGCCGGGTCCGTCCCAGGTCGACCACCTCGTCGAGGCCGAGCTGCAGGGACTTCTCCAGCCGCTCGCTGTCGGTGAACGACGCGGTGTCGTAGCGGACGGTGAGGGTGCAGACGCCCGCCCGGGACATGAGCACCGCCATCATGGCCACCCGGGGCATCGGGCCCATTCCGTACTGGCGCTCCACCCTGGCCCCGGCCAGGAACGTCTCCTGCCAGTAGCCGGGGACGTTGCTGGCCTGGATGTCCGGCGGGGTGATCCGCGCCGTGAGCGATTCGAGCGTGGCGTCCGGGAGCAGGCTCAGCACCGGGGCGATCCGGTCGAGCACGCCGATCGCCGGTTCTCCCCTGCGCGCGATCACCTGCTCGCGCACCAGCCGGATCCGCTCGGCGGGATCGGGTTCGCCGACCGGCGCGGCGATCGTGACCCCCGCGAACCGGTTGCCCGCCGCCGGGTCGTCCGCGGTGCGCAGGCTGACGGGAAGCGCCAGCGGCAGTTCGTCGACCGGCAGGCCCAGCGCCTCGTGGTACCGGCCGAGGCCGCCGCACAGGGCGGCCAGGTACGCGTCGTTGACCGACGCGCCCACCGTCTTGGCCGCCGCGCGCAGGTCGGCCAGCGTGACCTCGAGGACGTGCGTGCGGGTCACCAGGCTGCGCCGGCGCAGCAGCGGCGACGGCGGGGCCGGCTGGGGGCCGAGCACCCGGCGGGCCGAGCCGACGAAGCCGACCGCCTCCGCGACCGTGGCTCCCGGCGCTCCGATCAGGCGGTCGGCGGTGCGCGCCGAGCCGGCCAGCAGCCTCGCCCCCTCCGACAGCGCCGCGACCGGCAGCCGGCGCAGGCCGGCGCGCAGCAGGTCGTTGCCGGTCAGGTCGCGCGGGATGGGCACCGGCGCGAGCGGCCGCGGCCCGGGCTCCCGCCCGGTGTCGTAGACCTGCTCGAACAGGGCGATCCCGCCGAGCCCGTCGGTGATCGCGTGGCTGAACTTGCTCAGCAGCGCGCTCCGGTTCCCTTCCAGGCCTTCGACGAACACCGCTTCCCACAGGGCGCGCGAGGTGTCCAGCGGCGACTGCAGCGTGACTTCGGCCAGGTCCAGAAGCTGGCGCAAGGTGCCGGGGGCGGGCAGCGCGACCCGGCGCACGTGATAGTCCAGGTCGAAGTCGGGATCGACGACCCACCGCGGCGCAGTGATCGGGACGGGCGGGATCACCACCTTCTGCCGCATCCTGATGACCACCCGGCTGGCGCGGTCAAGCGCCTCGCGCACCCGGTTCCAGTCGGCCTGACGGTCGAGGGTCTCCACGCCGAGAAACGCCGAGCGCGTCGCCGGGTACGCCTCGCCCCGGTGCAACAGGTAGTCCAGCGGGCTCAGCTCGTCGGACGGTCCGGCTATTGGTGGCGACGGGTCGGCCATGATGTCCCCAAGGGTCGATCTGCTTTCCGCTTCCCGCCATTATCGTCTCAAGTGAGAAGCTCAACAGGTGGAGGCAGGATGAGCGACGAGGTACTCCTCGAGCGGCGTGGCGCGGTGCAGGTCATCACCATCAACCGGCCGGCGGCGCGCAACGCGCTGAACGGGGCGGTCGCGGCGGGCATCAGGGACGCCGTCGACGAGCTTGACGCCGACCGCGAACTGCGCGCCGGAGTGCTCACCGGTGCGGGCGGCACGTTCTCGGCGGGCATGGACCTCAAGGCCTTCCTGAAGGGCGAGACGCCCTCGTTCCCAGGGCGCGGGCTTTGCGGCATCACCCAGACGCCGCCGCGCAAGCCGCTCGTGGGCGCCGCCGAGGGCTGGGCGCTGGCCGGGGGGTTCGAGCTGCTGCTGGCCTGCGACCTGGTCGTGGCCGGCGCCTCGGCGAGGTTCGGCGTCCCCGAGGTCACGCGCGCGCTGGTGGCGGGCGCCGGCGGGGCGCAGCTGCTCGCGCAGCGGGTGCCCCGCGCGCTGGCGCTGGAACTCCTGCTGACCGGCGACCCGATCAGCGCCCCGCGGGCCGCCGAGATGGGACTGGTCAACCGGGTGGTCGAAGACGGCCAGGCGCTGGAGACGGCGATAGGGCTCGCGATGCGGATCGCCGCCAACGGCCCGCTGGCCGTGATGGCGACGAAGGAGATCGCGCAACGTAGCGGTGACTGGGCCGCCGCGCGGTGGGATGAGGCGGCCAGGCTGATCGGGCCGGTCTTCGCTTCGGAGGACGCCGAGGAGGGGGCCAGGGCGTTCGCGGAGAAGCGCGCCCCGGTCTGGCACGGGCGCTGACCTAGCAGGCCCGGGAAGGATCCGCCATGCACACCCCCGTCTGCGACACGCTCGGGATCGAGTTCCCGATCTTCGCCTTCAGCCACTGCCGCGACGTCGTCGCGGCCGTCACCAACGCCGGCGGCTTCGGGGTGCTCGGCGCGGTCGCGCACAGCCCGGAAACGCTCGACGTCGACCTCGCCTGGATCGACGAACAGACCAAGGGCAAGCCCTACGGGGTCGACCTGCTGCTGCCGGTGAATTTCGCCGACACCGCCAGCCCGCTGTTCCCCGCGGAACACGTGGCCTTCGTCGAGGACGTGCTCGCCCGCTACGGCGTGCCCGAACTCCCCGAGCACCGCCAGGCCCCGGCTGTCTCCCTCAGTGTCTCCCCGCAGGCCGCGGGCACCCTGCTCGACGTAGCGTTCGGCCACCCCATCCGGTTGTTCGCGAGCGCGCTCGGCCCGCCGCCCCGCGACGTGGTCAGCCGGGCCAAGGACCGGGGCGTCGTGGTCGCCGCTCTGGTCGGCACCGCCGAACACGCGCGCCGCCAGCAAGCCGCGGGGGTAGACCTCATCGTCGCCCAGGGCACCGAGGCGGGCGGTCACACCGGCACCATCTCCACGATGGTCCTGGTCCCCGAGGTAGTAAGGGCCGTCTCGCCGACCCCGGTCCTGGCGGCCGGCGGGATCGTGACCGGCGCGCAGGTGGCGGCGGCGATGGCGCTGGGCGCCCAGGGGGTGTGGTGCGGCTCGGTCTGGCTGACCACGCAAGAGGCGGAAACCGACCCGGCCGTGCAGCGGAAGATGCTCGCCGCGACCTCCGGCGACACCGTCCGGTCCCGGTCCCTGACCGGCAAGCCGGCCAGGATGCTGCGCAGCGCGTGGACCGACGAGTGGGAAAGCGAGGCGGCGCCGGCGCCGCTCCAGATGCCGCTCCAGACCATGCTCACGGCGCGGGCCCAGCAGCGCATCAACCGCAGCGCGGGCACCGAGGGCAGCGGCGCCTACCAGCTGGCCACCTACTACGTCGGGCAGGGCGTCGGGCTGATGGACCGGGTACGGCCCGCCCGCCAGGTCGTGGAGCAGATGGTCGCCGGCTACCTGGCCGTGGCCGAGCGCTTCGCCGCGCAGCTTGACGGCTGACCCGGAGCCGCGCCCGGCAATCTGGGGTACGATGCGCCGCGTGGGGGGTACGCCTGATGTCTGACAGCGACTGGAGGACGAACTTCAGGCCGGACATCCCCAGCGCGGCGCGCGTCTATGACTACCTGCTGGGCGGCAAGGACAACTACCCGGCCGACCGGGCGGTGGCCGAGTCGATGATCGCCCAGCTGCCGAATGTGCGGCTCGCGGTCCAGTGGAACCGCGCGTTCCTGCGACGCGTGGTCCGCTACCTGATCGGTGAGGCGGGCATCCGGCAGATCATCGATATCGGCGCCGGGCTGCCGACCGCCGGCAACACCCACGAGATCGCGCTTGACGCCAACCCGCAAGCCAGGGTGGTCTACGTCGACCACGACCCGGTGGTCCTGGCGCACGCCAGGAACATGCTCCAGGGCATTCCTAAGGCGGCGATCATCGAGCAGGACCTGCTTGAGCCCGATGCGATCCTGGCCGACCCGGTGCTGCGGGGCATGATCGACTTCACCCAGCCCGTGGCGTACCTGTACCTGTCCATCCTGCACTTCGTCTCCGAAGAGGCCGACCCGGCCGGGATCATCGCCCGGCTTCTTGACCCGTTCCCGTCCGGGAGCCACGTCGCGATCTCGCACGCGACGCCTGACACCGTCCCCGAGGTCAACGACGTGGAACGGGTCTTCGACGAGGCGACCGAGCAGGCCCACGTCCGCACCCGGGCCGGCGTCGCCAAGCTCGTCGAGGGGATGGAGATCCTCGAGCCCGGCCTGGCCTGGCCACCTGAATGGCGGCCGGACCCGGGAGACGAGATACCGGCCAACGTCGCCGAGTCGTACTACTGCGTGGTCGTCGCCAGGAAGCCGTGACCCCGCCGCCGCGATTTAACCGTCCTGCTGGTCCGCGTCGACGTAGCCGGGTACCCACCGCAGCACCTCGGCCCTGAACTCGCCCTCGCACTCGAGCTGGCAGAGCACGCCGATGCCGGCCGTGGACACGCGGTGGATGAGCACATAGGACGGGGGCAGGTTGAACTTGCGCGAGATGTTGGACGCGCGCAGGTCGGTGACCCGGGCGGCCTCTCCGCGCAGCCACTCGCGGTTGAACTTGAAGCAGTCGACCTTGGACGGCTCGGCGAGCGGTGCCAGGAAGGCCTGCAGCGCCTCCACGTCCACGTCGATGCCGGGCCGCAGGAACCCGTTGGCACGAAGCTCACGCTCCACGGCCTCGATATCCGGGTCGTCCTCGTGCATGATCCGCAGCAGCCGGCCGAAGAACGGCGGCAGCCCGTCCGGCAGGTGGTCGACCGCGCCGAAATCGAGCACGCCGAGCCGGCCGTCCTCGAGCAGCCGGAAATTGCCCGGATGCGGGTCCGCGTGCAGCAGGCCGGCCCGGGCCGGGCCGGAGAACAGGAACCGCACGAGCAGGATGCCGGCCCGGTCGCGCTGGTCTTCAGTGCCGTCGCTGACGATCGCCGACAGCGGCGTGCCGTTCATCCACTCGGTAACCAGGACGTGCCTGGTCCCGGCGACCACATCGGGCACGTAGATGTCGGGATCGCCCGCGTAGGCCGCGGCGAACGCGTGCTGGGAGGCCGCCTCGAGCTCATAGTCGAGTTCCTCGGTGACCCGGTCGCGCAGCTCGTCGAGCAGCGGCTTGACCTCCAGGCCAGGCATCAGCAGGCCGAACATCCTCCCCGCCCGGCTCAGCTGGGTGAAGTCGCTGATCAGCGCCCGCCCCGCCCCCGGGTACTGGATCTTTACCGCGACCTTCCGGCCGTCGTGCCAGACCGCCTCGTGCACCTGGCCGATGGACGCCGCCGCGGCCGGCGAGTCGTTGAACTCGGCGAAGTTGTCTCGCCAGCCGTCGCCCAGGTCACCGACGAGGACCTGGTGGACGCTGCGCGTCGGCAGCGGCGGGGCGGATTCTTGCAGCTTGGTGAGCGTGGCCCGGTACGGCCCGGCGATCTCAGGCGGCAGCGCCGCCTCGAAGATCGACAGCGCCTGGCCCAGCTTCATGGCGCCGCCCTTGAGCTCGCCGAGGACCCTGAAGATCTGATCGGCCGTGCGCTGCTGGATTTCCTGGGCCACGAGCTCGGCCGGCCGCCCCCCGATCCGCTTGCCGACCCCGAGCGCCGTGCGGCCCGCCAGGCCGATCGGCAGCCTGGCCAGCTTTGCGGCCCGGCCCACCGTGGTGCGCGGCACATCGCTCACCCGGGGATGGTCCTGCGGCCCCGTCGTCGTCTCGTTCATGGCCCCCTCGTCCCTGGGCTGAACCTGCTCTCTACAACACAGGTTAGGGATCATGCGTTACCGCGTCGTTGCGGCAGCGGGCCGCAGCGGTCGCGGGCCAGTCGCTGGTGAGCGGGTGGCCGCGTGCGCCGCGCCGCAGGAGCACGCCGGGTGCGGCGGCCAGGTCCGGCGCCGCCACTGCCAATCGGGGAGGACCACCTCGAGGGTCCCGTTCACGGTCGCGGGGACGGCGGACCCGGCCAGGTCGATGAACGCCAGGGCCTGCGCGGAGGCGATCGTGGCGGCCATGGCGGCGAGCACGGTGTCGCAGGCCTGCGGCTGCGCCGTGGCGAAGGTGGCCTGGGCGAGGATCTTCGGCCAGGCCGGGTCCCCGTCGGCCTTGCGCAGGTCCACGCAGCGCAGGCAGGCCGACAGGCCCGGGCGGACCAGCGGTCCGACGACGCCGATCGCCTCGCCGGCGCAGACGGCCAGGTGGGGCACGCGGTCGCGGGTGAAGCCATCGGTCAGGTCCGGCAGCGCCGGAGCGGTGAGGATCGCCAGGTCGGGTACCGCGCCGTCGTCACGGGTCCTGACGTCGGGCGCCGCCCGGCCGACCGCCCGGGCGGCGCCTTCCTGCCTCGGCTCGCCGAGGTCGGCCCGGATCAGCCCGGCGGGCGCGAGGTCGGCCGGACCGGCCGGCCCCGGGTCGGTGCACGTGACGTGCCCGACGCCCGACGCCGCCAGGAAGCTGGCCACGCACGCTCCGGTCCGGCCCGCCCCGTGGATCCGGACGAAGGCGGCTCTGCGGCGCGCCAGGGTGCGCGCCCCGCCGTCTCCGTCCGCGTAGGCCAGCGAGGCCGCGGCGAGTTCCGGCGCCAGGCGCGCCCGCAGTTCACCGGGAAGGCTGGCGTGCAGCCGGGCCGGGAAGTCGTCCAGCACGCCCGCGGCGGCCAGCACCGCGAGCACCTCGCTGGCCGCCGCCTCGCCGATGCCGTACGTCCCGGCCGTCGCGATGACCGCCGCGCGATCGCGGCTCCCGTCGAGCAGGCTGATGACGGCCGCGGTCTTGCCGAGCCCGCCGAGCGCGACCGCCCGCCGCGGATCGACGCCGATCTGCAGCGTGTCGCGGTCCCGCCACACCGGCAGCAGCCCCGCCTTCAATGCTGGCCTCATGGCCACATGCTGACACCGGCCCATGACATTTCGCGTCCGCCCGGCCGGAGTCCTCTCCAGGAAAGACCGCGCATATCCCGCTTGACAGCTCGCATATCAAAGTGATATCACTTTGATAGATGCACGGGACGGCCGGGCACCGCAGGAAGCAGGAGGTAATCCGATGCGCCGCAACACCTACGGGCACGCTTACGTGCCACACGGGATCATGCAGATCCTCCCGTTCTGGGACTACCGCTACCCGATGACCTTCGCCCGCGTCAGCGCGGTGGCTGCTGTCGCGCTCGTGCTCGCAGGCGGCATTCTCTGCTCCGTTGGCGCCCCCTGGGGGGCCGCGCTGTTCGCCGCGGCGGCGCTGCGCTTCTGGATCTCCCGTGAGCTCGTCCGGTGCGCCCGGGCCTAGCCTTCGGGAGGGACACCAGCCCCCTCCGTCCAGCAACCTAGCCCGCCGGCCCATGCCGGCGGGCTTTCTGCGGTTACGACCCGGAATCCTGCTCAGTCCGCGGCGGCCGCCAGGCCAGCACGAGGGCGGTGATGATCGCGGCCAGCGGCAAGGCCGGAACGCCGTCCGGCGCGGTCGCGACGAACAGCCCGGCGAGGCTGGCCCCCGCCACGAGCCCGAGCAGGACGCCGAGCCGGCGCCACCGGTCCGGTATGGCCGAACCGGGGTTGACCAGCGAGCTGACCAGCCCGGTCAGCGTTCCCGTGAGGAAGGTGGTGGACACCTGGGTCAGCCCCATGTGATTGACCGCGGACGACTGCACCCCCATCCCGGCCGCCGCCACGGCGAGCAGGCAGTACTCCACCCACCCGCCCGGCCTGCCCCCGGTGATCTCCCACCCGGCGGCGAACCCGCCGAGCAGGGCCAGTTCGGCGAGCAGCGCCAGGGTGATATGAGCCGGCCACGCCTCGGCCCGCCCCTCGATCGCCTGCTTATCCCCGCGCTTACCCTTCCCGCCCCGCGCCGCCACGGCCCCTGCGCCCACGGCGATCCCGCCGCCCGCGGCGACGCCCGCCACGTACCCGGCGACGGCCACGGCGGTGTGACTGGCCAGCGCGAGCGACCCGCGCGCGACCGCCAGCCCCCACAGCACGATGTTTCCCGTCATGACGCTAGTGAAGACGCTCCCCAGCCTGGTGAAGCTGGCCACGTCCATCGCTCCCGACGCGAACGTCAACGCGACCGCGATCACCGTCATGACCTGCCTATCCGGCCTGTGGTCCATGGCCCGCTAGGAGATCACCTCCCGGGCCCCGAGGCAAGCCGACGTCGCCGCTAGCCCCGCGAGTCGGGCCGAGACCGACCAGCCACTACGCGTTTGGTTAATGCCGTGGCCCTTGTGATGGTCAGGTCCGTTCCCAAGCCGCCTGGGTCACGACTGACGGACGAGGCCCGTGAGTACGATGGTGCGTCTCCGCGCTAAAAGATCTTGGAAGATCCGCGCTCCGTGGAGCTTTTAGGGGCCTATAATCCCTAAAATCTTCCACTGAACCAAAATCTTCCACGATAAATCCGAATCTCTGATCGAATAAGTTGCCGTTGCGGTTGACGGGACAGTTGAGGCGTCAGGGAAGGAGCGCAACCATGCCGCGAAGCCACAGACCGTCCGGACAGACCGAACTCACTCCGGGTCGACCCGGACGGCGCGCGCCCAGGGTGGCGCGTCAGGCGCCCGGGCGCCGAGCAGCCCGACGACGACCCGGATCCCCTTGGGCGGCGCGGGCGGCCAGGGCGTGTACCCGTCGGTCAGCACGACCGTGACGGCGGGCCTGGGCCGCAGCGCGGCGGCCGCCTCCAGGCCCGCGCCCATGTTGGTCCCGCCGCCCCCGACGAGCTGGACCTGGCGGGCGGACGTGACCCGCTGGGCGGGCGCGACCGCGGTATCGCAGGCCAGCACGCGGACCTGACGCGCCAGCCCGAGGGCCGCCAGCAGGCCCTCGACCTCGGCCAGCGCCATGGCCAGCAGGCCTGCGGACATGCTGCCCGAGGTGTCGCACACCACGGCGACCTCCGGCACCGGCCGCCGCAGCGCCGGGAGCACGACGCTGCCCGCGACGGCGGACCGCCGCGACGGCCGCCGGTAGGAGTAGTCGACGGCCCCCGACACCTCGAAGACGGCCCGGCGCAGCTCGGCGGCGAGCACCTTCCGCCAGTTGACCTTCGGGCGCAGGACGTCCTCCGCCCAGCGCAGCATCCCGGCCGGCACGTCCCCGGCCAGCTTGGCGTGCGCGATAACCTCCTGCGCGACCTGGCGCCGCAGCAGGTCCGCCTGCCAGTCCGGCAGCCCGCCCGGCCCGTCGCCCGGCCGCGGCAGGCCGTCCGCGCCGCTCCCGCAGTCAAGCCAGCCGCCCGCCGCATCCCCGGGTCTTTCTTGCGCCGAACGATCCGTGGTTTCTCCCCTCACCCCCCGCGGCCCCGGGTAAGGGCGCCGACCTTCCCTGATCGCGGCGAAGTACTGCTCAGCCAGCAGCCCGTCCTGGGTGCCCAGGTCGCGGGGGAGGACCGGGTTTCCGGGCAGGTCTAGCCCGGCCGGCACCAGGTCGTCGTTGATCTCGGCGTCCGCGGCGCGGACCCAGTCGCGGGCCTCGTCCCGCCGGTCCGCCGCGACGCCCGCCGCCTGCGCCCGTTCCCCGTGGGTCCGCAGCAGGTGACAGACGTGATGGATGAGCACGCTGCCGAGCTGCGCCGGGCTCCACTGCGCGGTGAGCTCGGGATCCGCGCGCATCCGCCAGTTCTCGTCCACCGACACGGTCCCGCTGCCGGGGTCGGCGATCACCTGCGCCCCGAACACCCCGGTCGCCAGGTAAGGGAACCGGCTAGCGGCCCAGAGCCGAGCCGCCGCCAGCTGTGCTAGCCCCCGGGGGGACGACCCCCCCGGGGACCCCCCCGGTACGGGAGGGCTCCCCGCCCCCCCGTACCCCCCTGGCCCTCCGCTCACGGGGGGGTGCTACCCAGCAACCCGGCGTCCCGCAGGACCGGGGCGAACAGGCGGATCTCTGGAGGCAGGGCCGCCCCTTCCGGGCGGCACTTGGCGAGCACCCGCGCGGCCACGGCCCCGACGTCGGGTGCGGCCTCCGCGGCGTGCCCGAGGACCTGCCAGCCGGCCGTCCACCGCTCGGGGGTCGGGTTCGCCGCGACCGCGGCCGCGATCGCGGCGAGGGCGGCGTACGCCCGGTCGCCTCGTTCCGGCAGCCGGAACGAGGCCGGGTCGGCGAGGACCGCCTCCGGGTCGGGCAGGTCCATCTGCACCAGCCAGGCCAGGAACTCCACGCCGGCCCCGTCGCCCACGGCGCCCGCGATCAGGACCGAGCGCGCCTCGTCCGACGCGCCCGCCGCGCCCGCGGCGGCCATCAGGCGGGCCGCCATCTCCCAGGTCCTCGGGGAGGGCCAGCCGCGTCCCGCCGACGCGGCGTCGGACGGAGGGGCGATGGCCAGCGCGGGCCTGACGTGCAGGAACGCGGCGACCAGGCCGCGGGCCATGATCTGTTCCGCCTCCCAGCCGTCGGGCAGCAGCGGGACGACGGGCGCCGCCCAGCCGCCCGCGAGCCCGTCGGCCACCGCCCGCGGGTCGGCCTGCCAGGCCAGGTGGCACAGCCGGTTGGCGAGCGGAGCGGACAGGTCCCACCCGTCGGCGGCCTGCTCGGGCGGGTTGGCCGCGGCCACGACCGCGACCTCGTCCGGGAGCGTGAGGTCGCCGACCGCCCGCTCGAGCACGACCCGCAGCAGGGCGGCCTGCACGGCGGGCGGCGCGGTGGAAAGCTCGTCGAGGAACAGCAGGCCGCGCCCGGCCTCGGCGAGGCGCCGCGCCCACGCCGGGGGAGCGAACCTGACCGCGTCGCCCACCACGATCGGCAGCCCGGCGAAGTCGGAAGGCTCCCTGATCGAGGCGATGACCGTCTCGCAGGGCAGGCCCATGGTCTCCGCCATGGCCCGGATCGCGGATGTCTTCCCGGTGCCGGGCGCACCCCACAACAAGACGGGCACCCGGGCCGCGACCGCGACGCCGAGCGCCTCGGCCGCCGGATTCGAGCCAGGGATGCCGCTCACACCTCCCAGTGTGGGGCATGGCCGGCACCGTCGCCGCCATCGTGGACGGCGAGCGGCGTGGGGTCCGCGCCGGGAGCGCGCAACCCCAGCACCCGGGCGTCGGGCCAGCCGGCCTGCTCCACGGCCACGACCAGGTGCCGGCCCGCCAGGGCGAGCCCGCACGCCCACACCCGGGCCAGCCACCAGGCGGGCAGGGTGAACCGCAGCCGCCGCTCCTCGCCCCGCCCGGTCAGCTCGACCGAACCCCACCCCGGCCCCGTGTGCAGCGACACCACGACCTGATCGGGATCGATCCCGAGCCACCGCTCGGCGACGGGGGCCAGCCGGCTGGTCACCGCGGCGGTCAGGGCGGGCCGGGCCCGCCCCTGGTGGTCACCGGCCGCGCCCGCGTGGGCCGCGGCCACCTGCCCGGCCAGCCGGACCTGGAAGTCGTAACCGAGCGCGAGCAGCGACAGCATGTCGGTCCGGCGCCGGCGCACCTGCTCAAGCTCCTGCTGGATGCCCTGCCGCCGGCGTAGCACCGCCGCGGGCACCGAAGGCGGCAGGCCGGCCGGAACGGGCCGCATCATGGGCCCGGGTCGCATCATGGGCCCGCCCCCGACCGCACCGCCCGGCGGGCCCGCCTGCGCGGCGGTCACCTCGTCCCAGCTGACGCTGATCGTGTCGTCGGCGTCGCGCGGGCCGATGGCCAGCACGGACAGGTCGTCGGCGTGCCGGCCCCAGGTTTCCGCGAGCTCGACGCACCTGGCCTTCTCCCCGCCCAGGGCGGCGAGCACGAGCTCGGCCTCGGGGTCGGGATGGTCGGGCAGCCGGAGCGACCCGGCCTCCCAGAAGATCGCGTGCGTGCCCGCCCCGCAGGGCACGCGGACGTCGCAGCCGGGCAGGCAGGCGTACCACGGTTCGTTCGGCATGTCGGTCACGGCGGGAACCCCCAGCGCAGCGGAACGGTGGCGCTGACCTCGGCCGAACGCCAGGCGGCCACCACCTCGATCCAGGCCGTGGAGCGGGCCAGCGGCGGGACGAGCTTCATCCTCAGCAGGTACTCGCCGTCGGCGTAGTCCGAGCCGGCCACGCTCCCCACGTGCCACCGGCCGATGCCGTCGCGGACCCACACCGACAGCGGAACGCTCTCCAGCCCCGGCAGCCAGGACTCGTCCTCGGCGAGCCCGCTGAGCAGCAGGTTCGCCCTGGTCTCCCCGTCGGTGTTGTGCAGGCCGAGCAGGGCCAGCCGGACGCCGTCCAGGCCGGGGAAGGCCGCGGCGACGGCGGCGTGGCCGTCGCGGGCCGGCGCCGTGTGCGGTCTCCTGCGCTGGTAGTGCGCGAGCACGCTGAGCCATCTCTCGGGCAGGTCGGCCGGGGGAGCGGCCAGGCCGTGCCCGCCGACGCGCAGGCTCGCGCAGAGCGAGACGAGCTGGCCGGGGAGCGTGCTGAGCGGCGACAGGACCTCGGCGGCCTCAAGCGCCGCCACCACGTCGCCGAGCCCGCTGGCCACGCCGGACAGCGGCCCCTGGGCCGTCGCGGCCAGCCGCAGCCGCAGATCCTGCGGGTATTCGGCCGCGATCACCAGCATCCGGTCCGCAACCGCGTTCAGCAGGTGCTCCCCGGTGCTGCGGCCGGCCTGCCCGGCCGGCCCGCTGGTTCCCTCATCGCCGTCCTCCAGGCTGATCCGCACCGCGGGCTCGCCCGGCGCGGAAAACTCGAGCCAGCGCACCCGCTCGGGGGGGTCGGGAAGCACGCGCATCTCGCCGGCCCAGTCGGGCCCGCCGGTGAACCTGAACTCAAGCCGGTAGCTGGCGCCCTTGTCGTCCTTCACCGTGAACACCATGGGGAAACCCGGGCCGGGCGTGGCGCGGCCGGGCCGCGCGGGGTTATCCGCGCCGCTGGTCCGCCACGTGACGGTGAACCGCGCGCCCGCGCCGGTGTGCACGTAGGAGAGCAGGATCAGCTCGCCGCTGACGTCCCCGTCGCGGAACGATGCGGTCACCCCGAGCGGCAGGAAGCGGTCAGGCCCGGTCCGGCTCGGCCCCGGACCGGGCCGTGACGGCCCGCTGGTGAGGGCCGCCCGGCCCCGGCCGGCCGGCCAGCCCCGGCCGCCGGCCGCCCACGACCAGGCCCGCGCGCGCATACCCGACGCGTACCCCGAGTGCGCCAGCAGCAGCAAGCCCTGGTCGGAGTGCTGCCGGACGCCCACGGCGATCGCGAAGTCAGCCAGGATGTCCTGGGCGGTCGCGACGTCGAGCGCGTGCACCGCGGTCAGCGCCTGCGCCACCCGCCCGAGCCGGGGGAAGCCGGGGGCGGGGCTGTCGGCGGACCACGCCCCGAGGGAGACGGGCGGCCCGGCGGCCGCCTCGCGCAGTACCTTCTCGGCCAGCAGCCGCAGGAACGTCTCCGCGCGCTCCCGGTTCATGCCCTCCAGTGTGGCCCCTCCGGCGGGGCGGTCCGGCCGGGCCGCGGAGGCTTCAGGCGGAGGCGACCGCCGGCTGCGGCGGGGGCGCCTGCGCGGGCGTCCAGCACCGGACGATGTCGCGCATGGAGAGCAGCCCGGCCACGTCGTGGCCGTCGATCACGACCAGGTGCCGGAACCCGCCGCGGACCATCGCCGCGGCGGCCTCCTCCAGGGTCCACTCGGGCGAGGCGTACACCAGGTCTTCCGTCCGGTGCTGGGCGACGAGCTCCGCGTCCGGGTCCTCGCCTGCGGCGACCGAGTCGAGCAGGTCACGTTCGGTGAGGATGCCGATGCCCGCGTGCTCCGGGTCGATGACCACCGCCGCGCCGATGCGCCGCGCCGACATCATCCGCGCCGCCTGCCGCAGCGTGTGCGCCGGCCCGATGGTGAGGACACTGCGGGACATGCCGTCTGCAACCTTCACGGGTAACACACCCCCCTGGTTCAGGTGCTTGTGAATTTGTGACAGACCACAAGCATCCGTGATAACCCGGCCCAGGGCAAGGCCCTGTTACCCGTAAAGCTGGGCCAGCACCTCGTCGTGGAGGTGGCCGTTGGTGGAGACGGCGCTGCCGCCGTCGGGCCTGGCCTCGCCCTCAAGCGAGGTGAACTGCCCGCCGGCCTCGGTGACGATGATCTGGAGCGCGGCCAGGTCCCACAGCGACACCTCGGGCTCCGCCGCGATGTCGCAGGCGCCCTCGGCGACCAGCATGTGCGACCAGAAGTCCCCGAAGGCCCGCGTCCGCCACACCGACTTGGCCAGCCCCATGAAGTTGTCGAGCAGCCCGCACTTCGCCCACCCGCCCAGGCCCGAGTAGGACATCGAGGCGTCGCCGAGCTTGGTCACCGCGGACACGCGGCACGGTGACGCCTTGGTCAGGCTGCGCCCCGTCCACGCGCCGCCGCCCAGCGCGCCCCACCAGCGCCGGCCGAGGGCCGGCGCAGAAACCACGCCCACCACCACGTCCTCGCCGTCCATCAGCCCGATCAGGGTGGCCCAGACCGGGACGCCGCGGACGTAGTTCTTCGTCCCGTCGATCGGGTCGAGCACCCAGCACCGCGGCCCGACGCCGGCCCGCCCGAATTCCTCGCCGAGCACCGCGTCGCGCGGCCGCCCCCGCCGCAGCAGCTGGCGCAGCGACTCCTCGGCCGCCCGGTCGGCATCGGAGACCGGCGTGAGGTCGGGCTTGGTCTCGACCCGCAGGTCGAGCGCCCGGAACCGCCTGGTCGTGACGTCATCGGCGGCGTCCGCGAGCACGTGCGCGAAGCGCAGGTCATCGTCGTAACGGGCCACCCGCGAACGGTATCGCCTCTGACATCAGGCTGGCCAGCCAGGTCCCCGCGGGTCATACTGGTCCTCGTGGGCTATGACCCCCGAGGGCTGCTCGCCGACCCGCCGGACCAGTTGAGACTGTTCATCCGCGACGGCCGGATCGCCGTGGTCCCGGCCAAGCGCACCCGGCGCCGGCTGCTGCTCGACCAGGTGGCCCAGGCGTTCGAGCCGGGCCGCCGGTACCCCGAGTCAGCCGTCGACGCGATCCTCAAGACCGTCGCGGACGACCATTGCACGCTGCGCAGGTACCTTGTAGACGAGGCGTTCCTGTCCAGGACCGCCGCCGGCATCTACTGGCGCATAGGGGGCACCGTCGATGCGTAAGAGGCTTTTCCCGCCGAACGATCCGTGGTGCTACCCGGAAAGCCCGCCCTCGTCCGGGGTGGCTGACCAGGACAAGTGCTTCCCCGAGCGCGTGCCAGCAAAGGATCGGGACGACCAGGGCTGCTTCCCCGGAAGCCCGTCGCGCGGCCGGCGCCGGCCCTTCGACCGCCTGATCCCGCCCCGCTAGTCCGGAGCGCCCTCGCGGCTGCGCAGCAGCCGGCGCAGCGAGTCAAGCCGCGCCACCGCGTGGTGGGTGCGCGCCCACTCCTCAAGCCCGCAACCGGGGGAGAGGTGATCGCACCCCGGCGAGCACGCTACGGCGCCTTCGGCCAGGTCCCCGAACGCCTCGACCACCCGCTCCTCGCTCACGTGCCCGAGCCCGAACCCGCGCAGCCCCGGCGTGTCGATGAGCCACCCGCCGTCCGGCCTGCCGCGCGCGGGCGGCAGCGGCAGGGCCACCACCGAGGACGAGGTGTGCCGGCCCCGGCCGGTGACCGGATTGACTATCCCCGTCGTCCGGAGCGCCTCGGGGACCAGGAGGTTCACCAGCGTGGACTTGCCGACCCCCGACTGGCCGATCATGACGCTCACCCGCCCGGCCAGCGCGGTGCGCAGCCGGGACAGCGTGCGCGGCGGCAGCGGCCGCCTCGTGGTTACCGTGGGCAGGCCGAGCGGCGCGTACAACGCGCGGACCTTACGCGAGCTGCCCAGGTCCGCCTTGGTCAGCAGGATCAGCGGGTCGATGTCGGCGTCGTAGGCCGCGACCAGGCAGCGGTCCACGAAGCGGAGCCGCGGCGGTGGCTGGGCCAGCGCGCAGACGATCACCATCTGGTCGGCGTTGGCGACGATGATCTGCTCGGCCGGGTCGGTGTCGTCGGCCGAACGCCGCAGCACGCTCGTGCGCGGCTCGACCCGGACGATCCTGGCCAGCGACCCCTCGGCGCCCGAGGTGTCGCCCGCCAGCGCGACCCGGTCGCCGACCACCACGGAGCCGCGGCCAAGTTCACGCGCCTTCATGGCGATGATCAGCCCGTTGTCGGCCATGCACCCGTAGCGGCCGCGGTCCACGCTGGTCACGAAGCCCTGGACCGCGGCCTCGTGCGCGGGACGCCGCCTGGTCCGCGGCCGGGAGCCACGCCCGGGCCTGACCCGGACGTCGTCCTCGTCGAGCCGCGCGTAGCCAGGCCGCGGGCTCAGGGTGCCAGCCCCACCGTCTGCGCCCAGAGACCGGTGAAGGCGGGGAACGTCTTGGCCACGGTTTCCGCGCCGGACACGCGCAGGCCCGGCACCACCAGGCCGAGCACGGCCGCGGCCATCACCATCCGGTGGTCGTCGTAGCTGCCGAACGGCTCGCCGGCCGCGTTCAGCGGCCTCGGCGTGATCGCCAGCCCGTCGGGCAGCTCGGCGACGTCGCCCCCGAGCGCGTTGATCTCCTTGGCCAGCGCGGCCAGCCGGTCGGTCTCGTGGCCGCGGGTGTGCGCCAGCCCGGTGAAGGTCGACGGCGCGTCGGCCAGCGCCGCCACCGCGGCCAGCACGGGCGCGAGCTCTGCGACGTCGCGCAGGTCCGCGCTGATGCCGTGGACGGCGCCGGTACCGGAGATGGTCAGCCCCTCCTCGCCCGTCTCGTGCCGCGCGCCCATCCGGGCGAGCACGTCCAGGATCGGCCCGGCCGCCTGCAGGCTGTCCCGCGGCCAGCCGGGCACGGTGACCGTCCCCCCGGTCACCAGCGCCGCGGCCAGGAACGGGCCCGCGTTGGACAGGTCAGGCTCGACCGCGATCGCGCCCAGGTTGAGCGGCCCGGGCCGGACCCGCCACGCGTCGGGACGCTCGGCTGGGCCCCCCGCGGCGGAGGAGGCCGTCACCTCCGCGCCCGCGGCGCGGAGCATTCTGACGCTCATCGCGATGTGCGGGGCCGAAGGAACCGGCGGGCCCGCGTGCCTGATCTCGACGCCCTCGCCGAACCTCGGTGCCGCCAGCAGCAGGCCCGAGATCAGCTGCGAAGACGCCGAGGCGTCCAGGGTGACGGTGCCGCCGCGGACCGTGCCGCGGCCGCGCACGGTAAACGGGACCGCGCCGCGACCCTCATCGTCGATGTCCGCCCCCAGCTGGTGCAGTGCGGCGAGGATCGCACCGACAGGGCGCAGGCTAGCCCGCGCGTCCCCGTCGAAGCGGACCGTCGCCCGCGTGAGCGCCGCGACCGCGGGCAGGAAGCGCATGACGGTGCCGGCGTTGCCCACGTCGACGGCGACCAGCGAGCCCGCGGCGGGCTGCCCAGGGGTGACACGCCAGTTCGTTCGGCCATCGGGGTTGTCGTCCGGCCCATCGCCGGCGATCTGCGTCCCCATGGCGCGCAGCCCGTCGGCCGCGAGCGCGGTGTCCCTGGCGCGCAGCGGGTTCGCGATCGCCGATACCGAGTCGCTGAGCGCGGCCAGGACCAGGGCGCGGTTGGTGATGGACTTGGACGCAGGCAGCGCGATTCGCGCGCGGACCGGCCCGGCCGCGACGGGCGCAAGCCAGGTCCGGTCCTGGTCGTCGCCGGTGTGCATACGCTTGAGCGTAGTGTGCCGGCCTCGGGGGGACGACCCTCCAGACTCCCCCGGCACCGGGACTTCCCAGCCCCCGTCCCCGCCCGGGGTTTGGCGCACCTGGTTTCTGGTTATGAAATGCCAATCCAGGCTTAACGGGACGTGTCCGGATTCCATCACGTGGGAAGACTTTCATGTGCGGTCGGTTCGTATCGGCGCGTAAGCGCCTCGAGCTCCTCGAGGAGTTCGAGATCGAACGGGACCGCGTGCCCGAAGGGCCAGACGCAGAGCCCGAGCCTGACTACAACGTGGCCCCGACCAAGCGGGTCTTCGCGGTCATGGAGCGCTCCGCGGGCGACGGCGAGCCGCCGGCCCGCGAGCTGCGCGTGGTCCGCTGGGGCCTGGTTCCCTTCTGGGCGAAGGACGCCTCGGGCGGCGGCCGGCTGATCAACGCCCGCGCCGAGACCGTGGCGACCAAGCCGGCGTTCCGCCGCGCCTTCGCCAAGCGCCGCTGCATCCTGCCCGCCGACGGCTATTACGAGTGGCAGGCGGTGGAGCAGGACGCCAAGACGCGCAAGCAGCCCTACTTCATCTACCGGAAGGACGGTGGTGAGCTCGCCTTCGCCGGGATCTATGACCTCTGGCGAGATGAGGCACTCCCTGACGATCACGAGCGCGCGTGGCTGTGGACGGCTGCGATCATCACGACCCAGGCATCCGACGATGTGGGCCAGATTCACGATCGCATGCCCATGACCATCGCGCCGCGGGCCTGGGCCGACTGGCTGGACCCCGCGACCAGCGACCTTGCCCGGCTGCAAGCGACGATGGTGCCGGCCATGGCCGGCGGCCTGACGTCATATCCCGTATCTATGGCCGTCAATTCCGTGCGGAACAACGGACCCGAGCTCATCAAGCCGCTGCCCGATTCCGCCGATGAGGAGCGGCCGCCCGGCGAGTTGTTCTGAGTCCGCGGCGCGGCCGCAGCTCGGGCGAGCCTGGGCTGCCTATCGCACGCGGACGGGAGGCGAGGACACCAGTGGAGCTTACCGTCGCCCGTAAGCGCCTCGAGGAGATGCGCGACGGCCTTGACCGGTCGATATCCATCCTGGAGGGGCAGAGCCCGGCGCCGCTGGCCGGCCCGGGCTACCCGCAGGACCCGGCCGACGCGGGATCCACCCTGTCTGAAGCCGATCGCACCGAGGCGATACTGCACTCGGCCCGCGCCCAGCGGGCCGAAGTGGAGGCCGCGCTTGGCCGCATCGAGGAGAACAGCTACGGCAGGTGCGTCGACTGCGGGCAGGAGATCCCCGAAGGCCGGCTGGACGCGCGGCCCGACGCCGCCCGCTGCGTCGGCTGCCAGGGCAAGCACGCCCGTCGTCGCTAGCTCCCGCCCTCATCACGGCTTGCAGGCCGAGATCACCAGCTGCGCGCCCAGCGAGTCGTCGCAGGCGGCGGCGAGTTCGGCGCGGACCAGCCTGGCCATGCTCGACGGGTCTTCGGCCAGCGCGTGCGTCACCATTGACTCGGAGAACACGGTGCGCGGCCTGATCCAGTTCACCAGCAGGCCGGCGCCGCCGAACAGCTCGCGTGCCTGGTCGGGGCCGTAGCACCGGGTAATCGCCCCGTCCGGCCAGGGCACGAGCACCACATCGGCGTGCGGCAGGTCGACCAGGTGCGGCCAGTGGTGCTGGCCCGCGAGCACCGCCATGCCGAGCGCGAGTGAGTCGACGCAGGCCAGCACCCGGCCGGCCGGGCGGAGCACCCGGGCGATCTCGGCGACCAGGTCCTCGGCGCCCAGGTGGGTGGACAGCGCCCGGCCTTCGGCGATCACGCCGTCCGCGCATCCGCCGGGCAGGAAGGACAGCCGCGAGGCGTCGGCGATCACCGGGAAGATCCGGCCCGGCGGGATGGCGCCCGTTCCGTTTCCGGCGCCGCGCGCCGCCCCGCCCGGCGCGCGCCAGGCCGCCTGTTCGTCGAGCACGCGCAGCACCGTGTGCCCGGCCCTGGCGGCCAGTTCGGCGCTCGGCACGCGCGGTCCCGAGACGTCGACCAGGACCTGCCGGCCCGGCGGGAGCCACGCGGCGAGCTGCGCCCGCGCCACCGCCTCGCAGAAATGCCGGTACCCCGGCGGATGACCGGCATCTGGCGTGGTGGTCGCGCTGGCCGCCTGCTGCACGGGCCCCGAGCTCCTGACTGCGCGCCTCGCGAACCGGCGCGCACTCCTCAGCCTTCCCATTCACGCGCTCTTCGTCACCTATCCGCGGGGATTGAGCACGCCCTGGAATGACAGCCTGCACCAACGTGTTGAACGCGGCATGGCAGTCGCAGTCGCAGCGCCACCTCGCGCCACGCCGACGGTAGCTCTCTCCCCGGGCACGGTATCCTCCCGCTCATATGGTCTGCAGCCGACCAGCCCGGCCCGGCGCTACCCGAAGGAGGTGGGTCCCGTTCCTGAGACTCTCGAACAGCGCGGCGAGCGCTTCGAGCAGGAGGTGCTGCCGTACCTGGATCAGCTGTACTCCGCAGGACTCCGGATGACCCGCAACCCGGCGGACGCCGAAGACCTGGTGCAGGAGACGTTCGCCAAGGCCTACGCGTCTTTCCACCAGTTCCAGCCGGGCACGAACCTGAAGGCCTGGCTGTTCCGGATCCTGACGAACACCTTCATCAACAGTTACCGGAAACGGCAGCGCGAGCCGCAGCGATCGGGCGCGGAGGACGTCGAGGACTGGCAGCTGGCGCGCGCGGCATCGCACACGTCCGGGGGATTGAAGTCGGCCGAAGCCGAAGCGCTGGAACGGCTGCCCGATTCTGACATAAAGGAAGCGCTCCAGGCGCTCCCCGAGGAATTCAGGATCGCGGTCTACCTCGCCGACGTAGAGGGGTTTGCCTACAAGGAGATCGCCGACATCATGGAGACTCCGATCGGCACCGTGATGTCTCGCTTGCACCGCGGTCGCCGGCAGCTGCGCGAACTGCTCCAGGATTACGCCGCGGAACGAGGCCTGGTCAAGGCCGGTTCCGACGCCTCCCTGCCCGGAGAGGAAGCGCGATGAGCTGCGGAAAGCCGCACGAGACCCCGTGTACCGAGGTGCTGGACCGGGTCTACGGCTACCTCGACGGCGAACTTGGCCACACCGACATCGCGAAGATCCGCCAGCACCTGGACGAGTGTGGCCCCTGCCTGCGCGAATACGGCCTGGAAGAGGCGGTGAAGCGGATCGTGGCCAAGGGCTGCGGCTGCGATCCGGCGCCCGCCGAACTGCGCGCGAAGATCCTCGTCCGGATCAGGGAGGTCCGGGCCTCCATCGAGTTCGCTGAGTAGCGGCACGCCGGCTTTCGCGGCCCGATTTAGCCGGGAAAGTGCAAATTGCGGCGCAAGTGCCATATTTGATTGCCCATTGTGACGAACGCTCTCACGATTTGTTCACGATGGGATTTTGGGCCTGCGAGATGCGTTGTGGCCACGTTATCCTTGACTCTGGGCGATATCTACTGAGCTGTAGGTAGTTGCACGTTAGGGAGGTCAGCTCCATGCGTCCCGGCAGAATTACTCCTGCGACGGATGAGGTACCCGCGGGCTCGGCCTGTGCGGCTGCCTTCTCCGGGATCACGTGGGGGTAACAGCCTTGGATCCTAGCCCGCGTTCCACGCTCCTACCCGGGGGGTGGAGGCTTGGCTAGGCTCTCGTGGCCCGCGCGGCTGTATATCGGAGCGATCGTCGTCGCGGCCGCCGTGCTGCTCATCCGCGGCCCGTTCGGCGACCTCGCCTGGTGGCGCGAGGTCGCGGTGCTCGGCGTGCTCCTGGTGGTCTTCGAGTCGACGGCCACGCTGCTGCGGCCGAAGGAACTGGCGTGGTCGCCCAGCCCCATCGCGACGCTGGCGGCCGTGGTCCTGGTCGGCCCGGTCGGCGCGGCGCTGGTCGGCGCCTGCACCGCGTTCGGGCTGCGGCGCGGTCCCTCGGCCGTCCAGCGGGTGTTCAACAGCGGGATGCTCGCCCTGTCCGCGTACCTGGCTGGAGAGGCCTTCACCGCCGCGCACGGGCACGTCGGCATGCCGATGTCGGGATCGTTCCCCGGGATCATCGGGCCCTTCGCGGTCGCGGCCGTGGTCCACGCGGTGTCGAACCACGGGCTGCTGGGCGGCGTGCTCTGGCTGACCAACGGCCGCGAGGCACCGGGACGCCGTACCTCCCCGGGCATGAGCGTCGAGCTGGTCGTATCCGACCTCGGATACGGGGCGTTCGGGCTGCTCATCGCCGCGCTCTGGAACGTGACCGGGCTCTTCGCGCCGGTGCTCGTCCTGATTCCCGTCGCCGTCGCTCGCTGGGCCGTGGCGCAGCTCGTGGAGCAGCAGCGGGCGTACCAGGCCGCGGTCGGGGCGCTGTGCCAGGCGGTGGAGACCAAGGACCTCTATACCCGCGGTCACAGCGACCGGGTGTCCCGCGGGTCGGTCATGATCGCGCGCGAGATCGGCATGCGGGGCGAGCGGGTCGAGGCGATCAGGTACGCGGGCATGCTGCACGACGTCGGCAAGCTCGGCGTGCCGACCAGGGTCCTGCAGAAGACGGGGAAGCTGACCGAGGAGGAGTACGCGGCGATCCAGCTGCACCCGATGCGCGGGCTCGACATCGTCAGGGAGATCGGGTTCCTGGACGAGGCGCTGGCCGGGATCATGCACCACCACGAGCGGATCGACGGCCGCGGCTACCCGATGGGCCTGGCCGGCGACGAGATCCCCGAGTTCGCCAGGATCCTCGCGGTTGCCGACGCGTTCGACTCCATGACGTCCACGCGGTCCTACCGCGGCGCGCGCCCCGTCGAGGAGGCGGTCGCGGAGCTGAGGAAGTGGTCGGGTACGCAGTTCGACCCGGCGTTCGTGGACGCCTTCGTGTCCGCGATCATGCGGGAGGGCTGGCAGCGTTCCGAGCCCGGCGCCCACGCCCGTGACCTGCCGGCGGTCCCGTCGCTGGACCACGACGATCCGGGCTCGCCGCTGCGGGTGATCGCCCGTCCGCGTCATACCGAACCGGCGGAACCCAAGAGCGACCCCTGGTCTTCACCGTCGAGGCCGTGATGGGCGAGCGACGACACGAGCCGCGCAGGCCCTTCTGGCCGGTACGGAACTCCGGGCAGCTGCTGCTCATCGCGGCGGCCGGGGTGGTCCTCGTGGCCTCGGTGGCGCAGACCGCGACCGAAGGCGTGCAGGATGACCGCATCGCGGTCGCGTTCGGCGTGCTGATCGCGTTCGGCGAGGTCTTGCGGCTGAACCTGCCGGGGGACCGCGAGTCGGCGCCGATCGGGATCGCCGGCGCGCTCGCCTACGCCCTGCTCATCCAGGTGGGCGGTGAGCAGGTTCACACCAGCGCCGAGCAGGTGATCACGATCACGGCGATCGGGATGATCGTCGGCGCGCTCCCGCACCTGGCCGTCGGCCGGCCGGCCAAGGTCAGCAGCATGGCCACGCGCCTGCTCTGCGTGGCGGCCGTCGCGTTCATCTACCGCCCGCTGGCGGGTAGCCGCGCCATCACCAGCCACTGGGGCCTGGCGTTCTCGCTGATGACCTCCCTGGTGCTGCTCGCCCTGCTGCTCGAAGCGGTGCTCACCGCCCTGATGCGCGTGGAGGAGCAGCGCGCCAGGTTCAAGGTGGCGCTGGTGGACGAGATGCGCGTCCAGCTGCCGCTGGGCGCGGCGGTCGGGGCTTCGGCCCTGCTCATCGCGTTCGCCGCCGAGACGATGGGGCTGGCCGCGCTGGCCGTGTTCACCGCACCGCTGCTCCTCACCCAGGTGGCCTTCCGCCGCTACGCCGGGATCCGGGCGACCTACCTGCAGACCGTGCGGGCGCTGGCCAAGGTCACCGAGATCGGCGGGTACGTGGAGCCCGGCCACTCCGAACGGGTCAGCAAGCTTGCCGTCGCTGTCGGCCGGGAACTCGGCATCCACGAGCCGGAACTGCTCGAGCTCGAGTACGCCGCGCTCATGCACGACATCGGCCAGCTCTCGCTGCACGACCCGATTCCGGGCGGCGCCACGGTCCTGGCCGCTCCGCACGACCAGCAGCGCATCGCCGAGCTGGGTGCCGAGGTGATCGAGAAGGCGCAGGTCCTCGGGTCCGTGGCGGAGATCGTCCGCAGGCAGAACGAGCCGTACCGCGGTATTGAGGTGGCGCACGAGGGCCGACGCGGGCGCCACGCGGCCCCGCCCGCATCGGCCGGGCCCTCCGGGCCGCCGATGGGCAGCCGGATCATCAAGGCCGCCAACGCCTTCGATGACCTGGTGGGCAGCTCGCTGGATCCCGACCGCTCCGCCGCCGCCGTGGAGCAGCTCCGGCTGGACACGGTCAGCGAGTACGACCCAGACGCGATCGAGGCCCTGAGCCGCGTCGTGAACCGCCGTTCGGTCATCCAGCTCTGAATAGGGCCAGCGGTCACTGTCACCACCATTCGCCTGCCGGGCCCCAGCCTCCGCCGGGAGCGCCACCCTCCCGCCTGCCGGGCCCCAGCCTCCGCCGGGAGCGCCACCCTCCCGCCAGCCGGCGCCACCAACCCCCCAGTAGGCTGGCGGGATGCTCGATTCGGTGCTCATCGCCAACCGGGGCGAGATCGCGAGGCGGGTGATACGCACGGCCCGCGTGATGGGGATCAGGGCGGTCGCGGTGTACTCCGACGCCGACGCTGAACTGCCGTACGTATCCGAAGCCGACCAGGCGGTGCACATCGGCCCGGCCCAGCCGGCCCTCAGCTACCTGAACGCGGCGGCGATCATCGACGCGGCCCGCAAGACCGGGGCGGCGTCAGTCCACCCGGGCTACGGCTTCCTCGCCGAGAACGCGGACTTCGCGCGGCAGGTCATCGCGGCCGGACTCGTCTGGGTCGGCCCGGACCCGGCCGCGATCGAGCAGATGGGCGACAAGATCCGCGCCAGGAACCTGATGGAGCAGGCCGGGGTCCCGGTGGCGCCGGGCAGCCGTGCCCCGGTCACCGACGAGGCCGCTGCGCTGGCCGAGGCGGACAGGATCGGCTATCCCGTCATGGCCAAGGCCGCCGCGGGCGGCGGCGGGATCGGCATGGGCGTGGCCGCCGACGAGGCCGGACTGCGCGCCGCCTTCGCCACGGCCCGTTCGCGCGCGGAGCGCTTCTTCGGCTCGCCGGAGATCCTGATCGAGCGCTACGTCGAGCGCGCCCGGCACGTCGAGGTGCAGATCCTCGGCCTGCCCGACGGGCAGGTGCTGGCGCTCGGCGAGCGCGACTGCTCGGTGCAGCGGCGTCACCAGAAGGTCGCCGAGGAGACCCCGTCCCCTGGCGTCTCGCCCGCGCTGCGCGAGCAGATGCTGGGCGCCGCGGTCCGGGTCGGCCAGGCCGTCGGATATCGGGGCGCGGGGACGGTCGAGTGCCTGGTGGACACCGACGCCGGCTCGTTCGTCTTCCTGGAGATGAACACCCGCCTTCAGGTCGAGCACCCCGTCACCGAGCTCGTCACCGGCATCGACCTGGTGGAGCAGCAGTTCCTCATCGCCGCGGGCGGTTCGCCCTCCTTCGACCCGGCCGCGGTCCGGCCCGCCGGGCACGCGCTTGAGCTCCGGGTCTACGCCGAGGACCCGGTCCGGTTCCTGCCGGCGCCGGGCCCGATCACCAGGTGGGACGAACCATCCGGCGAGGGCGTCAGGGTGGACTCCGGCTATCAGGCGGGCAACACCGTGACGCCGTTCTACGACCCGCTGCTGGCCAAGCTATGCGTCCTCGGCGCCGACCGCGCGCAGGCCCTGGCGCGGGCGCGGGAGGCGGTCGCCGCCTTCGCCGTCGAGGGGCTCAAGACGAACCTGCCGTTTCACGCGGAGCTGCTGGCGAGCCCCGATTTCGTCCGCGGGGACTACGATACGTCCCTGGTAAGCAAGCTGCGTCCCAGGTAGGACAGACAGGAGAGTCGCCGGTGGCCGAGATCCGCGCCGAGATGGTCGCGAACGTGTGGAAGGTTGTCGCGGCAGAAGGTGATCAAGTCGATGACGGCGACACCCTGGTGATCCTCGAGTCGATGAAGATGGAGATCCCGGTCCTGGCCGAAGGCCCCGGCGTGGTCACCGCCATGCACGTCGCAGAAGGCGATGTAATCCAGGAAGGCGACCTCATCGCCGTCATCAGCTGACCGGGCCAGGCAGCTCCCGTTTCCGTAATCAAGCGCTCTAGACGCCTGTTGTGGACCGCGGGTAGGCGATCTCGGGGTCGGTGACCACGTTGACCAGGTAGGGGCAGTTCGAGGCGAAGGCGCGGCGCAGGGCGGGGGCGATCTGGCCGGGCGAGGTGACCAGCTCGCCCGCGCCGCCCAGGGCCCGGACCACCTCGTCGTACCGGCAGCCGGGCTGCAGGTCGGCGAGGACGTCGTAGCCGTACAGGGCGCGCATCGGGTGCTTTTCGAGGCCCCACGCGCCGTTGTTCCCGCAGACGATGACGACCGGGAGCCTGTGCCGGACCAGCGTGTCGGCGTCCATCAGCGAGAATCCGGCCGCCCCGTCGCCGAGCAGCAGGACGACCTGCGCGGCCGGGTGCGCCAGCCTGGCCGCGATGGCGTAGCCGAGCCCGGTGCCCAGGCAGCCGAACGGGCCCGGGTCCAGCCACCCGCCAGGCCGCGCGGGCTCGACGTACTTGCCGGCGAAGGACACGAAGTCGCCGCCGTCCCCGATGACCACCGCGTCGTCATCGAGCACGGTGAGCAGCTCGCCGTAGACGCGCGCCGGATGGACGGGAACGGCGCCACTGGTCAGGAGCGGAGCGTCCAGCGCGTGCGCGGCGTGGACCGCCCCGGCCAGCTGCGCCAGCCAGTCTTCGGCCATCCCGGCCGGGTGACCGCCGACGTGCGCCACCAGGTCAGTGAAGAACGCGGCCAGGTCGCCGGATGCGCTGGCCGCCAGCGGGTGATGCGCAGCGATCCCGCCCGGCGAGTCGGCCACGTGCACGACCTGCGCCGGGGCGTCGGCCGGGCCGAACGAGCCGTACCCGAGGCGGAAGTCGAGCGGCGTCCCGGCCACGATGACCAGGTCGGCCTCGCGCAGGGCCAGGCTCCGCGCGCGGGTCGCCAGCAGTTCGTGCCCGGCGGGCAGGATCCCGCGGGCCTGCCCGTTGGCGATCACCGGCAGGCGCAGTTCCTCGGCGGCCCGCCGCGCCGCGTCCTCGGCGTGCCCCAGCCACACGTCCGATCCCAGCACCAGGACCGGCCGCCGCGCCGCCCGCAGCAGCGCCGCGATTCGGCCGACGTCCTCCGCGTCAGGTGCGGCCGCCCGCGCCGGCTCCACCGCGGGAAGGTCCGCCTCGGCCTGCCCGTAGATCGCCTCGAGCGAGATGTCAAGGAACACCGGCCCGCGGTGCGGGCTCATCGCCAGCCGGAAGGCGTCATCCACCGACCGGGCCAGGTTCGCCGTCTCGTGCTCCGTCCAGGCCCGCTTGGTGACCGGCGCGACCAGCGGCGGGTGGTCGATCTCCTGCAAGCTGCCCGCGCCCCAGCGGTAATCCGGCGCGCGCCCGGCCAGCACGACCACCGGCGACCCGTTCAGCCAGGCGGTCGTGATCCCGCTGACCGAGTTGGTGACGCCGGGTCCCGCGGTCACCACGGCCAGGCCAGGTGTCCGGGTCAGCCGGGCGGTCGCCTCGGCCGCGAAGACGGCGGTCTGCTCGTGCCTGACGTCGAGCAGCCGCAGCGGCTGCCCGCCTTTGACCGCCGCGTCGTAGAGCGGGAACACGTGCCCGCCCGACAGCGTGAACATGGTCTGCACGCCATACTCCCGTGCCACCGCGAGGGCGTGCACGCCGCCGTGACCAGATATCCGCACCACGCACCCGACGCTACCAGCCAGTAGCCCGACCGGCCGTGCGGCCCCCGGGAGGCCGGCCAGGCCATCAGGGACCCGCGGAAGCCCGCTGGGGCCACACCCCGGCCCGGTGCGCGTGCCCGGGCCGGGGACCGCCGTTCGTTCAGGTCATCCCGAGGTTTTGATCTCCCGCAGCGCCGGGGGCACCCAGGCCGAGGCCTGGCGCGGCCGGGACGGGGGCCGGGGCCGCGGCCGGGTCGGCGGTGTACTGATCCGGCAGGGTCTCGTCGGCGCCGGAGGGGACCCTGGTCGCGTTGAGGATGACGGTCAGCACCAGCGAGATTGCGATGTTGAGGATGACCGCGGCCAGGCCGATGTACACGGTATGGCCGAACTCGATGTCCACCGATCCCGCCCAGTGCGAGGTCGTCGGCGTCGCCACCTTGTAGGCCGCGATCGTGCCGAACACCATGCCGCCCAGCCACCCCGCGAGCAGCGCCCACCGGTGGAACCAGCGCGTGAACAGTCCGGACACCAGCGACGGGAAGGTCTGCAGGATCCATATCCCGCCGAGCAGCTGCAGGTCGATGGAGAAGGAGGGATGCAGCTCGATCGCGAACAGCAGCGCGCCCAGCTTGATCACCAGCGAGACCCACCGCGACATCCTGGTCTGCAGCTGGGGGCTGGCGTCGGGCTTGAAGAACTCCCTGAAGATGTTGCGGGTGAACAGGTTAGCCGCGGCGATGGACATGATCGCGGCCGGGACCAGCGCGCCGATCACGATGGCCGCGAAGGCGACGCCGACAAACCAGCTCGGGAACAGGTGCTGGAACAGGTACGGCACCGCGAGCTGGGCGTTGCCCGCCTTCTTGACGTGCGCGGCCGTCGTCTTGTCGGCCAGCGCCGCGTAGCCGAGTAGCGCGATGAAGGCGAGCATGACCGAGTACAGCGGCAGCAGCGACATGTTGCGCTTGATGACGTCGCGGCTCTTGGTGGACAGGACGCCGGTGACCGCGTGCGGGTAGCAGAACAGGGCGAGCGCCGAGCCGAGGGCCAGGGTGGAGAACGCGAGCTGGCTGTTGCCCGAGATGGGGATGAACACGCCGTTGGGCTTGTGCGTGGTCGGGCTGATCGCCTTCAGGTGCGCCTGCCCGGCCGCGAAGATGTGCCCCCAGCCGCCGATCCTGGTCGGGATGTAGAAGATCGCGACAATGATCACGAGGTAGACCAGGGTGTCCTTGATGAACGCGATCAGCGCGGGCGCGCGCAGCCCGGACACGTAGGTGAACACCGCGAGCACGAGGAACGCGATGATCAGCGGCAGGTCCTTGAGGAACGTGTTGGTCGAGGTGGTGCCGACGCCCATCACGGTGAGCACGGCCTGGATGCCCACGAGCTGGAGGGCGATGTAAGGCATCAGCGCGAGGATGCCGGTGAACGCCACGGCGAGCGAAAGGCCGCGCGAACCGTACCGGCCGCGGACGAAGTCGGCCGGCGTGATGTAGTTATGCGCGCGGGCAACCGACCAAAGCCGGGGCAGGAAGATCAGCACGATCGGGAACACCATGATCGTGTACGAGACCGCGAAGAAGCCGGTGACCGCCCCGGCGCCGAACACGGCAGCCGGCACGGCGATGAAGGTGTACGCGGTGTACAGGTCGCCCCCGAGCAGGAACCAGGAGACGAACGTGCCGAAGCCGCGCCCGCCGAGTCCCCACTCGTTCAGGTGCATCATGTCCTCCGCCCGGCGCCACCGCGCGGCCGCGAAGCCGACCAGCGTGACGACGAGGAAGAGGACCAGCACGATCGTGAACGTGACGTAGTTGACGTGGCTCACTGCGCCACCTCACCTGGGTCGGCGCCCGCGACGGCCGCGGCGTCCGGATCCGGCGCCGGCCTCAGCCTGCGCTGCAGCATCACGACGATCCAGAGCGCGATCCCGAGCACGGGCATGTAGACGAGCAGGTAGAAGTAGAAGAAGGGGAAGTCACCGACCTTCGGGGTGGCCCGGGCGTAGAGCGGCACCCACAGCACGAAGAAGACGGCCGCGATCAGGATGATGGCAATGATGGCCGAGGTGACCGGATGGGCCGCAATGGAGCTTTTGTGCTTTACGGGCTGAGTCATCGTTTCCCTCTCGCCAGAGGAAGCCTCGCGCGGTATCACGGGTGTCGCGAGGTTTTATCAATCGTGCGCCCAAATACCGCCAGCCGGCAATGCCCGGTAAACAGAAAGGACTAATTGTCACCCATTGACGCGCGGCTGCCGATACCAATCAGGCCTGGTCAGGGGCGGTGTACGCCAGCGATTCTCACTTAATGAGGATTTCGGCGGGGGAATAAAGCAATGGCCCACAAAACGCCGTGGTCCTGCGCCCGCACGCACGGTGGAATCATCAGGGCCAGTGGGCCCGCGCCCTCACCTGCGCAGTCTGGTGACGAACTTGTACCGGTCGCCGCGGTACCACGATTGCGCCCACTCGACCGGCTCACCGGTGACGTCGAAGGCGTGCCTGGACAGCAGCAGCAGCGGGAGCCCGGCGTCCACCCCGAGCAGCGCGGCGTCGTGCGGGTCAGCCAGTACCGTCTCGATCGTCTCCTCCGCCTCCGCGAGCTGGATGTCGTACGCGATGCGCAGCGTCTCGTACAGGGACGTGTGCCGCTCCAGGTTCCTGCGCAGGCCGGGGAAGCGCCGGGCGGGCAGGTGCGAGGTGTCGATCGACATGGGTTCCCCGTCGGCGAGCCTGAGCCGGTGGATACGCAGCGCGCGTCCGCCTGCGCGGATGCCGAGCATGGAGGCGAGCTGTTCGTCCGCGGTGACGTAGCCGATGTCGAGGATCTTGGTCAGCGGGTGCAGCCCGTGCGCCCGCATCCCCTCGGTGTAGCTGGCGAGCTCGAGCACCTGGGCGACCTTGGGCTTGGCGACGAACGTGCCCTTGCCCTGCATGCGCAGCAGCCGGCCCTCGATGACCAGCTCGGCCAGCGCCTGCCTGACCGTGGTGCGTGAGGTTCCGTAGGCGCGCGCGAGCTCTCGCTCCGGCGGGACGGGGCTGCCGGCTTCCAGGGCGGCAGTCAGCTCGAGCAGCTGCCGTTTCACTTGGTAGTACTTGGGCAGCTTCGGCGCCACGTCCGCTGGGGATCCGGGAGCGGATTCAGCGGCCGGCAGGAGAGAAGCGGTCATCCGGAATCATTGCCTTAATGAAGGGTTAACGTCAACTCTGCCATGGTCCCGCACTCATGCCAGTGCCCGCACCGGGAATCTCGTCAGGCGCTGGTGCGATGATGGGGTGGTGCCCACGCTGGACGACCTGGCCAGGAGCCGGACCAATCTCGATGACCAGGACGTGGTCTGGCTGCACGCGCTGGTGTCGGACTGGCAGCTCCTGGCGGACCTGTCGTTCGCCGACCTGATCTTGTGGGCGCCGGCCCGCGACGGGCGCGGCTGGCTGGCGGTCGCCCAGATGCGGCCGACCACCGGGCCGACGTCACTGCAGAATGACGTCGTCGGGACGATGGCCGGACCCGACGAGCAGCGCCTGCTCGAGGCGGTCAGGGACGAGCGGCGCATCTCGCGGGAGACCGACCCCGACTGGACCAACGGCGTCCCCGTACGAACCGAGGGCATTCCGGTGCTGCGGGCGGGCCGGGTGATCGCCGTCATCGAACGGTGTACCAACCTGAACTCGGCGCGCACTCCAAGCCGGCTGGAGCTCACCTACCTGCGGGGTGCCGACGACCTGGCCAGGATGGTGGCCGAGGGCACGTTCCCCTTCCCGGACGAGGCGGAGCCGGTCAGATCGCCGCGGGTGGGAGACGGGCTGCTCCGGCTCGGCAAGTCAGGCCGCGTCACTTACGCCAGCCCGAACGCTCAGTCGGCTTACCGCCGCCTGGGCCTGACCGCCGACCTCATCGGGGCGGAGCTTGGCCAGATCACCGCCGGGCTGTGCAGTTCCGACGAGCCGATGGACGAGACCTTGATGGTGGTGGCCGCGGGTCGCGCGGCACGCGCGGCCGAGGTGTCGGGAAACGGCTCGGTGGTCCAGCTGCGCGCGATTCCGGTGATCGTGGACGGGACGAAGAACGGGGCCCTGATCCTGGTCCGGGACGTCACCGAGCTGCGCAGCCGGGAACGCGAGCTGATGACCAAGGACGCCACCATCAGGGAGATCCACCACCGGGTGAAGAACAACCTGCAGACCGTGGCTGCGCTCCTCCGGCTGCAGGCCCGTCGGCTGCGCGCGCCCGAGGCGCGGGCGGCGCTCGACGAGGCGGTGCGCCGGGTCGGCTCGATCGCGGTGGTGCACGAGACGCTGTCGCACGCGCCGGAAGAGGCCGTGGACTTCGACGACATCGCGGGCCGGGTCGCGATGATGACCGGTGAGGTGTCGGCCGCGGAGGCCGGGGTGACCCCGAAGATCACCGGGTCATTCGGGCCGCTGTCTGCCGCGGTGGCGACACCGCTCGCCATGGTCCTGGCCGAACTGCTCCAGAATGCCCTGCAGCACGGCTTCCCGCACGGCGCCAGGGAGCGCGGGATGCTCGAGGTTCACGCGGTCCGCGAGCCGGAGCGCCTGACGGTGACCGTGGCGGACAGCGGGGTAGGCCTGCTACCGGAGTTCGACCTGGATTCGGCCGCCGGCCTGGGCCTGCAGATCGTGCGCACGCTGGTAGAAAGTGAACTCGGCGGGCGGCTGCGGATCACGCCGAGGCCGGGCGGCGGTACGGAGGCGGTAGTGGATTTCCCTGTCGGTATGGAATCCCCGCGGGACGGGGCGGGTGCTCCCCCAGCCCGCGGGTGACCCCTGGAGGCCGGATCGGTCAGACGTGCGCGCGGGCGCGCAGCCGGATCGTGCGGCGCTTGAGCGCGCGCCGCTCATCCTCGCTCATCCCGCCCCAGACGCCGGCATCCTGACCGCTGTCGATAGCCCAGCGTAGGCATTCGTCCATCACGGAGCACCGCCGGCATACCTGCTTGGCTTCCTCGATCTGGAGTAGCGCTGGACCGCTGTTCCCGATGGGGAAGAACAGCTCAGGGTCCACCTCACGGCAGGCCGCTACGTGGCGCCAGTCCATGATGTCCACTCCTTCTCGGCTACCGGGCGCCAGCGGATGCGCCCGGTTGCGTCGCCATCGAGCTTGTGAAGGATTTCACGAGCATTGCCGTACTGTTCCGTACTGTCCAAGTTTCCCGGGACGGTTATGATGCCGAGCAGAAACCCGTGCGAGCCAACTGGCGACCCGAACGCGCCCCGAAGGCGACGTACCTGCCACCTGTGCTGATGGCATGTGCGTGGCGCCCCCGCGCCAGGTATCACGACAAGCCTCTCAACGTCGGTTGACATGCGCAAGAGGGCACAGCCAACCCTCAGCTCAATTTAATGTCAGATCGATCACATTTTGCTCGCGCCGCCGCATCACGCCCGGAATGTCAGACAACGACGCGAAGCGCGCGGGGGACAAACCGGAAATCAACCGCCCGGGTCTCGCCCAGATACTCGCCGTCGACCTGGAACGCGATCGGCCGCGCCGAGCGGATGGCGAGCGCGTCACGGCCTGCCTCGGACAGCAGGTGCCGTCCCCGCACCGGACGGTTCCTGACCCACAGCATCTGGCCCACCGCGTTCAGGATGGTGCCGACGCGAAGCCGGCGCAGCGCCAGCAGGTCCAGGCCGGAGTTGAAATCCGGGTCGGGAACGGGCAGCAGCGCGCGGCCGCCGAGGTACGTCCAGGGCGAGCGGTTGGTGACGATGGCCAGGAACAGGTCGGCGATGGGCGGCTGCCCGTCGAGTTCCGCGGTCAGGGCCGGTACCCGGCGGTCTTGATTGCTGTAGTACTGCCGCACGAAGGTCCGCAGGTACAACGCTGCGCTCTCGCGGCTGCCCTTGGCGCGCAGGTGGTCCACTTCGCGCACTACCGCGGCGTCCAAGCCGAGATCCGCGGTGAACATGAAGTACCGGTCTCCGGCCATCCCGAGGCCGATGGTCCGGTACCGCTCGGCCTCGATCGCCTGCCGGATCCTGCTGACCGCTCCCGCCGTGTCCAGCGGAAGCCCCATGGCCTTCGCGAAGACGTTGCCGCCCCCACCGGGAATGACCCCGACCGGCGGCGGCCTGGACCTAGTGGACCCCGTAGCGTCCCCGGAGCCCGAGGCGGCCATGACCCCGTTCACGGCCTCGTTCAGCGCACCATCCCCGCCCATCACGAGCACGAGATCCGCCCCCGCCAAGGCTGCGGCCCCGAGGTCACGCGCATGACCGCGATAGCGGGTATGTTCGACGTCCAGGTCGACCACTCCGGCGAGCGAGCGCGTCACCAGGTCCGCCGCGCCGTCCACGGTCGTGGTCGCCTGCGGGTTGACGATCAGGAGGCCGCGCACCCGCCCAGGCTAGCCGCCGCCTAAGCTGAGAGCCTGTGTGGCCCCCGGATCTCGTGGGATGGTGTAAGGACTATGGCGAGGCGACCGACCGGGCCGAAGGCGCGTGCGGGAAATAGCCCGATCGCGGAGCCGAAGGTTCCTGCCCGGCCCCCCGCGACCAGGAGGCCGGCCGCGACCGGCAAGCCCGCCGCGAACGGCAAGCCCGCCGCGAACGGCAAGCCCGCCGCGACCGGGAAACCCGCGGCCAGAGGCAAGCCCGCCGCGAACGGGAAACCCGCGGCCAGAGGCCAGCCTGCCACCCCTGAGCGCTTCGCCGAAGCTGCGGCCCCGCGCCCGGTTTTCCCCCGCCTGGTCGGACTGCGCGTAGCTGCGGCCACCGAGGCGATCGAGGCCGCTGGCCTCGGCGTGGCGGCCGTGTTCGCCGCCGTGTCCACGGCCGACGGGCGGTCCTACCAGCTAGTCGGCGGGATCGCGGCGACGCTGATCGCGCTCGGGACGGCCGCCGGGCTCGCGGGCCTCGCGACATGCCTGGCCATGGCTAAGCCGTGGACCCGCATCCCCACCGTCATGACCCAGCTGTTCATAATCATCGTCGGGATCACCCTCCTGCAGGGGCACCGGCCCGAGTGGGGCGCCCCCGCCCTGGTGCTCGCGGTCGCGTGCGTGGCCGGACTGGCGACCCCGGCCACCATCCGGGCGCTCAACCGGCCGCCCGTCAAGCCGCCGACCGCCGCCAAGGGCCAGGAAGGCCGGTAGCGGCTCAGTCCTCGGTGGTGAGCCCCTCCCGCAGCTGGGTCAGCGTGCGGGCGAGCAGCCTGGATACGTGCATCTGGGAGATGCCGAGCTCCGCGGCGATCTGCGACTGGGTCATGTTGCCGAAGAACCGGAGCAGGAGGATCTTCTTCTCGCGCGGCGGAAGCTGCTCGAGAAGCGGCTTGAGCGACTCCCGGTACTCGACACCCTCGAGCGCGTCGTCGACCATGCCCAGCGAATCCGACACGGCAGGCGCGTCCTCGTCGCCCGAGTCCGGCGCGTCGAGTGACACGGTGGAGTAGGCGTTGGCCGACTCCAGCCCCTCAAGCACGTCCTCCTCGCTCATCTGCAGGTGCGCGGCCAGTTCGCTCACCGTGGGCGCGCGCCCCTCCCGCTGGGCCAGTTCGCCGATGGCCTTGGTCAGGGAGAGCTTGAGTTCCTGCAGGCGCCGCGGTACCCGGACCGCCCAGCCCTTGTCCCTGAAGTGCCGCTTGATCTCGCCGACGATGGTCGGGGTGGCGTAGGTGGAGAACTCCACGCCGCGCTCCAGGTCGAAGCGGTCGATGGACTTGATCAGCCCGATCGTCGCGACCTGGGTCAGGTCGTCAAGCCACTCGCCGCGGTTCCTGAACCGCCTGGCCAGGTACTCCACCAGCGGAAGGTGCAGCTCGACCAGGTAGCCCCTGATCCGGGCGCGTTCCGGGTCGCCGACGGGAAGCACGGCGAGCCGCTCGAACAGCTCTCGCGCGCGTGCCCGGTCAGGCGATCCGTGCTCGATCCGGACCGGCGGTTCGGTGGCCTGGATTACGTCGAACTCGTCGGACACCTGGAGCTCGTATTCGCTGCTCACCCGGACCTCGACCCGAATATCGCCCCGGACCTGGGCGTTTCCCTCCGCTTGCACAGCACGATGGCCACCTGGTCATCGGGGCCGAGCTGAGAGTCGACGGTACCGGCCAGGGCGGACAACACGGTCCAGGCGAAGGTGTCCCTGGCAGGCATCCGCGGCTGGGCGGCGATGACGGACACGGTGATCGTCATCTCGTCCGCGCCCAGGTCGAAGGCGCATTTCAGGTTGGTGCCGGGTATCGCCTGGGGGAGGAGCATCGCGCAGGCCTCGTCCACGGCGATACGCAGGTCCTCGATCTCATCAAGGGTGAAGTCGAGCCTCGCCGCCAGACCCGCGGTCGCGGTGCGGAGCACGGACAGGTACGCACCCTCGGCGGGCAGGCACACCTGCACCCGGTCGCTCGCCTCGCGCTCCGCGTGCAGCGCGCCAGCATCCCGCTGCCCTGGCACGGCGGTGGCCGCCGCGGTGTCCTCAGTCACGTCTCTCCTGCCCCGGCGCTTGCTTGTTCGCCGCCCCTTGCAAGCAACCTACCGCCCCGAACCCGTCCAAGAAACCCGACGCGCCGTCACCCACAGTGACCGGCACCCGCTACGAAACCATCGCGGGCCGTCACGCCGGCCAGGACAAGCCAGGACAGGTATAACGACCCGCGATGATGCCGGAGCCAGGGGCTTAGGCCTGCTTGGTCTCCCAGAAGATCTTGCTGATCTCGTCGATCTTGCCGAGCAGCTGGTCTCCTACGGCGGGATCGGAGCTGCCCTTGGTGCCGGCCGCGCCGGCCAGCTTCGTTGCCTCGTTGAACAGCTGGTTCAGCTGCGGGTACTTCTCGAAGTGCGGCGGCTTGAAGTAGTCGGTCCACAGCACCCACAGGTGGTGCTTGACCAGCTCGGACCGCTGTTCCTTGATGATCAGGCAGCGGGTCCGGAACTCGGGGTCCGTGTTCGCCTGGTACTTCTCCTCGATCGCCTTGACGGATTCTGCCTCGATCCTGGCCTGCGCCGGGTCATAGACTCCGCAGGGCAGGTCGCAGTGGGCGTAGGCGACGGCCTTCGGCTCGAGCAGGCGGGTAAGCAGCCTCATCGATTCCCTTTCTCCGACTCGTTAACTTGCAGACCCGACACTACCCCGCTCGCCTGGCCATACACCGGAGGGATCCGTGCACTGGACCGCCCCGAAGCTGCCGTTGCTCCGCGTCAGGGTCGCCGAGCACTCTATGGAGCCCGGGCTGCGCCCCGGCGACTGGCTGCTTGTCCGCCGCACGCGGCGGATCAGCCCAGGCCAGATCGTACTGGCCCGCCATCCGGACCGGCCGGACATGCTCATCGTCAAGCGCGCCGCCCGCCGAGTGGACGGCGGCTGGTGGCTCGAGTCGGACAACCAGGAGGCTGCGGCGGTTGACAGCCGGCGCTTCGGCCCGGTGCCCGAGGCTCTTATCGAGGGCCGGGTCCGGCTCCGCTACTGGCGCCCACGACCGCACAACTGGGCCGACTAGGAACAGGGACGGGCACGACGAAGGCCTGCGATGATGAGCGCGAGCGGGCTGATCCACGTGAAGCCGCAGCCGGTAGGGTCGGTCCGCTTCGGGCAACCTCCTGCGGAAGGCGCTCAGCGACAGCGGACCGGCGGCGTACATCAGCACGCCGGCGGAGGTGATGAAGCCGACCAGGGTGCTCCAGCTCGGAAACGCCAGCAAGAACACGAACGTCATGATCAGGCTGAACCACGGCACGCCGTTCTTATCGACCCAGGCGAAGGGCCCTGGGACATAACGGTTGCGGGCCAGGCCGTAGCTTTCTCGCGAGGTCGAGGTCTGGTTGACCAGCCCAGTGCCGGAAGGGGAGGCGAACGCGTCGACCCGCAGGATGATCGCGAACCAGCCCAGGTCCGCCGGCCAGGAACGCCAGCGGGCCGAGCTCAAAGTCGGTATTGGCCGCCAGCCGAGACCAGCCGTGCACGAAGCCGGACGGCCGCAGCGTGCCGAGGAACACCACCTGGAGCAGCGCGTGCTTTCGGTCCGCAAACATGGGGCATTCGCCGCCACGTGAGTCGGGCTCGTGCTAACGATCTTCGCTGGCCAACCTCACCAAGCACGACATCGGCCAGCTGACCGCACTGGTCAAGACCCGGCTCCGCCGGATGCAGTACCGGCCCGGCCTGCTCGAGGGCTTCCTCGCCAAGACCCACCTTGATCTTGCGCCTCTTCAGTAA
>DATJQX010000148.1:0-5507 GCA_035505275.1 Streptosporangiaceae bacterium | reverse complement strand
TCGGCATCCACGAGCTGGCCGAACCGCTCGGCGGGCTCGAAGGTGGCCAGGTAGGTGGAGGAGGCCGGGTCACGCATGGGGCGGCCGTCCTTGCCCACAGTGGTCTGGGTGAACAGGCACGCCAGCTTGACCTCGCGGGTGCGGGCCTTGCCATCGGTGGCCTTGCCCTTGCGGCCCTCGGCTTCGCGGGCCACGACCGGGACACCGGTCCCGTCGACGGCGATGTAGAGCATGTCCGGGGCCGGTTCAGGCGGAGGCAGGGGAACAAGCGTGCGGGCGAGGATCGCGTCCGCCTGCCCGCTGACCGCCACAGCCGCCCTGGTGCCGCTGGCCTCGGCGGACCGTTCGACCCGCTTGATGGTCAGCTCAATGCCGGCCAGCTCGGCGAGCAGCCGGCGCGCCGGGGCGAACGGGACCGCCGAGGCGGCGCGGGCGTTCATCTTGGCCAGCCCGGGCGACAGGGACGTCCCGGCGGCGCCGAGCTCGCCGTCCCTGGGAGCCAGGCCGTGCCCGCACGCGGCGCAGTGGTACCAGGCCCGGCGCAGCCGGACCGGGCCGACAACCGTGTCGATGGTCTTGTCCCGGTAGGAGATGAACTCCGCCTGGTGGCCGTTGCCGCACCCGACGCGGGGGCCGCGGTGCCCGCCGTCGATGCCCAGCAGGCCCTCCAGCAGCCGTCCCCCCAGCTTCAGCATCGCGGTGCGGATCGCCAGCTCGGCCGGCTCCAGCCCGTCCCCTGCGCCCAGCGCGCGAGCCGCCTCGGCGGCCAGGCGCGCTACCTCCGCGGTGACCTCCGCCTGGAGCTTCGCGCAGAGCCCCCCTTTTCCCCGACCGGGCCGGCCGGGGAACCGCCCGGGGCAGACCCGGCCGGCCTTGCCTCGCAGATCGCCTCGCTCACCTGCACCAGCTCCTCGGCCAGCGCGGTGAACTCCTTATAGCTGGCCAGCTCGGCCCGCACCTTGTCCACCTCGCCGGCCGCGAGCTGGCGGGTGCGGGTCCTGCCGCCCGATGACCGTGTCCACAGCCACCGCGGCCCGTGCCCGCGATGGCCTTCTTGCGCGCACGCGCAATTCGGCTTGCCGCACTTGCGCCAGGTGGCGTTGAGGCTGCCGGGCCGGAAGTCCCCGGTCGCGGCCAGCCGGGCGTACAGCTGGGCCCGCTGCTGCTCCAGCTCGGGCAAGGACACCCCGGACGGGGACGGCTCGGTCATGGCTTCTCCTAGTCTGGAAGCGTATGCACTTCCAGACTAGATCCGCAACCTGTCCGTTCCCTGGATCCCTACGCTCGTGTCGCACACCCCCGGCTGACCGACCGAGCGGCGGCTGTCGGCGGCACCGCCTACGCTTGGGCGGGTGACCGCCACAGCTGCCGACTCGTTGCTGGAAGGGCTCAACCCGCAGCAGCGGGCCGCCGTCGTGCACGAGGGCAGCCCGCTGCTCATCGTCGCCGGGGCCGGCTCGGGCAAGACCCGGGTGCTGACCCACCGGATCGCCTACCTCGTGGCCGAGCGCGGCGTTGCGCCCTGGGAGATCCTGGCGATCACCTTCACCAACAAGGCGGCCGGGGAGATGGCCGCGCGGGCGGCCGCGCTCACCGGGTCCCGGGCCCGGGCCATGTGGCTGCTCACGTTCCACTCGGCGTGTGTCCGGATCCTGCGCCGGGAGGCCACCAGGTTCGGCTACCCGTCCTCGTTCTCCATCTACGACCAGGCCGACTCGCAGCGGCTGATGGCACTGGTCTGCCGCGAGCTGGACCTGGATACCAAGTACCACCCGCCGAAGGCCATGGCCAACCAGGTCTCCAGCCTGAAGAACGAGCTGATCGACTACGAGACGCTCGCCGCCAGCGCGACGGGTTACCGGGAGAAGGCGCTGGCCGAGGCCTACGCCGAATACCAGCGCCGGCTGGTCGCCGCGGGGGCGATGGACTTCGACGACCTGATCATGGTGACGGTCAACCTGCTGCAGGCGTTCCCCGACGTGGCCGCCGAGTACCGGGCCAGGTTCCGGCACGTGCTCGTCGATGAGTACCAGGACACCAACCACGCCCAGTACGTGCTGGTCACCGAGCTGGCAGGGCAGCTGCTGCCCGGCAGCGACCGCGCCGAGGCCGCGTCGAGCCCGCCGGCCGAGCTCTGTGTGGTGGGCGACGCCGACCAGGCGATCTACGCCTTCCGCGGCGCCACGGTCAGGAACATCGAGGAGTTCGAGCGCGACTTCCCGGGCGCCAAGGTGATCTTGCTGGAGCAGAACTACCGCTCCACCCAGAACATCCTCGCCGCGGCGAACGCCGTCGTCTCCCGCAACCCCGGCCGGGTGCCGAAGAAGCTCTGGTCCGAGGCGGGCGACGGTCCGCCGATCACCGGCTACGTGGCGGACAGCGAGCACGACGAGGCCGCGTTCGTGGCCGAGGAGGTCGACCGGCTCGCGGACGAGGGCCTCGCGACTGCGGGGCAGGTGGCCGTCTTTTACCGGACCAATGCGCAGTCTCGGGTGTTCGAGGAAGTATTCATCCGGGCCGGCTTGCCGTACAAGGTGGTCGGCGGGGTCCGGTTCTACGAGCGGCGCGAGGTCCGCGACCTGCTGGCCTACCTGCGGCTGATCGCCAACGCCGACGACGAGGTCTCGCTGCGCCGGGTGCTGAACGTGCCGAAGCGGGGGATAGGCGACCGCGCCGAGGAGTGCGTGGCCGCGATGGCCAGCCGCCAGCGGATCAGCTTCGCCCGGGCGCTCGCCCGCCCGGCGGACATCCCGGACCTGGCCGCCCGGTCCGCCCGCGCGATCGAGGCGTTCAACGAGCTGATCGCCGGGCTGCGGGAGAGCGCCCAGGCCGGCAGTCCCGTCGGCGACCTCGCGGACGCCGTGCTCGACCGCTCTGGTTACCTGGCCGAACTGCAGGCCTCCACCGACCTCCAGGACGAGAGCCGGATCGAGAACCTCAGGGAACTTGTCTCGGTGGCGCGGGAGTACGACAGCCAGAATTCCAGCGGAACCCTTGCTGACTTCCTCGAGCAGGTGGCTCTCGTCGCCGACGCCGACCAGATCCCGGACGGCGAGGATCACGGCGGCCTGGTCACGCTGATGACCCTGCACACCGCCAAGGGCCTGGAGTTCCCTGTGGTCTTCCTGACCGGCCTCGAGGAGAACGTGTTCCCGCACGAGCGGTCCAGCGGCGACGAGCGGGAGCTTGCCGAGGAGCGACGGCTGGCCTACGTCGGGATCACCCGTGCGGAGCAGCGGCTGTACCTCACCCGGGCGGTGACCAGGACCTGGTGGGGCCGGCCCGCGTATCACAAGCAGTCAAGATTCCTCACCGAGATCCCAGAAACCCTGATCGAGTGGCGCCGGGACGCGGCCGCGGCCGCACCGCCCGCCTCGGAGCGGCTGGCCAGGAGGCCCGGTGTGCAGGCGCTCGGGAACCGCGCGGTGCCGTCGCTGTCGCCCGGCGACCGTGTCAACCACGATTCCTACGGGCTCGGTACGGTCCTGTCGGTGGAGGGCCGCGGCGACGACCCCGAGGCCAAGATCGATTTTGGCGGCGACTACGGGATCAAGCACCTGGTGCTCCGGTACGCCCCCCTCGAGAAGCTGTAACCTCCGCGGACGGCGCCGCTGGCCGGGGAGGTTACCCTGCCAGGTAGGCAACTGCCTCGCGGGCCAGGCTGGACCGCGTTCCGGTGGAGGACGTTCATGAGCAGCATTCGCGTGGTCATCGCGAAGCCAGGCCTCGACGGCCACGACCGCGGAGCGAAGGTGGTGGCGCGGGCGCTGCGAGATGCCGGAGTTGAGGTCATCTACACCGGGCTGCACCAAACCCCCGAGCAGATCGTGGCGGCCGCGCTGCAGGAGGACGCCGACGCGATCGGGCTCTCGGTGCTGTCCGGCGCGCACATGACCCAGTTTGCCCGGGTCCTCGAGCTTCTCAAGGAACGCGACGCCACCGACATCGTCGTGTTCGGCGGCGGCATCATCCCGGACGATGACATCGCCGAGCTGAACCGGATGGGCGTGGCCAGGATCTTCACGCCGGGCGCGCCGACGACCGACATCGTGGACTGGGTCCGCGCGACGCTCGGGCAGCCGGACCCGCAGCGGTGATCGCCCCGGAACCTCGCTAGGCTGCCTGCTTGGGACGGGCCATGGTGAGTGTGGCCCAGCAGCCATCGGCGGCAGCGCCGCACACAAGGACGGACCCGAGTGGACCTGTTTGAGTACCAAGGAAAGCAGCTCTTCGCTGACCATGGCGTTCCGATCCAGCAGGGCAGGGTGGCCACCACGCCGCAGGAGGCTCGCGCGATCGCGGCCGAGTTCATCGCGGCCGGCAAGCCGGGAGTGGTCATCAAGGCCCAGGTCAAGGTCGGCGGCCGAGGTAAGGCGGGCGGCGTAAAGCTGGCCAGCACCCCGGACGAGGCGCAAGAAAAGGCCGGGCGGATCCTCGGCATGGACATCAAGGGCCACACCGTGCGCTCGGTGCTCGTGGCCGAGGACATCGACATCGCGCAGGAGTACTACCTGTCGTTCCTGCTCGACCGGGCTGACCGCACGTTCCTTTCGATGTGCTCGGTCGAGGGCGGTGTCGAGATCGAGGAAGTCGCGAGGACCAAGCCCGAGGCTCTGGCCAGAATTCCGGTCAGCCCACTGACGGGCGTGGACGCGGCCAAAGCCGCCGAGATCGTCGCGGCGGGCCGGCTCCCGGAGGAGGCACGCGCCGGCGCGGCCGGACTAGCCGAACGGCTCTGGGACACCTTCACCGGCGAGGACGCCACACTGGTCGAGGTCAACCCGCTGGTGCTGACCGGCGACGGACGGGTGATCGCCCTCGACGCTAAGGTCACGCTCGACGACAACGCGGCGTTCCGGCACGACTGGGGGCAGTTCGCCGACCCCGGCGCGGCTGACCCGCTGGAGGCGCGGGCCAAGGAGAAACACCTCAACTACGTCAAGCTGGACGGCCAGGTCGGCATCATCGGCAACGGCGCAGGCCTGGTCATGTCCACCCTCGACGTCGTCGCCTACGCCGGGGAGGAGTTCGGCGGGGTGCGCCCGGCGAACTTCCTCGACATCGGTGGGGGCGCCTCGGCCGAGGTCATGGCCAACGGCCTGGAGATTGTGCTGGCCGACCCGTCGGTCCGCAGCGTGCTCGTGAACGTCTTCGGCGGTATCACCTCGTGCGACGCGGTGGCGAACGGGATCGTGTCGGCGATCGGGATGCTCAGCGCGGGCGGCGAGCAAGTGAACCGGCCGATTGTGGTCCGCCTCGACGGCAACAACGCCGCCGAAGGACGGCGAATACTCGAGGAGGCCAACATCGCAGTGGTCGAGCAGGTCGGGACCATGGACGACGCGGCGCGGCGCGCCGCCGAGCTGGCCGCTACGGGAGCATGAGATGGCGATCTTCCTGACCGGCGAGAGCCGGATCATCGTGCAGGGTATTACCGGGTCCGAGGGCCGCAGGCACGGCGCCCGGATGATCAGGGCGGGCACCCAGGTGGTGGGCGGCACCAACCC
>DATJQX010000147.1:0-27958 GCA_035505275.1 Streptosporangiaceae bacterium | reverse complement strand
ATGCTGCCGCTGCTCGGTGAGATCCGCGCCGCGTGCGACGGCTACATCGCCGGTTTGCCGGTCCCGTACCGCACGACAGAGGCCGAGCCGACGTTCCAGTCGCTCACCGACCCGGATTGCGACCTGATCCCGGGTGGGCGGCCGTTCCCGACCGCGCTGGACCCGTTCCTGGCCAACCGCTACGAGATCGGCGCGTTCACGACGGCGGCGGCCGCGCTCGGAGTCAACTACTTCGGCGTCTGCTGCGGCTGCGCACCCCACCACGTCCGCGCGATGGCCGAGGCGCTCGGCCGCACGCCGCCGGCGAGCCGATTCAGCGCGGACATGAGCCGGCACGCCTTCTACGGCACCAACGAACGGATCAGCCGGCATTACCAGGAGCTCGCCAAGGAGCTCTAGCCGGACCGGGGAGATGTCACAGCGTGACCAGCTCGGCCAGGATGTGGTCGCGGGGCACGTCGTGACCGTGTGATCCGCTCGCGTGCTGCTGGACGGCGGCGACCAGTTCGTCGATCTGGTCGCCGCGCTGGGCGCGGAACTCGATGCCGCACGGGTGGCAGGTGACCATCCGGGCCTGCGCACCGACGGTGGCGGACCCGGCGGGCAGCATGTCGATCAGCACGCAGGCCTCGTCGCCCACCACCCACGCGTCGTGGCCGGGGCTGATCACCGCCGCGTCGCCGGGCCCGAACTCCGCCTGCGTGCCGTCATCCATCCGTACGGCGAACCGCCCGGAGACGACGTAACTGTTGTGCGCGACCTGGCACGAGTCGGTTCCGGCGCCGGGCTTGGCGTCGGTGGACCAGCGCCAGCCCGGCCCGAGGGCGGCGCGCACGACGGTCGTGCCCGCCAGCGTGACGACGTGCATGTCGCCGTGCGGGAAGCTGCGCTTGTCGTCGGGAGTGTCGAGGTTCCGGTACGCGAGGGTCATGTCTGCTCCTTCGGTCGCGAGGTTGCTTACCGGAATCGTGCGCGACCGGGCGCGCCGCCGGCATCGGTCAGACCACGTAATCGGCCGCGCGCGCCGACTACGTAGCCGGACCGGCCAGCGTCACCAGCTGGGTCCTGCTCCGCGCGCCGGTCTTGCGGAGCAGGCTCTCGACGTGCTTCTCGATGGTCCGCGGCGACAGGTACAGGCGGGTCGCGATCTCCTTGTTCGCCAGGCCCTGCGCCACCAGCCTGAGCACGTCGGCTTCCCGCACGGTCACCCCGAGGCTGGCCCAGGCCGGCGGGACCGCGCCGCCGAGGCGCTCCGCGCACCGCCGCGCGAGCGGTTCGACCCTGCCCGCGGCGAACCCGTCCCGCGCCTGCCCCAGCCACCGCCGCGGCTCGCCCCACCCCCCGGCCAGCGCCGCCTCCGCCGCGTACATCAGGCCCAGATCCGACCACACGGGAAAGATGGCGAGGTCGCGCTCCCCGGCCCGGGCCAGGTCGGCGGCCCGGGCGCCGTTCCCCGCGCGGCCGGCCAGGATCGCCTCTGCGCAGCGGACCAGACCCCGGTTCGCGAAGGCCGCGGTGAGCCCAGAACCGTGGGCCGCCTCGATGTCCCCGGCGGCGCGCGGGTCCCCGGTGGCCGCGAGCACGAGCAGCCACACGCCGCGGAAGTTGGCCGGCTCGGCCTGGGGGGCGTCCCGGAGGATCGCCGCGCTCCGCTCGAACGCGCGGATCGCGCCGGCCTGGTCGTTGCGCAGCAGGGCCAGCATGGCCCGGCCCGCGCCCCAGACGAACGCCTCCGCCACCGGGTCACCGTCCGCCGCGGCCAGCGCCTGCGCCGCGTACCGCTCGGTCCCCTCGCCGTCGCCGCCCAGGGCGCAGCTCTCGACCAGGAACAGCAGCGCCTTGGCCCGCACCTGCGCCAGCCCGAGCCGCTCGCTGATCGACAGCGAGTCGCGCGCGGCCCGGGCCAGCTCGTCCAGGTCGAACCGGCCGTCGGCCGCGGCGGCCAGCTGGAGGTCCAGGACGGCCGCGGTGCTCATCGCGCCGAGCTCGTCCGCCTGCCGGCGCGCCTGGCTCAGCCGGTCCGTCCCGTTGTGCCGGTACAGCTCGATCGTGCCCAGTTCGTGCAGCGCCCGCAGGCGCCAGAACGGGAGCCCGTGGGCCTCGGCGATGGCCAGGGCGCGTTCGAAGGCGTCCTGGGCCGCCGCGAGATCCCGCAGCCGCTCGCCGCGGCCGACGATCTCCAGCGCCTGGCACCGCACCTCGGCGCGCCCTCCCGGCAGGTCAAGCACGCGTTCGGCGAGCGCGCGGGCCGGGCCCGGATCGTCGCCGGCCAAGGCGACCTCGGCCCGGAGCACCATGACCTCGGCCAGCAGGTCCCGGTCGCCCGAAGCCTCAACCAGGCCGGCCGCCTCGGCGAGCTGCTCCCGGGCGACGGGCCACCGGGTCGCCGCGACCGCGGCGTGCGCCAGCCAGATATGCACCCGGGCGCGGGCCCGCCCCGCGGCCGGATCCGAGGTCAGCCGCGCGATCAGCGCGGCGCCGACCGCCAGCGCCTCCTCGATCCGCCCGGCCAGCGCCAGCGCCTCCACCAGCGCCGCTTCCGCCAGCGCCGCTTCCGCCAGCGCCCCCTCCGCCAGGGCCCCCTCCGCCAGCGCCGCTTCCGCCGCGCCGCCGCGCGGGGTGTCGCGCAGCAGGCTGACCGCGCGGCTCAGCGTCTCCACCGCCGTGGCCAGCGCCCCGCGGCGAAGCGATTCCCGGCCCGACGCGTACAGCAGGGTGCCCGCGCGTTCCGGGTCGCCCGCCTGCAGCGCAAGGTCGGCGCCGGCGTCGCGGTACGGCCCGGGCAAGCCGGGGTGCGCGTCTTCCAGCGCGGCCAGGGCGCTCGCGGCCAGCGCCGCGCGCCGGGGCGGCAGCACCGCCGCCACCGTGGCCTCCCTGGTCAGGGCGTGCCGGAAGCGGAATTCCCCGTCGTCGACCGAGAGCAGGACCTGCTCCACCCCTCGTTCCAGGGCGCTGGCCACCACGTCGGGCGGCTCACCGGTGACGCGGCCGAGCAGCCGCCAGTCGAACTGACGCCCCAGCACCGCGGCGGCCCCCAGGACGAGCCGTTCCGCGTCGGCGAGGGCGGACAGCCGCGCCCGCACGGTGTCCAGGAACGAGGCAGGCACGCCGGGCGAGGCCAGTACCTCCTCGATCAGGAACGGCACGCCATCCGCGGTACGCCGCACCCGCGCGACCACGTCTTCGCCCGCCTCGGGCAGGCAGGCCTGAACCATCGTGGTCACCTGCCGGTCGTCCAGCCGGCCCAGCGCCAGGTGCCCGGCCGCCTGCCGGGCCGCCAGCCGCCGGGCCAGCCCGAGTGCTTCGGTCACCGGCTCGTCGCGGCTGGTGGCCACCCCCAGCACGGGCAGCGCGCCGAGGTTGTCTCCCAGGTACTCCAGGACGGCCAGGGTGTCCGGGTCGGCCCAGTGCAGGTCCTCAAGCACGACCAGCAACCCGGCGGGCCGCGCCAGCCACCGCAGCAGCCGCAGCACCGCCTCGCCCTGGATCACGGCCGAGGGCTCGCCCGGCACGGCGACGCCCAGCCCGCCGTCGTCCGCTGCGGCCGAGCCGGCCCGTCCCACCTCACCGGGCAGGATGGCTGACATCGCGGGCAGCCACGATCTCAGGTCCGCCTCGTCTCCCAGCGGCCGGTCCCGCAGCGCCGCGAGCAGCGCCTCGCTCAGCGGCCGGTACGGCGTGCTCGAGCCGCTCGGCACCGCCCGCCCGGTCAGCACCGCGGCGCCCAGCGCCCTCGCCCGGCTGGCCACTTCCCTGGCCAGCCGCGACTTGCCGATGCCGGCCTCACCGGTGATGAATATCAGTCGGCCACCGCCGCCCAGCGCCGCAGACAGCGCGCCGTCCAGGGCGCGCAGTTCCGCCTGCCGCCCCACCAGAACCGGGCAGAGCACGTCCCCCACGGCACCATTGTGCCCCCTTTGACCGTCCGCCCCCGGAGGAAGGCGCTAGGTCACGGGCACGATCGTGGCCTCCACCAGGCGGCCGGAGTCGACCCGCAGCACGCCGAGCGTGCCGTGCGGCTGGGCCCGGCGGTCCGTCGGCGAACCCGGGTTGAAGATCCGCAGGCCGTCCGCGGACTCGTCAAGCGGGATGTGCGAATGCCCGAACACCACCAGCTCCGCGGCGGGGAACCTGCGGCGCATCCGGGCGAGCCGGCCGACCGCCGGGCCGGTGTCGTGCACCATCGCCACGCGCAGGCCCTCCAGGTCGAGGTCGGCGGTCCCGGCGGCGCCCCAGCGCGCCACGTCGGGGCCGTCGTTGTTCCCGAGCACGGCGGTCACCGGCGCGTATTCCGCCAGTTCGGTCAGCACCGAGGCCGTGCAGACGTCGCCCGCGTGCAGGATGAGGTCCGCGCCGCGCAACTGCTCGGCGACCCGCGGCGGGCAGGCTCGCCATCGCCGCGGGGCGTGAGTGTCGGCCAGCACGATCACGCGCACGAATTCATCCTGCCCGGTCTGCCCGCAACCGAGCCGATGGACGCGCAATTTCCGAATTGCACTTAACGGGTAAACCGGGCGCGCAGGCGGTTCAACCTGCTACGATGCCTCGTCCGGCGACTTTGAGCGCCGGGGGCAAAAAGGGGAAGTGGGCCGCCCGGTTGAACGGGCCGGGCGGCCCGAACTTTCCAATCTAACTCCGGTAGCAGACCGAGGAGCCAGCCCGGGGACCGGACCTCGGCGCCGGCCGCGGCACTGCGGTCCCGTAGCTCGCGATCGGCGGTCACGACCACCCGGCGGCCCGGCAGGTCCCTGATTACCGCCACGATCGCGTCGTCCCCGTGCCCTCGCGCCGGCACCACGCGCACGTGCTCCGCCGGCGCGGCAGACAGCCGCGGGACCGCGGCGTTCGCGGCGCCCTCGAGCACCATGACAAACTCCGGGGGACCGGTCTCACCCGGCAGCATGGCCTGCCCGCTCGCCGCGAGAGCGACGATCTCGCCGTGCAGGCGGACCGCCGCCCCGGCCCGGTCCCGCCACCAGCCGTCGGGGCGGGCCCCCATCACGTTCGCCACGTCCACCACGATCGTGGCCGGATTCTCGCCGATCCTGACCTCCCATCCGGGCCGTCACGCCCGTAAGCTGCCCCCCCGTAAGCTGACCGCATGGCAGACGCAAAACTCGCCTGGCCGCTCGCCGAACAGGTTTCCAGGCTACGGCAGCGCCAGACGGCACCCCTGATCCTCGAGCTGGACCTGACCGAAGGGATCGCAGAGGGGCCGGTCACCGACCCGCTGACCGCCATCACGGCCAGGCGCAAGATCAGGCTGCCCGATCTCGTCGAGGGCCTGCGCCGCGCGCGTGACGACGACCGGGTCCGCGTGCTGGTGGCGAAGGTGGGCGGCGCAGGCATCGGGCTGGCCCGGATCCAGGAGATCCGCGAGGCGGTGGCCGACTTCCGCGCGTCCGGCAAGCTGGCCGTGGCCTGGGCCGAGACGTTCGGCGAGTTCACCGGGGGCAACGTGCCCTACTACCTGGCGACCGCGTTCGACCGGATCTACCTGCAGCCCTCTGGGACCGTCGGGCTCACCGGCGTGACGATCGAGCACCTGTTCCTGCACGACGCGCTGGCCAGGGTCGGGGTCGGCTTCCAGAGCGCGAAACGCTACGAGTACAAGACGGCCGCTGACCAGCTCACCGAGCAGGGGTTCACCGGGCCGGCCCGCGAGGCCGCCGAACGCCTCGCGGTCTCCGTCGTCGGGCAACTGTCCGCCGCGATCGCCGAACGCCGCGGCAAGACCGCCGAGCAGGCCCGCGCGCTGCTGGACTGCGGCCCGTTCCTGGCCGAAGACGCGGTGGCCGAGGGCCTGGTCGACGTTCTGGCCTACCGCGACGAGGTCTACGCGGACGTCCAGAAGCGGGCCGGGAAGGACGCGATCCTCCTTTATCTAAGCCGGTACCAGCGGGCTCACACGCTGGCGCAGCGCGCCCGCCGCCCGCCGAACCCGAAGGAACGCTGCGTGGCCGTGATCTACGCCTCCGGCCCGATCAAGCAGGGGCGCAGCAGCCGCGGCCCGGTGGGCGGCGGCGCGATGGGCTCGGACACGGTGTCGGCCGCGCTCCGGTCGGCGCGTAAGGACGACCGCGTCCGCGCCGTCCTGCTGCGGGTGAACAGCCCGGGCGGTTCGGCCGTCGCGTCCGACACGATCTGGCGCGAGGTCGTCCGCATCCGTGCCGCCGGCAAACCGGTCGTGGTGTCGATGAGCGACGTGGCCGCCTCCGGCGGCTACTACATCTCGATGGCGGCCGACGTCATCGTGGCCCAGCCCGGCACGCTGACCGGATCGATCGGCGTGATCCTCGGCAAGCCGGTGTTCTCCGACGCGCTCGAGCGCGCCGGCGTCGCCATCGATTCGGTGGCCGAGGGCGCGCGGGCGACGATGTTCGCGCCCACGCACCCGTTCACCGACGACGAGTGGGACCGGATCAACACCTGGCTGGACGCGGTCTACCGTGACTTCACAGAAAAGGTGGCCAAAGGCCGGCGGATGCCGGTCGAGCGGGTGCACGAGCTGGCCAGGGGCCGGGTCTGGACCGGCGCCGACGCCGCGGCGAACGGCCTGGTGGACACCCTCGGCGGGATGGCGGACGCGGCCGACATCGCGCGCCGCCGGGCGGGCCTGCCCGCCGGCACGCGGCTGCGCGTCTACCCCCGGCTGACCCCGCTTGACCAGCTCCGGCCGCCCGACTCGAGCGAGGCCCGCCCGGCGGGCGCCGCCACGCTCGGCCTGAGCTTCGCCGACGGGTGGGGTCCCGCGTGGCGCCTGGCGGCCCGCGCCGGCTTGCCGCCGTACGGACCGCTGGTGCTCCCGGGCCCCTGGACGATCATGTGACCGAACGGGCCGTGGTTCCTGCCCCACCCGACTCGGCTGCCTCGTCGTGGGCGTCGGGCGTCGCCCTGCTTACCGTGGCCGACGCACGTGACGACATCGGCGCGACGGTCAGCGCGTTCTGCCCGGTATCGCAGGACCCGCCGCTGATCCTGGTGTCTGTCATGGCCCGGTCCTACCTGGCGGAGCTATTCCAGCGGGAGCAGGAGCCGGTCACGGCCTTCGCGGTCGTCCTGCTCGCGGCCGGGCAGCGGGTGCTGGCCGGGCGGTTCGCGGCGTCGGGCCGGCCGGGGGCACGGCTGATGCTCGACGACGTGCCGCACCGGCGCGGCCCGGATTCAGGCGCGCTGATCGTCGACGCGGGCCTGGCGGCGCTCGAATGTTCCGCCGAGCAGGTCATCCCGGCCGGTGACCACCTGGTGGTCATCGCCCGGGTCGCCGGCGTCCCCTACCTGGCCGAGTCGGGCGAGCCGCTGATCCGGTTCCGCCGTCACTACCTTCCCTCTAGGCCCTAGCGTGCCGGCCCCGAGGAGACCCCATGCCCGACTTCGACACCGGCGTGCCGCACATCGCCCGCGTCTTGTCGTAGTGCGAGAAGTAGCCGTCCCAGCTTCGGCCGTCCCACTGGCGCTTCTTCTCACGTCCCTGCCGGAAGGTATCGCAGGGCAGGGAATCCCTTTCGGGAGCACACCTGGCGGCAGCGTCTCAGTGAGTCGTCCAGCTTTCTAGCCTCGCACCGCGGCGCTGCGGCCGGGACGGTGACGGCGCTGTCGGGTGAGGTCGCCGACTTGCCGGACTTCCCCGGCGCCTGGCACCTGGTTGCCATGTGGGTGCGTCCGGCCGCGCGCGGGCTTGGTATCGGGCGACTGCTGGTGCAGACCGTGATCGACCAGGCCGCAGCCTCAGGAGCGCCGTCGGTCCTGCTGTGGGTGTTCGACGCCAACGGGCGGGCGAAGGCGCTGTATGAACGGATGGGTTTCCGCGCTACTGACCGAACCGATACCAGGCCAGGCAACCCACAAGACGTCGAACACCTGATGATCCGGGAGCTCCGCGCGGGCCTAGTGTAGGCCGAACTTGGTGAACTACTTCCCATCATGGAACCTGCCATCGCGGCGCGACAAGGCGTGCGACCGCAAGACGGGGAAGATTCGGCATGTATTCGGCAACGCCGTCGGCGCCGCACCCTGCCCAGTGCGATCGGCCGGCACCACGTCCCCGGCGGCTACCTGCAGTCAGAGAATGTGTGATTACTACCTGGAACTATGATTACTTGCTTGGCGGCAAGGACAACTTCGCCGCGGACCGGGAACCCGGCGAGCAGGCGCTGGCGGCGTACCCGAACCTGGTGTACTCGGTCCGGGCAAACCGCGCCTTCCTGGCCGGGGCGGTCCGCTTCCCGGCCGCCGAGATGGGCATCAGGCAGTTCCTCTACGTCGGCACCGGGATGCCCACCGCCGGCCGCTTTCGCGCTAGCGGCTGTTTGCCGGCCAGTCGTACTATGGTAGGCATCCGGCGCCAGCCCGGGTGAGGCGCCGGGGATGGAAGCGAGACCAGATGCGTCAGCTCGCACCGGACCTGCGCAGGTCCATCTGGATCGTCCGGCGGCATGGCGCCCTCGTCGGTATCGCGATCGCCGTGGGCCTGCTGGCGGGCGCGCTTTTCGCCGCGTTCAGCCCGGTGCGGTTCACCGGCACGGCGCTCGTCATGCTCCCGCGGTCGGACGTGGTTAACGCCGTCGCGGTTACGCGCAGCGACCCGGTGCTGGCCGGCGCGTTGCTACGGGAGAGCCCGGCCGCGTCGCTCACGGCGCTGCGCGGCGAGGTTCAGGTGAAGACCCTGACGGGAGACGTCCTGTCGGTGAGCGCCACCGCCAGAACCGCTGCCCAAGCCGAGCTCACCGCTAACGCGCTAGCCGATAGCTACATCGGCTACATCAGGTCTCCGGGTAGCTCGGCCGTGGGTGTGCAGGAGCAACTGCTGGTGCCGGCCACGAGTGCCACCGGCCTGACGCTTCAGGTCCAGGTGCTCGTCGGCGCAGTGCTAGGCCTGGTAGCCGGAGCGCTGATCGGCGCCGCCGCGGTGCTGGCGAGCAGGCGGCCCGTCCATGACCGGTTGCCTGCCTGCCTGCCACGGCCGCCGCTCTAGCCGGTCACGGGCCCCCGCGGCCAGCCGGCCCGCCGTGCGTGCCGTCATGCGTGAGCAGGTCGCCGGGCTGGCAGTCGAGCGCCCGGCAGAGCCGCCAGGTGACCAGCAGGCCGAGCAGGGTGAGCCGGGCGAATCCCTCGGCGATGCTGGCCGCCAGCCCGCCGGCCAGCAGCCACCAGCCCAGGAACAGCACCAGCCGGGCGGCCTGGACGGTGCAGACCCCGTCGCGGGCGGCGGTGCGGGCCAGCCGCATCGCGAGGTAGAGCGCGCCGACGCGCAGCAGCCCAGGGGCAGCTTGGTGGCCGCGAACGCCAGGGCCTGCCCGGCGGTGGGATGGGCGGTGCCCAGGATCGCGCCGGTCCAGCTGGCTTGCACGCCGGGGGCCAGGCCGGCGAAGTCATCTCTGCCGCACCTCCGCAGACCCCGGTCCGTCAAACTCCGTAACGCGTCGGGACTGGGTTTCCCGCCCGCCACACCGCGGCGATCAGCGGGACGCCGGGGCGGTAGGCGAGGTAGGTGTGCGACGGCGCGTCCAGCAGGATCAGGTCGGCGCGGGCGCCCACGCCGAGGTGCCCGACGTCGGCCCGGCGCAGCGCCCTGGCCCCGCCAGCCGTGGCGGCCCAGACCGCCTCTTGCGTGGTCATCCGCATGTCCCTGACCGCCAGCGCGATGCAGAACGGCATGCTGGACGTGAAGGAGGACCCGGGGTTGCAGTCGGTCGCCAGCGCCACCGTGGCGCCGGCGTCCAGCAGCCGGCGCGCGTCCGGGTACGGGTGCCTGGTGCCGAACTCCGCGCCCGGCAGCAGCGTCGCGACCACCCGCGCCGAAGTCAGCGCGTCGACGTCGGCGTCGGTCAGGTACGTGCAGTGGTCGGCCGACGCGGCGCCCGCCTCGGCCGCCACCCGGATACCAGGTCCCGGCCCGAGCTGGTTCGCGTGCACGCGGGTGCCGAGGCCGGCGGCCCGGCCCGCCGCGAGGATCGCGGCGGCTGCCTCCGCGCCGAACGCCCCGGTCTCACAGAACACGTCGATCCACCGGGCGTGCGGCGCGCAGGCCGCCAGCATCGGGCCGCACACCAGGTCCACGTAGCCCGCCGGGTCGCCGGCGAACTCGGGCGGGACCACGTGCGCGCCGAGGTAGGTCACCTCCGGGGTGACCTCGCCGGCCAGCGCCAGCGCCCGCGCCTCGTCGGCGACGGTCAGCCCGTACCCGGACTTGCATTCCAGCGTGGTGGTGCCCTGCCGGGCCATCTCGCCGGCTAGCCGGCCCAGGTTCGCCCGCAGCGCGTCATCGCTGGCCGCGCGGGTCGCCTCGACCGTGGTCAGGATCCCGCCCGCCTGGTAGGGGCGGCCCGCCATCCGCGCGGCGAACTCCGCGCTCCGCTCCCCGGCAAAGACCAGGTGTGCGTGCGAGTCGACGAACCCGGGCAGCACGGCCCGGCCGCCCGCGTCCACGACCGAGTCCGCGGCCGGCGCCCGCGACGCGGGCCCGGTCCAGGCCACCCGCCCTTCGTCGATGACCAGCGCCGCGTCCGCCATCGCGGCGAAGGTCCCGTCACCGCCGTCGTTGGTAACCAGTTCGCCGATGTGCGTGATCAGCGTGCTATCCGGGTTCGCCACGGGACCAGCTTCCCATCGCCAGGCGGGTCCGGGACGGGAGGCTACCAGCGGCCGCGGTGCACCACGTCGTCGAAGGGGCGCCGGTCGGGGCGCCGGATCAGGTCGAGCGGCCGGCCGGCCGGGTACCCGAGCGAGATGAGGTAGGCGCAGAACTTCTCGGGCGGCACGCCGAGTATCTCGCGGGCCAGGTCCTGGTCACCGACCGAGGAGTGGCAGCTACCGACGCCGAGCCCCGCCGCGGCCAGCATGATGCTCATCGTGGCCTGGCCCAGGTCGTAGTAGAGGGTGAGCCGCCGCCGCTCCTCCTCGGGTGGCGACGCGGCCAGGGCGATCGTCGCGGCGCAGTGCGCCACGTGCCCCGCGCCCCGCCACACCTGGGAGAGCCTGACGAGCTGCTCGCGGTCGGTCACCACGACGAAGTCCCAGGGCTGCCAGTTCTGCGACGAAGGCGCACGCCGACCCGCCTCCAGGATCTCGTCCAGGTGATCGCCGGGAATGGCCCGGTCCTCGAAGGACCGGACGTTCCGGCGTGACCTGATCGCCTCCCAGGTCTGCACGGGTCGGCCTGCGCCTGGCGCTGGGGACTCCTACTCAGTCCACCAGTCCTCGTCGTCCTCCTTGCCGTTGGAGCCCTGCTTGGCCCCCTGGGCGGCGGGAACGGAACCGCCGTTGGCCGGGGCGGGCCGGGCCGCCTGGACCTGGGTGGGCTGCGCGGCGGCCATCGGGGCCTGGGCGACCTGGGTGGCCTGGCTGGCCTGGGTGGCCTGGTGCGACGCGGGCGCAGCCTGGGCCGGCGCGGCACCAGGGCCGCCGTTGCGCGGCGCTCCCGCGGCGTCGCTGACGATGGCAGGCTTCGGCTGCGTCGATTCCACGGCGATGCCCGGGAGCTGCCCGCCGAGCAGCTGGCGCACCTGCGCCAGGTGGGTGGCGATGCTGTCCTTCTGCCTGGTCAGGTCGTCGACCTCGCGCTGGGCCGCGGCGCGCCTGCGTTCGGCGTCCGCCTTGACCTCGGCGAGCAGCTGCTCGGCCTGGGTCTTGGCCTGGCTGACGATCTGGTCGGCGTTCTTCTTGGCGTTGCTGACCAGCTGCCTGGCGTGCTGGTCGGCGTCCCGCCGGGTCTGGTCGGCCTGCGCGCTGGCCTTCGTCGCGCGCTGTTCGGCGGTCGAGGCCCGCTGCTCGGCTTCGGACACCAGCTTCTGCGTCGCGGACTGCGCGGCGGACAGCCGCTCGGCCTCCTGGCGCTCGGCTTCTTCCCGGCGCGCAGCGAGCTGGATCTCGAACTCGGCTTCGGACTGGGCCCGCTGGGCCTCGCTCTCCTCCAGGATCCGCTGGGCCTGGCTGCGCATCTCGTCGGCCTGGCGCTTGGAGGTGGTGAGGATCTCGTCCCGCTCACGCTTGGCGGTCGCCTTGAGCTGGGCCACCTCGCGCTCGGTGCTGGTCCGCAGCTTCGCGATGTCGCGCTCGGCGGCGGCCCGCTTCTCCGCGACCTCGTGGTCGGCGGTGGCCCGCAGCTTGGCGGCTTCGCGCTCGGTGGTCGAGGTCAGCTCGTCGGCCTCGCGCCGCGCGGTGGTCCTGATCGAGTCGGCCTCGCGCTCGGCCGCCCCGCGCTGGTCGTCGGTCTCACGCTTGGCGTTCGCGCGCAGCTCGGCCGCCTCGTTCTCGGCCCCGGCCCGCAACTCGGCCGCGTCGACCTTGGCCGCGGCCTTGATCTCGTTCGCCTCCGACCGCGCGGCCTGGACCAGCTCGGTGGCCTGCTCCTCGGCGAGCCGCAGCAGCTGCTCGATGCGCGCGCCAAGGCCCGAATACGTGGGGCGTTCCTGCTCCTGGATCTGGCGGTGCGCTTCGGACAGCTCCCGCTTCAGAGTCGAGGTCTGCTCGCGGTGCGTACGCACCTCGGCTTCAATGTTCCTGATGTGCTCATCGACCTGATGACGGTCGTAGCCGCGCATGACCGTGGCGAACTCGCGCGGCGGGGCGTCTTCGAAGAAGTTGGTCAGCTGGGCGTCAATGTCCGATTGCATGTGGCCTAATCCTGGCTAGACGTGAATGCGACGGGGGTTTTACGGCGGGTGTGTCAGCGTGCCGAGACGACTCCCGCCCAGTGACAGGCAGACTACTCTTACTCGGGTGCTTTGGCGTGTCCTTCGGAGTTCTACATCCCATCAGCCCCGGTAAATCCCCTTACTGCCCGTTCGGGGGATATTGCCGGCGATTCACGGCGGAGCCAGGTGCTCACGCTGGGCCGGCCTGGACGAGCTCGGTGAGGACCCCGGACAGGTCGGCCGGGTGCAGGAAGGCGATGGACGCGCCCATCGACCCGTGCCGCGGCCGGGAGTCGATCAGCCGGATGCCGGTGCCGCTGAGTTCGGCGAGGACCTGCCCGACGTCGCTGACGCCGTACCCGACGTGGTGGAGGCCCTCGCCGCGCCGGTCGAGGAACCGGCCCACCGGGGTGTCGGCCGCCAGGGGCTCGAGCAACTGTACGTAACCGGGGCCCGCCCCGGCACCCTCCGTGCCCTCGCCGACGGCGAGCATGGCCTCGCGGACCCCCTGCTCCTCGTTCACCTCCACGCTCACCACGTCAAGGCCGAACGTCGCCACGTACAACCGGACGGTCGTTTCCAGGTCACGGCAGGCGATCCCGACGTGGTCGATGCGGGTCAGCAGGGGTAGCACTAGATATCTCCTCGGGCAACCGGCTGGGTATCGTTGCAGACATGAGTGAACCACGTCAGCCGGTCATCGTGGGCGGCGCGAGGACCCCCGTGGGCCGCCTGCTCGGGTCCCTTGCCAGCAAGCCGGCCACCGAACTCGGCGGCATCGCGATCGCCGGGGCCCTCGACCGGGCCGGCGTGAGCCCGGACGAGGTCGAGTACGTGATCATGGGCCACGTGCTCCAGGCCGGCGCGGGCCAGATCCCGGCGAGGCAGGCCGCGGTCGCGGCCGGCGTGCCGATGACGGTCCCCGCGCTGACGGTCAACAAGGTGTGCCTGTCGGGCCTGGACGCCATCGCGCTCGCCGCGCAGCTGATCAGGCTCGGCGAGCACGACGTGATCGTGGCGGGCGGCATGGAGTCCATGACGCGCGCGCCGCACCTGCTGCCGAACTCCCGGGCGGGCTACAAGTACGGCTCCGTCGAGGTCATCGACTCGATGGCCTTCGACGGCCTGACCGACGCGTTCGACCACCTGTCCATGGGCTCCTCGACCGAGAACAGCGGGCGCCAGCTCGGCATCAGCCGTGCCGAACAGGACGAGTTCGCCGCGCGGTCGCACCAGCGCGGCGCGGAGGCGGCCAAGAACGGGCTGCTCGCCGCCGAGATCGTCCCGGTGCCCATCCCGCAAAGAGGCGGCGAGGAGCTGATGGTGACCGAGGACGAGGGCATCCGCGCGGGCACCACCGCCGAGTCGCTGGGCAGGCTCAAGCCGGCGTTCGCGAAGGACGGCACGATCACCGCGGGCAACTCGTCGCAGATCTCCGACGGCGCCGCCGCCGTCGTGGTCATGTCGGCGCAGGCCGCCGAGCGCGCCGGGGCGACCGTGCTGGCCGAGATCGGCGCGCACGGCAACGTCGCGGGTCCGGACAACTCGCTGCACTCCCAGCCGTCCCGCGCCATCTCCCAAGCGCTGGGCAAGGCCGGGCTGACCGTCGCCGACCTCGACCTGATCGAGATCAACGAGGCGTTCGCCACCGTGGCCATCCAGTCCATGCGCAACCTGGGCGTCGGCCCCGACGTGGTGAACGTCAACGGCGGCGCGATCGCGATCGGCCACCCGCTTGGCGCCTCGGGCGCCAGGATCGCCCTGCACCTGATCTACGAGCTGGGCCGGCGTGGCGGCGGGCTCGGCGCCGCGGGCCTGTGCGGCGGCGGCGGCCAGGGCGCGGCGCTGCTGCTCCGCGCCCGCGGTCTCGGGGACTAGCCCGAGGTGCCGGCGACGGCCGAGCTCGAGCGGGCCCGCGCCGGGGATGTGCGGGCCCTCGCCCGGTTGCTGTCCCTGGTCGAGAACGGGTCACCGCAGGTTCGTTCGGTCATGAAAGATCTGTTGCCCCGGACCGGCGCCGCCCGCGTCATCGGCCTGACTGGCGCGCCCGGGGTCGGGAAGTCCACCACGGTCGGCGCGCTCGTGGCGGCCTTCCGCGCGGCGGGCCGACGCGTGGCGGTGCTCGCGGTCGACCCGACCTCGCCGTTTACCGGCGGCGCGCTGCTCGGCGACCGGGTGCGGATGCAGGAGCACGCCACCGACGACCAGGTGTTCATCAGGTCGATGGCCACCCGCGGCCAGCTCGGCGGGCTCGCGGCGGCGGCGCCGCAGGCCATCCGGGTCCTGGACGCGGCCGGGTTCGAGCTGATCCTGGTCGAGACGGTCGGCGTGGGCCAGGCCGAGGTCGCGGTCGCCTCGCTCGCCGACTCCGTCGTCGTGCTGCTCGCGCCCGGCATGGGCGACGCGATCCAGGCGGCCAAGGCCGGCATCCTGGAGGTGGCCGACCTGTACGTGGTGAACAAGGCGGACAAGCCCGACTCCCACCAGGTGGTGCGCGACCTGCGCAACATGCTCGCGCTCGGGCCCCGCGAGCCCGGCGGCTGGAAGCCGCCGATCATCACCACGGTCGCGGCCGGTGGCCTGCGCGACCCGGGGATCGCCGAGCTGGAGAACGCCCTGGACGCCCACTGGTCCTGGCTGCGTTCGAGCGGGGAGCTCGAGCGCAGGCGGCGCGGGCGGGCGCGGGAAGAGATCACGGCGCTGGCCTTCGCCGCGCTGCGCGAGCAGCTGGCCGCGGACGGCGCCGACGAGCTTGCCGCCCGCGTCGCGGCCGGCACCCTGGACCCCTTCGAGGCCGCCGAAGAGCTGCTCGCCGGCCGGGGCGCCTAACATAGCGGCGTGGGTAAGCCGCTCGAGCTGCCGTTTGATCCCATCGACCGGGCGGCGCGCATCTGGGAGGTCAGGTTCGGCCCCTCGCCGGCCATGGCCGCCGTCACCTCGATCATGCGCGCCCAGCAGATCCTGCTGGGCGAGCTCGACGCGCTGCTGCGGCCGTACAAGCTGACCTTCGCGCGCTACGAGGCGCTGGTCCTGCTGACGTTCAGCCGGCGTGGCGCGCTGCCGCTGAGCGTGATCGGCGAGCGCCTCATGGTCCACCCCACCAGCGTCACGAACATCATCACCCGGCTGGAACGGCAGGCCATGGTGATCCGCCGCCCGAACCCCGCCGACGGCCGGGGCCGGCTGGCCGAGATCACCGAGCAGGGCCGCGCCGTCGTGGAGCACGCGACCAGGGACCTGATGGCGGCGGAGTTCGGGCTCGGCGGGTACGGGACCGGCCAGCTGGAGGAGATCTTCGACCTGCTCCGCAGCCTGCGCCTGACCGCGGGTGACTTCATCCCCGAGGACCCGGCCGACGCCGACCCCGGAACCCCCGGCGCCGACCCCGGAATCCCCGGCGCCGACCCCGGAATCCCCGGAACGCGACCCCGGAACCCCGGGCTCCTAGAGACCCAGGAGCCCGGACCCTAGGAGCCCTGCTCTCCTAGGACCCGGACGCCAAGGGCCCTACGAGCCGTTCAGCGTCGAGGGCGCCCAGGTCTGCCCGCCGTCGAAGGTGAACCATACCGCCCCGGCCTGGGCGTCGGCGGGCAGCGCGACCCCCTGGGAGTCGGTGGTCATCCCCACGTACGCGAACCCGCCGGCCGGGGCCCCGCTCAGCGTGAGCTGCCGCCAGGTGGTGCCGCCCGCGGGCAGCACGTCGATGCCCTGGTCGGTGGCGAGCATCACGGTCTCGGCCGGGCTCGCGGCCAGCGAGGTGGCCACCCCCGGCGCCGGCGCGACCGTGAGATGCTGCCAGCTCGCCCCGCCGTTGGCGGAGGTGAAGATCAGCTTCTTCTGCAGCCCGCCGGGCGCCCGGCCCGGCATGCAGGCGACGATCAGGTTCTGCGGCCCGACCGCGCCGAGTATCGCGCCCGCGGGCTGGCCTTCCTGCTGCGCCTGCCCGGTGACGCACGGGACGCCCGCGACGCGCTGCCAGGGCGCGCTGCCGTCCACCGGTCCCGAGTACAGCGTCCCGTCCGGGCCCAGCAGGTACCCGCGGGTCTCGGTCAGCGTGAGGGACGCGGAACCGGACTGCCCTGCGTTGGTGAGCCCGGTGGTCCCGGGGCCCACCGGGGTCCAGTCGTCGGTCCCGGCGGGCGAGGAGTACAGCGTGAAGCTCGTGCACCCGGCGGCGAACGCCGCCCCGCCGCCGGTGCACGTCGCGAAGATCCCGAACGCCCGGTCACCCACCGTCTCCAGGTCCGTGACCCGCATCCCGTGGGTGCCGACCTGCGCCCAGGTCTGCCCGCCGTCGTGGGTCGCCCACAGCTCCGGCCCGAACGCCCACCCGTCGTCCAGGTTGAGGAACCGGATCTGGCTCACCCCGGTGGCGCCGTCGGGCGCCCCGGTAAGCGGCGCGGGTACCCCGGCCCAGGAGTTCCCCGCGTCATCGGTGCGCGCCACCGAGGTGCAGAACGACGTGGCGCAGTGCCCCGGGGTTCCGGCCTGGCCGATCACCCAGCCGGTATCCGTGCCGACGAAGGTGACCGAGGTCGGCCGGAAATTCGGCGGGACCGGGGCCGGACTCGGAGACGGTGCCGGAAAGGTGGGGTGCAACGCCCTCGCCGATTCCGCGATGCCGCCGCCGGTCCGCGGCGCGACCGAGGCCGCCCGCCCGGCGAGCGCGCTGGTGTTCGGGGGGTTGACCACGGTGAAGTTGACGACCTGCGGGACGGTTACCGCCGCAGCCACGATCACCGCGGCCGACCCCGTGGCGATGGCCAGCTTGCGGTACTTACGCCGCCGCGCGCGCCGCCTGATCAGGTCGAAGGTGCCCGCCGGCGGGAAGAGCGGATCGACCCGCTCGCTCAGCCAGTCCTCGACGTGGTCGTGCCGGTCATCCATCGCGTTCCCCCAGCGCAGTCTTCAGCCTGGCGCGGGCCGCGAACAGGTCGGCCTTGATGGTGCCCTCGGGCCTGCGCAGCAGCGACGCGACCTCCTTGAGCCCGAACCCGCCGTAGTAGTGCAGCAGGAACGGGTCGCGTAGCCGCGGCGGCAGCGAGGCGATGAGGTTGCGCACGTCCACGTCCTGCGCCGGGAAGGCCACCGGGTCCGGCGCCGCGCCCGCGGTGACGCTGCGGATGGCCCGCCGCTCGCGTTCGGTCTTGCGCCAGTGATCGCGGACCAGGTTGGTCGCGATCATGTACAGGTAGCTCTGCGGGCTGTCCACCGAGGTCCAGCGGGACAGCAGCCGGACGAACGCCTCCGACGCGATCTCGTGCGCGGTCTCGTCGTCGTCGACCAGGCGCCGCACCCAGCCGGCGAGCCGCGGGTAGACGCCCTTGAACAGCTCTGCGGCAGCGTCGGTATCGACGTCGCCAGCGGTGCCCACCGGCTCTCCCTTGGTGATGTTCCCGGCAGGCTGCGGGAACGGCGTGACCGCACGCCCGGCGCCCCCGTCTGGCAGGATCACCAGGTCGGGACCGGTCGGGGGCTCAAGAACGCCCGTGCGATACGCCAAGATGTACCACATTCCCGCCATACGTAGGCGTTATCCGGTTGCCGGCCCGGGCGTGCCCCCGCGACGTCCGGGCCACCGCTGCGCGCGGAGGCCGTTTTGCTGCCTCGCGCTCTCTACAGACGATGGAACTCGCGCATCGGTTGCACAGAAAATTCTCTTTTTTTGCCGAACGATCGGTGGTGCTCCCCTCAGCCCCGCTGCCCGGTCCTCCGGTCCCCCAATTCCCCCGCTTCTTCTCGGTCCCGCCGGTCCGCCTCATTCCCTGCCCCTGCCCCTGCCCCTGCCCCTGCCCCTGCCCCCGCTCCTGCCCCTGCCCCTGCCCCTGCCCCTGCTCCTCGCCGCCCGCCGGTCCGTCCCCCGTTCCCCCCGACCCCTTCCCCCGGTCAGCCCGGGTAGACTGGCCGCAGATAGTAGGACGTCCAACTAGTTTTATCAAAGGCGTGCGCGCAACTACGGGGAGGTATTGCCATGGACGCTCAGGCCGACGCTGAGGTTGACCCGGGTGCGGGTCGGCAGCGCTGGCGGCGCCGGTTCGACGAGGCGGCCAAGTCCGGTCAGCGCGAGGCGGACTTCACCACGCTGTCCGGGCTTGAGGTGGACCCGGTCTACGGGCCGGCGCCCGGTGAGGTGGTGCCCGGTTTCGAGCGGATCGGCTGGCCGGGGGAGTTCCCGTTCACCCGCGGCATCCACGCCACCGGCTACCGGGGCAAGCCGTGGACGATCCGCCAGTTCTCCGGGTTCGGCAATGCGCGCCAGACCAACGAGCGGTACAAGATGCTGCTGCGCGCCGGCGGCGCGGGCCTGTCCGTGGCCTTCGACATGCCCACCCTGATGGGCCGTGACTCCGACGACCCGCGCTCGCTCGGCGAGGTGGGGCACTGCGGGGTGGCGGTCGACTCGGCGGCCGACATGGACGTGCTGTTCGAGGGGATCCCGCTGGCCGACGTCACCACCTCGATGACGATCAGCGGCCCGGCCGTTCCGGTCTTCTGCATGTACCTGGTCGCCGCCGAACGCCAGGGCGCCGACCTGTCCAAGCTGGACGGCACGCTCCAGACGGACATCTTCAAGGAGTACATCGCGCAGAAGGAGTGGCTGTTCCCGCCGCGCCCGCACCTGCGCCTCATCGGCGACCTGATGGAGTACTGCGGCCAGCACATGCCGCGGTACAAGCCGCTGTCGGTGTCCGGCTACCACATCAGGGAGGCGGGCTCGACCGCCGCGCAGGAACTGGCCTTCACCCTGGCCGACGGGTTCGGCTACGTGGAACTCGGCCGCTCACGCGGGCTTGACGTCAACGAGTTCGCGCCCGGCCTGTCGTTCTTCTTCGACGCGCACATCGATTTCTTCGAGGAGATCGCCAAGTTCCGCGCCGCCCGGCGGATCTGGGCCAGGTGGCTGCGCGACGTCTACGGCGCCACGTCGCCGCGCGCGCAGTGGCTGCGCTTCCACACCCAGACCGCGGGCGTCTCGCTGACGGCGCCGCAACCGGACAACAACATCGTGCGGACCGCGATCGAGGCGCTGGCCGCCGTCCTGGGCGGGACTAACTCGCTGCACACCAACGCCCTGGACGAGGTGCTCGCGCTGCCCGGGGAGGCCGCGGCCGAGACAGCGCTGCGCACCCAGCAGGTGATCATGGAAGAGACCGGCGTGGTCAACGTATCCGACCCGCTCGGCGGCTCGTGGTACGTCGAGGCGCTGACCGACCAGATGGAGGCCGAGGCCGAGGCGATCTTCGCGCAGATCCGCGCGATGAGCAAGGACGGATCCATGACCGACGGGATCCTGGCGGGCATCGAGAACGGCTGGTTCGTCGGCGAGATCGCCGAGGCCGCGTTCGCCTACCAGCAGAAGCTCGAGAAGGGCGAGAAGAAGATCGTCGGCGTGAACGTCCACGCCGACACGGTCGCCGAACCCCTGCAGATCCTCAGGATCAGCCCGGTCGTCGAGCGCGAGCAGGTGAGCGCGCTGGCCGGCCGGCGGACGGAGCGGGACCAGCAGGCGGTCGACGCGGGGCTGGCCGCGCTGGTCGCCGCGTCCCGCACCGAGGCGAACCTCGTCCCGCCGATGCTGGACGCCGCCCGCGCCGAGGCAACCCTCGGCGAGATCTGCGGCGCGCTGGTCTCGCAGTGGGGCGCCTACGCCGAGTCCGCCCGGTTCTGAGGCATCTAGGTCCGACCGGGGCTGGCGACCGGGAGCCCGGCCTCTGCCGCCGCGGCGAGCAGGTCCTTGTCGTAGGCGACGAACGCGGTGAGTTCACCTCGCAGCGCCAGCGCGGAGGCCAGGTGGATGGCGTGCGCGACCGGCAGCGCCTGCGGCGGCAGGGTGGCCGAATTGTCGAGCACGTCGGCGGTCAGCGCGACCCGGGCGATGCGCCTGATCAGGCGGTAGCTGCGCGGCAGCGCCCCAGGCTCGGCGCGCCACACCGCCCGCGGGACCTCGGCCCGGTACAGCGCGCTGGAGACGAGCGGCTGGTCGGCGCGCTCGGCGAGCCAGTCGGCCAGCGCCGCCGACTCCGGTTCGGTCAGGGCCAGCTTGACCAGGGCGGAGGAGTGGAGGTAGATCACCGGCGCTCCCGGACGGCCGGGTAGGGGTCGAGCCCGGCGGCACCACCCGGTTCCTCGGCTGGCTCGATGATCCCCGCCGCGATCAGGCGTTCCAGCGGGCTGCCCGCCTCCTTGACCGGAACCATCCGGGCGACCAGCCGCCCGCGGTTGGTGATGTCCACCGTGTAGCCCTTCTCCGCCAGGTCGACGTAGACGCTCGCGTGCTGGCGCAGTTCCCTGATCCCGATGCGCGCACTCGCCGGAGCCCGCGCCGGCCTGGGGTCGGGTTCGGCTCGTGCCGCCGGCCTGCCCGGTTCGCGGGGCCGGCCGCCTCTCGCCGCCCGGGTGCCCCTCCTGGCGCTCACCGGCAGCGGCTGGTCGTCCTGAGTGTCACTCATCGTGCCACCGTAGCACGGCGGATGCTACCTGGCTGGTTACCCAGCGGCGTCGATCTGCCCCTGGGCCCGCGCCAGGACGCGGCCGACGGCCCGGCCGAACCGGACGTCGCAGGGATGGCTGGTCTGCCCGGCCCGGGCGTTGGCGGCGAGTTCGGCCAGGGCGGTGCGCAGCTGGGTGACCGGGTCGACCACAGCAGCGAGACCAGGTGCGGGCCGAGGTCCCACAAGGCGCCGGAGTTCTGTCGCCACGGCGTATTGAACGGGCTGGCCGGGCTCAGGGAGGACCCCAGCCAGGTCGCCGCGCCCGCCATCCACCCGCCGCGCGCGGTGACCTCGGCCAGCCACGCTCGCACGTCGGGGTGGAACCGGTGCGTGAAGAAGACCACGGACGCGACCCCGGCCTCCTCGACCGCGTCGACCAGCGCGTCGGCCTCCGCCTGGGCCAGCGCTACCGGCTTCTCCAGCAGCAGGTGCTTGCCCGCGGCCTGATCCGCGGTGCGGCCCAGGTGGTCCCGGATCGCTCCACCCGGGAGTCAACCGAGGTCAACCCGGGTCCACCCGTCAGCCGGCGCGCCGGATACGGCAGGGAGTTACCGTGGTATCGGCCGCCAGCGAGCGTGGTCAGTCAGGAGCAGGGCGTGTTCCGTTCCATCGGCACCCAGTCGGCCAGGGCGGCCGGTTTGCGTGCCATCGGAACCCGGATGGACCCGGTGACCGGCGCCGGCCGGGTGGACGTCGCCTGGGTGACCGACGCGGTCCGCGGCGTCGGCCTCGTCATGGTGCTGGTCACGGTGTCGATCGCCAGCCCCGGGCCGGGCGCCGCCGGCGCCCGCGGTACCGCGATCGCGGTTTTCCTCGGCCTCTCCGCCGCCGGGTGGATCACCTGGATGCTGGCCGGGCGCCGTACGTACCTCAACTACGCCGGCCTGTCCACGATGAGCCTGGCCGGCGGCGTGCTCGCCGCACTGTCCCCGAACAGCCCGGCCGTCGCCGTCGGCTGCATGGCCGCGTTCAGCGCTGGATCGCGGATGAGCACCCCGGCGTCCCTGAGCATCATGCTCAGGACGCTGATCGCCTTCGTCTGGGCCGGGCTCGCCGTCCACGACCCGATCGCGAGCCTCCTGGGCTATTCGTTCGCCTTCCTCGGCCTGTGGACCATCGGCCTGACCCGCCATGAGTACTCCGCCCGCGCCGAGCAGGCCGAGCGGCTGCTGGCGGAGACCCGCCGGACGCGCGAGGCCGAGACTCAGGCCGTCGCGCTCGCCGAGCGGGCCAGGATCGCCCGTGACCTGCACGACGTACTCGCCCACTCCCTGGCCGCGGTGTCGGTGAACCTCCAGGCCGCCGAGGGGCTGCTGGCCGCGGGCACGCTGCCCGCGGACAATCCCGAGCTCGCCAAGGCGGTCGAGTGCATCGACCGGGCCGGGACCCTGGCGCGCGAGGGCCTGGGCGCGGCCCGCCGCGCGGTGCTGGCGCTGCGCGAGGACACGGTGCCGCTGCCCGATCAGCTGTCGTCGCTGGCCGGTGAGTACCGCGCGGTCGGCGACATGGACGTGGACTTCGCGGTCACCGGCGCGGCGCGCCCGGTTTCCGCGGAGGCCAGCCTGGCCGCGTACCGTACGGCGCAGGAGGCGCTGACCAACGCGCGCAAGCACGCGCCCGGCCAGCCCGTCACCCTCCGGCTCGGCTTCGAGGACGGCCAGATCACGGTCCGCGCGGTCAACCCGCTGCCGTCGCCGCTCGCCCAGGCCCCGCTGGCGGGCACGGGAGCCGGCTACGGCCTGGTCGGCCTGGCCGAACGCGCCGCGCTGGCCGGCGGCGAGCTCAGCTCGGGGCGCGAGGCAGGGAACTGGCAGGTCAACCTGAGGATTCCGGCATGACAGACAGCCCAGAACCGGTGACCGTGGTCGTCGCCGATGACCAGTCCGCCGTCCGCGAGGGCCTGGTGCTGCTGCTCGGCACGCTGCCCGGGATCGCGGTCGTCGGCCAGGCGGAGGACGGCCAGGCCGCGGTGGAACTGGTCGAGGCCGCCGGTCCCGACGTCGTCCTGATGGACCTGAACATGCCGCGCTGCGACGGGGTCGAGGCCACCCGCCGGATCCGGGCGGATCATCCGTGGACCCGGGTGGTGGTCCTGACCACCTACTCCGACGACGAGTCCATCATCGGCGCGCTCCGCGCCGGCGCGCTGGGCTACCTGACCAAGGCCGCGACCAGGGCCGAGATCGGCCGGGCCGTGCACGCCGCCGCCGCGGGCCAGGCCGTGCTCGACCCCGAGGTGCAGCAGCGCCTGCTCTTGGCCGCCGTCCGAGCGCCCGCCCCGCTGACGCCCGACGGCGAGAGCGACCTGACGCCCAGGGAGTCGGAGGTACTCCGCCTGATCGCGGCGGGCAAGTCCAACCGGGAGATCGCGCGGGCCCTGTTCGTCAGCGAGGCGACGGTCAAGACGCACGTCAACCGGATCTTCGCCAAGACCGGTTCACACGACCGCGCGCACGCGGTCAGCTATGCCTACACCCACGGTTACGCCGACCCGCCGGGCTCCGCGGGCTTACGGTAGGGGCGCATTACCGGCCGCCACCGGCGGACTGTCACGGCCAGGAACCCGCTCGCGACACTGGCGTCGTCCTCGGTGGCGGCCTTGGCCGCCGTGCCGAGCTGCCCGGGTCCCGGCCACCGCAGGATGGTCATTCCCTCGCCCGGCCGGCCGGACATCGGCCCGGCCATGACCAGGTATCCCAGGTCTGGACCAGCCACTGCTGCGCGGCGGCCATCCCGGCCGGCGCCAGCGCGTACAGGTTGCGGGTGCCGGCGCTATGCCGTTCGATCAGCCCCGCGTTGGACAGCACGCGCAGGTGCTTGCTCACCGCCGGCCGGCCGACCGGCAGGCGCTCGGCGAGCCGGCCGACGGGAGTCGGCCCTTCGTGCAGCAACTCCAGGATCCGGCGGCGCACCGGCTCGCCCAGTGCGTCGAATATGGCGTCAGCAGATTGGTTACTCATAGGCAACGGTTACTCTAGAGCAACCAAAGGCCCGGTGCAACGCTACCCTCCGGATGCGGCAGGATGGACTCATGCAGCCGCGAGATTTTTCGCTCTACGGTGCCGTGGACCTGGGTGCGCGGCAGGCGGCCGCGCAGCGCAGGCAGCAGGCGGCCTCCACCGCCGACGCCAGCGGCGGGACCGTCATCGAGGTAACCGAGCAGACCTTCAACGTCGACGTCGTCGAGCGCTCCCGTACCGTGCCCGTGATCCTGGACCTGTGGGCCGAGTGGTGCGGGCCGTGCAAGCAACTCAGCCCGGTGCTGGAGAAGCTCGCCGCCGAGGCCGGCGGCCAGTGGATCCTGGCCAAGGTAGACGTCGACGCGAACCCTCAGCTGAGCGCCGCCCTGCAGGTCCAGAGCATCCCCATGGTGATGGCCGTCATCGGCGGTCAGCTGGTGGACGGTTTCCTCGGCGCGCTGCCCGAGGCGCAGGTCCGCCAGTGGCTCGACCAGGTCCTTGAAGTCGCCGAGAAGCTGGGCCTGGACGTGGCCCCGGCCGGCGACGCGCAAGACGAGGACGACCAGGACGACCAGGACGACCAGCCTGCCGGTCCGGCTCGCGGCAGCGGGCGGGCCGCCGCGGGCGCCGGCGCCTTGCCGCCCGCCTACGTCGAGGCCCGTGCGGCCATGGAGCGCGGCGACCTGGACGCCGCGGCGCGGGCCTTCGAGACGCAGCTCGCCGCGGCACCAGACGATCCGGTCGCCAAGACCGGGCTGGCCCAGGTCAACCTGATCCGCCGGGTCAGCTCGTACGACCAGGCGCAGGCGCGCCGGGACGCGGCCGAGCACCCTGGCGACGTCGAGGCGCAGATTCGCGTAGCCGACGTCGAGCTGGCCGCGGGACGCATCGAGGAGGCGTTCGACCGCCTGCTCGGGGTCGTCCGGCGTACGTCAGGCGAGGAAAGGGACAAGGCGCGCGCCCACCTGGTCACCCTGTTCGAGCTGCTCCCGCCCCGCGATCCCCGGGTCACCAAGGCGCGGTCCACGCTGTCCGCCCTGCTGTTCTGATCCCGCAATCGCAGGGAATATACAGCCAAACTTGTAAGTTACTTGCCTTCGGAGGGCCAAGGCGGGTTTCCGGCGATGCCTTCCAAGAGAATCTTCGGAAGGTGAGGCAAGGATGTACTTGACAACTTTTGACCCGTTCGCGCGGGACCGCTATTCCACCCTGATGCGGATGGACGGCGTCCGCCGCGACGGTAACGCCGTGCTCCGCTTCGACGTCCCTGGCATCGACCCTGAGTCGATCGACGTCACCGTGGACCGCGGCATCCTGTCGGTCAGCGTGAAGCGGCAGGAGGAGCGGACCGAGGGCGACAGGTTCATCGTGCGGGAGCGCACGATGGGCACGTTCACTCGCCGCCTGCGTCTGTCGGAGAACCTGAACGCCGAAGCGGTCGAGGCCACCTACACCAACGGCGTCCTGGAGGTCCGGATCCCGGTCCTGGAGCAGGCCAAGCCGCGCAAGGTGGAGGTCCGGCAGGCGGACGACCAGAAGGAACTGGTCGGCTGACCTAAGTCGCGCCGAATCACAGCGAGCGGCCGGCGGGCGCCCAGCGCCTCGCCGGCCGCTTACCATCTGGGCATACTTCACTACCAGCTCTGCGGGGGAGGGAACGTCATGGCAACGTCGCCGTTCGATGATGAGAACACGCCGCTGTATACGGTCGGGCAGGTCGCTGAGCTGCTCGCGGTCAAGCAGGCGTTCCTGCGCCGCGTCGATGACCTTCAGGTCGTCTCGCCGCAGCGGTCGGCCGGTAACCAGCGCCGCTATTCGCGCGTGGAGATCCGCATCATCCAGCAGGTGGTCACGATGACGGACGAGGGCATGACGCTGCCGGCCATCCGCCGCATCATCGAGCTCGAGCAGCAGCTCGCCGAGGTTACCCGCCAGCGCGACGAGCTGGCCCGCCGCCTGGCCGAGCTGCGCTGAGCCGCTCCGGCTCAGCGTGCCCGCGGGTCGGCCGGGTCGGCTTCCGCGAGCTGCTCGAGGACCGGCACGGCCGCGGCGAGCACGCGGCGCTGCTCGGGCGTGAGCAACTGCAGGCTCGCGGTCAGCATGAGGGTGTTCTCCGTGCGGATGCGCTCGAGCGCATCCAGGCCGTGCGGGGTGATGGCCAGGGTGCTCACCCGCGCGTCGTTCGGATCGGTGCACCGGCGCACGTGCCCGCTCTCCTCCAGGGCCGTGACCAGCCTGGTCAGCGTGGACGGCGCGATCCCTTCCGCGGCCGCCAGGTCCCCCAGGCGCATCGGTCCGTACCGCTCGACGGTCGACAGCGCGGCGAGCTGCGTGGGCGTCAGGCCGGCCAGCTCGTGGCGGCGCAGCCGACGGCTCAGCCTGGCCAGGGCGACTTTCAGCCTCGTGACGTCGACCGCCGAGTCCCCGGCCACGGCGTCGGCCCCGGTCGGCGCGCCGAGAGCAAGTTCCGCGCTCACCATTTCAGCGTACGCGGTGCGAGCCGCGCGCTGGAGTACCGCGCTAGGCGCGGTCACCGCCATTCCTGACCGATGATAGAAACATGGCTGATTCGGCATCGGAGGCCCTGGCAGGCCGCTTGCTCGTAGCCACCCCGATGCTGGGGGATCCCAACTTCCGCCGCACGGTCGTCCTGATCGTGGAACACGAGGCCGAGCAGGGCACCCTCGGCGTGGTGCTGAACCGGCCGACCAAGGTTCCGGTCGACCAAGTCCTCGAACCGTGGAACGACCTGGCGACCAGCCCGTCCGTCTTGTTCAGGGGCGGTCCCGTCGCCCCGGATAGCGCGCTCGCGCTCGCCCTGGTCCCGGGGACCGACGAGCCGGTCGGCTGGCATCCGCTGGACGGCACGGCCGAGCCGTCCAGGCTCGGCCTGGTCGACCTGGACGCACCCCCCGGCCTGCTCTCCGCCGCGATCGCCTCGCTGCGGGTGTACGCGGGATACGCGGGCTGGAGCGCCGGGCAACTCCAGGCAGAGATCGACGAGGGCGCCTGGTACGTGCTGCCCGCCGAGCCCGGCGACGCGTTCTCCGCCGACCCGGAGCGCCTGTGGCCCGCGGTCCTGCGCCGGCAGGGCGGCGAGCTCGCCTACGTGGCCACCTACCCGGACGACCCCAGCCTCAACTAGCCGTAGACTCGCCAGGGTGAGCGAAACTGAGGTGCTTCCCGAGCAGGGCACGCGCATCCAGGAGGATGTCCGGCCCGACCTGTCGCACGGCGACGGCGACCATGAGCGGTTCGCGCACTACGTCGACAAGCACAAGATCGTCGACAGCATGGTCACCGGGACGCCCGTCGTAGCGCTGTGCGGCAAGGTATGGGTGCCGAGCCGCGACCCCAAGCGCTACCCGGTCTGCCCCACCTGCAAAGAGATCTACGAGACCCTCCCGCCCGGCGGCGAAGGCAGCGACTGACCGACGCGCCCGCCAGCGGCATGATCGAGCCCGTCAGAACCCGCGTGTCCCTTGTTGCGCCAGTGAACGATGCCTACGCTCCCGCCGAGACAGATTGCGGCTGATCCGGGTTTCGTGGTCAATCCGGTGCACCATAGACCCCTCAATCAACCCACTTGGTGAGCGTTTGATCAATGCTGCGGATCGGTTCCGGCTTCAGCGCCGCCGGCGGCATCGGCAGCGCCGGGTGGGCCGCGAGCGGGCGGTGAGACGGGTGGGCGCGGTGGTGCGCTCAGCGGCGGAATTATCCGGGAGGATTCGGGTTCTCGGGAGGATCCGGTGCATCCCAGAGCCGTATGCCAACTGTGAAAACAGCCGCCGCCTGACTATCGAGACGACGATCCGGCTGCAGGCCGATTTTGCGTGGAAGTTTCGCGCTTCGTGGAGGATCCGGGGGGCTA
>DATJQX010000146.1:0-41495 GCA_035505275.1 Streptosporangiaceae bacterium | reverse complement strand
TGAGGTGGTACCGGGCTCCCACGGCGATGCCGGCGTGATCACCAAGGCGCTCGCGGGCGCTGACCGCCTGTTCTGGCTGGTGCCCCCGCCCCCGTTCGGCCACCCCGGCAGCGCCGAACGCTATTACCTGGACTTCACCCGCTACCGCCAGGTCGCGGTCGCGGACCGCCAGGCCGCGATGCTGCGCCGCGGCGCGAGCCAGGCGATGGCGCAGGCCATGGCAGACATGACCGAGGCGCAGAACAACGGCATCTACGACGCCGAGCCCCGCGGCCCGGACTCCGCCGCCGCCACCAGTTTCCGCCAGTGGTGCCACGACACCCTCAAGCCAGCCGTCCAGCCCTGACGGCCTATCTCCGGAAGACCGGGCCGGCACGCAGCGTGACCACGACAGCAGCGACAAATGCTCAGCTACCCGGGGGGACTGGGATGCACCAAATCCTCCCGGAAACCCGAATCCTCCCGGATAATTCCGCCGCTGGGCGCACCACCGCGCCCACCCGTCTCACCGCCCGCTCGCGACCCACCCGGCGCTGCCGATGCCGCCGGCGGCGCTGAAGCCGGAACCGATCCGCAGCATCAATCAAACGCCCACTGAGTCTGGCCAGCTGGCCCATCCCGGCACGGGAATGAGACCGGCGTAGCAACTGGTTGCTGCCGGGCATGAGGATAGCGGTGATCGGCAAGGGCCATATCGGCGGAACGCTCGGGAGCAAGTGGCTCGCGGCCGGGCACGACGTGGTTTACGGAGCCCGGGACGGGTCCGGCCAGGGACCGGGCGGCGCTCCGGTGCGCAGCATCGGCGATGCGCTGGCAGACGCCGAGGTGGTACTGCTGGCTGTCCCTGGCCAGGCCGTAGCGGATGTCGTGAACGAGCAGGGTGCGGCGCTCGCGGGCAAGGTGGTGATCGACGCGGTAAACCGGATGGGCGCGCCGGAGTTCGACAGCCGGGCACTGATCGCCGCCGCCGCGCCTTCGGCCTGGTATGTGCGCGCGTTCAACTCGCTGGGCTGGGAGAACTTCGCCGACCCGGTTCCCGGTACGGACCTGTTCTTCGCCGCCGATGCCGAGGCGCGAGCGCGGGCCGAGGAGCTCATCAGCGCCGTCGGGCTCGAGCCGGCGTTCGTCGGCGACGCCACCGCGACGGCGACCGTCGACGCCCTGCTGCCGCTGTGGTTCGCGCTGGTCAGGCAGAACGGCGGCAACCGCAGGGTGGCGCTGCGCGTCGTCCGCTAACCGCAGCGGGAGTTACTCGACGGGCTGCTCGGTGACGAGGCCGGCGAGGTGGGTGAGCGAGTTGCCCAGGTGATCCGGAGGGAATGGCGGAAATCCGATGTGCTGGCGGAGGAAGGCGGGAACCGCTGACCAGTCGTAGGACAAGGTGACTCCGGCCGGCCCCTCGCGTACGCCGAGAACGGCCCCGGGAACGTAAACCGGTCGATGCCGACTACCCGCAGCCTGCGAGAGGTCAACTGCCAGGCCGCCATGCTCCCGACCAAGCCAACTCCGACCACCGCGACATCGGTCTCGACGACAGTCACCGCGTGTCCCGGGTCAGTGGCGATGGCGTGCGCGCTCCTCCTCGTCCTGCTGATCGGCCTCGCGATCGTCCTCCCGGCGTTCGCGAACCTGCGCCCCGTGCTCGTCGACGCGCAGGCGGCGTTCCAGCTGCTCGGCGCGGCGCTGCTCCTCCGGCGTCGCGTGCCCTTCGCGCTCTTGTTCGCGCAGGGACTCAAGTTCCTCCTGCAGGGCGTAGTCACGCGGCCGCGGCGGCTCGTACGGGTCAGTCATGGCGGATCCTCCTTTTCGTCCCCGGGACGGGGCGATCCTCCCATCAGATCGCACCCGTGGCGGCTTAGCCAAGGCGGGGCCACCGCGGGCAGGAAACGAACTTCCTGCACGGTGGGCTCAGGCCGGCAGCATCGCCTCGACCTCGGCCAGGGACCGGACCACCGGCGCGCCATGAGCAGTCGCGTCGGTATCCGGCTCGCCCCGGACGATCTGCGCTGCGCGTATGCCCAGCGTCACCGCCTCCGCGCAGAACCCCGGGTTGTCATCCACGAACAAGGCGGCGTCCGCGCGCACCCCCAAGGCGTCCAGCGCCCGCTGGAAGATCCGCGGCGACGGCTTGGCCGCCCCGACCTCACAGGACAGGACCAGGGCATCGGCGAGCGGAGTCACCCCGAGCCAGCCAAACAGGCCACGCCCCTGCTCGTCGCAGTTGCTGACGATCGCGATCTTTATCCCCCGGTCCCGCAGCCCGGCCATGAACGGCAGTACGTCACCGAACAGCCGCCCGGACGCCAGCAGCAGCTCCATCCCCCTGTCCACCAGGGCGCGCACCAGATCTGGCCGCGGCTCGGCACCGCAGGTCCGCAGGATGTGGGCGTACGCCTGGGCCATCGACAGGCGCCCGTCGGTCAGCGCGGGCGCGATCCGGGCGAATTCGGCGTACATGGCGTCCGCCGGGATCCCGGCCAGCACTGGCAGTTCCCTCGTGTGCGCCGTGAAGTCGCAGGTCAAAATCGTCCCGAACGCGTCAAGCAGGCATGCTTCGATCCCGGCCACCAGATCAGCGTAAGACCGGCTTCAGCCGCCGGGCGGCCTGGCTACCAGCCTCCGTAACCGGCGAAGCCCGTCGCGCTTGCGTCACTGGCTTGGTCAACGGCTCGTTCCCGGTCGTCATCACCGCCGTTGGCTTCTTGCTCGTCGGCGCGGCGCAAGCCGTCCGCCGGGAACTGGTCAACCTCGGGGATCTCCGCCGCCGGCCCCGGAGGCGGGTACCCGGGCGGGTCGTCGTGGCCCTCAACGCCCTGATCGCGGACCAGCGCCGTCGGGGTCCCGGCGGAGAACCAGCGGTCCTGGTGGATCCCGCAAGGGTCGCGGTACCAGCCCTCGGCCCCATCGGGGCGATGAGTCACAAAAGTGACACTACCGCCCCGGCCCGACATGCTCCGGGCCCGGCGCCAGAAGGTGCCGGGCCCGTACGGCAGGCGTGGCCTGCTGTGGCTCAGACGGCGCGGACGCGGGTAGCCTGCGGGCCCTTCGGCCCCTGGGCCACCTCGAACTCCACGTGCTGGTCCTCCTCAAGGCTGCGGAAGCCGTAGCCGTCAATCTGGGAGTAGTGCACGAAGACGTCCGGTCCGTCGGTGCGGGAGATGAAGCCGTAGCCCTTCTCCGCGTTGAACCACTTGACGGTTCCCTGGGTCATGTCGCTCCTTACAAGGGGCGGGATACGGGTCCGCACCGTGCGGAACCCCGGCCGGTTCTCGACGCGGCCTTCCCCAGATCCCTGAAGCGGCGCGCCCGCAACATCGTTCTCTGCGAGCGTGCATGTGACACGAACACACAAGACAACTACGACCACCTGATACAACCGGGCCGGGACCCGGTGCATTCCCGCCCGCCGGGTGGCAGGTCGGAGGCTGCTGCGGCCAGGCTGGCCGGTGAGGGCCGTAACCAGGCATGATGGCGGGATGATCTACGAACTGGCGAGGGTCGTCCCGGCGCCGCCGGGCAAGCCGGTGCGGGAGGAGGCAGCCCGGAGCCAGGAGCGTGCCCGCCGCCTGGCGCTGCGGCCCGGCACCTGGGACCGGCAGGAGGCCGCGGCGATGCGGGCCGGTTTCGACGAGGCCGCCCGAGACTGGGAGGACTCCCGCGGCGGGTACCGGCGTCCGGTGCTGGCCGACGCCCTGGCCCGCGGTGGCCCGTTCCGGCCCGGGCGGGCGGTGGAGATCGCCTCGGGCACCGGCTTGCTGACGCCGCTGATCGCGGCGATATGGCCGGAAGTGGCCGCGGTGGACCTTTCAGGCGGCATGCTGGCCCGCTCGGCCGCGGCCGGTCGCATTCAGGCCGATGCCGCCCGCCTGCCGCTGGCGGGCGGTTGCGCGGCGGCCGTCGTCATCGGCGACGGGCCGCTGTTCGCCGCAGAAACGGCCCGGGTCATGGCCCCGGGGGCGGTACTGGTGTGGTCAAACGCGCTGGGTGACGGTGCGCCGTTCTTTGTGCCCGTCGAGGTCCTGGCCGAGGTGATGACGGCCGCGACGGGCCGTGATTGGGACGCGGTTCACGGTCAGGCGTACTGGGGTAGCTGGGCCGTGCTCCGCCCGGCCGAGCCCACCGGGTAATAGCGGTCTATGGGTCCATCTCGGAGACTGCCGCCGCTCGCGGCAGGGTGGGCGTCGACGGATCGGGACCGGAACTGACCACGGCTTGACTCCTGGGGACGCCGCCCACGCCGGGACGCTGCTAGGACCAGACCTCGCTTGACGAACGGCCGCTGACGGGACTATGTTTAACATATTCGTTAATTAACAAGGTGGTTAAAGTATGGCGGACGACCGGCTAAGCGTGATCTTCGGGGCGCTGGCAGATCCGACTCGACGGGCGATCCTCGCCAGGCTGGCGGACGGGCAGGCGACAGTGACCGAGCTAACCGCGCCGTTCGCGATGAGCATGCCGGCCATCTCCCGGCACCTGAAGGTGCTGGAGCGAGCCGGGCTGATCACCCGGAGCCGCTCTGGCCAGCACCTGTCAAGCACGCTGCGCCCGGACCCGCTCCAGGAGGCCACCGAGTGGATGGAGCGGTACCGGCGGTTCTGGGACGCCAGCTTCGACCGCCTCGACGCGCACCTGCGCCGGGCCGCATCAGGAAAGGACCCGCAGTGAGCCAGTACATCGAGATCACCCGGATCTTCGACGCCCCGCGCGAGGTGGTGTACCGGGCGTTCACCGACCCCGACCAGCTCGCGCAGTGGTTCGGGCCGGAGGGCTGCTCGGTCCCGCGCGAGTCCGTCGAGGTCGACGCGCGGACCGGCGGGCACCTGCGGTTCGTGATGACCGGACCGGACGTGCACAGCCCCGTCGAGGCGACATTTACCGAGGTAGTGCCGAACGAACTGCTGGTGGCCGAGATGGAGGCCGACGGCGTGCCCGGCGTGGCAGGGCCGCTGCGCGTGCGCCTGAGGCTGGAGTTCCACGGCGAGGGCAGCGCCAAGACCAGGCTCGAGCTCAGCCAGGGCCCGTTCGCTGGCGGTCAGCTCGGCACGGACACGCGCGCCGGGTGGGAAAGCTCGTTCACCAAGCTGGACGCACTGCTACCGGGCGCACGGCCATGACCACGGCTAGCACCGGATCCTGGACGGGCAGGTCGTGATGGCCAAGCTGATCTACTCGGCGATCGCATCGGCAGATGGTTTCGTCGAGGACGCGGACGGGGGCATCGACTGGGGCGCGCCCGACGAAGAACTGCACCAGTTCATCAACGACCTTGAGCGGCCGGCCCGCACCTACCTCTACGGGCGCCGGATGTACGAGACCATGCTCTACTGGGAAACCGCCCACGCGGTGCCCGGCCAGCGACCTGCGTCCCAGGAGTTCGCCGGCATCTGGCAGGCCGCCGACAAGATCGTTTTCTCGAAGACGCTCGCATCGGTGTCGAGCGCCAGGACACGGATCGAGCGGACGTTCGAGCCCAGCATGGTCCGGCAGCTGAAGTCGGCTACCGAGCACGAGGTGACGGTAGGGGGTGCCGACCTGGCCGGGCAGGCCATCGGGGCCGGGCTGGTTGACGAGCTACGGCTGTTCCTGGTTCCCGTCGTCGGCGGAGGCGGCAAGCGCGCGCTCCCCGGCGGGGCCCATTCGGAACTGGAACTGCTTGGCACGCACCGGTTCGCCAGCGGCGCCGTCTACCTCCGGTACCGCCCCCGGCCGGCCTGATCGCGGCATATGCGCGGGCCCGGCCGGCTGCGTCGTAGCGCGGGTCTGGTGCCAGGCGGTGGGGGTGACCGTGTGGTCCCGCCGTAAGTGCTTGACGAAGAAACTGGGCTGCCGGTAACCGGTGCGAGCGGCAACGGCCTCGACGGTGAGGTCGGTCTCGCGGAGTAGCTTCCGGGCTCCGGTCATCCGCCGCTCGCTGATCCAGCGGTGCACGCTGCGCCCGGTCTTGCGGCGGACGACCGTCGTCAGGTGCGCTAAGGCGGCCCCGGCGGAGCCGTCGCGGGGCTCATGCAGCATCGGCACCCGCGTGTACTGCCGAGCCATCCGCCCGTCGTGAGCTGGCAAACCGATCGCGCACGCCGCCGCGCGGTCGGGGGTCCCCGCGGATGTTCCGCGCAATTGCGTCAGACGTTTCCGCGGAAACGTCTGACAGGCCACCGGATGAACTTGAGGTGTATCAGGGCGCGGAATCAGTCCTCCGGCAGAGCAGGGGACCTAAGAGCAGGGGACCCAAATGCGGAACCCGCCCGCCCGATCGGGCGGGCGGGTGACGCGACGAGGAGGTACCTGTGAGCCAGCGAAGCCGGGACGGAAACGAGCTCATCGTCTCCTATATGTTCTTGCGCCAGACCATCGGCTGGATCGGGACCCTGCTGCCGATCGTCCTGCTGGCCGGCAACGCCATCTCATCTTCCGCGCCGCGGCCGGATTCCATCAGCGGCTACTACTACACCGACATGCGCAACGTTCTCGTCGGGACCCTCTGCGCGCTCGGCGTCTTCCTCGTGGCGTATCAGGGCTACGACGACGTGGATCGCTCGATTACCAACGTCGCCGGCCTGGCCGCGATCGGCGTGGCGTTCTGCCCCACCAAGCCAGCGGTATGCACGGCAGGTGCCGGAGCGTGCCCGGCATCGTCGGTCCCGCAGCTATCCGCCAGCCAGCAGATGGCGGGTGACTTTCACCTGGTCTTTGCCGCTATCGCGTTCATCGCGCTCGGCCTCATGGCGCTGCGCTTCGCTAAGCGGGGAGAGACGCCGGGCGGGCAGAGCCTGCTGGGCCAGCTCCGGTACGGTCTGGGCTTCGGGCAGCCGAGTGGCGGCAGCCAGCAGCACAATACGGCGGAGAACATCGTCTATCACACCACCGGCCTAACGATCCTGGGCTGCGTGCTCCTGGCGGCCCTGTCGAACCTGCTGCCGGCTTCGGTCAAGGCGCATTGGCCGACGCTGTTCGTCTTCGAGGCGCTGGCGGTGTTCGCGTTCGGAGTTTCCTGGTTCGTGAAGGGCAAGACGATCCGGGCCATCCAGGCCCGGATCCGGAAGGCCAGGCACCTGCCGCCGGCCGGCACCCCCGATCCGGGAACCGAAAGGTCACCGGTAACCAGCAGTGTGCTTTGACGGCTCAGGAGTTGGCAGCCAGCGCGGCCGCCAGCAGCCCGCCGAGGCGGTCAAGATCTGCTGCCGAATCCACGTGCAGCTCGATCCAGTCCCGTCGCGACGGATCGCGCCGGACGGCGGGATCGGCGCCGAAGCGGTCCCTGACCTGCAACCACCCGGCCCGCGTGATTCGCAGGTCGATCACCCCGGGCGCCTCCAGGTGGGCAACTTCCCGGCTGGCCGTGAACAGGGCCGGCTTATCGGCATACCGAGAGCGCCGTTCCACGGCCGGGCCCGCCGCGAGCATGGCGGCGACGAACGCCTCCCACAGCACCTCGGCCTGGTCGCCGCTCATACCGGCATGATACGAGGAGGACGGCTAGTCGAGGATCGCCATCAGGCGGGCGGCGGTGAGATCCCAGCGCCACTCGCGGTCCGCCCAGGCCAGACCCTTCTCCCCCATGTCCCTGGCCTTGTCGGGGTCCTTCAGCAACTCGGCGACGCGCGCGGCGGCGGCGGGCGCGCCGCGCACGACGTAGCCGGATTCGCCCTCGAGAACGGCGTCGGGAGCCCCGCCCGAGTCGCCGCCGATGACCGGCAGGCCGGTGGCCGACGCCTCCAGGTAGACGATGCCGAGACCCTCGACGTCGAGCCCGGCCCGCCGGGTGCGGCACGGCATGGCGAACACGTCCCCCGCGTCGTAGTAGCCGGGGAGTTCCGGCCACGGAACCGGACCGGTGAACAGGACCGAATCGCTGACGCCGAGGCGCTGGGCCAGGCGGCGCAGGGCGGGCGCGTAGGGGCCGTCGCCGACGAGCAGCAGCACCGCGTCGCTCACCTCGGCCCGGACCTGGGGCCACGCCCGGATCAGGGTGTCCTGGCCCTTGCGCGGGACCATCCGGGACACGCAGATCACCACCGGACGGCCGGTAAGCCCGAGGCGGTCCCGGACGGCGGCGCCGCCGGCTCCCGGCCGGAAGGTGGTCGTGTCCACGCCAGGCGCGAGCCGGACCATCCGGCTGGCTGCCTCCGGGGAGAGCGCGCGGGCCAGCCGCACCCTGAAGTACTCGCCCAGATAGGTCAGCACGTCGACCTCGTCGCCGATGCGGCGGAGCAGCGCCCGGGCGCCCGGCAGCGCCGCCCACCCCGCCTCGTGCCCGTGGGTCAGCCCGACGACCTTGGTCACCCCGGCCTGGCGCAGCGCGGGGGTGATAAGGCCAAGCGGCGCTGCGGCGCCGAACAGGGCCGCGTCGCAGCCGTGCTCGCGGGCGATGGCCGCGGCCCTGCGCCGCACCTCCCGCCCTGGCAGCATCAGCGACGTCGGGTGGCGGATCACGGGGAAGGGCTGCCTCGCGTCGAACTCCGCGGCGCCCGGCCAGGCGGGCGCGTACACGGTCACCGTGTCCGGCGGCAGCCGCGTGGCCAGCGCGTGCACGAACGACTGGATGCCGCCCTGGCGCGGCGGGAAGTCGTTGGTGACGATCAGCGTGCGGCGCACCGGACGAGTGTATAAGGGGGCGGACGGCACCTGTTCGTCTTCGTTCGCAGGCGGCGCAGCGGCGAGGCGTTCGGCCTTCCGCTTCTCGTGCTCGCCGTAGCCGAACGTCCAGGCGGCCAGGACCGTCGCGAAGGCGTACGGCACCAGCTTGGAGCAGAGCAGGGCGATCCCGGTAGAGGTCGTCTCGATGATCACGACCCGCACCGCCGCCTCGATCAGGTAGCCGACCCCCCAGGCCACGGTGATGACCTGGAACGCGCGCCGGAACCCGGGGTACTGCCAGGCGCCGGCCACGTCGCGGCCCTTCGGGGTGCCCGGCCCGAGGATCTCCACCGCGAAACGGTAGATGAGTGGCTTCTGCGCCCTCAGCGAGGCCAGGCAGGCCAGCGCGAACACCAGCGAAGGCACCGATCCCTCAAGGAGGAACAGGCGGGGGTTGTGGCTGACCAGCCCCAGCACGGTGCCCAGGGCGATGCCGCCCAGGACGACGACGCCGATGATGTCCAGCCGCCCGTCCACCACGGCGCTGATGATGATGCCGATGGCGGGAAGAACGCCGCTGATCACCAGCGCGCTCACCGCGCTCATCCCGGCGCGGTGCAGCAGGGCGTAGGTGAGCAGCGGGCCGCCGAGGTCGAAGACGAGGATCATCAGGACCTGCCGCACGCGGCTGGGCGGCCTGCGCGGCGGCCTGTCGAGCAGCGCGCGCGCCCGGCCGGCCCGGCGCGCGCGATCGTGGCCTTCGCCCACCTGTTAAGGCTAGGGCACGCCCCCGGTGACAGGATGCAGCGCGATGCCGGCGCAGCGGAGGACGACCGTCGGCGCCGACCCTAGAAGTGAGAGAAGCCCCAGTTCAGGACCTTGGTGGCGACCGGTCCCGTGGCCGTGATGTCGTCACCTGGGGTGCCAAGCGTCACGCCGATCAGGGTCAGGCCATTCCTGGTCGCCTCGAACAGCAGGCAGTTCTTGGCGGCCTTGGTGTCCCCCGTCTTGATCCCGATCGCGCCGGGGTACTTTCCGATCAGCGGGTTGCTGTTCTGCCACAGGTAGGCATGGTGCCCGTCACCGGCCGGGAGCCAGTAGCTGCTCTGGGCCACGATTTCCCTGAAGCGCGGGTACTGCATCGCGTCAAGGCCCAGCATGATCAGGTTCGCCGGGGTCGACCATTCTGAGTACTCGGTCGGCCACGGCATGCCGTCGAAGTTCGAGAAGTGCGTGTCGGTCAGGTTCAGTTGCTGGGCCAGGGCGTTCATCTTGGCCACGAACGCGGTTATCCCGGGGCCGTAGGTCATGGCCAGCGTGTACGCGGCGTCGCACCCGGACGGCAGCATCAGCGCCTCGAGTAGCTCCTGCGCCGTCAGCCGGTCTCCCACGATCAGTCCGGCCACGCTCGGCTGGTCCTGGCTGTCCAGGTAGGCGATGACCGACTTCGGGACGGTGATCACCTGGTTCAGGTCGCCCGACCTGATCACCACGAGCGCCGTCATGACCTTGACGATGCTGCCGATCGGCCGTTCGGTGTTCAGGTCTACGCTCCACAGCATCTGGCCGGTGGTGGCGTTGACCAGGGCCCCGCCCTTGATCTTGATGCCGGTGGGACCCGGGGTGGACGTCGGCGTGGGCGTCGGGGTCACGGTCGGCGAGGTGGTGACCCGGTGCGACACGGCCGCGGTTCTCGCTCCCGGGCTTACCGAACCCGCGTCGACTCGGACCGCCCCGATGCCCGTGATGGCCAGGGCGGCTACGGGAACGAGGAGAGCCTGGGCGGTGCGCCGGAGCCGCGGCGTATGCACAGGCATCTACTTTAGGCGCAGACCCGCGGCGCCGCCCCGAACTCGGCGGGGTTGCAGGCTACGGCCGGACCGCTCCGTCGATGTTGTCGGCGTACCAGGGGGTGCTCATGGGGATTTTCTCCACGTCCATCCCCGTTTGCGGCGCGTCGATGATGTCGCCGCCGCCCACGTAGATGGCCACGTGTCCCTCGCCGTTGTAGATCAGCAGGTCACCGGGTTCGATCGCGGACAGGTCGATGTGCGGCAGCTCGGCCCACTGCTCGTAACTGTCCCGCGGGATCGACACCCCGGCGAACGCCCACGCGGCCTGCGCCAGCCCGGAGCAGTCGAAGCCGAGGTTGCACGGGCCCGTGCCGCCGTAGACGTACGGGCAGCCGAGCTGGGCGTAGGCGAACTCGACGGCCTTGTCCGCCTCGGTTGCGGTCGGTCCGGTGTACGTGGTCGGCTGGGAGCTGCCGTCTGCGCCGATCGAGTTGTTCTCCACCACCCGCTGCTCCGGCGCGGTCAGGGAGGCCAGCGTGGCCTGCTCGGTGGCGATCAGCTTGCTCAGGGAACGCTTGTGATCGGAAAGCTGGTTCTTGAGCGTCGCGATCCCGCTCTCGGTGCGCTGTAGTTCCTGCTCCACGCCCGACAGCGTGCTGGCGTCGATGAGCAGTTGCTGCGTCTCGGCGTCCTGGCTGCCGGACAGCTCGATCAGCAGCGAGCCTTGCTGTAGGACAACCGAGGGATCACCCGAGGTGAGCACGCCCGCGATCGACGTCGCGCCGGTGTCCTCGAACGTGGCGGCGGCGATCTGGGCCACCTCCGTCCGGGCCGCCCGGAACTCGGCGTTGGCGTGGCGGACGGCCACGCGCACCTGGTCCAGCCTGGTCTGCGCGGCGGAGAGCTGCTGGCTGACCTGGTCGAGCTGCTCGGTGACCTTGTCGAACTCCGAGGTGAGCTCGTTCACCTTGGCCTGGACCTGGGCCACGGTCGGCGCCGGGGCCGCCAGGGCGCCGAACCCGAAGACCGCGAGCACGCTGACCCCTGCCAGCATGGTCGCGATCGCGGCACCGCGGCGGAACCAGGGCATGATGCCCTCTGGCCGCGTACCCACGTGGCTTCCACGCTCCTGTCTGCCGCGTACCCTGCGTGTTCGCACGGGTCGTTTGCGCTTGGTTACTGACCAGGCAACTGCTTGGGCAAGCGTAGTGAAGCCAATAGGGCGCGACAACCGATTCAGCTAATTCCAACTTCTCCATTACGAGGTCGCGATTCGTCCGCGGGAACGGCATCTGCGCGCTATGATCACGACGCTTTCGCGACCGGAAAGGCGGACCCGGCCCAGGTCCGGGGCCGTGCGCCAGCCAGCGTGAAGCGCAGCGGGGCGATCAGGCCCGCGTCCGCGAGAACGCCGAGCGCCCGCACCTCGCTCTCCCCCAGGTAGCATGTCACGTTTGACGGCTCGAGGACGGTAATGACGCAATCTCGGCATCCGTTACCGCGCCTCTCGCACCGACCGCAATCAATTGTCACGACCCCTCCTAGCATTCCGTGAATGGACGGACACACGTTAACTGCCACCTCTGACATTTCCGATGGGTGAACCGCGGGGCGCGAGGGGCGGGTGGGGCGCGGTGGGATGGCCGGGCGGGACCAGCGGTGTGCGGGGCGCTGCGGGGGACATGCGGCGTGCCTGCGGCGGAAATGTCGGAGGGCGGCTTTACGGTGATGTCCGTGATGAGGTCAGCCGCGATCGTGAAGGCATCGAGCGGGGACGCGGGCGTGCCGCGTGCCCGGCCGGCGGCGCTTCGTCTGGCCGGGCCGGAGCTGGCCGGGCGGGAGCTGGCCGGGCTGGAACCGGCGGGGCTGGAACCGGCGGGGCTGGAGCTGGCCGGGCCGGAGCTGGCCGGGCCGGAACCGGCTGAGCTGGAACTGGCCGGGCTGGAGTTCGCGGTGATCGACCTGGAGACCACGGGGTGGTCGCCGGACGCGGCCGCGATCACGGAGATCGCGGCGGTCAGGGTGCGCGGCGGACGGCGCCGCGGGGAGTTCGCTTCGCTGGTGAACCCCGGTGTGCCAGTCCCGCCTGGCATCGAGGATCTCACCGGGATCACCGACTGGATGCTGGCCTCGGCGCCCAGCGTCGCCGCGGTCCTGCCCGGGCTGCTGACCTTCGCCGAGGGCTGCGTTCTCGTCGCCCACAATGCGCCGTTCGACGTCGGCTTCCTGGTGGCCGCGTGCGGCGCGTGCGGCCTGGCCTGGCCCGGCTTCACCGTGCTCGACACCGTCATGCTGGCCAGGCACGTGATGGACCCGGATGAGGTGCCCGACTGCAAACTCGGCACGCTGGCCGGCTTCTTCCGCGCGGGGACGTCACCGTGTCACCGCGCCCTCGCCGACGCGCGCGCCACGGCCGACGTCCTCGGCTGGCTGATCCGGCGCCTGGCCCACCGCGGTGTCCGGACCCTGGATCAGCTCAAGGGCTGGCCGAGCGTAGTAGCGTAGCGCCAGGCGGGCCACGACAGTCCGGGAGGCATCCAATGGTCACCGCGATCGTTCTGGTGCGGGCCGAGATCCAGCGCATCCCCGAGGTCGCCGAGACGATCGCACAGATCCCCGAGGTCAGCGAGGTGTATTCGGTCACCGGCGAGTTCGACCTGGTGGCGATGGTCAGGGTCCGTGACCACGAGGAACTCGCCGACGTCATCCCCGGCCGGCTGAACAAGGTGCCGGGCGTGACGCACACCGAGACGCACATCGCGTTCCGCACCTACTCCAGGCACGACCTGGAGGCCGCCTTCTCCCTGGGCCTGGCCGACGGCTCCTGACGGTCAGCGGGCCCTAGGCGTTCTTGGGGTCGAGCCTGCGGCTCTCTGCTATCCATCGATCCAGCAGGTCGCTCGCGGCACCGGAGTCCACGGCCTGTTCGGCGCGCGCGTAGCCGTCGGCGAGCGCCGGGAGGAGCGCGTCCGGGCCCGGGACCCCGGCGGCCGCGGCCAGCGCGGCGGCGGCGTTCAGCAGCACGATGTCGCGCACCGGGCCCCGCTCGCCGGCCAGCACCGCACGGGCCACGGCGGCGTTGTGCGCGGCGTCACCGCCGCGTAGGTCGGCGACCGACGCCCCGGGCAGCCCGAGGGCGGAGGGTGAGAACTCCGCCCTGGCCACCTGGCCGTCGTGCACCACCCACACCTGGGACGCGCCGGTCGTGGTCAGCTCGTCCAGTCCGTCGGAGCCGTGGAACACCAGGGCCGAGCAGCCGCGCCCGGCCAGCACGCCGGCGATGACCCCGCCCATGGCCGGGTCGAACACGCCGACGGCCTGCGCGGTCGGCCGGGCCGGGTTGGCCACCGGGCCGAGGAAGTTGAACACGGTCGGCACGCCGAGCTCGCTCCTGGTGGGGCCTGCGTGGCGGAGCGCCGGGTGGTAAAGCGGCGCGAACAGGAACGCCACGCCCACGGTGCCGGCCAGCTCGGCGGTGGCCGCAGGCGGCAGGTCGATCACCACGCCGAGGGCCTCGAGCACGTCGGCGGCCCCGCAGGCGGACGATGCGGCCCGGTTGCCGTGCTTGACCATCCGCACGCCCGCGGCGGCGGCCACGATCGTGCCCATCGTCGACACGTTGACGGTCTGCGCCCCGTCGCCGCCCGTTCCGACCAGGTCGGTCAGCTCGCCGGTCAGGTGGATCGGCGTGGCGTGAGCGAGCATCGCCCGGGCTAGCCCCGTCATCTCGGCCACCGAGGTGCCCTTGATCCGCATCGCGACGCCGAAGGCCGCGATCCTGGCCGGCGACGCCGCGCCGTCCATGATCTCGTTCATGGCCCACTCGCTCTCCTGCTCGGTGAGCGAATCGCCTCGGATCAGCGCGCCGAGCAGTGCAGGCCACGTCGTACGGGCACCCATGGCACCTCCCGGGGGTTCGGAACGAGAATCCACGGTCGTTCGGGATAAATGGAAAGGATGGCAGGTGCGGCGGGTCAGCCGGTTACGGCGGCGCGCTCGCGCATCAGGGCGGCCAGCTCGTGGGCCAGCGCGACCGGATCGATGGGGTGGCTGATCACGGCGTCGGCCCGCGACCAGGTGGCGAGCCAGCCGTCGTCCGGGCGGCCCACGACGAGCAGCACCGGCGGGCAGTGGTAGATCTCGTCCTTCGCCTGGCGGCACACGCCGATCCCGCCCGCGGGCTGCGCCTCCCCGTCGAGCACCATCACGTCCGCGCCGCCCGCGTTCAGCAGCCGGAACAGGGCCGGCTCGGTGGCGACGTCGATGATCTCGGCGTCCGGCACGTCCATCGCGGGACGACGCCCGATGGCGAGCCGCATCTGGGTCCGCGTGTCCGCGTCGTGGCTGTACACAACGACCTTCATGACTGGCATGGTATCGGGACTATCACCAAGCCGGGGGTCGCGTAGCGATCGCCTACAGGTTGTCGTAATAATGGCCTCGTGGCGACAGCAACCGCACAGACGACCCCCCGCTCGCCGGCCAGCAGACCCAACCTGGTCAGCGTGGGCACCATCGTCTGGCTCTCCTCCGAGCTGATGTTCTTCGCGGCGCTGTTCGCGATGTACTTCACCATCCGGTCGGTGGACAAGGGCCAGGGCCTGCCGTGGCCGGGCGCGCACCTGGACATCGCGCTCGGGTCGGCGAACACGACCGTGCTGTTGCTGTCCAGCGTCACGTGCCAGATGGGCGTGTTCGCGGTGGAGCGCGGCCAGATCAAGCGGACCAGGTCGATCTTCCACCCGATGAGCTGGGGCCTGCGCGAGTGGTACGTGCTGTCCTTCCTCATGGGCCTGTACTTCATCTGCGGCCAGGGTTATGAATACCTGGACCTGATCAGGCACCAGGGCCTGACGCTGTCGTCCAGCGCGTACGGTTCGGTGTTCTACCTGACCACCGGGTTCCACGGGCTGCACGTGACCGGAGGCCTGATCGCGTTCATCTTCCTGCTCGGGCGTACCTACGCGGCTAAAAGCTTCACCCATGAACAGCAGGTCAGCGCCATCGTCGTGTCGTATTACTGGCACTTCGTGGACGTCGTCTGGATCGCCCTGTTCACCACCATCTACCTCATCCACTAGTCAGGGGACAGCGAGTGGGCTGGATCAACGCCAGGCGCAGGCGCCCGGTCGCCGGCTACGCGGTACTGCTGCTCGGGCTCGTCCTGGTCACGCTGCTCTACGGGGCCGTGTCCGGCACGGGCGGCGGCGCGCAGGCCCAGCCGGCTTCCCCCAAGTCAGACATCAACGCGGGCGAGAAGCTGTTCGACGCGACCTGCGCGACCTGCCATGGCTACGGCGGGGTGGGCAATCCCGGGATCGCGCCGAGCCTGGTCGGCGCGGGCGCGGCCGCGGTGGACTTCCAGATGTCGACCGGCCGCATGCCGGCCAAGGAGGTCGGCGCGGAGAACGAGCGGAAGCCGACCCTGTTCACGCAGCAGGAGATCTACGAGATCGCCGACTACGTTCAGTCGCTCGGCGGCGGCCCGACGATTCCCGACGCCCAGCAGGTGTCCACCGCGGGCGCGGACACCGCGCTCGGCGAGGAGCTGTTCAGCGCCAACTGCGCCCAGTGTCACAACGCGGGCCTGTCCGGTGGCGCGCTCACGTACGGCAAGGACGCGCCGCCGCTGACCCAGGCCACGGCCACCCAGATCTACGAGGCCATGCTGACCGGACCCGAGGCGATGCCCGTCTTCTCCGACGGTGCGATCAACCCGCAGGCCAAGCGCGACATCATCGCCTACATCATCGACACGCGGAGCGAGCCGAGCCCCGGCGGGCTCTCGCTCGGGCGCATGGGGCCCGTCACCGAGGGGCTGCTGGTCTTCCTCGGCGGGATGGGCTTCCTGGTGCTGATCGCGATGTGGCTTACCGCTAAGCGGCGCGAGCCCTGGACGGTGGAGGGCTCGCTGCCCGATTCCGGGCACGGGTCGGACGCGCCGGGCGATGCTTGGACGGAGCACTGATGAGCGACATGGAAGAGACCGGGGGTCACGAGGCCCCTGAGGGTTCTGAGGACATCCTGGACTCTGAGGACGCTGGCGGTCCCGTCGCGCCGCGCCGGGTGATCGGGACTCCCCCGCCTACCCCGCGCCTGCTCGGCCGCGGGCCCGGGGCTTCGGGCGACGGCGCGGACCTGGTGCCGGCGCAGGCGGGCGCGGCCGCGGTCGAGGGGCACGGCGAGAACCGGATGCGGTCCGAATCGGACTACCCGGACCACGCCAGGAACGCCGAACGCCTCGTGGTCGTGCTGTTCTTGATCGCGTTCCTCGCGGGCTGCGCGTTCATCGCCGCGTACGTGGGCCTGGGGGTCTACTCGGTCGACAAGGTCTTCCGGTCCAACCTGGCGCTCGGCCTTTCGCTGTCCGTCACGCTGCTCTGCCTGGGCCTCGGCGCGCTGATCTGGGTCAGGCACCTGATGCCCGACGTGGAGTTCGTGGAGGAACGGCACGACCTGCGCTCGACCCCCGCCGAGCGCGCCGCCTTCCAGGAGTACTTCGAGGAGGGCGCGGCGGCCAGCCAGTTCGTCAAGCGGCCGATGGTCCGGCGCACGCTGATGCTGGCCACGCTGCCGCTGGTCGCCGCCCCGCTCGTGCTGCTGCGCGACATGGGCCCGCTGCCGAAGACCAGCCTGCGGCACACCGTGTGGAGCCCGGGGCGCCGCCTGCTCGTCTACGGCACCAACCAGCCGATCACCCCGGCGGAGTTCAGCGCGCCGGGCGGCATGATCACCATCGTGCCCGACGGGTACCAGGATGACCTGGACGCGCTGGCCAAGGCCGCCGTCATCATCATCAAGTTCCGCCCCGGCGAGCTGAACATCCCGACGCGGTACGCGGGCAGCACCCTGATCGGCACGCAGAACTGGACGGTCGACAACATCGTCGCCTACTCCAAGATCTGCACCCACGTCGGCTGCCCGGTGGCGCTGTACGAGCAGACCACGCACCACATCCTGTGCCCCTGCCACCAGTCCACGTTCGAGGCCACGACCGGCGCGACCGTGATCTTCGGCCCGGCGCCGCGGCCGCTGCCGCAGCTGCCGCTGACCGTCGACTCCTCGGGTTACCTGGTGGCGCAGAGCGACTTCACCCAGCCCGTCGGCCCGAGTTTCTGGGAGCGCGGATGAGCGAGGACATCAACATCCCCAAGGCCCTGAGCGGCACCGGCTCGTGGCTGGACGACCGGTTCCACGGGGCGGGCGGGGTCCGCACGCTGATGCGGAAGGTGTTCCCTGACCACTGGTCGTTCATGCTCGGCGAGATCGCGCTGTGGTCGTTCGTCATCCTGCTGCTCACCGGGACCTTCCTGTCGCTGTTCTTCGTCCCGTCCATGAACGAGGTCGTGTACCACGGCTCGTACATCAAGCTGGACGGCATCCGGATGAGCGAGGCGTACCAGTCGACGCTGAACATCAGCTTCGACGTGCGCGGCGGGCTGCTGATGCGGCAGATCCACCACTGGGCCGCCGACCTGTTCATGGCCGCGCTCACCATCCACATGCTGCGGGTGTTCTTCACCGGCGCGTACCGCAAGCCCCGCGAGGTCAACTGGCTGATCGGGATCGCGCTGTTCTCCCTGGGCCTGCTCGAGGGCCTTTTCGGCTACTCGCTGCCTGACGACCAGCTGTCCGGCGCCGGCCTGCGGATCTTCGAAGGGGTGCTGCAGGGCATCCCGATCGTCGGCACCTACCTGGCGTTCTTCCTGTTCGGCGGGCCGTTCCCCGGCAATGAGATCGTGCCGAGGATGTACATCATCCACGTGCTGCTGATCCCGGGCCTGATCCTGGCGCTGATCACGGCGCACCTGTTCATCATGGTCCACCAGAAGCACACGCAGATGCCGGCCAAGGGCAACACCGAACGGAACGTCACCGGCCAGCCGTTCTACCCGTACTTCCTGGCCAAGGGCGGCGCGTGGTTCTTCTTCATCTTCGCGGCGCTCGCGATGCTGGCGACGTTCGCCCAGATCAACCCCATCTGGATCTACGGGCCTTACACTCCGCTGGCCATCTCGTCCGCCTCCCAGCCCGACTTCTACATGGGCATCCTGGAGGGCGCGCTGCGCATGATGCCTGCCTGGGAGTACAACTTCCTCGGGCATACGCTGTCGCTGAGCGTGCTGATCCCGTTCGCGCTGCCGCTGACGATCATCCTCGGCGGGGCGGCATTCTGGCCGTTCTTCGAGCAGTGGGCCACCGGGGACAAGTCGTACCACAACATCAACGACCGTCCCAGGAATGCGCCCGTGCGGACCGGCACCGGGGTAGCAGCCGTGGTGTTCTACGGGGTCCTGTGGCTTGAGGGCGCCAACGACGTCATCGCCGACAAGCTGCAGATCCCGCTGTACACGATCACCTGGATCGCACGGGTGCTGATCTTCGTGGGACCAGCGGTGGCATTTTACGCTACTAGACGTATCTGCCTGGGTCTGCAGCGTAAGGACCGGGACCTGCTGGAGCACGGCCTGGAGACCGGCATCATCAGGCAGCTGCCGAACGGTGAGTTCATCGAGGTGGAGCGGCCGGTTTCCGAGGAATCCCGGGCCGTGCTCGAGGCCAAGAAGCCGCCCGCGCTCCTGCCCGCGCCCGGTTCTGAAGACCCGAACGGCGTCCTGTCGCCCATTTCCCGCAGCCCGCTGGGCTGGGCGCGGGGGGTCGCTAACCGCGCCTTCGCCGAGACCATCGAGGTCGGTGACGGGCACGGCCACGGCAACGGTCACGGGACCAATGGCCACGGGGATGGTCACGCGGTGGCCGCGGTTGGTGCCGGTGAGGGGCACGGCGCGGTCGAGTCGGGCTCGGACGCGGGCTCGGGTGCAGCGGGCACGCTGCCTCCCGGTGACGACGCTGAGGACGGTCGTCCCTCCGGCGAGGCTTAGTCCGTCTGGGCCGTCTGGGCCGTCTCGGCCTTCTGGACCCGGGCCGGACCCGGAGGCCTGATCCGGGCGGCGGCGGCGGGCAGGGAGCTGTCCATCGCGATCACCTCGCGCAGGACGGCATCGGCGGCCCCGAGCTCAGCGGGGTCGGCACGCTCGCAGAACTCGCGGTTCAGGTCGTATATCACCCCGACGATGGCCCGCGCGTAGGCTGCGCCGACGGGGGTCAGGATCACGTTCAGCACCCGGGAGTCGTGGGCATCGCGTTCGGTCCGGACGAAGTCTCGCTGCTCGAGCCCGTCGATGACCTTGCGGGCGGCCTGCCGGGTCACGCCCAGCTCGGTTCCGAGCCGGCCGACCGCGACCGGCCCGCGGCTGAGCATCCGCATCGCGATGGGGTCGCTGCGGCGGTAGTCGTCGTATCCGAGCCGACCGAGCCGGTCCGCCATCTGCCGTATCCAGCTGAGGCGGGCCAGCGCGAGCAGGTCGCCGAACAGGTACGGATGGCTTGACGTCTGGCCCACAACACCCCATGCTAACGATATGCAAACAGGTTGCATATCTAACGCGTGACCTGGTCCCGCGGTGCGAGTGCTTGGCTCGGGCGGGTTCGGTGAGGTGGCCCTGGCGCTGGCGCGGCGCGTCGGGTGTGCTGGTGGCGATCACGTACCGGCCGTCCGCCGTTCACCGGGGACACCGCCGACGCGCTGCTGTACCAGCACCTGTCCGTGCCGGTGCCGCTGGATCCGGGGCCCGGACCGCTGCGCCCGCTACGGGCGCGGCTGCGGGTGCCGCCGGGACCGCCGCAGGGGCGGCCCCGCCGTTCCATGTCCCGCCGTCACCGCCTACTCCCCCGGCTGTCGCCAAGCTACAGAGCCTGGTCCGCGGCGCGAGGCCATCCCAGCGCCTCCGCGCCGAGGACAACTACCCTTGCAGGATGCCGGCCAAGGATATACAGGAGCTATCTTTGGGCGGGGACCAGCCAGACGTCTTCGTCACCAAGGCGGCCGGTGAATGGATCGCCTACTTCTAACGCCTCGGGCTGAGGAGGGTCTTCGATGGCGCTCAAGCCGCATTGTGTCGTGTGTGGTTACTATTCCGATTCCGACGTCGCCGGGACCGTTCGATTCGCCAACTACTCCGAGACCTGGACCTATCCGGTCAGTCCGTCCGGTTCGCCCGAACTGGGCTGGGCGAATGAACTCGGAGTGACCGCGCCTCCAGGCGTCGGCGAATTCTGTGAGCGCCACCTAGCGCAGGCGGAGCAGTTGCGTCATCTCGACTCGGAGGAAGCGGTTAGCCGGATACGCTAATTACCCTTTCCGGGTAAACAGCAGCGATTCAGCAAGCGTCGGGGTTTATGCCTGCTGGCTGGGCTGGTGCGGCGGCAGGCAACGTGTGGCCCGGTCGGGAGAGGCGCTTCGGTCGCGCGGGCCGCGCTGAGCCCGGTTCTAGACTCAGCATCATGGGCGCCGCGCGCATGGGAACGGGGGGTTTCTTCGATCTGTTCCCGCGTCAGGTCGCGGTGGTCATGGTCGACTTCCAGAACGACTTTTGCAGCCCGGAGGTCTGCGGCGCCGGCCCGGTGACCAATAGCCGCAACGCGGAGGCAGCACAGCGGGCCAGCGTGTTCGCCGCCCGTGCCGCCGGGCTGGGCGCGCGGGTGGTCTACACGCAGCAGATCCTCGATATGGGCCATCTGACCGGGCGGCAGCGTCGCTGGGAGCGGCCAGACGGCCTGTGTGCCGCCGGGACATGGGGGGCCGGGCTGTTCATCGAGCCGGTCCGCGGATCGAGCGTGGTAATGAAATACCGGTATGACTGCTGGCAGAGTCCGTCATTCACCGGGTTCCTCGACGGCAACGACATCGACGGGCTGGTCATCTGCGGGGTCGAACTGGTCTGCTGCGTGCTGTACGCCGTGCTGGGCGCCGCTGAGCGCGGCTATCACTACATGGTGCCGCGGGACCTGGTATCCGGACAGGATCCAGGCGATCAGGCCGGCAACAAGGCGGTGCGCGACTACCTGCGGTTCAATCACCCAGAGCACGTCCTGGACTCCTCGGAGGAGATCCTGGGCAGATGGCGCGCACGCGCTGGGCAACGGTGACCTGCTACGGCCCGTAGTGCAACGTTTCTCGCCGGCTGGCCGGCGTTGGCCGCGGTTACTGTTCGTGCTGGGCAGGGTGGGCGATGGGCATGGTTCCCGAGGCCCTAGTAGGGCTTGACGCTTCGACCGGCGAAACCCGGCGATCGCGACCCCGACCATGCCCGCTAGCTCATCTGCCTGCGAAAAGGGCCTCTGAACGCCGAAAATCACCCCTCAATTAACCATGAAGCCATGAAGCCAGCCGTCAGGCAGGGCGTCCCGGCCACAACGCGGTTACAGGACGGCATCCGCTACCGCAAGAACGATACGGGCAGCCACGCACCGGAGTAGGAACGATGGCAACGCCGACTGAGGGGAGCAGTCATGCGCAAGACGCCGGTCGTTATCGCCTTCGTTCTCTCGTCTCTGCTGCTGGCCGGGTGCGGGAGCCTCGCCGGCAGGCCGGGTCTTAATGGGGTGATCTGCTGGCGCGGGTGAGCGAGACTGCCCTGGTGGATGTAGACAGGTTTATCCGTGACGGGTACGTGGCGATCCGCGGTGCGGTGGACACGGTGACGGCCGCGGCGTGCCGGGAGCTGATCTGGGAGTCGATGGCCAGGCGGGGCGTACGCCGCGATGACCGGGCGGCTTGGCCGCCGGTCATCGAGATCAGTGACCTGGGCGCCGGGCCGTTCGCCGCCGCTGGCATGTCGCCGGCGCTGACTGCCGCCTATGACGAACTGGTCGGCGCTGGCCGGTGGAGTCCGCCGGTCGATGTGGGTAGTGCGGTGGTGGTGCGGTTCCCGTCGCAGGACCGCGCGAACGCCGGCTATCACATCGAGGGCAGCTACCGCGGCCCGCAAGGCCAGCGCTGGTGGGTTAACATCCGCTCCCGGGCACGCGGGCTGCTGGCGCTTTTCCTGTTCACCGACGTGGGGCCGGATGACGCACCGACGCGGCTGATGTGCGGCTCGCACCTGGCCGTCCCCGGGTTCCTCGCGCCCTATGGCGAGGAGGGCACGGACGCCGACGCCGAGTTGTGGCCGCCGTCGGCGTTGTGCCTTCCTGTCGCGCACGCGACCGGCTCGGCTGGGGACGTGTTCTTGTGCCACCCGTTCATCGTGCATACCGCGACCTGGCCGCACCGCGGCGCGTCGCCGCGGATGCTCGCTCAGCCCGCCGTGCATGCCGCTGGGTTCGCGGTTGATGGCACCGATCCCTCGCCGGTGGCGCGGGCCATCATTGCCGGGCTCGCAATGGCGAGATGACGCAGTGGCCGCAAGAGCCGCATCGCAGGGCGGGCTTCCCGGGTGGCGGTCGTGCAGCGGGTCCGGGAGCTGTTGAAGACCGCCCCGGCAGTGCACGCCGGCGGCCCGGCCCGGGCCGGGCCGCCGGCGGGATGCGGTACGTGCGCCTGGCCTGCACCGCGGTTATGCCGATACGGGACGTTGCCGAGCCTGCTGAATGGCTACGGTAAAAACTGGCCGCGCGCTGGAATGGCTGATGTGGCTCGGGGGCGGTAGGGCTCGGTCAGCAAGGCGAAGCCGCGTGGGTAGAGGGATGCGGGTCGTGCCGGCGCCAGATCACCTGCACGGCGATGGGCGGGGCGTCCCCCCCGGCCGCACAGGCCCTCGGCCAGGCCGCCCGTGGCCGAGTCGGTGCGGATCAACTGGAGCTCGACGTCGGGGCCATGTGCTCGGCGGTCCCGATGGTGGCCGACATGATGGCGCTGCGGCGGGTTCCGCCCAGGTTCTTCGGCGTGTTCATGAGCGTCAACCCGGTGTTCGCGGCGCTGACGGGGCTGTTGGTCCTCGGCCAGTCGCTGGGCCTGGCCGACTGGCTCTCGGTGGCCGCCATCGTGACCGCCAGCGCGGTCAGCGTCAACGCCGGCGGGCGGGTCCGCGGTCCCGGCCGGCGCCCGCAGCCGCAGCGCGCTCCCGCCGGCCAGCCGGCAGGGCAGCCAGCATCAGCACGCCGGTAAACGCGAAGGCGACCGGGTATCCGGTGTGGCCGACGAACAGGCCGAAGACCGCGGGACCTGCCCCGTAGCCTGCGTCGTAGGCCAGGTTCCACAGCGCGCTGGCCGTGCCGGGCCCCGGCGCCGACAGGCGGTCGATCATCAGCGCCAGGGTGGCGTTCTGGATGATCCCGAACCCGGCGCCGAACAGGCACATACCCGCGATCACGGCGGCCGGGAAGGCGAGCCAGATCATGGCGATCATCCCGAGGGACGCGATCACTAGCCCGGGGGCCAGCAGGCCCGCGTGACCGTGCCGGTCACCGTGCCGTCCTTCCCACCAGCGGCCGACCGCGGCGGTCAAGGCCTGCGCCAGCAGGCCGATGGCCGCGGTGTCGCCCGATACCCCGGCGGCCAGCGGGAGGAAGGAGACGATCACGCCGGCCGCCACCGTGCTCGCCGCGAAGATGAGCCCCAGCCGCCGCGCCGCGTCGTCCCGGAGGCTGGCCACCAGGCCAGGCGGCTGCTCGCCGGTACCGGCGTGCCGGTCCGTCTCGCGGGGATCGGTCGTGCCGGGCAGCCACCGGAAGGCGGCCAGCGGAACGAGCGCGGTCGCGGCCGTCATCAGGACGACGACGGCAAAGCCGTAGTGACCGGCGAGCCAGACGCCCGACGGAAGGGCCACCACACCCGGCAGCGAGGCGACGACTCCGTACAGGCCGAGTCCCTCGCCCCGCCGCTCCGGCGGGAGCAGCGCCGCGGTGAGCGCGCCCATGACCACGGTGCTTAGGCCGAAGCCGAAGCCCCGGACTACGCTGACCGCCGCGACCACGACCAGCGGGCCGCCGGACAGCAGCGCCAGGGCCGGTATTCCCATCAGCGCCGCTCCGGCCCCCACCAGCGTCCGGTACCGGTACCGCCGCATCAGGGCCGACGCGGCAACCTCGGCCGCCACAGTGCCCAGCAGGAGCACTCCGGTCACGAGCCCGGCCCCGGCGCTCCCGGCTCCGGCGCGCGCCGCGTAAACAGGCGTCACGGAAAGCAGCAGGTAGAAGCTGGTGAGGACGGCAGAGGAGGATAGAAACACCAGGGCCAGCGGGCCGCTGACGATGCGGTCACGAGGCGCGGCGGCGACGGTGGCCCGGTCGGCCTCCAGGTGGGTCAAGGTGCTCATGAACGTGACCGTAAGGGCAAAGCGGAACACTGATAAGATCCAATTTCATGACGATCCAGTGGTCCGGTTTGGGTCCGGAGCTGCTGCTGCGCGTCGACCGGGGCAGCGGCGAGGCGCTGCGCTCCCAGCTGGAGACGAGCCTGCGAGACGCCATCAGGGGCGGCAGGCTGCACGAGGGCGAGCGGCTGCCGTCATCGCGGGAGCTGGCTCGCGAACTGGGCGTCTCCCGTGGCCTGGTTCAGGAGTGTTACGGCCAGCTGCTCTCCGAGGGCTACCTGACCAGCCAGGTGGGCTCGGCCACGCGGGTCGCGGCGCGCGCGCACCCGGTGCCGTCGGAGTCGGCGCAAGGGCCGCGCCCTGAGCCGCCCCCGCGGCTGATCGCCGACTTCCGCTCGGGCGTCCCCGACCTGGCGAGCTTTCCGCGAACCGACTGGGTCTGGGCGACGCGGCGGGCCTGCGACAGCGTGGCCAGCGCGGACCTCGACTACGGAGACCCCCGTGGCAGCACCGGGCTGCGCACCGTGGTCGCCGGTTACCTGCGGCGGGTGCGCGCAGCCGCGGCCGAGCCGGAGCGGGTGATCGTGAGCACCGGATTCGCGCAGGGACTCGCCCTGGTGCTGCGGGCGCTGGCGCGGGCCGGCGTCCGGTGCGCCGCCTTCGAGGACCCTGGCTACGGAAGCGCGGAGACCGACGAGAGCCTGCGGGCCGCGCAGGCGGCGGGCCTGCGCCTCGTCCACGTGCCGGTCGACGAACTCGGAATAGACGTGGCGGCGCTCGAGGCGAGCGACGCCCGGGTCGTCGTCGTCACCCCGGCGCACCAGTCGCCCACGGGCGTCGTCCTGGCGGCAGGCCGGCGCCATGCCCTGGTGGACTGGGCCAGCCGTACCGGCGCATACATCGTCGAGGACGACTACGACTCCGAGTTCCGCTACGACAGGGAGCCCATCGGCGTCCTGCAGGGCCTCGCTCCGGATCGCGTCTTCACCATCGGCACGGCGAGCAAGGCCCTGGCGCCGGCCGTCCGGCTCGGCTGGGTACTCGCACCGGCACCGCTGGCCGGCGCGGTCGCGGCGGAGAAGCTGATCAGCGACCGTGGCTCGTCCACCCTGGACCAGCTGGCGCTCGCCGCCCTGATCGAGTCGGGCCGGTACGACCGCCACCTGCGCCGGATGCGGGTGATCTACGCGCACCGCCGCGACCGGCTCGTGGCGGCGCTCGCGCGGTACGCGCCCGGCATCCGGCTCACTGGCCTCGCGGCCGGATTCCACGCCGTCGCGCACCTGGATGCCACGGCGGACGAGCACGCCGTGGTGGCGGCCGCGCGCGAGCGGCTGGTCGGCCTGTACGGGATCAGCAGGTACCGGGCCAGCGGCCAGCCCGCGGCCCCTCAGCTCGTGCTGGGGTTCGGTAACGTCAGCGAACGCGCCATCGAACCGGGCATCGCCGCCGTCGCTGACCTGCTGGGCTAACCAGCAGGCCCTGCCTGGCGGCGGGCGAAGGTCAGATGGGTAACACCGCTCGGGGAGCTTACCGACTCCACGTCGAAGCGTCCCTCCAGCCCCTCCAGCCCGTCCCAGAGCCGCTCCCCGCGGCCGAGGATCACCGGCGCCACCGCCACGTGCATGAGGTCGATCAGGTCGGCGGCCAGGAACTGGCGAAGGGTCGAGGGCCCGCCGCCCATCCGGATGTCCAGGCCGCCCGCCGCCTCCCGCGCGATGGCGAGCGCCTCGGCCGGGCTGGCGTCGATGAAGTGGAAGGTGGTGCCGCCCTTCATCGCAATCGGGGGCCTCGGGTGGTGGGTAAGCACGAAGACCGGGGTGTGGAACGGCGGGTCATCGCCCCACCAGCCCTTCCACTCCTCGTCGGGCCACGGGCCGCGCTGCGGGCCGAACTTGTTACGACCCATGATCTCCGCGCCGATCCCCGCCCCCCAGCTCTTGGCGAGCAGGTCATCGACGCCGGTGACGCCCCCGGGCTCGCCGTGTATGGCCTGGCCGGTCCTGGTGGAGAAGAACCAGTCAAGCAGCCGGCCATCCGCGTGCCCGAAGGGCGCGTCAAGACTCTGGCCCTCACCGGTGCTGAATCCATCAAGCGAGACCCCAAAGCACTCCACGCGAACTTGTGACATGGGCAACCTCCTTCCATCTCACAGGTAGACCGCCGGGGAAGGCTTAACTTATCGGCACTTATCGGCACTTATCGGCGCGCCTGCGCCTATCCGGCGGTGACCTGGATGGAAGCGTGCGGGGGCGAGACCGGGCCGCCGTTGGCCCAGACCAGGATGTTGTAGGTCTGGCCGGGAACGAGAGTGGTCAACACGATCGAATTGGTGGTGGGCGTCTCGCGGACGAAGACCGAGCCGTTCAGTTCGACCGCCTCGACGGTGTAGCTCGCGACGGCCGCGCCGTCGACAGTTACCGCGTCCCACGTGACGGTCAGGCTCACCGAGCTGACCGCGAGCTTGGCCGGTGCCGGGTACGGCTCTTGCGTAGGAGCGGGGTTGGCGAGGAGCGCCGCCCAGGTCTGCGGGCCAACCACGCCGTCGACGGTCAGGTGGTGCGCGGTCTGGAACGCCTTGACCGCGGCCAGCGTGGCCGCGCCGAAGTTGCCGTCGACGGTGAGCTTCGCGCCCCAGACGTTCAGCCGGGTCTGCAGCGTCTGGACGGCCGTCCCGGTAGCGCCTTCGGAGAGGGTCGGCTCGTTGCCGGACGGGCTTCCGGACTGGCCGCCCGTGACCTGCGTCTGGAATTGGGCCAGCGTGCCCTTAAATGCGTTCATGTCCACGTTAACGACTCCGTTGAGTGTCGCGGTTGATGTGTACTGCCAGACGTCAGGCGTCATTCCTCCGTACGCAGCCCAGCCGGGCCCGGTGTCGCTGTAGCCGGTGTAATCCGACGAGACGAGGAGCATGTCGAGGTCGATAACCGAGGTTAGGGCAGGCTGGCCGAGGTTGCCCTGCCAGTACCAGTGCGGGAGGTACAACAGGTAAACCGTGCCGCCGAGCGAGCGGTATTGGTTGATGAAGTCCACGGCGTCGGAAATCTGCGGCGCCGAGGCAATCGTGCCGTTAGCGTTATACGCCGGCTCGAAGTCGATCATCAACGGCACGCCGCGGCCGACGACGCCGAAGGCGTACGACGCCTGGCCCGTTCCATTGCCCGCGTGCAGGAAGTGATAAGCGCAGAAGTAAGCGCCGGCACTGGCGGCTCGCGTCTTGGCGGCGGCATAGTCGGGGTTGGTGTAGTCGGTGTTCTCCGTGGCCTTGACCATGGCGATAACGCAGCCAGAAAAACTGATGCCCGCCTGGTAGCTGGAAACGTCAGGGTAAAAGATAGTCATTCCTCGCCTCTCCAATCACGACCTTCGCGGGCGGCCGGAGGCCTGTCTCCACGCACTGACCCTACAGCCGGGCGAGGTCGTCCAGGGATGGCATGTTGGCATGAGGCGCTGCCCGGCGCGCGGAATGGCGGGTCGCGCCGAAGCTATCCTGGTCACGACCAAGGATCGGAGTCTAGATCATGCCGTCATCGGTTCCCGTGATCGACCTCGCCCCCTGGTTCGGGGAAGACCAGAGCGCCCGCGCCGACGTCGCCGCCCAGGTCGACGCCGCGCTGCAGAGCATGGGCTTCTTCCTGATCAGCGGCCACGGGGTACCGCGCGAGGAGTGCGCGCGGGTCCGGGCGCAGGCGCGGGCGTTCTTCGCGCTGCCGCCCGAGGTCAAGCAGCGCTACGCCGTCACCGTCGCCGGCCGGGGCTGGATGCCGCCCGGCGTCGAGGCCAACGCGTACGCCGAGGGCACCGCGACGCCGCCGGACCTGAAGGAGTCCTTCGCGGTCGGTGCCGACCGGCCGACCGGCGACCAGGCCGTCGACGCGTACTGGTTCCAGCCCAACGTCTACCCGGCCGAGGTGCCGGCGCTTGAGCCCGCGGTCGCGGGCTACCTGGCCCGGATGCGCGCGCTCGCGGACGAGCTGCTGGTGCTGTGCGCCGCGGCGCTGGGCCTGGAACGCGACTTCTTCACCCGGCACACCGGGCACGCCACGCACACGATGAACGTCAACTGGTACCCGCCGATGGCGGTGGCCGGGGAACCGGAGCCCGGCCAGTTCCGGATCGGCCCGCACACCGACTTCGGCACCGTCACCATCTTGGACCGTGAGCCGGGCCGCGGCGGCCTGCAGGTGTGGAGCGAGGAGGAAGGCTGGCAGGACGCGCCGTACGAACCAGGCGCGCTCACGGTCAACTCAGGCGACCTGCTGGCCCGCTGGAGCGGTGGCCGGTGGAAGTCCAACCGGCACCGCGTCCTGCCGCCGCAGGCCGAGGCGCCCGACGAGGATCTGGTCTCGCTGGTCTTCTTCTACGAGGCCGACCACGACGCGGTGATCGAATCGCTGCGACCGCCGATCGGCAAGCCGAACGACTATTCGCCGGTCGTATCGGGGGAATTCATCAAGAAGCGTCTGGACGCGATCACGGTAGGTTAGCCGGAGGGAGAGTCGGCGGGGTGACCTGCGCCCGCTCCGCGCGCATCCGCCACGCGTCGGTCACGAGTTCGGTCAGGCGCTCGACGTCCACCTCCGCCAGGCGCAGCATCACCAGCGGCCAGCCGTCGTACCCGGGGACGGTGAAGAAGACGCCGGGCTCGCCGAGCAGCAGGGCCTGCTTCTCGGCCTCGTCGCCGACGAACAGCACCGCGATGTCGGTCCGGATGATCCGCCGCCGGCCCGGCCTGCGTTCGGGGTAGGACCAGACGAACCCCTGGCCGCCGACCCGGAAGTCAAAGCCGTCGCTGTCGATCTCCTCGACCCCGGGCAACCCCAGCGCCAGGCGGCGTACGTCTCCGGCATCAGCCATCGAGGGCTCCTCCCGTATCCCGCCGCCGGCATGCTTCAGGCTAGGCATCCGGCCTGCGCCGTGGGAAGCCCTCGGCAGATCGGCCATGATCATATCGGCAAGATGACCACGCTGTGATCGGCAGAATGACCACAATAGTATCGGCAGATACGCCACTCGGTGGTAGCGTCGCCTTATGCAGGCCAGCGAGGACTTGCTTCCCCGCCACGCTCAGCGCAGCGTGTGGGCCGCTCTTGGCGACACTCGTGTCGTCGTTATCAACGGAGCACGGCAGACCGGCAAGAGCACGCTCGCGCGGCTCGTCGCAGCCTCGTTCGCAGGGTCAGAGCTGCGGTACCTCGACGAGGCCCCGGTCCGGGCCGCCGCTCAAGCTGACCCGAGCCTGTTCGTCAGGCACGACGGCCTCCTGGTCATCGACGAGGTCCAGCGGGTCCCCGACCTTTTCCTGGCGATCAAGCACGAGGTGGACATCGATCCGCGTCCCGGCCGGTTCCTGCTCACCGGGTCAGCGCGGCTGCTCGGCCTCCACGACATCCCGGACCTGCTGCCGGGGCGCGCCGAGACCATTGAACTGTCACCTCTGTCGCAAGGTGAGATCGACGGATCTGGAGATGGGTTCGTCCAGGCCATATTCCGGCGCGGCGTCAACGTGCACGTACGGTCGTCGCAGTTGCGTCGTGACGACTACCTCGAGCGCGCCCTTCGCGGAGGTTACCCGGAAGCGGTACGTCGCCCCGACCCGGGACGCCGGGCCCGTTTCTTCGAGTCCTACATCACCGATCTGGTGCATCGCGACGTCCGGCAGCTTACCGAGATCGAGCGGCCCGCCGACATGAGGCGCCTGGTTAACCTGGTCGCCGCGTCCACCGCCTCGCTGGCCGTGCCCGCCGCCCTCGCCAGCCGCCTGCAGGTTCCGGCCAGTACCGTCAAGCGGTACCTCACCCTGCTGGAGCTGCTGTTCATAACCCGCCGGATTCCTGCCTGGTCGACCAACCTGACCACGAGGGCCGTAGCTACGCCGAAGCTCGTGCTCACCGATTCCGGCCTGGCCGCCCACCTGGCGGGCATGAGCCTGCGGCGCGCGCGGCATCCCACGGCACCGGTCGGACCGGTGATCGAAACCTTCGTGCTCGGCGAACTGACCCGCCAGCTGGCCTTCACCGACGAGCCGGTCCGCCTCTATCACTATCGTGACCGTGATCAATACGAGGTTGATGCGGTCCTGGAATCAGCGTCGGGCGAAGTGGTCGCGTGCGAGGTCAAGGCGGCCGAGACCGTCCGGTCCGAGGACTTCCGCGGCATCGCTCGGCTCGCGCGCCGCATCGGCGATCAGCTGGTGGCGGGCATCGTGTTCTACGCCGGCGGCCAGGCCCTGCCGTTCGGCGACCGGCTTCGCGCCTGGCCTATCTCGACCCTGTGGACTCTTGCCGGCGACGCCGCAGGTAGCTGACGTGCCGAAGCGGGCGCCTGGGCCCTAGGCCGGATCGCCCTTGACGGTGAACTCGGAGAGCAGCCTGACGGCCAGGACGAGCGCGACCACGGTGACGATCGCCCCCATGACGACCGACGTCGCCACGGACAGGCCCGCGTCCAGGGCGGTGTCGTGGGCGATCCCGTTGGCGATGCCGAGTGAGTAGTGGCCGATCGACAGCAGCCGCGCCCCGCTGACGAAGTTGGCCAGCGCCACCTCCCAGATCAGCACGTAGAGCAGGCCGACGGCGATCGCGCGGGTGGTCGCGACCGAGACCATGACGAAGACCGCGTTGTAGATCACCGCGCCGACCAGCGCCCCCACGAACAGGCCGATCGCGAACCTGCTGTCGCTGATCGTGGCGGCGGGGAGGATCTTGGCCACGCCGCCAGGCCCGCCGATGACCCTGGGCTGGGCGACGTTCCCGCCGCCGGAGATCAGCGCCGCGATGAGCTCCGGGATCGCGGCGAAGACCATAGTCAGGCCGGTCGCGACGGCGAACTTGGTGAGGATCACCGAGGAACGGCGCACCGGCGTGGCGAGCAGGTGGATGACGCTGCCGTCGTCGATCTCCGCGCCGAGCACGCTGCAGCCGATGATCAACGCGGTCAGCGGCAGCAGGACGGAGAACCCGAACGTGCCGAGCACGTGCGAGGGCCACGGCCGCGACGGCGGGCGCGAGGCCCGCAGCGCGACCGTCAGCAAGATCAGGACCACCGCCGGGATCGCGAACAGGAACGCTCGCTTGCGGCCCATCGTCGCGCGGAACGTGATCCAGGCGACCGTCGGGTTGAACAGGCCAGACATGTGGTTCGCGCTCCTTTAGTCGGCGATCAGGTAAGCGAAGACGCTTTCCAGGGATTCGTCGGTGGGCTGCACCTCGCGCAGGCGGATGCCGTGGTCCCGTGCGAGCACGGCGATGTCACGGCAGAACGCGCCGTAGTCCGAGGTCCGCACCTGCAGGCCGGTCCCGCTCAGGTCGACGGCCGTCACGGCGGGCCGGCCGATGAGCGCGGCGCCGAGCGTGCGGTCGTCGGACGAGCGCACCGTGAACACGTGCGGCCGGCTGGTCATCAGCCGGCGAATCGCGCGGAAGTCGCCCGAGGCGGCCAGCCGGCCGGCGACCACCACCTGGATGGTCCCGGACAGCCGCTCCACCTCTTCCAGGATGTGCGAGCTGAACACGATGGTCCGGCCCTCGCTGCCGAGCTTGTCGAGCAGGTCCATCATGTGCAGCCGCTGGCGCGGGTCCATCCCGTTGAACGGCTCGTCGAGGAGCAGGACCTCCGGGTCGTGGACGAGCGCCGCGGCGACCTTGATCCGCTGCCGCATGCCCTTGGAGTAGGTCGCGACCTTGCGGTCGGCCGCGTCGGCCATGTCCAGCAGGGCGATCGCCCGCACCGCCGCCGCGTCCGGGTCCGCGAGCTGGTGCAGCTTGGCGGTGGCCGTGACGAACTGGGTGCCGGTCAGGAACGCGTACACCGAGTCCCGTTCGGGAACCAGCGCCATGTCGCGGTAGATGTCCGGGTTACGCCAGCTGGGCCGGCCGGCGGGGTCGCTGGCCGTGGCTACGGTAAGCTCGCCGCGGGACGGGGGGAGGAATCCGGCGATCATGTGCATGATCGTGGACTTCCCCGCGCCGTTCGGTCCGAGCAGCCCCGTCACGCCCGGGCCGATGGACATCGTGACGTCGTTGACCGCCACCACGTTGCCGTACCAGCGGGATACGTTGCGCAGTTCGATCGTCATGAGCGGCTCACATTCCGGTATCTCGTGGCCAGGCCCCCGAGGCAGGCCGCGAGCAGGATGACGAACAGGACACCGTAGAGCGGGCCGAAGCGGCCGGGATTGGCGTCTTCACCCGGCGAGGTGCCGCCGAGCCAGATCCGTACCCCGTCCAGGATGGTGAACGGGCTGAACAGCCCGCCGATCCGCGCGCCCGTCGACGTCGACGTGATCCCCCCTTCCGCCTGGATCAGCACGATGGACACGATCCAGGTGAGGAAGCACGCGATCGCGACGATCCCGGTCGCGTACGCGCGCCGGCCGGTGAGGGAGGCCAGAACGAGCCCGATCGCCGCGACCAGCACGGCCCACATCAGGCCGACGCCGAGACCGGGGATGAGCGCCTTGGTCTGGTTCCAGACGTCGTGACCGCTCTTGGCGGACGCGATCGTGCCGACGTACAGCAGGAGCAGCGGCACCTCGATCAGCACCAGGCAGGCCAGCGTCAGCGCGATGTACTTGGCCAGCGGGTAGTCGTCCCGGCGCAGCGGCCGGGAGAAGTACAGCGGCAGCACGTGACTGCGCAGGTCCCTGGAGACGAGCTCGGGTGCCTGCGCGGCGATGAAGATGATCAGCACCACGACCCGGAGCTGGGGATCGTAGACGTCGTAGCCGAACAGCCGCGCGTTGCCTTGCGACACCGCGAACGCGTTGACGATCGCGGGCAGGCACATCGCGACAAAGGCGAGGATGGGGATGATCTTGGCCTTGATCCCCCGGCCGATGCCCCACGCGGAGCGGAAGCTGTGCCAGATCAGCGCCCGGACGATCTGCGCGCGCCCAAGCCTGGGGCCGTCATAGCTGCGGTAGCCGAGGTCGTGGATGACCCCGGTGGCCTGCGCTTCAGGCATGCTGTACCTTCCCCTCGTCACGGAACAGCTCTTCGACCTGGTGCCGGCGCTCCTCGAGCCGGCACAGCGGGAGGGCCAGGTCCGCCACGGCGTCGCGGATCACGTCGTAGGTGTCGTCGCCGCCCAGCGGGACCAGCAGGACGCGCTGCTGGGCGGTGGCGGTCAGGCCGCGCACGGCCAGTTCCGCCTGCAACTGGGCCAGGCCCTCCTCGACCTCGACCGCGAGGACCTGGCTGGCCATGGTGAAGCTGGTGATCGAGTCGGCGCGCAGCAGCCGGCCGGCGTCGATGGCGACCAGGTGGTCGCAGATCCGCTCGATCTCGCCGAGCAGGTGGGAGGCGACGACGATCGAGATGCCGAACTCCGCCCCGATCCTGCCGATCAGCTCGAGCATCGCGGTGCGACCGGCCGGGTCGAGCCCGTTGGTCGGCTCGTCAAGCAGCAGCAGCCTGGGGTCGCCGACCAGCGCCTGGGCCAGCTTCACCCGCTGCTTCATGCCGGTCGAATAGGTGCCGATGAGGCGGTACCGCTCCTCGTGCAGCCCCACGTGGCGCAGCGACTCGGCCGCGCGTTCCTTCGCGACCGTGGGCGGCAGTCCCGACATCCGGCCCAGGTGCGTCACGAATTCGGTGGCGGTCACGTCGGGGGGCAGGCAGTCGTGTTCGGGCATATAGCCGAGCAGCGCCCTGATCGTCTCGCCGCTGTCCCGGGTGTCGTGGCCGAGCACGGTCGCCTGGCCCTGCGAGGGCGGGATGAGGCCGAGCAAGATCTTGATCAGGGTCGACTTCCCGGCGCCGTTCGCGCCGACGAGCCCGGTGACGCCCGGCGCGACGCTGACGGTGAGCCCGTCCAGCGCGGTCACGTTCCCCGGGTACACCTTGGTCAGCGCCCTCGTCTCGATGACGGGGGACGCAATCCGGGTCGGTCCGCCTGGCCCGGGGCCTGGGTTAGATGGCATGGTGCTACGGTGCCAGCGCATGACGGAGCGCGTCATCACCCCGGAGAGTGAAGTTACGCCCGCCGCGGCCTACGCCTGCAGGATGACGCCGTGGCTGGTCGCGGCGGTTACGGTAGGTATGTGCGCATGGTAGTAACGCCCTTGGGGAAGGGCATCGGGCCCAGGCACTGGGCTCTACTCGACTACGCGGTGGGCGTGCTGCTTGGCTTGATCCTGTATGCCGCTATCACGCATACCGTCAGGCAGGAGATCGTCCTGCCGCCCGGCGTCCCCCGGCCCGGCATGGTCCGCTACTACCCGCTGCCGTGGGCCGGGCCGCTGGGCCTGGTCCTGGTAACGGTGGCGGCCGTGGCGGTGGCGCTGCGCCGGCGACGCCCGATGTTCATGCTCGGCGCGCTGCTCGCCGGTTCGGTCGTCGCGACCGCGCTGGCCGGCTCGAGATCGGTCTCCCTGACGTACTTCCTGCCGGTCTGCTACGTGCTGTTCCTGATCGCGGCGAATTACGAGCAGCCGCGAGACGCGGTGCGCGCGCTGGTGGCCGTCTTCGCCACCCTGTTCGCGGATACCGCCCTGATCGGGCTGGCCGGAGGCAACGGACCCGGCCCGCACGGTGCCCTGGTCATGGTGGCGCTCTGCGTCGTCGTCGTCTGGACGGCCGGGTATCTCGTCCGCCAGCGGCGCAGGTATGCGGTCAGGCTCCAGGAGGAGGCGGCCAGCAAGGCGGTCACCCAGGAGCGCCTGCGCATCGCCAGGGAACTGCACGACGTGGTGGCGCACAGCATGAGCGTCATCGCGGTGCAGGCCGGGTACGGCCAGTACGTCATCGATTCCCAGCCGGGTGACGCGCGGGCCGCGCTCGGCGCGATCCAGGCCACCAGCCGCGAGGCGCTCGACGAGATGCGCCGGATGCTCGGCGCCCTGCGGCAGGTCGACGAACCTGACGCGCGGGACGACGGCGCCGGGGTACCCGAGGGCTCCGCCGGCGACGCGCCCGCCACGGGGACCGTGCCGCTTTCCCCCGCGCCCGGACTGGCCGACCTGGGCCGGCTGCTGTCCCGAACCGCGGGCGCGGGCGTCCAGGTGGATGTGATCCGCCGGGGGAACGTACGTGAGCTGCCCGCGAGCATCGACCTGTCGGCCTACCGGATCGTGCAGGAGGCGCTGACGAACGTGGTCAAGCACGCCCAGACGAGCTCCTGCCGCGTCCTGATCGGCTACTGGGACGACGAGCTGGTCATCGAGGTCACCGACAACGGTGCAGGCCTCAATAGTGCGGGCTTCAGCAGTGCGGGCTTCAATGGTGCGGGCTTCAATGGTGCGGGCGTGGGTGTCCCGGCGCTGGCGGGCACGGGCCGGCCGGTCCCGGCCATGGCGGGCGCCGGGGGCGCCGGGCCCGGGATCGCCCAGGCCCGGCGCGTATTCAGGGCCGACGCGGCCGCGCCGGCCCGCAGCCTGACCGGCGGGCACGGCATCATCGGCATGCGCGAGCGGGTCAGCCTGCTCGGCGGGAAGTTCAGCGCCGGGCCGCTGCCCGGGTACGGGTTCCGGGTGAGCGCGCGCATTCCGCTGCCGCCGGGCGGCCCGTGACGAGCCCGGACGGCGCCATGACGGCCGCGCGCGGCGGACCCGCGACCACTTCTCCGTGCGCGCTGCGGGTCGTGGTCGCCGACGACCAGGCCCTGGTCCGGGTGGGCTTCTGCGGGATCATCGCCGCCACGCCTGGCTTCGCCGTGGTCGGCCAGGCGGGCAACGGCGCGGAGGCCGTCGAGGCCGCCCAGCGGACCAGGCCCGACGTGATCCTGATGGACGTGCGCATGCCGGTCATGGACGGCATCGAGGCGACCAGGCGGATCACGCAGAGCACCGGCGTGCGCACGCTGATCCTGACCACCTTCGACCTGGACGAGTACGTCTTCTCCGCGCTGCGCGCCGGCGCCAGCGGGTTCCTGCTCAAGGACACCCTGCCCGCCGACCTGCTGAACGCCATCCGGGTCGTGGCGGCGGGCGACGCGCTGCTCGCGCCGAGCGTGACTCGCCGCCTGATCGGCGAGTTCGCCCGCACCGCGCCCGCTGCCCAGCCGGCCACGACCGAACCTCGGGCCACGGCCGGCGCTCTCGACCGGCTCACCAGGATCCTGACCGAACGCGAGCTAGAGGTCCTCACGATGGTCGCCCGGGGCATGTCCAACGGCGAGATCGCCGAGCAGCTCACGATCAGCCCCGCCACGGCCAAGACCCACGTAGCTCACCTGCTCACCAAGCTCGACGCCCGCGACCGCATCCAGCTGGTGATCATCGCCTACCAATCCGGCCTGGGGAGGTCGTAGGGCCAGGGCGGTCAGCCGGAGCAGAGGTTTGCGGTTCCCTGGAAGATAGGCGGACCGTAGTTCACGGCGTTCAATTCCATGCTGCCGGCGACCGTGTTGGCCAGCACGATGGTGTAGAGGTTGCCGTTGTAGGAGAACTGCTCGCCGGTGTACAGCGCCGGCCCGGAGATCTCGTAGAGCGAGCTAAGGCCTGATCCCCACGAGAAGGTGAAGCTCGCCCCGTTGCAGGACGCCGAGGGCAGGGGCGGCGGGAAGTTGCAGTGGCCGGGCCGATTGAACCTGTGGTGCCTGTGATGCCGTCCGTGATGCTTGCGGTGATGCTTGTGGTGGTGCCTGGAGTGCTGGTGATGGAACGCGTTGGGCTGGCAGAACTGGTACTGTCCAGGCTGGCCGGGGCCGGGGCCCGGGCTGCTGGTGCCGGCCATGGCGGCCGCCGGGACGGCGAGCATGGCGACGATCAATGCGGCCACCGCCGCGATGCGCTTCACGCTTGTTCCTCCGCGCGATTGGTTTCCTGGTGATGGCCGGTACGCCACTGGGGAATGAATGTAGCCCTTCTTTATTACGAATTGATACCAGTGGGGTGGCGGGCTAGTGGGCGAAGTGGCCGCGGTAGTACTCGAAGACGAAGCCGATCGTGGCGGCCACGGTCCAGAGCATCCCGATCAGGAACAGCCACCAGCCGATCGCCACGCCGATCGCCACGGCACCACAGCCGAGCCCGAGGAACAGCGGCCACCAGCTATGCGGGCTGAAGAACCCGACCTCACCGGTACCCTGCTCGATCTCACCGGTCTCGTCGTCTTCCGGGCGCTTGGGTAGCCGGCGCCCGGTGAACAGCGTGTAGAAGCCGATGAGCACGGCCAGGCCGACGGCCAAGGCGAGCGCGGTGGTGCCCGTCGGGTCGTGCGAGGTGTACCAGTACACCACGTCCGTGCCGCCGAAGAAGATCCCGCAGCCGAGGAACAGCCAGCCTTCGACCTTCATACCCCAGCCTCTACTTCCTGCTGGCTCTCGACAGACGGGATGGTCTGCTCAAGGCCGAGCGATTCGCGACCCCACTTGATGTGCGGGTAGTGGGCCTCGAACGCGGGGCGCTCAGACCTGATCCGCGGGATCCGGTAGAAGTTATGCCGCGGCGGCGGGCAGGACGTCGCCCACTCCAGGGAGCTGCAGAAGCCCCACGGGTCTTCTTCGGTCACCTTCACCCCGTGCCGCCAGGTGACGTACACGTTCCAGAAGAAGATGAGCACGGACAGGGCGAGGACCCATGACCCGACGGAGGAGATGATGTTGAGCGTGGTCACGTTCCCCGGCAGGTCGGGGTAGTTGGCGGTGCGCCGCACCTGGCCCTCGACGCCCGCCCAGTGCTGGACCAGGAACGTCATGTTGAAGCCGAGGAACATGAACCAGAACTGGATCTTGCCGATCCGGCTGTTCAGCATCTTGCCGGTCATCTTGGGCCACCAGAAGTAGAACCCGCCGAACATCGCGAACAGCACCGTGCCGGCCAGCACGTAGTGGAAGTGCGCGACCACGAAATACGAGTCGGACACCGCGAAGTCCAGCGGCGGTGAGGCCAGGATGATCCCGGTGATGCCGCCGAAGAGGAACGTGATCAGGAAGCCGATCGCGTACAGCATCGGCGGCTCGAAGGTGAGCTGGCCTCTCCACATCGTGCCCGTCCAGTTGAAGAACTTGATCCCGGTTGGCACGGCGATCAGGAACGTCATGAACGAGAAGAACGGCAGCAGCACCGCGCCCGTGGTGAACATGTGGTGCGCCCACACGGTCATCGACAGGCCGGCGATCGCGATCGTCGCAGCGACGAAGCCCTTGTAGCCGTAGAGCGGCTTGCGGCTGAACACGGGGATGATCTCGGTAACGATGCCGAAGAACGGCAGCGCGAGGATGTACACCTCGGGATGGCCGAAGAACCAGAACAGGTTCTGCCACAAGATCGCCCCGCCGCTGGCGGCGTCGAAGACGTGCGCGCCGAGCCGGCGGTCGATCTCCAGCACCAGCAGCGCGGCGGCCAGCACCGGGAACGCCATGAGGATCAGCATCGAGGTCGCCAGCGCATTCCAGCAGAACATCGGCAGCCGGAACATCGTCATGCCGGGCGCGCGCATGCAGAAGATCGTGGTGACGAAGTTGACCCCGCCGAGGATCGTGCCGAACCCGGACAGCACCAGGCCCATGATCCACATGTCGGCGCCGACCCCGGGCGAGTAGATCGCGCTGGTCAGCGGGGCGTACGCGTACCAGCCGAACGACGCGGAGCCGCCCGGGGTGAGGAAGCTGGCCAGCAGGATCAGCCCGCCGAAGGTGAACAGGTAGTAGCTCAGCAGGTTGAGCCGCGGGAACGCCACGTCGGGCGCGCCGATCTGCAGCGGGATCAGCTCGTTCGCGAACCCGACGAACAGCGGGGTGGCGAACAGCAGCAGCATGAGCGTGCCGTGCATGGTGAACAGCTCGTTGTACTGCTGGTCGGACACGAAGTGCTCGTCGGGCCCCAGCAACTGGATCCGCATGAGCAGGGCCATCACGCCGGCGCACAGGAAGAAGAAGAACGAGGTGATCAGGTACAGGTGCCCGATGATCTTATGGTCGGTCGAGGACAGCCAGTAGGCGAGGATCGAGCCCTTCCGCTCGGTGCGGGCGGAGTCCCCCGCGGTGATGACCGGCCGTTCGATCGTGCTCATGACGTACTCCCTGATGACGACTGCTGCGCCTGTTCGGCGGACATGTCCGCCTGGAATTGCTGCGGTGTCACCACCTTCAACGTAAACAGCATGCGGCTGTGGTAAAGGCCGCACAACTCGCTGCAGTGCCCGGTGAAGGTCCCCGTCTGGTCCGCGATGATCTGGAAGTGGTTCGGGTGGCCGGGGATGACGTCCCGCTTGAACAAGAACTCGGGCACCCAGAACGAGTGGTCGACGTCGGCCGAGGTCAGGTTGAACTGGACCGTCTCGCCGGTCGGGATCTCGAGCACCGGCAGCGGGCCATTTTGCAGGCCAGGGCTCCACATGTTGCCGACGTTGGTCACGCCGTACTGCGGGTAGTTGAACTGCCAGCTCCACTGGAACCCCAGCACGTTCACGACCACCTGCGGGTTGGGCTTCATCGCGTCGATGTAGTTCTCGTCCTTGGCGGTGAAGTAGAAGAGCACCGCGATCAGCACGAACGGGACCGTCGTACACAAGATCTCGATCGGCATGTTGTACCGGACCTGCTGCGGCAGCCGGTCGCCGCGCTTGCGGTAGAAGACCACCGCCCACAAGATCAGGCCCCAGACCAGCGCGCCCACGGCCAGCCCGGCGATCCAGGACCCCTGCCAGAGCGTGAGGACGGTCTTGCCCTGCTCGGTGATGGGGTTCGGGAAGCCTAGCCTGGTGAACGAGTTGTTCGTGCACCCGGTCAGGCCGAGGGTCAGTACGCAGGCCGCGACGATCAGGCCGAGAGTGCGTGCTGGCCTGCGGCGACGGCGCCCCGGAACGGGTCCGGGCCGCTCAAGCTCCACCTGATCGGTACTCAAGGCGAGGGCCTTCCTCGGTTCTGCTACAGCGTGTCGTGGACACAGTATCGCGCGCCCGCCCGCGGGCCTTCGCGGACCCCCATATGTTTCGGCCATCTTCGCGTAGGCCACGTTCGCCCGTGGCCGCCGGCGGGCATGATGGAGGGCGTGAGGGTGCGCGCATGACGGGACGTCCCATCCGCCTGTTCGGGCGCGGGCCCGCCCGCCGCGGCGACCCGGCGGCCCATGCCGCCGGTGGTGTCCCTCTCCCTGATCCCGAACGAGCGGTGGTGTCACCGCCTGGCCCCGCTCCCGCGCTGACCATCGATGCGCTGGGCCGTAAGTGCCCGATCCCGATCATCATGCTCGCGGAGCAGATCAGGGACGTCCCGCTCGGCGCGGTGGTCGCGATCCTGGCCGACGACCCGGCGGCCTACACCGACATCCCCTCCTGGTGCAGGATGAAGGCCCAGGAGTTCGCCGGCTGCACCGAGCTCCCCCGCGGCTGGGCCCTGTTCATCCGCCGGGCGATCTGATCCGCGCCTGGGCGGCGGGCGCCATCGATGGCAAGTTGTGACTATATTGCCGAGACATTGATGCAATCGGGCACTTACTCTTCGGTTAACTCCTAACACCGGTAGCTGACCGGTCGGCCCGGCATGGCCGACGCGCGACGGGTGCTGGGGCGGATCACCGGCGAACTTCGGAACAGAAGGGCGTCGATGTTCACGTACCGCAGCAAGACTGCCGGGGTAGCCGTGGCGGTGGCGAGCCTCACCGCGCTTGCCGCCTGCAGCAGCAGCAGTCACAGTCCAACCACGACCACCACCACCCCGGGGGCCGTCACGGTGCCGGGCGGGATCGGCTCGGTGCCGCTCGCGTCGGCCACCGGGCCGAAGAAGGCCGGCACGATCACCTGGGCGATGCAGCCCAATACCGCCCCGAACTGGATCTTCCCGGTCGTGGCCGGCGCAGACAACTCGGTCTTCAACAACTTCACGTTCCAGTGGGAGATGTGGCGGCCGCTGTACTGGACGGTCTACGGGACCGACCCAGAGCTGTACCCGCCGATGAGCATCGCCGACCCGCCGGTGTACAGCAACGGCGACAAGACGGTCACGGTCTCGCTGAAGAGCAGCTACAAGTGGTCCAACGGCCAGCCGATCACCGCGAACGACGTCTTGTTCTTCATCGACCTGGTCAAGGCGGCGATCAAGGAGTCCCCGGCGGACTGGGAGGGCTACGTGCCCGGCCACTTCCCGG